>DBQK01000006.1 GCA_002305195.1 Patescibacteria group bacterium UBA1396
ATAACCGCTGAAAGCATCTAAGCGGGAAGCCGGCCCCAAGATTAGGAATCCCTATGAGATTCGTGCGAGACTAGCACGTTGATAGGCGAAAGGTGTAAGTCTGGTGACAGATTAAGCCGATTCGTACTAACCATAATCCACTGAATATACTGGTACATGGATGAGTCAGTATCGATCTGATTTTCAGATCGCTAGGCTAATGACGATTATCTTAATCGTCAAACTAATTTGGCTGACGGAATCGTTCTACCTGGTAATACTAAATCCTTAATTGGGTTTAATCTCCACTTGTTCACGGGCGATCAAGCTCGTGAAGATACCAATTTGGAAAAATGACATAATGATTTATGCCATCGACCAATAGGGTAGTTGTTTGGCTAGATTGATAATCAATTCCAAACCGGCGACCCTCTTGTTCTGGTCCTTGGAGCGGGGTGGACCCAACTCTTCCCATTCCGAACAGAGTCTTGAAACTCCCCAGCGGCGACGATAGTGTGCGGGCAACTGCACGCCAAAATAGCTCAGGGCCAGAACAAGAGGGTTGTTTTTTTCTTTTCCTTTCTTCCAAAAACAATTCTTGATCTTACAATTTCCAGCAGACACAATACAAAGTATGAGTTTAAAAATAGATGATTTGTATCCACTGGATAGGATAAATTATTTTTCAAAACCAGATGATATAAATTCAAGAGAACTAAAGTTTTCTCATACAGGTCCAAAAATTACCATTAATCTTAAAGAAGATGTTCTAAAAAAAAGAATTCAAGAATATTCTCGTAAAAAGAAAATTACAGTAGAGGGTGGTTTTTTGAGTCGCTTTTCTGCAAACACAATAATAGATTTATTGCCTGATAAAAATTATGTTGACGAGGAGGATTATGCCAACCTGGCCCATGGTTCTATAAGATTAATTAATTACGTTTTGTTTGAAAGCAGTAGAAGCTCTCGAGATGTGGACACGCTAGTATTTTTAGATCAGTCTGCTAGGCCAGGAGCTTTTTTATTTAATAAACTGTGGTCAGAGTTAAAAAAGGCTGAACAACTGCCTAAAAATATCAAAAAGCCCGAGGTTATTTTTCTAAACTACTCTGATTCTGAAAGATCTGGCCTGTCGGATTTGGCGATTAGATTGCTGACAAGCAGGCTTAAAAAATCTGTTGGACAAAACGTGGTAGTTATTGATGAGTCATGGGGGTCTGGTAGATCGACAAGAGGAGGGATGAACATAATCAAGCAAGTTCAACAAGCTGGTAGCAGGGTGATTGGCTCACTTAATTTTGAGGAATTTCCTGAGTGGTACACCAAAGAGGCGCTTTTCCCTGCTTTAGGCTTGCCGATTGAAGTTGCTGAAGATATTGGTCGCTATCTGGATTATGTACCTGAAAGCGATCTTGAAGAATTGATTAAGATATATCATCAGAGTTATAAAACATTTTGTAATTCTCCTAGAACCTCTTCCATTTTGGGTTTAAAGTCGAATTCTGACACAATTGAGCTGAATCTTGACGGCCAAATTTGTACCAAGCGAGTTGTTGAAGTAGTTTACTATTACCTTAAAACTGCTGGAGGTCTAGTGTCTTTGTCCGCCAAGGAACATAGTTCATTTTGGCAGACAACCGTGCACCACCGTGAAATGATACTTGCCCATCGAGAATTATTGGCGGAGGTTGCCAGATTTGTGGCCAAACACTGCCAATTACAAACCGATATTAAAAGTTAAAAAGTTGTCTATTTAGCTTGTTTTTTAAATTCTACCATCAGTCTATTAATGTCGTCCTTAATTTTGCTAGCAACATCTCTGATCTCTTGATTTTCATTAGTTTCCATTAAGTGCAGTATGGAATTAAAAGTTTTTGAGGTTATATTTCCGTTTTCAATTAGACTAAAAATTGATTGATATTTCTTTATAGTTTCTTCGGAAAGATTGTTAATCTTTTGCATAAAAATCTCTATTACCGATTGCTTTAGTTCTTGTTGTTTTTGTGTTTCTTGTGAATTTGATTTTATTGTCATATTTTTTCCCTGCTTTCCCCTCAGCTTAACATATTCGTCTTCCTCTGGTATACTTACCGTCTCTTGAAAGGAGATTACCTCGGCATGACCGCAAAAAAAACCACAAATAATGATAAAAAAACGCAGCCAGCAGCAAAAACTGCTTCTGCCCTCACAATGGCTGATCTATTAGCCGACAATGATTACGAACTAAAGATTCCCAAACCAGGTGACGTTGTCACTGGCACTGTAGTTAGTGTTAACCGCAAAATGGTGGTGGTGGATATTGGCGCCAAAACAGAAGGTCTGGTGGTTGATAAAGAATATCAGCTGGCCGAGGACTTGATTGCCGATCTCAAGCCTGGCGACAAAGTTGATGTTTATGTTTTAGAGCACCAAGGTGACGCGGGGCAACTTTATTTATCGCTCAAGAAGGCTACATTAGACAAAATGTGGGACAAGGTGGTGGAGATTCACGCCAAGGACGAGCCGATTACAGTTAAGTCTATCGATACCAATCGCGGTGGCATGGTGGTGGTTTATGAGGGTGTGCGCGGCTTCATTCCCACCAGCCAGTTTGGTCGAGAATCATCAGGGAAGCTGGAATCATTAAAAGGTAAAGAACTAACCGTTAAAATTCTAGAGGTCGACAAGGACAAGGGCCGCTTTATTCTTTCGGAGCGCTTGGTTTCGGAGGAGCAGGAGCTGGCTAATGCCGAGAAAGCATTATCAAAAATATCGCCAGAAGATGTAGTTGAGGGTGTTATTACCGGAATTAAACCATTTGGTATTTTCGTAGCGGTCGAGGTGCCTTTGGAAGAAGGCAATGATGACAACATTGGTGTTTTGGAAGGTTTGGTTCATATCTCCGAGATTTCTTGGGATAAGATTGATGATCTCAACGCTTTGTTCCAAAAAGGCCAGCGAGTCAAGGCTAAGGTTTTGGCCATTAACGAAGAGCACGGTAAATTAACTCTCTCTATCAAACAGCTTCAGGATGATCCCTGGGATGAGTTTGTAGACAAATTCCCAGCTGGGACAACCATCCAAGGTACGGTTTCCAAAGTAGTTCCTTTTGGAGTGTTTGTAACCATTAGCCCAGGAGTAGAAGGTCTTATTCACGAAAGCAAGCTTGAGGGAGCAACTTTTGTAGCCAGCGATAAAGTGTCGGTGGTTATCGACTCGGTTGACACGGACCAGCACCGAGTCAGACTATCTCTGGCAGCTACCGATGTTCCGGTGACTTATAAATAAGCAACTTGTTGTTTTATCGGTAGCCTTTATTAATTTTATTTTCAGTTTCGACTGGGCAAACAACAGTTACAGATGAGATAATAGCTAGACTACTACCAAAACAGCCAAAGAGAAATGGAGAAATATGTCAAAACAATATTTAATTGTTAACGGTGACCAGATTTTACTAGACGTGAGGTTGGTGTTTGCTGCAATTCGTGAAGCAAATGGCGATTGGGAGCAGGTGGAGGAGGATCTAGGTTCAATTCTGGATGATATTCAAAACCTGATTAGTGCTGCTGAAAATCACGACAGTCAGTCGGAAGATTAGAGCTTTTTAACTTTAGTCATTTAGAACTTGTATTTAATAACTCTCTGGGTTGAGATAAAAAGTTGAGATTAAATGGTTGTTTATTTTGTTTCAATTGTGTTGGTTTTACGTGCTAGACTTCAGATATGTCAGGATCAGTAAAATCTCAGTTTGTTTGTGAAAATTGTGGTGCGGTTTACCCTAAATGGCAAGGGCAATGTGGTCAGTGTAAAGAGTGGAACACCTTGGTTGAAACTCTAGTTGAAAAACCTAAGGCCAGTTTAAATAGCCGAAATCGGCAGGTTCTTTACGAAAATGGAGCAGAGCTTATTGTTAGTGCTAAATCGGTGGCAGACAAATTAGAAAAGCAACCACCACGGCTGGCCACCAAGCTTTACGAAATAGATCGGGTTTTTGGTGGTGGTTTTGTAGCTGGTTCGGTCTCACTGGTTGGTGGCCAACCGGGAATTGGTAAGTCAACAATTCTTACTCAATTAATCGTAGAAATACTTATAAATAATGATAATCTAGAGGTAATTTATGTGGCTGGAGAAGAAAGTCCTGCCCAAATTGTACCTCGAATTCAGCGAATAATTAAGGCAAGTGCTAAGGAGAAAAATATCAAAGTTGAGAGCAATAATGTCTTGTCTAGACTGCAAATTGTAACCACCACCGATGTTGATCGGGTTATTTATCTAGTAAGTCAAAACAGGCCAGCCCTTCTGGTAATTGACTCTGTTCAGACAATGTTTACCACTGATTTAACCGGTATTGCCGGCTCGGTGGGGCAGTTAAGAGAGTCAGCCGGTCGATTAGTTGCTCTGGCCAAAAGACAAAATATTCCCACTTTCTTAGTTGGTCACGTTACTAAAGAGGGTGACATTGCCGGTCCAAAAGTCCTTGAACACATTGTTGATACAGTTATTGAAGTTAGTGGCGATAGAACAGGAGAATTAAGAGTAATTAGATCACTAAAAAATCGCTTCGGACCAACCGACGAGGTTGGCTTATTAAAACTTACCTCTGGTGGAATTGAGCAAGTTACCAATCCAGCTGAGGTTTTTATTGAAGGCAAAACTCTCGGACAACCAGGCTCTGCCTTAACGGTTTGCTTGGAAGGTAGCCGACCAATCATTGTTGAGGTTCAGGCCTTGGCTGTGAGTTCGCCTTTATCGATGCCAAGAAGAGTAGCGAGGGGTTTACCAATTTCAAAACTTCATCTTTTACTAGCTGTGCTGCAAAAATATGCCAGAATATCCTTTGAGCATCAAGATGTGTTTGTCAATGTTATTGGTGAGGTTAATTTTAAGGATCCAGCTATGGACTTGGCAGTGGCAGCTGCCTTAATCAGTGCCAAAAAGGGAAAAGCGCCAGAGGAAAAAGTTGTCTATTGTGGCGAAATCGGCTTGCTTGGTGAAGTAAGGCAGGTTCGACAGCTCGAAAAGAGAGTAAAAGAGGCCAAGCGCTTGGGATATAAAAATATTGTTACCAGCAAATCGTTAAATTCCGTCAGGCAGCTATAATCTTTTTATTGAGAGTTAAGTTTGTTGTGGAAACAATAGGACCTTAACAAGTTTTCCACATTTTAGCTCAGGCTACCAATCTTGTTAATACTCCAGGCTAAAAGCAGATCAAATATAATTATAGGATAAAATATTTTTCTTCATAAAATAATTATAGGATTGACAAATGTTAAAAAAAGTTATAAAAGTATCATTGAAATACCTAATTTGAGGTTAGATTGGCTAGTAAAGTAGGAGGCTGACCATTATTGACCTCAGGTAAGTCAAAGCGATTTGACGAAACTTAGGCAGGAAAAAGTAGGGGAATAAGAAAGAAAGCATCCCTACCGCTGACCGGACGATCACGAATAGCGATGCTTTCCTAATTTCGTGTCCGAGTAGGCAGGAGGACACTGATCACAAACATAATCTTTCTGCCAAAATAGTCAACCCCGAAATAATCCGAAGCCTGAGTTTGGGGCGGAGGTTCGGACGTTGGGCAGGCCTCCGAACTTCCGCTCCGAACTTGGGTGCTAAGCTAGAGGCAAGCTCACAAAATTATTTTTCAATTTATGGTACAATCGAGTTATTAGTTTTCTCAGCAGTTATTTAATTGATGAATGATTTTTACTTAACACCGGCAATTTTATGTGTCACGTTTTGACAGTGAATTATTATCAACAATCAAGCAAACTCAAAAACTATTACAAAGAAATTAACAACTAGTTAATGTTAAAAATTAAAACAAATTTGCAAAAAGGAGATTTAAAATGGCAAATTCCAATGATGTCCAACAGCCAGAGGCACAGATAGAAGAAGAAAAAAATACCTCAACTTTACCGGCTGAAAAGCCGGAATCGGATAATAAAAAAGCAGAAAAAAAATCTGATCCAAATATCGACTCAAACAAACCCAAATCGACACCATCGAGAACATTCGCTGGAAATGGTGATAATGGTAAAAATGGCAACACTAATAACGGCAATGGCCGCTCAGACAACAACGGAGTAACTGTTTCCCGTAGATTTAACGGTAAAAGCTCAGATTTACAAACCATTGTTGGTTTTTTGGATACCACTCTAGATGGGCACGCTGTTGTGAGAGAACACTTTGGTCAGTCTAGTAAAGATGCTTTTTTAAGTATGGCGGTGGTTCGTCGACTTGGTCTGCGACCAGGTGATATTATCGAGGGATTAGCCAGAGAACCTCGAGAAAATGATCGATATTGGGGCATGCAGGAAATTACTAAGGTAAATGGCCAAGAGCCCAGAAGCATGCAGAAGAGAAATAAATTTGAAGACAAAGTGGCGGTTTTTCCTGACGAGAGGATTAGGTTGGAGATTGGACCAGATCCCATTTCAAACAGAATTATCGATTTAATTGCCCCGATCGGTAAAGGTCAGCGTGGTTTAATTGTGTCACCACCTAAGGCTGGTAAGACCACGATCTTGAAAGAAATCGCCACGGGTGTGGCCACCAATTTACCTGAAGCCCATTTGATGGCGGTTTTAATTGGCGAGCGCCCAGAAGAAGTGACCGATATTCGTCGCCATATCGAAAAAATTACTAATGGCAAGGGTGAGGTGCCTGCCTCTAATTTTGATGAGCACGCTTCGGAGCAGACTAGAGTCGCCGAGGTTGGTTTAGAAAGAGCCAAGCGATTGGTAGAGCAAGGAAAAGATGTGGTGGTTCTATTAGACTCAATTACTCGGTTGGCCAGAGCCTACAACCTGGCGATGCCTACTTCTGGTAGAACTTTATCTGGTGGTTTTGATCCTTCAGCGCTGTATCCACCCAAGAGATTTTTTGGTGCAGCTCGTAATTTTGAGGGACCAGGCAGTTTGACAATTATTGGTACTGCTCTGGTCGATACCGGATCCAGAATGGATGATTTGATTTATGAAGAGTTCAAGGGAACCGGCAATATGGAGCTACATTTAGACAGACGATTGGCAGAGCGTCGGATTTATCCAGCTATTAATTTGCAACGATCTGGTACTAGAAGAGACGATTTGTTATTTGATGGTCAAGAATACCAAAGTGTAATGACGCTACACCGGATGATTGATATGCTCGGAGATGAAGAGCGAACCGGCATGGTAGTGGCTCGAATGAAAGAAACCAAGAGCAATAAAGAGTTTTTAGCATCTTTGAAAGAGGGATAATTTTTACCTAAAGCCTTTTTGGTTGTAACAATCAGATTGGTTGCTAGCCAACTGAAAAGGGTACAATAAAGCTTGGATGCCGAAAGGTAGTCAAGACTAACTAATTATGCCGATAAAATTTAAGTTTAACCGGTCGATATTACCCAGGTTTAGAAAAAAGGGTGATGTCTTGTCTAATCACCAGCGTTTAGATCAACCCAGTTATGCCTGGGGAAGAGCGAAGGCTGGCCGTGCCTTTAGGCGAGTTTTTTGGGCTGAACAGTTTTATTTGTGGGGCGAATTTCTGCAGTTTTTGCAAAGTTACATTTATAAGCGCGGATATTTTTTCTTTTCCTATATTGAATTAATGAAGGACTTGGTAGTAGGTATTCTATATAAGCGACGAGGTAAATTTGCCCGACCATTTTTGCACACTTTGTTTATGAGTGTCTTGTTTGTTGGTATTACCTTTGGACCCTTGCTGGTTAGTGAGGCCACAGCCGAGGAAGAGTATAACGCAGTGGCAACTAATGTTATCCGCACTTCTACCGGTGATACCCCCTTTATTACTCAGCAAAGCGAAGAGGTTTTACGTTTTCGCGGTGGTGAGGTGACCGAACACATAGTTGCCGAAGGCGAAACCATCAGCAGTATTGCCCAGCAGTATAATCTTCAGCCTGAAACAATTTATTGGGAAAATAATTTGACCGAGAAAAGCACTATCAAGCCAGGTGATAGGCTTAGGATTTTGCCGGTCGATGGTATTCGTCACAAAGTTCAACGAGGGGAAACTGTTTATTCTTTGGCCAAGAAGTATGGTTTGGGTGACGATGAAGCCGCTGCCCAGGCGCTTATTACTTTCCCTTTTAATACCTTTGCCGATGACGAATCATTTACTTTGGCCACTGGACAGTATATTTTTATTCCTGGCGGTGTTAAGCCTAGTGAGAGACAGTTACCATTGGCTGTTCGTCGTGTAACGACTCCAGATGCGGGATCAGTCTCGGCTACCGGACAGTTTGTCTGGCCGGCATCAGGCTCTATTTCGCAAGGCTTTTACTGGTATCACCGAGCGATCGATATTTCTAACCGAGGTGGTGGTCCAATCTTGGCTGCCGATGCCGGCACCGTAATGGTGGCTGGTTGGGTAGATAACTCAGGTTATGGTAATCGAGTGGTTATTGATCATGGAAACGGTTTCGTTACACTGTATGCTCACTTATCGGCAGCCAGGGTTAAAGTCGGCCAAACGGTTAATAAGGGTGATGTTATTGGAGATATGGGAACAACTGGTCGAAGCACCGGAATTCACCTGCACTTTGAGGTTAGACAAGACGGTGCATTGTTAAATCCTCTTAACTTTTTAAGATAGAAATATAGACAAAAGTATGATTGATGTAACAAAAATTACAGTTAGATCTGGTAAGGGCGGTAATGGATCGTTTAGTTATCGTAGAGAAAAGTTTGTACCAAAAGGTGGACCAGACGGCGGTGATGGTGGCGATGGCGGCAGTGTTTTTTTAGTGGGGAGTGATCAAAAGCGAACCTTATTGGACTATCACGGCAAAGCAACATTTAAGGCCAATGATGGTCAGCCTGGAGGTAAGCGCCAAAAATCCGGACAAATGGGCGAAGACTTATTTTTACCAGTTCCGCTGGGAACCATAGTTTGGCGAATCAGGACAGATAATGAATCGGAGAGAGACTTGCAAAATTTGGGGGTTTCTGAGACTGAGTCTGAGGTTAAAACCGAGGTTAAAACCGAGGTCGCGGCCGCCCGAGATAACAAAGAGTTGGTAGGTGAAATTGTTGCGCCTGGGCAAAAGCTGCTGGTTGCCAGAGGCGGTCAGGGCGGCCGCGGCAACGTTCACTTTAAAAGCTCCAGTAATCGCACCCCCATGGAGTATGAGGAGGGCGGGACTAGCGAAGAAGTCACTTTATTGTTAGAACTAAAATTACTTGCCGATGTCGGACTTGTTGGACTACCTAACGCTGGGAAAAGTACACTATTATCGGTGCTAACTAAAGCTAGACCTAAAATTGCCGATTATCCGTTTACAACTTTAGAACCTAATTTAGGGTTGATGGAGATTGTGGCACCATCCGACAAAGGTAAACAGTCCCAAGAAGGAGATCGCTTAACTCGTTTGGTAATGGCCGATATTCCTGGACTAATCGAACAAGCTAGCCAAGGCAAGGGCTTGGGACACGAATTTTTGCGTCACATCGAGAGATGTAAATTGTTAGTTTATTGTTTGTATGTACCTGAAGAACACTTAATGGCCACCAATCAGGCTAAAGCCGAGATACTATATCGACAGTATCAATTGTTATGTCAGGAGTTGAAGGAGCACAATCAGGAACTATTAGAAAGACCGCACCTAATAATGGTTAATAAGTTAGATTTATTAGGTGAAAATTTTGCGTCAGAATTTAAAAAAATCTGGGAGAGTTTGGTTGAGGAGGATAAAACCGGCTTATCCCAGGAAGCTAAGACTGAATCAGCTAAAGAAATTTTATTAGTGTCGGCCGCCACCGGCCAGGGCCTATCCGAATTCAAGCAGGTTGTCTGGCAAAAAATTAGCCAGGCGCCGCCGCTTGCATTGTCACCGGTGGCGGCCGACACAGACTTAACCGCTTCATCCAACACTGACCAGGAAACTAGCAATTTATCTGATAGTCAGCCAGACGAAAAATTAGCCATCTACGATTTAAACCCCAAGCTAAACCCGCCAACTTTGAGATATCGACACCCACTGAAACAATAGCTGGTATAATTTAGCCTGTTCTGGTTTGTCGAGTAGTTGCCAAGAACACAAAGGAAGCAATAATAAGCTGAAAAATGGCTTGACAGTCAAACTACAAATCGCAAATAAAGATAAAGACAAATTTGATAAACAGAATGACAAGGGCCTGTGGCGCAGTTGGCTAGCGCGTCTGTATGGCATACAGAAGGTCAGGGGTTCGAATCCCCTCAGGTCCACTTTTGTTTTCGTTTTTTTAAATTACTCAAACTCAAATTGCTAAAACGGAAACTTCCTCATCAACCACAAGCGCACTTGAAAATAAAAAACTGGGAAGCACTTGGGCCTATAGGTAAACGGTATACCGCGGCTTTCGCATAGCCGTATTCCGGGTTCGATTCCCGGTAGGTCCACAAACCCCATCCACACCGTTAGAAAATGGGGACGTTTTTTTATATTTAACAATGTTAAAGTGAAGTTATGATCTTGGGTGCAACTTATAGTCACCACCAAGCTACTTGGCTGGATTTAAAACCCGTTGAAAGTCTAAAAGCGATTTGCACCTGGCCAATCAAGATGATTCGTTTGGGAGCGTACTGGGATGAGATTGAAAAAGAACCAGGGGAGTATGATTTTTCCAAACTCATCCAACAGCTAGAAATCTGTCAGCAAACCGACAAAAAAGTTGTTTTAAGCTTAGGCATCAAGGCACCTCGCTGGCCAGAATTTTATTTTCCTGATCATGTTGAGCCAGATATAAATTTACCAACGACCCAAGCTAAAGCTCGACAATTTATTCAAGTAACTATCCAAACAATCAGGTCTTTTAATAACATCTCTCATTGGCAAGTCGAGAACGAACCCCTAGACCCGTCTGGACCACACCAACAGACAATACCTTTGTCATTTTTACAATCAGAAGTTGATTTGGTGCGCCAGCTAGATTCACGCTCAATCATTATAAATTTGTGGGGTAATGACTTATCAACTCGCGGAAATTTAGATCAAGCTGCCGCTCTAGCGGATATTGTTGGTATCGACCTTTACTACAAACAATTTATGATGAATGTACTAGGGAAGAGCATTTATGCCGGCCCGCGTGATTCGGCTAATCATTTGTCCGAAATACTCGCCAACAGTTCTAAACCAGTTTGGATTATGGAGTTGCAGGCAGAGCCTTGGGAAAAAGATGGGGCAGGGTATAAAAAGTCAAATCCGGGCAGTTTTAACGTTTCTCAGCTACAAAAAAATTGGCAAGCGGCACAAAAATTGCCCGTTGAGGCGGTCTTTTTTTGGGGAGTTGAATATTGGCTTTGGCAACAGCAGCAGGGAAATAACCAATTTGTAAACTGGCTCAAGCAGCTACAAACAACCTAAAGAACTTAAACATTGTTGACGAGCTTCGCCGGCAGGCACCTGATCACACATACTGCAATTAACATTTACTTCACTTGTTTCTTCATTATTTGTTTCTTCTGTAGCAGGCATAGAAGATTTAAGTTGCTCCATTTGCGCCTGGAAATCGACAAAGTTGATACCACTTGGAACTACAAACTTACTCTCATCCACTCGCCAAGGAGTGCAGGAGTAGTTTACGTCTGGAGATTGATCTGAGGGGCTGGTTTCGTCAATTTCCTCTTCTGCTTGATCACTTATTTCCTCACCAAGATTGTCTCCGGTAGAGAAAATATCTTCATCGACCTCATCGATGAGAAATTTCATTCCGTTTTCTTCACCGGTTTGCCAGTAATACTGATATTGGCCATCGCGCAAAATATTACCCTCAACATCAGGGCGATCGCCCATACTGGAAACAAAGATTCCACGCATTTTTTGGCCACGTTCCGCCACAAAAACTTCACCTCTAGAAGAATCTTCATTGACTGCTTGATAATCAAAGGTGCAGTGATAACTATCGTCACTGTTTAGAAGATCGGCAATTTTAAATTGTCTTGACGAGGAATTGGGATCGTCAGCAGAATTAGACGCAACTTGATTATCCAATTGAACAGATTTCTGTTTATTCAGGTATTGATAACCAAAAGCGCCTAAGGCCAAACCAAGGATTATAACTGGAATAATGAAAATGAGATATTTGTTCATATAATCATTATATATTATTTGAGATCAAAGACTCTGACTCTGGTTTATACCAAGACATCTTTTTACTTGCTATACTGATAATTAATGGCAAAACACCGCTTTTTTAAGAGTCAGCTGGTTAAACAATCGCCTGGAATGAGTTTATTAGAATTATTGGTGGTGATCGCCATCATTGTTATTCTGGCGTCCTTAATTGGATATTTTGCGATTCCCAGGTTTATTCATCGGGCTAATGATGCCAAGCGCAAGGCCCATTTGGAAGAGTATCGCATCCAATTTGAAGCTTACTTTGCTGATCGCGGTCATTATCCGCCTCAATATATAATGGCCGATTCCAGCTGGTGCAATAAACCTCAGCCAGATATGGCAGCTTATATGCCGCGCTTGCTGTGTGATCCGCAATCAATGGAGCCTTATGTTTATAAAGTTAGCGATGATTTACAAAATTACTGGCTTTACGCCAACTTAAGAGATGATGCAGATGCCGACATTACTCGCATTGGCTGCCAACAAGGCTGCGGCCCAGATTTGGATGATGATGGTCAGCGCGACTTTAATTATGGTATTTCCAACCAGCCTTTGGAGGGTCAGATTATCGAGACACCAGATGGCGAAACTATCGAGGTACCAGGCGGAGACGATAGCGGTTACGGAGAATTTCCCAGTACAGCTCCGCCAATTTGTGGTGAGGGTTGCAGTCCAAATACTTGCGGCGTTTGCTGTCCAGGATTAATGTATCGCTGTAGCGGAGATGGTAACTCTTGTTTATTTGACGCTACCTGTGGTACTGGCTATTAAATTGGTGATTGTGTCTGAGAAATAATACTGACAAAGCAAAAACTAACAATTATGAGCAAGAATGCATCTTAAGTTTTTTGAAAAAACTTGAGTAGGGTAGAGGCTTGTGCCAGAATGAAAACAACTATGTTTGATCGACAAAAAAATCTTACCAAACAATTAAATTCTGGTTTTACTTTAATTGAGCTTTTGGTGGTAATTGCTATTATTGCGATCTTGACCGGTTTAGTGGGAAGTAATTACCTAACTTCCCGGATAAGAGCGCGAGACGCCAAACGCAAAAGTGATCTTCGTCAAATTCAAACCGCCCTGGAAATGTATCACAACGACCAGGGCCAGTATCCGCTTTCAGAACCCGGGCCAGGAGGTAATAGTCGGATAGCTGGTTATCCATGGGGGTCGCCCTTTGTGGACGATGAAACCGCTACTGGCGACCCAACGGTTTATATGCCGATTTTACCTGGCGATCGAGCCGCTCCTGGCGCACAATATTTTTATGAGGCTAATACAGCAGGGACTAAATATAGACTATGCGCGGTTCTAGAAAATGAAGAAGATTTGGACATCCAGCAGCCAGAAGGATATTCAGGTAAAAATTGTGGTGAAACAGCCAATGCCAATCTCTGTAATTACTGTGTCAGTAGTAGTAATACCACCATCGATGAAACCTGGACAGACTAATTAATAAAAGGAAATTATGAATCAATTTAAGTTTCAACCTTCAAATTTTTGGTACAAGGGCTGTTGCGAGAGATTATTTAAGCCACTATCCCAACAAAAGAGTAGGATATTAACACTAAGGGCTTCAAAATCGGCTGCTTTCACTTTGGTTGAGTTGTTGGTGGTTATTACAATTCTGGGAGTATTAGCCAGTATTGTGTTGGTTAATTTGAGTGGCGGGCGCGAACGCGCCCGCGACGCGCAGCGTAAAAATGATCTGCGTCAACTGCAAACAGCGTTAAGAATGTACTACAACGATTTTCAGGAGTTTCCGACCAGCTCTGCTGATTACAGAATTAGTCACGAAGGTTCTCAATTCAATTGGGGTAGCCGGTTTAGTATTAATGACAATGTTTACATGTCTACCTTGCCTGCCGATCCTTTGGCCAGCCAGCGGCTAAGATATTGGCGCGATCCAAGTGACGGTGATCTTTATTGTTTATGGGCGCTTTTGGAGAATGATTCTGATGAGCAGATTCTAGAGTCACAATCTAGGTGTGTTTCGGTGTGTGACCAGATACTATTGACCGTTCATCAGGATGATCGCGCCACCGCACCAATTTATGTGGTTTGCTCGGATTAAAGACTTAAGATTTTATTTAGATTAGGGAAGAAGCCTCGTTAGAAAAAACGATCAGTTTTAATAATCTAAATCTCTTTTTGATTTCTCAAGTATTGCAAAAACATTGCCGGAGTTAAAACAACAACATTAAGCTCAGCTCTAATATTGCCTATTTGGTAGTCTTTTAGGTTGTAAGATATCAGAAATCTTGAGTGGGTTAAATGTGCGCCCGCGACCACATGGGCATCATTAATGTCGGTTACAAATTCAGCATATCGCTGTTTAATAGTTGCCAAATTTTGGTTAAGAGCTACGGTACGAAAGTGATTAGAAATTAGACTGTCTAATTTTTCTGAAGCAATGTTTAATCTTGCGATCACAATAGCCAATTCTCTTTCGGAAAAATTAGAGATTAACAAACTTGGCTTACTTAATTGATGAAGTAGAGCATATGCAGCCCCCTGATCTGATAGTAATGAAGAAATGATGACATCTGAATCCACAAATGCAAGTAAACTCTGTTGGTTCATAAATTCAGTTTATAAGGACGACCTAGCCTGTTTAAGAAGATCAGTAACTTGTTTGATATTTTGTCGATCACGCAAGTCGGCTTGATAAAGATCGTAATCAAGACCAGTTAAAAAAAAAGAAATTGAGGCTGCGGGTATACGGTAAAGTTTACCGATTTTTTTTGCGACAATATCACCACGACTTATCAGCTGATAAACTGTGTTTTTTGAAAGTTGAAGCATTTTGGCCACTTGTTCGGGCGTATATGCGCTGGTTAAATTTTGCGTGCTAAACATAACTAGATAATATCAAATATTGTTAAAAATGACAATACATATAGAAAAGTAGGCAAAAAAATAAGTTTTGTTATCTTTTGATGATGAATTGGTGATGGTAGAAGTAAGGCTGGCGCCGTTTCCCTGGAGGGAAACGGCGCCAGCCGGATTAGCAAACTGTTTAATCAAAACTTAAGCTATTATTTAGTTTCGATTATATGCGCAATTCAACTAGCTAATTAGCTTGTTTTTATAGGTCCACTTCCTCAGGCAAGACAATTGCCTCTTCAGGAGATGGCTGAGGTGACTCGGCCTGAGTCTCTGACTCATTATTTGGCTGAGTATTTTCTCCAGCGCCTTCTCCTTCAAGTATTTCATTGAAACCTTCTGGCGGGTTTTCTAACTGAACCTCGTCCTCTGGTAGAGTGGGTTGCTCTGGCGAGGGAATTCCTTGACCTTGTTGAGCTGCCTCTTGAGCTGCCTGAGCCTCAGCCTGCATTTGTTGGAACTGTTCCTCAGCTTGAGGTCTTAGCTCATCGATTTTGGCCTGAACGACTTCTCTATCTGGTGAGTCCTGAGGCAACAACTCCCTTGTTCTCAGATATGACTGGTAAGCTAGGTAGTATTCCTGCTGAACTTCTAGGATATCGCCGTAATTGAAGTACGAGTTGGCCCAGTCAGGCTTAAGCTCAATAGCTTGCTCGATAATTCGCTGAGCCTGAACCGGTTGGTTCAATTGACGATACAAACCTGCCAGCGACAGCCTAAGCCCAGGAGCAACAGGATCGGTTTGAATTGCCTGGACGAGGGCGGCGTTGGTCCATTCATCGGCACCTTCAACATCTAATAGCTGCGAGTAAACCGCGGCAATAACCTCCCAGTTAGCAGTATCGGCTGGATTGAGAGAGGCGGCGTTACGCGCTTCACGAATCGATTGCTGAATTAACTGCGCCAACGTATTTTGATCTTCCTCGGTTAGATCTTCGCCCTGTTGCGAGAGCGCCTGAGCGATCGCTAAATTAGTGTTAGCGTAACTGCGTCGATAGAGGGGATCTACCGGGTTAAGTCTAATTGCCAACTGTTGTCGATTGTAGGTGGTGATGGCATCATCAGCCACGGCAGACCTTAGCGATAGGTAGTAGGCGGCGCTGGCGGCATAGACTCGACCAGCCAGGTAGAAGCCAAATATACCCAAGAAAACAATTAAGGCTGAGATCACATAGGCGAAGCCAGCGCTAGTGCGGACTGCTTTCATTCCACCCTCAGGGACAATGCGGATTGCCGAAAGCATTACCACGACATCTTTAACAGCGTCGGTTTTTTGGTGACGCAACTCGGCCATAACAGCGATAGCGGTGATGGCTAAAACTGCCCAGTTCAGTACGCTGAAAGGGAGGAACAAAAATAATCCTAACTGAATTAGTACAAAAACCAGCAACGAAGGGTTATTAACAAGTTTTTTTCTGACGATCGATAGCAAGGCGAAAAAGAACAACAGCCAGGCGGCTACGCCCAAAACACCGGTGGTAGTTAGGGTGTGTAGCAACTCGGAACTACTACTATTAAACAACACATCCCAGTGGGGTGTGGTGTTATAGCTCACATCTCGGAAGCGGTGAAAGGCGCTGATAAAGTTTTCCGGACCGAACCCAACCAAGAAAGTGGGTAATTGTTTAAAACTTTCTACCGCAATGCCCCAGCCGTAACGGAAGGGAAGAATAAGAGGCCTGGCATTTTCGTCAAGTATCACCGCGACGCCGGAAACAGCTGCGGAAGCTAATGTAATAACACTCCAGGGAAGGTAGCCTTTTAGTAGCTCTAACGCTCGGGATTGACCGTCGTCGCTACCTTTTAAGCTCTGTCGAACAACCGCTACCAAACCAGCTAAACCTACCGGTACAGCAAAGGTTAGGTAGGCCAGAGGTGATTCGGCTAGAGAGAAGACTAAACCATCGGCAAAATCGGTGCCCAAAAGTTGATTAAGCAGTTTAGAAAGCGACCAAGGTGTGAACTGCGTCAAACTAAGCAGGCTCAGTAAGGTGGCCGACCAGAGCCAGGTTTTTAGCAGCTTATTCCAAGTAAGCTGTTTAACGACACTGGCACCAAAGAGTAGGAACGCCGCCATCGACGCTACTAAAATAAAGCGACCAGAAAGTTGATAAGCGGTGTTGGGAATAATGAAAGCCGAGATAGCCATTACTACCATCGCTAGCATTGCCGACACATTAATGAAAGATAAACTTAGCAAAATTCTTTTGTTGCGGACGGTCTGGATTACCCAGAGAGCTGTAGTAATACCAGCCAGGACCAAAAAGAGATATTGTTTTTGAAACCCAAAGGGATTGATGGTTAGTGGTACTACCCACAGGGGCAAAAGAAAGGCGGTGATTAAAGTTATAACGCTACCCAACTGTCCTAATAAATCCTTTCGCATAATCTTCCTCTCTTATTGTATGTTTAATCTTATTTTGGTATCAACGCATTATTTTCGATAATGAACAGATTTTGTAGTCCTTTGTGCCTGTTTGTTACAACAAGTTATGGATTTAGTTTACTCGGAAATGGCGCGCCACTCAAGAGTGATATTTTGGCTGAGTGGTTGGGAACTAGAAACAGTAAAACCTTCTCCCTCGGTACGGTTGGCGATCGAGAAAATCGCTCCTTGTGTATCCTGACCTGCCTGAGCCGAAACCTGAAGTGATTGGTTGGCGGTCAATTCTGGATAATTGACGGTGGCAGTAGTTTCGCCAGCGTTGAGTAGAACAGTACCGGTTTTAACATTTTCCTGGGTATTGTTGGCGATGGTCTGGTCAGAACCATCATCTGGATTGGCAATAACCGGAGCGTTGGCAAGATCTTGCGCTTCTTGGGTGGGCAGAAGGTCGAAAATATCTTGATTTTTTTCCAGGTAGGCACTGGTAATGCCTAGCGCGCGCGCTATCTGGAGATCCTGCTCGCCGAGCTCAGTTAGTTGTGGATCCAGCACAGCGCCGGTTTTGTAGACGCGCGCGCGCACCATAAACCCGGCACCTTCTCTGGGATCAATCTCGATTGCCTTTTCTGAAGCTTCCAAGGCTTTGTCAAGATAAGTTTTGATATTTTGTTTGTCAGATTCACTTTGCTGGGCTTTGGTGGTTTGCGAAAGCTCGATAGCCTTACGCAAAAAACCCTGAGATAGGGTTAGATGATAAGCATAAGTTTTGTTGGGAATATCAGGATTGCTGGCAAGCTCGGCCGTGATTCTGTCTGGATCGGTAAGGGGATCTGCTTCTGGATTGGCGGTGTTATCAACATTAGCACTGGTGTTATCAGCATTGGCACTGGCGAGTTGTGGGTTGGCCGCATCGCTGGCGCTATTCTCTGCTAGGGCAGCGCCGGTTTGCTCATTTTCGTCTTGCGGATATTCACCACTATTTTGCGCCATATAGTCTGGATTATTTTGTCGATTCTCATCCAGATAGGCCGCCATTTTTTCTTGCCTACCAGCCTCCATCTTGGGTTGTCGAGGCTGAACTGCGTACACAAAACCAGCCGGCAAAATAATCAGGGCAACAACAACTCCCATAAGACCAGGAGAAATCGACCAGCGCCACAAACGGCGCCCGCCCTTTGCCGAGCCGGGTGCAGTTTGGTTGGAATTAGAATTGTCTGCTAGACCGACTAGGGGATTGTATTGACTGATTTTGGCTGACGATAATCCCATCGCCTCACCTAAGTTGTTTGCGTTTTGACCGGAATTGATTGAATCACCCCACAAATGTTGAGTGTTTAACTGAGCGACTTCGAAGGGTGGCAGGCCTGGAGTCATAATATTTTATTATGTCTTTTTCTGAGGTTGATGTCAAATTTTGTTGGGTGGTATTTTGTTGGGCGTTGAAGATCTTAGGGGTATGGGTGGGGCAGGATGGTGAGGGTGTTGCTTACACAAGGTTTTAGCCGAGAAAGTGACACCCGGGTGTCACTTTCTTGAGGCGAAAACCGTGTAAGCAACACCCCAAACAGAGAATTTGCAAGGAAGTTGTTAGGATTTTAATTGAAAGCGGGGTTTATTTGGTTAGCTTACGATCTCACTAACTAGTCTCAAAACTTCCAAAGCTTGCGCCCTGGTGGTTTCTGAAGAAGCAGGAGTGAGAAATAGGTTTGTTAGTAAGTACGTTTTTTGCAGCTGTGTTAGTTCGAGCGGTGCTAAAACAGCAATGAGCTCAGCTAAAACTTGGTTTTCCAGGTTTGAATCTGAGCCTGCGTTGGCAGGTTTCTCTTTTTTACCTTTTCTTTTCAAAATAACCTCCTCAACCTAACAAAGTGACTAAAAAGTACTGTGCACATTGTGCAGTGTTACAACCCATATATATAATGTGCACACACTATCTTATTTGATTACTGACTTTGGTATCCGAATCTAGAACAATTTCAAATCTTGCTTTTAGATATTTTTCTCCCTCAATATCAACAGTTTCAATCCAGCCCATATCAATGTATGCCCAGATTAAACTATCTACAGAACTTCCTGGAGCAAAATGAGGGTTATTTTCAGAAATCATTTCTTCAAGTTCTCGCCAAGAGATGCCTATTACGCCAGCATCATGGATGGTTTTCAGAATTAAGCCTCTAGTTCGAAAATAAGGATTTCCATCCGGATAATGGATTGCTGTGGCCAAATCAGCAACAACTGGTCCTGCCGCACTTCCTTCACCAATATGACTTGGTATTACAATTTTCTTCTTTTCCCTGGAGAGAGGTTTCATATTTTTCCTTATGTTTCAGAAAATAATAGCAAAATGATAATTATTAGTACAGCAAATCCGGTAATAATTAGGGCTTCATTAGGGCAGATATTGATAAACCCAAATTTTTCAAACGTTTGGTTGGCGACTCGTAATAATTAGGAGTATTAAGTTGATGTTTGCACTGCCTCTACCAACCACTCAGCAAAAATTTATCTTTGTTGAATCAGCCAGTAGTTGAAAACGATATCGGTGTCGATGGGTTCGTCAATGGCCACGACAAACTGAGCTTCGTTATTTGGGGTGGCAGGGTTATTTCCCTGTTTACTCTGGACGTAAAGCACCTGGTTTTGAGTAGTACCAGNNGCAGGCAAAGTAGCGGTGCCGGCTGAGGCGTTGCTTTGATAGGTGATGGAAACGCCGTCGAAGGCGATTTCTTCAAGTTCATTGTCACCGGCGATTACTAGCTGGCGGAAGCGAGCAGAGCCGGAGGCGGAGAAGGCGGCCACTTCTTCTTGATTATCACCACGGATGATTAGCTCGGCAGGACCGGCAGCGTCTGCTAGGAGGTTGGGAGGATTAT
>DBQK01000007.1:0-9221 GCA_002305195.1 Patescibacteria group bacterium UBA1396
CAGATCAGCTAAAACTTTCTCAGGAATTTTACCGTCAAGCACCTGACCCTGTTGTCCGTTAATGGTAACTTCCTGCTTATTTTTTAGTTTTTTGCTGGCATTTTTAGTACCAACCACACAAGGCAAGCCAAGTTCACGACTAACGATAGCTGCGTGAGAAGTTTGGCCGCCTTGATCGGTAATCAAGCCGGCCGCTTTTTTCATAGCGGGTACAAAATCTGGCGTCGTCATTCTGGTTACCATGATTTCGCCAATGTTAAGTTTGTGAATCTCACTGGGCGACAAAATATGTTTTACTTGCCCGGAAACTATACCTGGCGATGCCGGCTCGCCTTCTAGTAGAACTTTCATATCAGATAGCAGGCGCTGGACGCTGGCGTCCAGTGCCTGCCTATCCTCTACTGCCTTCATAGTGGTTATCGGTCTAGTTTGTACAACATAAATGTGACCATTCTCAACCGCCCACTCGATATCTTGAGGGACGTTGTAGTGTTCTTGCAGTTTAACTGCCAGTTTAGCCAGGGCAACAATTTGATCATCAGATAATTTGCGTTTATTTTGTCTGGTGATTGGAACAGGAAAAACTCTAGTTTTGCCTAGTTTTCTAACCATTTCTTTGGTTTGTTTAACCTTTTGAACTTTAGAAATTTCCCATTTTTTCTTTTTTACCACGTAATGATCCGGCGTCACCATACCCTGAACGATGGTTTCCCCAAGTCCCCAAACCGCCTCGACAATTACGGTATCAGAATCATTGTTGACTGGGTTAATCGAGAACATAATTCCGGAAACATCGGACTGAACCATTTTCTGAATTGGAACCGCGATGCCGACCTTAAAATGATCAAACCCCTTGTTTTCTCGATAAAAAATTGCTCTGGCTTCAAATAAAGATGCCCAAGCCAATTGAGTATATTTGATTACATCTTTTTCGCCTTTGATATTTAAGAAAGTTGCCTGCTGCCCGGCAAAGGAAGCATCTGGCAAGTCTTCCGCCGTGGCCGACGATCTGATCGCGACATACTCATTTTTGCCGATTTTTTTATAAGCTTGAGCTATATTTTTGGCTAAATCAGTGGGTATTTTTGCCCTTTTTATTAACTGTTGGACTTGCTTCGCTGCTTTATCTAGTTGTCTAGAATTGTCGACATCTACCTTGCTTAGTACTTTTTTGATTTTTGGTTTAAGATCATTTTTTTCGATAAAGTTATAGTAAGCTTGAGCCGTGACCACAAAGCCATCCGGTACTGGAAAGCCGGCACTAATCATTTCACCTAGATTGGCTCCCTTACCACCAACCAGGCTAAGACTTTGCTTATCGACCTCTTTAAACCACAAAATATCTTGCGAACGGGCAGGTTCTGACATACAAATCTAGTATGCCGGTTATAATAGACAAACGCAACCCGTTACGCGATGTTAATATGAGAGCAAATAGTTAATGCCCAGGTGGCGGAACTGGTAGACGCGCACGGCTTAGAACCGTGTGGAGCAATCCTTGGAGGTTCGAGTCCTCTCCTGGGCACATAGACAACACCGCTAACATACACCGTTAGAAAACATGCACGCCCTTCAAATACAGATAATTTTGTGTAAATGCGTGCTTATTATTTAAAATCAACCAAGAAAAAGAAACACTCAGATTTTCTGATTTATACCAGCTGTTTATGATCCGTGTTCATGCTAAGTTTGAAAAAAAGCTTAGCCAATAATTTGGTATATTTATCTTTCAATAACTTCCTCAAATCTATTCCTAAGTTCATTTACCCACTTCCTTATTATGCCAGATGGAGTTCGCCAGTATGGTTCTAAGTACTCTTTTAATTTTGGGCTGTAGCTATATATTAGACTTGTTAATCCAGCTTCCGCAAATCCATAGTAGGACTCAAAAAAGTCTAATTCTTTTTTCGCTCCTTTTTGCATTATCTGAATTAATTCTTCTTCAGAGTGGTGAGTATCTGTTAAAGATAAGACACGAGTAATAATTTTAGGGTAAAAGGACAAAACTGAAGAAAAATCTGTTGAAATTTTTCCCCTCAATGTATCAATAATTTCTTTTACTTTCTTAAGCCTATGTCTATACGGTGTGTCATTATCTAAGTTGGCTTCAATATATTTTTTAATACTTTCCCGAACCAGATCACCATTTACAAGAATATCCTTTAAAATATTCACCACGTCTTCCCTTACTGATTTTAGACGTTGTGAATTACTTTCTAAATCATCCTCTAATTTTTTTATTGACTCTCTATAATTAAAGCTCGAGTTTCTTAGATCTTCCTGAGATAATTTTAATGAGGAAAATAACTCGATATATGACTGTTGGATTTCTGTCATTCTTTCCGAAATTTTATTCTCATTTTGAGTTAAATTTTGGTGAGCAGCATTTAATTTTTCACGAAGTTTTTCTAACTCTTGTACTTGAACAATGATAGGTTCCAAAGGAGTTATCAGAATATCATCTGCCCTTACAAGAGGTCCTTTTCTTTTGCTTGATTGTTCTAATAATATTCTACTTTCTTTTACTACTGAAAATTCATTAAAAAGCTCAACTTGTGGAAGGTACAGAAGATTTGTAGAGGTTTCCTTAATAATTCGTTGTTTTATTTTTTCCTGAGTGACTTGTTCTAATTCACCAATTAGCTTTTCAGCTATCCTAAGAGTGGCAGAATAACGGGCGGTATCGGTTGTATGTGTTCTTTCAGATAACTCGTCATAGGCCTGAGTAACATAGTCTAGAACAAAAACGGGTGGTTGAGAGCCAAAATCAAGAACATATGCCGCCTCTTGACCAACGCGACCTTCATAAATATTCATTACTATATTTCCTTTAGGGTTAATAAATATTCCACTACCGATTACATAGCCTGATCTACCTTCACCCCCACCTTGTACCCTCAAATTACCGATTAATGACAAATTTTGGTATACTTCTTGATGGCGCATATCCGCTGTTTGTTCAGATTTTTCTCTCAAAAATGAAAGAATTCCTACATCCTGACTAATCTCTTGTAAGAATTGAGCTTGTTCTGGGTTTAGGTTTGTAACAAGTCTTTGACCACTTACCTTTTGACCTCTGAAATTATTCAACTCAGGTACAGAGTCACTAAATCTGTCTTCTGCTTGAATCTGTTTTTTAACATCATCTAATCTAGTTAGTGCATCAGTAATAGTTGATCCCATTTTGCCTCCCAAACTAGAAGGAATATCAGATTTTGGTGGAGATGTTTTTTCTATCATGTAAAACCATACTAGCACAAAAAAATGAACAACAATATTTTTTATTTTACTTTTTTATATAATTAATAAGTGCGAATCTAATAACTAAATTTTTCACAAAAATGAATTGCTTGATAATTTGGACAATAAAAAACCAAAATGAGTTTATAGGGATGAAAAAAGAATTTAGTTCGTTATTTTCTATCACGTTTTGGTTAAGGCGAAATTAAAGACAGACTATATTTTTGAAATATAATACAGATCAAGATTTATAAAATTTTTAATAACAATTAACCCCGCACCGAATAGGTATGCTGCTGCTAGAATTTGGCGCGCAAATACATCCATCCGGATCTTCACACTCGCCGCCAATAATCAAGGTTCTCTGACCATCTCCCTGCATATCGCAAACTCTATCTGAAATAGTTTGAATTTGACAAACATCATTTTGGGAAATTGGGGTACCGTGATTGTCGATAATGCAGATACAACCTCTGGGATAATCACATGTTATTGCCGGGTTTTCAGCACTGGGATGCAGTTGAGGTCGAGACAAAGTGCTAGGAGTAATTTCATATTCTTGGGGTTGTTGGGTCCGTGTCCCCCCCAGTCAACCCAGGAATATTTAAAACACTCACACCAATAAAATCTAGAATAATGACCGAGAAAATCATAAACAGTAAACCAGCCACTGCCGCAGTTAGAAGCTCTTTAGCTTGTTTAACCTTACTAGATTCACCAGCTGAAGTAGTAAGTAGAAAAGCTGCTCCTAGAATAGATAGAAAAGCAGCGGTACCAGCTACACCAATAAGAATTCTAATTAAATCAGCAGCTAGATCACTACCAACTACATCAATACAGCCAACAGCGGTGTAAATTCTAGTTTGGACACCTTGTTCATTGGTTGAATCAGCAATACAAGTTCGACAATCATCTCTTTGAGAAGGAGGAACTTGGTCACAGTATTCAAAGGCGGTGCCTTTGTGTTGGGAATCGTCTTCTTGTTCCCCTGGGTTCGTACATACATCTGCAATACATCTGGATAATGGATTGCCGGTTTCAGTTATACATTGTCTATCACTTTCGCAGTACCTTCCTTCAACATAGGTGCAAATTCTGCCTCTTCCAGAAACCTCTCTGCAGACTAGAGCCTCGGTTGGATTTTCAGATGTACCGGTACTACATTCACTTGACCGAAGACAGCTATTCCCAAATGTAATGGTGCCCTCGCTCCTCAAACATAATCCCTCTCTGCATTCAGTGCCATTAACACATTCCCCCTGAGTTGAACCTCCGCATGGTTCACCATAAGGAATAGATGTTTCTTCATTTCTAACACAAGCTAAACAACAGTTGGTTTCACCACATAAATTTTTTTGAGCATAGTTTCCAGAACATAGTGTAAAATTTGGCGTGTATCCATTATCACATTCAAAATCAAACTCATTTACTTGCCAAAGACCATTGATTGCGGAACATGTAAAATGATTTGGCGGCCGGTTTTCCCCTAAAGAACCGCAAGTTTGTGCATTAGCATTTGTCGAATTAAAAAACAGGAAGCCAGTAACTAACAAAAATATAACGAGAGTGTTAAGTTTCTTAAAGATTTTAGACACAGCATCTTTACTCGGTTTCATTGCTGTTGAAGTTTACCATAAAGCATAAGCATAATTTACATATAATTACGTCGTTTTAAGTAAAAATTATTCAACATACTCCAACAAATTGTTGTTGGTCCGCTCTTCTCTGGCTAGTTGGCGGTCGTTGTACTCCATCTCCACAATCCACTGGTTAACCGAAAAAGCCCAAGAACCATTACTGGAAGGTGTATATTTGCGCATAATATCTTCTGGAGTAGTTAATCCCTGGTCAATATAGCGCTCCTTGATTTCTCTAGCGGCTCGATCAAAACCGGCCTCATAGCTTTCAAAAGTTAAAGTTCCGTTGGCGTGAACTCCAAAGCCCAAACAGTTATTGCTACCTGGAGGAATAGATTTGCAGAGATTGCTTTCCTGCATCATAATGGCTGGCAATAGTCGATAATCCAGATTATAGCGATCAGCCACCTCTACTAAGGCTCGACCGTAGTAATCGTAAGGTTTTAAGGGTGAATCGTGCCTTTGCAAAAAATTAGTGACAATTAAATATCTAGCATCTCCAGGTTGGACTTGAGTTTTGATGCCGGTGGTGTCGATGGCGATCGGTGCTTGTCCACTGGCGGCCGCGACGGTTGAGTTTTTTGGTGGCTCTGGTTGCAGTTGAACGGTTCTAATTTTCCAGGTGGAGAAGCTAATTAAACCAAATAAAACAACCGGCGCGGCCGCCAAAAACAAACCACTGACGATGTAGCGCCAAGTTGACATACTTCTATGGTAGCTTTTGACTAACATAAGGGCAAGCCGTTAAAATCTTTTAATTAATTTTGACCGCGATCCTCTCGAGCTGCGACTTTTTGGTTTAGTTGTCTCAATTAACAGCCGGTACAAAATACCTAGACCGATCATATTTGATAAGTAGGCAGAACCACCGTAAGACAACAAAGGTAGCGGCACTCCTGTTAATGGAACCAACGCTACCATGGCCGACAAATTTAACATTATTTGTAATGTTAACCAGGTAGTGATACCGATCGCGATTAAGTATTTAAATTTATCGTCTTGAACTTTGGCTATCGATAACCCACTTTTAATTAACAACATATACAGGCCAATAATCATAATCGAACCGACAAAGCCTGTCTCTTCAGCTAGAACCGCAAAAACCGAATCATTGGCTGTTTCCGGCAAATAATGTTGTTTTTGTTTAGATAAACCAATTCCTTGACCAAACAACCCACCCCTGCCTAAGGCAATAGTAATCTGACGAATGTGATAAGAACTACCCAAAGGATCGCTGGTAGGATCCAAAAAAGTCATTGCTCTTTCTCGACGATATGGAACGGCGGCAATTAATAACAAACCTAAAATAGAGGCAAACGCCATAAAAGTAGCCAATGGCTTCCAGTTGCCACCGGCTAAAAAATACATTGATGTAGCCAGTAAAAATATAATGACGGCGTTACTCATATTTGGCTGTAACAAAACTAAACCTGCCAGCGCTGAAGAAAAAACTAAAAATGGCAAAAATCGCTGATGCCTACTGAGCCAGGAGGCAAAAAAAATTACTACTGCTAATTTAGCGATTTCGGCTGGCTGAATAGGTACTGGACCAAGTAAAATCCACCTTTGAGCGCCTTGCAATCTGGTCCCAACCCCAGGTATTAAAACAGCCACCAACAATATGATGGCTACCAAAAAAATCACTTTAGCTGTTTTTTGCCAACTAGTGATTGGAATTAGGCCAAGAATTAGAAAAATGAACGTTCCAAGACCAACCCAAATAGCGTGCCGACTGGCGTAGTACCAAGGAACGCCAAAGGTTTGTAAACTATCAGCCACCGAAGCATCAAAGATACACAACAAACCAAATAACGAAAAAAATATTACAAATAATGCAAAATGACTTGGTTTAATAGTGATATTTGTTAGTCGACTTGATACTCTATTTGTCATATTTATGCCAATTTAGGTATAAGATTAATTATCTCTAAAGTAATGACTGTGTTGCTCTACTATTTGTTAATAATAGCCTGAACTAATTGATTGAAGTCTTCGCCTCGATCAAACTCATTTTTGTAGCGATCAAAAGAGGTAAATCCAGGTGAAAACAAAACTACTTCAGCGGATTGATCCTTTGCAACTTGAAAGCCAAGATTAACCGCTTCTGGTAAAGACTCCACTACTTTTATTTTTGAACTGTTAACCAAAATATTGTGATTTTGCCAACCAGTTTGTAGTTCAATTTGACCTTCACCACTTAACAAAATAATGGCTTGGGGAATGGTGGCTACTTTTCGCAAAAAATCAGGTGCTAGCTCAATATTTTTACTAGCTCCACCAGCTATTAGAACAATTTTTTTGTCAGCGTAAGCTTCGAGAGCTTTTTCCAACGCCACTGGTGTGGTTGAAGTAGTATCGTTAATAAATTTTATGTTTTCCAATTNNAGACCAAGGTACGAAGTTACTGTGGTGGCTAAAGCTGCATTCTCCCAATTGTGTTGTCCGGGGATTTTTAACCGAACACGTTGTTGAAGTTGATTAATAATCTCTTTGCTAACCCGAATTTCATTGCTATGAGCAGGAATACTTGAGCTGATTTCACCTGACCAAGGTTGATCTGACTGGTAAACAGCAATATCACCATTTTTTTGGTATTTGAACAGGTCTGTCTTTGATTTGACATATTCTGGCCAAGAGGAGTATCGATTCAAGTGATCCGGATATAAAGTGGTGATAACGCTAATATGAGCCGAAGTGCCCAAATATTTCAGTGATTCAATCTGAAATGACGATATCTCGATAACAACTTGAGTCTCTGGAGTAACTTCAGGCAAGATAGCCAATAAAGGTTGGTTAGGAATATTTCCGGCGATAATGGCTGGAACGCCAGATTCTTTAAGTAGATGATAAATCAACCAAGTTGTGGTAGTTTTTCCTCTAGTACCAGTAACGGCGATACTCTGATCGCGAATATATTTTATGGCTAGAGCAGTTTCGCCTACCACTAATTTTTTTTGTCTCAAAGCCTGTTGAATTAGCGGGTGATCATAAGGTACGGCAGGATTTTTAATGATTAAATCAGCCCAATCAATATCGGTCTTTTGGTGACCTCCCAAAGCAAGTTCGATAGAAGGATTAAGTTGGGAAACTGATTGTGCTAATTCCTCAGCAGACTGTAGATCAGACACTCTAACTTTTGCACCTGCCCGGGCGAATGTGTTGGCGGTTTTAACCCCACCACCTTGTTGTCCTAAGCCAAAAATTAAAACTTTTTTGGTTTGCCAATCATTAACAAATTGATCCCATATCGACATAACTGCATCTTACACGAAACAAACAGGTAAAGGCAGATTATAACAAGGCCAACCAAACACCTAAGGCAGTTAAAATAATACCGGTCATCCAGGCTCGCATCACGATTTTTGGCTCTTCCCAACCGATAGCTTGCAACCACAAATGAAGAGGCGAAACCGGAAATATTTTTTTCTTAAGATATTTTTTGGACAGCAACTGTAAAAGGCTGGAAGCAATTTCGGCTACAAATATGCCGCCAATTACCACTAAAGCAATTGTTTTGCCAAGTAGCAGCCCCATAACTGCCAAGCTAGCACCAAAAGCTAAGGCACCAACATCTCCCAAAAAAATTCTGGCGGGGTAAATATTAAAATACAGAAAAGCAATTAGTGAACCGATAGTTAGCGCCACAAAAATCGATAAAGTGGTGTCCAAAATTGAAGCGGATAATACCCACAAACCGAACAAGCAGAATAATAAAAGACCAGAGGCCAAACCATCCAAGCCATCGGTGATATTAACAGCGTTAGCAAATGCTACGATCACAAATGAGGCATAAACAATAAACCAAGGACCTAAGGCAATATGTCCTAAAAATGGGATGTTAATAAAATTAATTCCTAGCCAAAAATACATCATTAAGCCTAAAATTGCGCCGCTTAATACTTGGAGCAACAGTTTGTGCCGGAGCCGTAAGCCAAAAAATTTACTTTTTTTGATTCCGAAAAATTTTTTAATATCGTCATATAAACCGATAGCTCCAAATGAAAGTAGAGAAAAGAAAATAATGGTAATTTCCGGTGCTAGAGGATAAACATTGGTAATTTCGATTCCTAGATATTTTAGAACAGGAAAGATAGTGGCAAACACTGAACAAATTACTCCGATTAGTAAAATCCCTCCCCCAACTGGAGTGCCTGCCTTGTGGCTATGAAAGTAATCAAACACCGTGGTTCGTTTTCCAAAAGCATCGGTGGTAATCTGTTCTTTTCTTTGAAACTTGATTTGATAGAGGCTATTAATGAAGGGGACAATTAAGGCGCTAGTTAAGCAAAAGGAGAAAATGAGTAAACCCAGGACTAAAGCCATAATTTAGTTTGCCTTATTTTT
>DBQK01000007.1:9270-10847 GCA_002305195.1 Patescibacteria group bacterium UBA1396
CACTTTCCATTTTACTCTCCTACCAAATAAACTGCTTGCCAGGGTTGATAATTACTCACAAAGGTTTTTTCAAAGATTGTTTCACCGTTTTTATTGGTAACTAAGTAGTCAAATTTAGCAGTTGCGCCCGGCGCCGCCCAGTCAATTTGCTTGGTAGTGCCTGGCAGGAGACTGGGGTCGGGAATGTAGAGCGGTTCTGGCGCCGGGCGCTGATTATACAAAGAGTAATTGCGTGTAATTGCTTGCCGTCCATCATCAACACCCCAAATTTCTACCTTTAAAAAGCGATTGGCCGTATCGGTTTCACTGAGAATTAATAGGTGATGACCGGTATCATTTTTAAATTTAAAGTCTGGCGATGGTTCGTAAACAGTTGCATCGAAACCAGGTTTGCTATTCTGTTCGTAATAGCTAACTCGATAGCTGTGAGCTCGCCAGGCTGTGATTGGCAAGCCAGCATTTAACACCGCTCTAAAAATTGTAGTACTAACTTGGCAAACTCCACCACCATCACCTAATTCGGTGCGGCCATTTTTAATAACGTAAGCTGATTGATAGCCTGTGGCAGCGCTAACCTCGCCAATAGTTTGGTTAAAAGAAAATTCGTCACCCGGAGCTACTAAAGTGCCATGAAGCTTACTACTAGTAAGGCCTACATTGTGAACACGGCCGGCAATCGAGCCAAAATAGGTGGAAGTGCCCACACCCAAGCGATCCTTAATACCAAATGGGTTGACTTCTGCTAGAGTTACCGCCGGTTCAGTTTGAATAAATACTGCTTGAGTTTGTGTTTCAGTTAAATCCGAATTATCTTCAAGATCAGCTAAAACAGTAAGAATCTTTTGTCGAGTTGCCTGAATATCTAAAGATCTGCCTAAACGATGGGGAGTAAACTTGGTAACTTTATTATCTACAAATTCAAATTCAGCATTTTGAGCTGGTCGATTGTATTTAACTGCCCAAGATTCTAGGTCTTGATCGATTGTAGAGTTCTGGTAGCCACTTGGCAGTTTTAGCCAACTAAAAAAATCACTCGCTGTTAAAGCTAGCGGTTCCTCATCTTCTGAGAGATAAATAAAAATTTTTTTGGCAAAAAGAAGGTCTAGCCTTTGTTTACTTAGTTCAATATCGATATCTGTCAAAGGCGGACTAGTTGTTTCAATGATTAGTTCAAATGATGTTTGATCTGGATGATTAAGAATTGTTTCGACCATTGATACTTGATTGAGAGTTCTTCCTTCCTGGCCAGTCTCAAATTTGTAACCATCACCAACAATTTTTGCCTGAGGGCTAACTCCATCCTGATCAATTTGCGCCGCCACGCTTGCCACCCAATTTTCAACCAAATTTTTATCTAGCGAAAATATTGGTTGAATGTTAATAGGCTTAGTAAAAAGTACTAATCTTTGCCTAAACTGCTGATCTAGTCGACCACTCTTACCGATCGACATAGCCAGTTCTAAAGTTTTATCAATATCTGGTTTTTTGCCCAAACTTGCTGCAGGGGTAGCCCAAGCTTGGCTCTGGTAAAACAAACTAATGTTTTCATTAGGTTTAATAGTTGGAAGATCAGCTAG
>DBQK01000007.1:10867-12141 GCA_002305195.1 Patescibacteria group bacterium UBA1396
AACCAAAACCAACCAAATGGCTAGCAAACCAATTAATAATATAAAGTGTCGCCAAAAATTATAGTTTGGTTTTTTTTGCATTGTGTTCACCGAATTTTCTCATTATACTGGGGGATGTAGCTATGGATTCAAGTAATTTACCAAAGCCGACTATTGACCAGAATACAACTCCTCAAGCAATCGGCTTGACAGGTAGTAATCAACCATCCACAAAACCAACGGATAATACGAACAATAGTGATCATAGTGCGCCCTTGCCTAAGCAAGAAACAACACCTGATTTACCACCTCCATCACAAACTTCAACATCTCAAGCATCTCCCCAACCTCTGTCTACCGCTGATATGACTGATTCAACAGTATCTCAGTCACTACCCGCACCTAATCTTGTTGGTAGTGACCCCAATGACAACCAACAGATTTCTAAAAGTTCAGATAGCTTAGCTGGTTCAAGCGATACAAAACCACCCATAAATAAGGAAGCAGCTTCATCTTCAACAGAACCCGTAATTAAGAGTCGGATTTTAGAAAACCTAAAAGAGATTAGTCCAGAACCTTTTAAAGATCCTCAAATTGATACAGCAACTTCGGCAGGTTTGAAAGAACCGACACAATCTTCTGTTGATACTGGTGTGCCTCTAGAAAGAATTAATGGTAATGGCCAAAATGGAAATCATAACCTACCAACATCATCGGATCAGCCTCCGTCTTCAGGATCATCTATATCTAGTAATAATCTAATAAAACAAGGTGGATCCTCTGGCTCCAGGCTTCCACCAGCTAAAGTTGAGGGGTCACTTTTTGGGAAAAGATGGTTCCAAATTGTAGCCGGACTGGTTGTTCTACTTATTTTAGGATTTGTGGGCTTTAATTTGTGGCAAAGATTTTTTTTAAGTAACGAGACTAATCAAGATAATGTTGGCACACCTACCACCCTTGTTTACTGGGGTCTATGGGAAGAAAAAGAAATTATTATGCCCTTGATTGAGAAATATCAAGATTTGCACCCCAATATTCAGATTGTTTACCAACAGCAAAACCACCGGCAATATCGAAGCCGATTGCAACAGGCAATTAGAGATGGTAACGGTCCGGATGTTTTTAGGTTTCACAATACTTGGGTACCAATGCTGCAAAATGACTTAGCCTCCGCTCCAAATGATGTTTTATCGGCCCAGCAATTAAAACAATCTTTCTATCCAGTTATGAGCAGCGATTTAACTAAAGGAAATCAAGTTTTGGGTGTGCCTCTAATGTATGACGGCTTAGCCTTG
>DBQK01000007.1:12199-198387 GCA_002305195.1 Patescibacteria group bacterium UBA1396
GGTTTGTTATTGTTGCAAAACAGTGCCAATCCAGCCGATCCATCCACCCTTAATGCGCAAACAGCATTAGAGTTTTATACCTTATTTACTCGTTCAGATAGAGTTTGGGATGGCACGATGCCCCAATCAGTTTTGGCCTTTGCCAACGAGAGAGTAGCTATGATTTTTGTTCCTTCTTGGCGGTTACACGAAATTAAAGCACTTAATCCTAATCTTCGATTTGGCGTGGCTCAGCTCCCCCAAATTAGTGATGAACCAATAACTTGGGCAACCTATTGGGCTGAAGGCGTTAACAAGAAGTCTGCCCATTCTAGGGAAGCATGGGAATTTATTAACTGGCTGTCTCAGCCTGAACAACTAAGACAAATGTATACTCAAGCCAGTAAATATCGCTCTTTTGGTGAGCTTTATCCTCGAGTGGAAATGGCAGAAGAATTAAAAGGTGATCCGATAGTGGCTCCCTACCTGGAAGATGCTTTATATGCCAAGTCTTGGTATCTGGCTAGTCGAACACATGATGAGGGTTTGAATGATCAACTGATTGGTTATTACAAAGACGCTGTTAACAAGATGATTAATAATGGACAAGCAGAACAGGCATTAAATGATATTATTCCAGGAATTAAAACGGTTTTATCGCGATTCGGAGTTTCGGCTCGATAACTGTTTCGTTATTATCTGGTTTTTGGGTTATGTTGGCCTAGCTTTTGCGATAGACTATGTTCGTGATTGAGTATGATAGATATTTTGCTATAGTTATTAAAACAGTGGCCTATGCTGAAGTTTTTGGTTGTTCTTTGCGATGGCAGGAGCTAAAACGATACCCACTAACTAATTTGTACCCAATTGATCACACAAAATTATTTTTGATTTGGCAGGAATTGCAAAATAATCTGGATTTTTTTAAATGTTTTCCGTCGCAACAATCTTCAATGCAGGCCAGCTCTAATTTGTTTTTTCATCAACCTACTTTTGATCAAACGGTAATCGAAAATTTTAACTCAGCTTTACAGGCTATTACCTGGTGGCGTTGGATACCTTGGGTTGAAGGAGTGTGGGTGACGGGCGGCCTGGCCGTCGGCCAGGCCGCCCCCGCCGATGACATTGATTTTATGATTGTTACTAAATCAAATAGTCTTTGGTTAACCAGACTCTTAATCACTCTCATTGGTGTTGTTGTCGGTAAGCAACGTCGCCATTGGACCAATCTCTCAAAGTCAGGTGGAAGCTGGTGTTGTAATCTGTGGCTGGAAGAAGATCAATTGGCACTAGATGCCAGAAAAGACCAGTCTTTGTTTACTGCCAGAGAGATTGTTCAAGCCATTCCGGTTTATGCTGCCAATCGCCAAATAATTGATAACTGGTTAACTAGTAACATTTGGGTGAAAAAATACACTCATCCAGGTTGGTGGTCTGCTAGGTCCAGATATCAATTTGTATTGCCATCGCCACCACTACTAAGCTTTACCCCTGGCTACCACTTCTTTTGGTCTTTAATTGCCAGACTTTTAAACCCACTAGCTCATAAAGCGCAACTCAAGTATATGAAGCTACACAGGAAAGGTAAAGAAAAAATAACATACAAACAAGCATATTTTCATCCCAAAAGCTTTGCTCCTATCGTTCAGGCCAAATATGAGACAATACTGGAGTCTTGGAAAAAAACTTATGCGCAAGAGAAGTAAGATTATCGCCCACCACCGACTACCTCTTGATTGGTCAGCAGAAGAAGTACAAAAGTGGCAAGCAGTAGCTAAGTTAGCCCAGCAAGCCAAAGATGAGGGTAAATTGACGGTACTAGTTACCGGTGTTTTTGATTTATTTCATCAAGAACACTTAACTTTTTTAAAAAAAGCCAGAGCGGCTGGCAATTTTTTAATGGTAGGTATTGAGTCAGATATAAGAACAAAGCACTTAAAAGGTGAGGGACGTCCCATTAACAATCAGGGTAAACGTGTTAAAAATATTGAAGAAACCGGTTTGGCAGATATAGTTGAGGTCTTGCCAGAGGCTTTCGACCAACCTGACCACCATCGCCATTTGCTAAGTCTTTTGCGACCAAATATTTTGGCGGTTTCAAGTCACACTCCCTATCTAGAATCTAAGCGCCAATTAGTTGCCCTTTTTGGTGGTAAACTGCAAGTTGTTCACCAACACAATCCCAATGTCTCTACCACTATCGCAATTGGTCAGCGTAAAATAAACCCCAGCGATTAAAAACTAACATTATGATTGAATTTTTTATTACCTTTTTGTATCAACCCTTTTTAAACTTGCTGATGATTTTTTATTGGTTGGTAGGACATACCCCTATCGGCTATGACATGGGGTTTGCGGTGATTTTATTAACCTTAACGGTTAGAATCATTTTGTTGCCTCTAACTATCTCCGGTCACCGCAGCGAGTCCGAAAGGCAAGAAATAGAAAGAAAGGTTGAAGAGGTCAGATATCAATATCGTTTTGATCCAGTAGCTCAAAAAAAAGCGGTTAAAAAGGTGATGCGCTCGCAACCAAGAATCATAATTTCTGAAGCAGTGGCGGTAACGATCCAAGTAATAATTGCTCTGACGTTATGGCGCATTTTTTCTCGCGGTCTAACCGGTGCGGATTTACACCTGCTTTATCCTTGGCTACCAGAATCCCCTCAACCATACAACCTAACCTTTTTAAGTCGTTTTGATTTAACACATCCTGATTGGATTCTTAACGCCATTCAAGCTTTTATCATTTTTATAATGGAGACAATTGCGGTTATTAATGCTCCCCGCTATGTCAGTCGTCAGGAGGTGGTTAGAGTCCAAATAATTTTACCGGTAGTGTCGTTTATGTTTTTTGCTTTTATGCCAGCAGGTAAAAAATTATTCGTTATTACTACCCTATTATTTAGTTTAGCGGTTGTATTTTTAAGGATGATTGTTCGTCTATTCCGACGTATTTTCCCACCTGCTTCGACCGAACCAGGTCAAGATTCTGGTGAAGTAATCAGTCCTGACTTAGCTCAATAGTTCGGCTTTTTAATACCAGACTGGTATTTTGTTGTGTATTTAGTTAATCTAGGTTTATGAGTCAGAAATCTGAGACCGATGCGCTTATTATCAGACGCCACATAATTAAAATGTTAGAATTGGCTGGTTCTGGTCATGCTGGTGGAGCTTTAGGTATCGCCGATATCTTAGCCGTTTTATATCGCGAAATTTTACGCCACGATCCACAAAACCCAACTTGGGAAAATCGAGATAGATTTGTTTTATCAAACGGACATACCTGCCCTGCTTTATATGCCACCCTGGCGCTGCACAACTATTTTCCTAAAGACGAACTGTGGCAACTGAGACAAATCAACTCTTTTTTAGAAGGACATCCTCACGAAAATGTTGAGAAAGGAATAGAGCTTTCTTCAGGACCTCTTGGTCAGGGTTTATCGCAAATGCTGGGAATGTCGTTGGCTGGTAGGCTAAAACAACTTGATAATCACTTTTTTGCTTTGTTAAGTGATGGTGAACATCAAGAGGGGCAAACTTGGGAAGCCTATCAATTTGGAGCTAAATACAAGCTCGCCAACGCAACCGTAATAATTGATCGAAACTATATTCAAATTTCAGGTGTTACCGAGCAAATAATGCCACTTGATCCCTTTGCCGACAAAATTCGTAGCTTTGGTTGGCAAGTTTATGAAGTTAACGGTCATGATCATCAAGCAATTTATCAAACCATTAGAGAGGCAATGACTGATGAGCAGCCTTCAGCAATTATTGCTTATACCACACCTGGAAAAGGAGTTGATTTTATTGAAGCCAAGTTTACTTGGCATGGAGATGCACCTGATCCTCAGCAAGCCAGGACAGCTCTTCGACAACTAAATAGTTTAGCCGGAAAGTTGGACACACAGTATGATTAATCAAGATTCAACTATATTTAATGATTTATCACTCGGTAGCACAAGAGATGGCTTTGGTGATGCTGTTTATGATCTAATGAGTCAGCGCGATGATATTGTGGTTGTTTGTGGTGATTTGAGAGAATCGCTTCGACTTGGTAAAGTTGCCGATGATTTCCCCGATCGTTTTGTGGAGGTAGGTGTGGCCGAACAAAACTTAATTGGTGTTGCAGCTGGTTTGGCAAAAGAAGGGTTTAAGGTTTTTGCGGCTAGTTTTGCGGTTTTTTCTCCAGGGAGAACGCATGATCAAATTAGGGTTAACGTTTGTTATCCCAATCGAAATGTTGTTGTGGTTGGTGGGCATAGCGGACTTTCGGTTGGTCCAGATGGAGCAACCCATCAAGCCTTGGAAGATGTTGCAATGATGCGGGTGCTTCCCAATATGAAAGTGGTTGCTCCAAGTGATTATGTCAGTGCTTTTGAATTAACCAAGCAACTGGCCAGTTTGGAGGGACCAGCCTATTTACGCTTATTGAGACCTAAGACTTATACTCAACCAGTGGACCAATCATACAAAGTTGGTAGTTCGCAATTAGTAGCAGAAAATAATATAGATTCAAATCTTGATTTAATAATTATTGCTAATGGAGTGATGATTGACCGAGCTGTTCAATTAAAATTCGATCTTTGGTCATTACACCAAATTAAGGCACAGCTGGCTAATATGCACACCGTTAAGCCATTAGATATTGGTTATTTAAGACAAATTACGGCTAAAAAATTACCGATTCTGGTTATAGAAGACCACCAAGTTGTTGGTGGTTTAGGCAGCGCAATTGCCGAGTGGGTCAGCCAAAATAAGTCAGTACCAATGAAAATAATTGGTGTTGAAGATAAATTTGGTTGTTCTGGTCATGCCGAGCAGCTTCTTAAAAAATACGGCTTCAGTCAATCTGATTTATTAAAATCTGCCCTCAGCCTGCTGGAAAATCAACATTCTTAAAGTGCCGTCTAACTCTTTTTTTCTGAACGGTAATAACATCAATCCTAATGGGTTTGTTATGAAGAAAATTGAGGCTCAAAATTGATTTAACTAATCTGGAGTATTTAACTGGAGTGATGGTTAATTCCGGAGGCAGGTAATTTCTACTATCTCTTGATCTAACTTCCACACAAATATACTCACCATTTTTTCTGGCTAAAATATCAATTTCCCCAAAAGGTGTATAAATATTTTTTTGTAAAATTAAATAGCCATGATTAGTTAAATACTTAGCGGCAATTTCTTCTGCTTGTTTACCCTTGATAACAGTTGAAAGCTTATTTAGCACTCGGCAAGTGTGGCAAACAAATCTAACAAAATTCTTACAAACTCTAATAAAGACGTTTTACTTCTGACTCAAAATTATTAACCTAAAAAATAAGTAATTAATAAATTTACTTGTTGGTTGCAATTTTCTTTTTAATATTCATGGCAGCTTTACCTAAACGATCACGTAAGTAATAAAGTTTAGCTCTTCTAACATCACCGCGTTTGATTCTCTCAACCTTTTTAACCACTGGTGAGTAGGCTGGAAAAATCTTTTCAACTCCAACCCCACCAGAGGCAATACGCCTGACTGTGTAGCTTGAACCGCTTTGTCGATTTTTTATAGCGATAACAACACCCTCAAAAATCTGGATTCGTTTTTTATCACCTTCTTGAATGCTTTGATGGACACGTACAGTGTCGCCCACCGAAAAGTTTAATTGGTTTTTCTGCAAATGTTGTGCCATAGATCAGTGATTATACCAGATTGAGCGCAGCTTCAAAGAAGGCAATGAATAGTGGGTGGGGATCTAGTGGTCTGGATTTATATTCAGGGTGTCCCTGAGTACCCACAAAAAATGGGTGGACTTCTTTTGGTAACTCAATAAACTCAACCAATTTTTCTTTAACCGAACGACCGCCAATTACCAAACCACCCTTTTCAAGTTGGCGGGCATACTTATCGTTAAACTCATAACGATGCCGGTGTCTTTCGGCAATAACACCGCGTTTCTTATCTTTTATATGGCTTGAGTTTTTGTAAATTTGATAAACTTGAGAATCTGGATTTAGCTGGCAATCCCAACTGCCTAGTCTCATAGTTCCGCCGTAAGCCCGATTAGCCATAATTCGTTTCTGCTCAGGAATAATGTGAATTACCGGATGAGAAGACTTGGGGTTGACCTCGGTAGTGTGTGCATCTGGCCAACCAAGAACATTTCTGGCAAATTCAACTACTGCCAGTTGCATGCCATAACACAATCCTAAAAATGGAATTTTATTTTCTCTAGCATATTGGATAGCTTTAATCTTGCCTTCTACTCCTCTTTCTCCCCAACCAATTGGCACAACAATTGCCTGAAGCGAGCCTAAAGTTTGAGAAATATCCTGACTTTTTTCTAATGCTTCACTATTAATCCAATTGATTTCAGGCTCGCAATTAGTGGCAATACCAGCATGGTCTAAAGCATCTAGTAATGCGGCGTAGCTATCTCGAAGCTCATACTCGCCAGTGGCAAAATATTTACCCACAATTCCGATTTTGAGAACTTTTGGCTTAGGGTCCTTAATCTTGGTAACAAGTTTTTCCCATTTGGTAATATTTCGCCGCTTGAGGGGTAGGCTTAGACTTTTTAGTAATTTTGTGTCAAAGTCTTGTTCGGCGAATATAAGTGGTATTTCATAAACATTTTCAACGTCAGGGCTGTCGATTACGTTTTCTCTCTTAACGTGGCAAAACAATGCAAACCTTTCTCGACGTCGCTCATCGATAGGTTTCTCTGCTCTAGAAACAATAAAATCTGGCTGAATACCCATATAGTTAAGGTGCCGGACCGAAAGCTGGGTTGGCTTGGTTTTTGGCTCGCCGATATGTGGTGGTGTAGGCAAATAACTAACGTGAATATGAACCACTCGCTGATCGTGGATATAATCTAAAATTCTAGCGGCTTCGTAATAAAGTGCATTTTGGTATTCACCGGCCGTGCCGCCAAGTTCGACAATAATAATGTCGGCTTCATCTTTCTGGCCGGCCTCATTAATTCGACCAATGATTTCATCTGTTATGTGCGGCACGGCCTCAACGTCTTCGCCGTTATAGCCAAAGGCCCGTTCACGATCAATCACAGCTTTATAAATTTGACCAAGTGTAATGAAGTTATGTTTGCCAAGATTTTGGTGCAGATGTTTTTCATAGGTTCCTAAATCCATATCTGCTTCAGTGCCATCCTCACACAAAAATGCATCGCCATGTTCTATCGGATTAATTAGGCCTGCATCAATATTTAAGTAATTCTCACATTTAACAATGGTTACTTTGTAACCTCGAGATTTGAGTAATAATGCAATTGAAGCAGTAGTTGTCCCCTTTCCCAACGATGACAACACACCGCCGGAAACAAAAATGTAACCAGGTGAAAATTTTTTTGGCCAAACCCCACGAATGCTCATGGGATTAAATTATACTGATCCAATCATTAATAAGGTAGGATTGATTTTTACCAATCAAACATGGATAATGAATTACCAATTTATTTTTTGTATCTTATAGGATTTAAATAGGATTTAAAACTTAAGCACCCAAAAACTTTTTATTTAAGTAAGGTTTTAATGCATCAGGCACTTTGATTCTGCCTTCTTTGGTTTGATAATTTTCGGCGATCGCAGCTAAAATTCTAGGACTCGCGATAACGGTATTATTAATCGTATAAACATACTTTACGGTACCATCTTTTGCCTGGTAACGAATATTTAATCTACGAGCCTGAAAATCATTAAAATAGCTATCGGAATGGGTTTCGCGATATTTATTTTGTCCGGGAAACCAAACTTCAATATCATATTTAAAGCGCTGACCTGCCCCCATATCTCCGGTGCACATTAAAACCACTTGATAGGCAAGACCTAATTCGCGCAAAATTTCCTCAGCAAAACCCAACATCTTGGTGTGCCAGTCTCTAGTTATTTGTTCATCAGCAACTGTATAGACAACTTGTTCTAATTTAGTAAAGTTGTGAACCCTGAAAATTCCCTGGGTGTCTTTACCATAACTTCCCACTTCACGCCTGAAACAAGGGCTGAGTCCAACCATTTTTATCGGTAAATCTTCTTCTTTTAGCACTTCTCCTTGATGATAGGCTGTTAGCGGTACTTCAGCTGTGCCAATTAAACCGCCCTCGTCCTGAGTCCAAAATATATCTTCCATCCCCCAAGGACCATAACCAGTATTTTGAAAAGCTTCCTCTCGGACAATTAACGGTACGGCAAAGGGAGTAAAACCATGATCAACCATTTTATTTAGAGCAAACTGAAAAATGGCTTGTTCTAACAACATCAAATCACCTTTTAAAAAGTAAGATCGGTGTCCAGCGATTTTAACAGCTCTTTTTGTGTCCAAAAGATTTAATTTGGCGAGTAGATCATCATGTGTCTGAGGATTGAAGTCAAAATCAGGTTTCGCACCTTCCCGTCTCACCACTTGATTGCCAGTTTCATCTTGGCCGATCGGCACATCCCGCGCCGGTACGTTGGGAATAAAATAGAGTTTCTGTCTGAAAGAGTTTTCCACTTCTTTTAATTTGGGCTCTAATTGCCTAAGCTGTTCTTTAAGCTCTTTGCCTTGACTCAGTTCGTCGGGTGTTGGCTTGCGCCCCTTTATTTGTCGCTGAAGATCATTAGCAGCTTTTCTTAATTGTTCAACCTCCGGAATTAACTGCCGACGCTGATCATCTAGAACCAGTAACTCATCAACTACTTTAGGATTGAGTTGTTTGTCAATTGCCGCTTGCTTAACAACCTCGGCATTTTCTCTGATAAATTGAATGTCTAGCATCGGAGAAATCATAACATATATTAGCCAAGTGATGGCCATTAACTAAAATATTATATTTGAGTTAAGTAGTGATACTAGCGAAAAAATCTAGCTTATTTAGGCTAAAGACAAAAAACCATCAATTAACATTTTTTTGGCGGCTTTTTGGTTAAGTCCTCTTGATTGTATGTAAAATAATTGATCTTCTGACAAAGTGGAGATAGTAGCAGCGTGAGAGCATTTTACTTCATCAGTTGAGATTTCTAAATTTGGCACAGCAACAGCTTTGGATTTTTCTGACAACAAAAGAATTTTCTCGGTTAAAAAGGCATTGGTAAGTTTGGCTGATGATTCAACTACTATTGTACCTAGTAGTGATAAAAAAGCTTGATTATCTACTATCCCACGTAAATTGGTATGAGAAGTAGTTCGTTTAGCTTGATGAACAATAATAATTTCAACTTCCAATTGGTCTTTATTTTTAGCTTGAAAAACACCATTAATATTAACCTCGATACCTTCCTGAGTCAGTTCAACCCGATATTTTCCTGGTTTAGAAAGATTAAGTTGATTGGTGGTATTTGGCTTGTTAAAGCGAATTACTGGCATAATATTTATTTAGCCAACTGACCCTTCCATTTCATAGTCAATCAGCCGATTCATCTCAACAGCGTATTCCAAAGGCAACTGACGAACAAACGGAGCCACAAACCCTTGGACAATTAACTTACTGGCTTCTTGTTCCGATAAACCTCGACTCATCAGATAAAAAAGCTGCTCTTCGCCTATTTTACTAACGGTTGCTTCATGCTCAAGAGTAATATCATGACAAAAAACCTTTTCGACTGGATAAGTATCTGAACGACTATCAGGGTCAAGAATTAAGGCATCACAGATAACCTTGTTTTTTGTTTGGTGCGCGTTGGGACCAACAAAAACAGAACCTCTATAACTAGCACGACCGCCGTTTTTGCTAATCGATTTTGAAACAATAGTAGACCTGGTATAAGGTGCCAAATGAATAGCCTTGCCGCCAGTATCCTGGTGTTGTCCTTCACCAGCTACCGCCATAGATAGTGTTTCTCCCTTGGCACCAGCGCCAGCTAAAATAAAGCTGGGGTACTTCATGGTGACTTTACTGCCCATATTAAAATCGGTCCAAATCATTTCACCCTCTGCTTCAACTCTGGCTCGTTTGGTAACCAGGTTATACACAGTTTTGTACCAGTTTTGGATTGTGGTGTACTGACAGCGTGCACCTTTTTTAACGATAATTTCCACCACAGCGGCGTGTAAAGATTCGGTACTGTAAGCAGGAGCAGTGCAACCCTCTATGTAATGAACGCTAGCGCCTTCATCAACAATGATTAAAGTTCTTTCGAATTGGCCGGCTTGAGAAGCGTTGATTCGAAAATAGGTTTGCAATGGCATAGTAACGTGAACCCCGGGCGGAACATAAACAAAAGAACCGCCACTCCAAGCTGCTGAGTTGAGTGCGGCAAATTTATTATCCTGTGAGGGAATAACGCTGCCAAAGTACTGTTGAACTAAATCTGGGTGTTGTTTTAGTCCCTCATCCATCGATAGAAAAATTACCCCATCTTTCAGCCATTGTTTTTTAAGTGATCCGTAAACAATCTCGCTATCATACTGCATTTTTACCCCGGCTAAATACTCTTTCTCTGCTTGGGGAACACCAATTCTTTCAAAGGTGGTTTTTATATCAGCAGGAACATCCTCCCAATTTTGGCTAGCTTGAGATAAGGGGCGTAAGTAATAATGAATTTCATCAAAATTAATGTGAGATAAATCTGCTCCCCAATTTGGTAAAGACATTGACTCAAAATTACGCAGAGCGGCCAAACGCTTTTTAGTCATCCAACTCGGTTCATCTTTGTGATGAGAAATTATTTTTACGATTTGAGAATTAATTCCAGGCGAAGTTATTAAGGCATAATCTTTAGTTGAAAAGGAAAAACCATGCTGATATTCATTGGTTTTATGCCAATCACTAGCTTGCTGGTGTTTTAAAGGTGCAAAACGAGCCATGATTATTTTTGGTAATTCCAGGCTGCTTGGATAATTTCGGGTATAAATTTGGCGTAACCAAAATCATAATCTTGAACCTGTTCGGGGTTAATCCACTCGTAAAGATCGTGTTCACTACTTAATTTGGGTGTGATCTGATCGCGATCTTTATCTAGAGAAATTGACCAGCCAGTAATGATAGTAAAAATATTTTCTTTTGGTTGGAAGGTGGTTTCAAAAAAGACCAAGTTGCTATGGGCGATGTCCTTGGGCTCAATCTCTAGTGAAGTTTCTTCAGCAATTTCTCTGGCAAGACCATCACGATGCAAGCCGGTAATTATTGGCAAGCCTAACTCTTTTAATTCAACTGGCCACTCAACATTCCCGCCAGGAAGGTCCCAGCAGTTTGGTCGATTAACTTCTTTTTTTGAGCGACGCAGAAGTAGCACCTTCCCTTGGTGAATTAATGCTGCCTTTTGTAATAATTTAACCTGACCTTTCAAGTGCGGCTGATTAATTGTTTTTGGTGATTTGTCAAAATTCAACATTAGTGCTTTCTGGGTTCATTTCTGTTTTTTAGGCTGTTTGTTTTTAAACTGTTGATATCCATTTTCTTCTAATCTTTCCGCTATTTCCACTCCACCGCTTTTTACAATTTTGCCGTTTAACATAATATGAATAAAATCTGGCTGAATAAATGATAAAACACGTCGGTAATGCGTAATAATCAGCAAGCCGCAACCAATTTCTTTAACCGCTTGTTGCAATTGTCTTGATAAAGTTTTTAAAGCGTCGATGTCCAAGCCAGAATCGGTTTCATCTAAAACCGCAAATTTTGGTTGGAAGACCAGTAGCTGCAATACTTCTAATCTCTTTTTTTCACCACCGGAAAAATTGTCATTTAAACTTCGCTTTAACAAATCTGCCGAAACACCAATTTTTTTAGCCATCTGATCAACGTAATTTCTAAACTCGATCACGCTGCTAAATTGGCGATTTTTAGTTTTTGATTTATTTTTAGTTTGTTTGGATATTGGTCCAAATCTCGCCTCCCACATTACTTTTAAGAATTGGTAGGTTGATACTCCCTCAATCTCAACTGGATTTTGAAACGCTAGAAACAAACCAAGCTTAGCTCTTTCGTCTGGATTGAGTGACAAAAGATCATGTTTGCCTAATTTAACTTGAGATTTTTCCTTAACCTGGTAGTTGGGGTGACCAGCCAGAGTATAAGCCAGAGTTGACTTGCCGCTACCATTTGGTCCCATTAAGGCGTGAATTTTGCCAAGTTTAATGGTCAGCGATAGATCGCTAATAATTTTTTTATTTTCTACTTGAACAGATAGATGTTTGATTGCTAATTCAGACATGGGAGAGTATTGTAACAACCTATTCTCCAACCGTCAGCTCGGTCATTTTTTGGTAGCCGCTTTCCTCGTCCATCATTTGGGAGGGATCTCTTGGTCCTTTTCGAGTGCCTTTGGGCACAGTTAGTTGTTTTTTGTGTCTGGCCTCGTCTTTTTGAGCATCCTTTAGGGCACGGCTGAATAATTCAATATTGACTTTTGCCCCAGAAGTAACAGGTTGATTTAGTACCGATCCACTTTTAAGGTGTTTGAAGCTAGCTGCTTGAGTTTTAATTGCTTCAATTTCTTGTTTAGTTTGCTCCTCTTCTTGATCTCTCTTGAGTTGTCGATCTTGCCAATCCTGCTGAGCCCTACTTATTTGTTGTTCAACCCGCATAGCTTCAGCTTGCTGTGCTTGCTGCTCTTCTTGGCTTGGTGGTGAAGTTGCTTGTTCACCAATGCTTCTTAACACCGCAATTGGAGAAAGCATTTTTAGTTGCTCTTTAATCCCCAGACTCTCATCCGACTGCGGTTGTGTTTCCTCCTCGGACCCATCCACATCAGACGGGAGAGCTGTTTGATTGGCTTGAGAAGCGGGATCGTTTTGCCCGCTTGGACCGGAGGAGCCAGCATCAGATGCTGACTGAGGATCAGTGTTAGGATTTGACTGGTCAGGTGAAGGTTCAGTATCAGCTTGATCATCCCCCTGATCACTCTGGGCGTATTGTCTCATTACCTCTGGTGGAACATATGAAGTCTCCATAACTTAATTGTACACTGCTTGGCCAGGTGACAAAACTAATAAGCTACTGAGGAAATTTGAATTCTTGACCAAAATTTACCACGCTACTTTTCGATTACTTTAAAAATGCGTAAGATAGATAAAGATGCCTGCCCCATCAAACGTTGATCAGTCTAATAAAGTTTATGCGTCCTTAGTGGATGTATTGTTGGATCAGGGGAAAATTACACCCGAACAGGCCGACGACATTGCTCTTGAGCAAGTTCGAACTAATAAAGACCCCAATCGCATTATTGAAGAAAAAAAGTTTGTATCAGAAACCGATCTGGCAAAGGCAAAATCAATTTTTTACCACGTTCCGTTTGTTGATCTGGGGGGTGTTGGCGCTTCTCCCGAGGCTTTATCCCAAGTTCCTGATGGTACTGCCAAGATGTATCACATTTTCCCCTTTGCCCTTGATAGAGAAAACGGTGAGTTATCTCTTGCAATGGCGGACCCACTGAATTTAGCCGCTATCGAATTTGTGGAACGCAAATCCAACATTAAAGTTAAGCCTTTTATTGCTCCTCAAAGTGAAATTGAAAAAGCCATTACCGAACGTTACGCACAAAGTTTATCCAGTGAAGTCTCGGCTGCTTTAAAAGAAAGTAGCATAACCAACCAAGGAAATGTTTTAGTGGCTGGGCAAACTGATGAGCTAATTGGTTCGGGCGAAATTGTTCGCGATGCACCAATTGCCAAGATTGTGGAAACAGTGTTGATTTTTGCACTTAAGTCAGGTGCTAGCGATATTCATTTTGAGCCAATGGAGGATAAAACCAGAGTTCGTTATCGGATTGATGGTTTGTTACAGGAGAAATTGGTATTGCCGAAGTCAGTTCACGAAGCGGTAATTTCTAGAGTTAAAATTCTTTCTAATTTAAAGATTGATGAAAAAAGACAACCTCAAGATGGCCGTTTTACTTTCAGGATGGGCGAACAAGAGGTAGATCTGCGTGTTTCTACCCTACCAACTGTTCATGGCGAAAAAGTGGTGATGCGTCTTCTAAAGAAAAGCGAAAAAGTGCCGACTCTAACCGATTTAGGTATGCGTGGTGATGCGCTTCAACGTGTCCAAGAGGCAATTCAAATCCCTCATGGAATTATTTTAGTGACCGGTCCTACCGGATCTGGTAAAACAACGACTTTGTACTCAATTCTGGATAAGATTAATATGCCTGAGGTTAATATTATTACCTTAGAAGATCCGGTTGAGTATCAAATTGAAGGGGTGAATCAGGTTCAGGTCAACCCCCAGGCTGGTCTAACTTTTGCTTCTGGTTTGCGGTCATTTTTACGTCAAGATCCAAACATTATTATGGTGGGTGAGATTCGAGATGAGGAGACAGCTAATCTAGCTATTCAAGCCTCATTGACGGGTCACTTGGTCTTTTCTACCATTCACACCAATTCAGCGGCTGGTGCTTTACCACGTTTGTTGGATATGAATGTTGAGCCTTTCTTGTTGGCCAGTTCGTTAACTTTAGCTATGGGGCAGCGGGTACCCAGAAAAGTAAATCCGGAAATGGTGGAGGATTATCAGCCTGATGAAACGGTACTAAAAGATATTGAGCAAGTTTTGGGCCCAGCTTTTGAGAGATTTCTTAAAGAAAGAAACATTAGTCGAGATCAGGTCAGGCTTAAAAAGAGAAAGTCTGACTTACCGGTGTCGCAATCGGAGTATAAAGGGCGAACTGGAATTTTTGAGGTTTTACCGGTTACGGAAGGCATCAGCAAAATGCTGCTAGAAAAGAAATCTGCTGCTGAGATCGAAAAAAAAGCAATGGAAGAAGGGATGTTGTTAATGAAACAAGATGGCTACCTCAAGGCTCTTGAAGGGATTACCACCCTGGAAGAAGTCTTGCGGGTTGCGCAGATTTAGTCGAGTTTCTACAATAGATTTATGCCTGCCACACTTTTTCAAATGTTGGAGTTATTAATTGAGCATGAAGCTTCGGATCTACATTTAGTGGCTGATTACCCACCCATGGTGCGGATCAACGGTTCACTAATGCCAATCCAGAGTGAGCAGCCCCTGTCTGGTTCACAAGTGCAGGATCACATCTTGCAGATTTTAACCGAGGAGCAAAAACAGCGTTTAGAAAAAGATAAGACGCTTGATTTTTCCTATCAGTATGAAGATAAGGGGCGTTTTCGTATTAACGTTTATTTTCAGCGCGGTTCCTTGGCTGCAGCTTTGCGGTTAATTCCCATTAAAATAAAAACAATCGAAGAGCTTGGGATGCCTAAAGTTGTTCACCAATTTGGGCAATTTCATATGGGGTTAGTATTAGTGACCGGTCCTACCGGTAGTGGTAAGTCATCAACTTTAGCCGCCATAATTCAGGAGATCAATCAGTCTCGCAAAGAACATATTTTGACGATTGAAGATCCGATTGAGTTTGTTTATCCCCAAGCATTAGCCACGGTTTCTCAGCGTGAGATTGGTCAAGATGCGGTTGACTGGCAAAGTGCTATGCGCGTAACCATGCGCCAAGACCCAGATGTTATTTTGGTAGGTGAAATGCGTGATCTTGAGACAATTGGTGCCGCTCTAACTCTGGCAGAAACTGGGCACTTAGTGTTCGCCACGCTTCATACAAATTCTGGTCCAGAAACTGTTGATAGAATTATTGATATTTTTCCTGAACATCAACAAAATCAAGTTAGACAGCAGGTAGCGGCGGTGCTGCGGGCTGTAATGGCCCAAAGACTAATTGTGACTGCTGATGGTACGCGACGAGTGCCAGCAGTTGAAATTATGATTAAAACCGGAGCGGTAGCTAATCTAATTCGAGAAGCCAAAACCCACCAACTAGACAGCTTAATGCAAACCTCTATGGGCGAGGGAATGATGCTGTTAGAGGCCCACTTGGCATCTTTGGTTTCATCAGGTGTTATCTCATATGAGGAAGCAATTAAGCGAACTATTAGACCAGGTGAGTTAGAAAGATTACTGGGTAAGTAAAATACTTAGTCAACTGTGGCAAATCAAGATACAACATATGGCAAATTTTTCCTACCAAGCCAAGGATTCTCAAGGAAGAAAACTTAGCGGTAAAATCGAGGCTAAGTCTAAGACTGCGGCCGCCACTATTTTGCGTGAGAAAAATTTGTTGATTATTTCCATTAAAGAAAGCTCGGAAAACTTGTTAAGCGAGTTATTAGCCTCAATGGCTAAAGTAAAGACTGATGATGTTGTTAATTTTACTCGTCAACTAGCCACCATGATAAATGCTGGCCTGCCGTTGCTCAAGGCATTTAACATTATTGAATCACAGGCTAAGCCTGCCTTAAGAAAAGTTATGCGCCGGTTAAATCGAGAAATTGAGGGTGGTTCAAATTTTGGTGACGCTCTTGCAAAAGAAAAGGATGTTTTTAGTTCGGTTTATGTGGCTTTAGTACAAGCTGGTGAAGCAGCTGGAGCAATGGACACCATTCTATTGAGGTTGGCCGATACCCTCGAAAAGCAAAAGGATTTTCGAGCCAAAACCAAGGGAGCTTTAATTTATCCAGCTATCGTTTTTATAGCTATGATTATTGTGGCGATCGTAATGATGATTTTTGTGGTGCCGCAAATGATGGATTTATATGAGGATTTTGATGCCGATTTACCAGCTGCCACTCAGATTTTAATGGATATATCCTACTTTTTTAGCCAATACTGGTATATTTTGGGTGGTGTGGTGGCGGTTGGCATCTTTGCCTTTAGACAATGGGTCAGCACTAAAAGAGGTAGACGAAAGTTTGATGAGTTGATTTTAAAGATTCCGGTTTTTGGGCCTTTGCGAGCCCAAATAATCTGTACCGAGTTTGCTCGCACTTTAGCTTTGATGTCAGGCGCCGGGATTTCTTTACTAGAGTCACTAGATATTGTGTCCAGAGGATTGGACAACACACTATATAAAGAAGTAGTTTTAAAGGCAAAAGAAGAGGTTGAAAAAGGGAAACCGCTTTCCAAGGCTTTGGACAGGCATGAAGTTTTTCCGGAATTAGTTATTCAAATGATCTCGGTTGGCGAGGAAACTGGTCGACTAGATGAAGTTTTAGAAAAACTGGCCACTTATTATGAGTCAGAATCTGAGCACGCCGTAAAAGCTTTGACCACTGCTATTGAGCCACTAATTATGGTTATTTTGGGTATCGGCGTTGGCTTCTTAATTGTAGCCATCATCATGCCAATTTACGGGCTGACCTCTCAATTTTAACCAGACTAACACTTGACAACTACCTCCTTTTTAACCTAGGCTAAATTCAGCTAAAAATAAGTTAGGAGCTGCCCATGTTCAATCAAGCCAAAAGGTCACTGCGTAATGCAGGTTTTACCATGATCGAGCTATTGGTGGTGATCGCGGTTATCGGCGTGTTGGCCGTGGCCGTGCTATCTTCCATTAACCCAATCGAACAAATTAACAAAGGTCGTGATACTAGAAGTAGATCTGATGCGGCACAACTGATTAGTGCGGTGGATAGATTCTTCTCAATTCATGAGATTTACCCGTGGAATACAGACAGTGCCGGCGAAGATAATACCTTCGCAGAGGGCTGGACTTATACAGCAGCCAGTACTGATTATCGCGATGAATTTACATTCTGGGAAGCTGATGAAGAAAATGTGACTGACAATAGTGATTGGGCTTGGATATTACCACTTGTGCAGACAGCAGAGGTGAAAGACTCTTATATCAATAGAATAGCTCAAGTTGGAGATAATACTGACTTTTATGTCCATAAGCCAGTTGGTGCAAATAAAACAATGTATGTTTGTTTTAACCCCTCCTCATACGCGTTTGATTTAGAAGCAACAAATCGTTGTACTCCAGGTACAACTACTCATGATGCACAGTTAGCTAATGATGTACCTGATGCCTGCGGCAGTAGAGATATTGGTGAAGATACTGTAAATTGTATTGACTCCACAAGTGATGATGCTAAATGCTGGATCTGTCTCCCATAACCTGGTCATAAAATAGCAAAGTGTGTTATGCTCCCCAGATGGGGAGCATAACGTTTTGGTTGGCCATTCCGATTTTTATTTTAGGTTTAGCTGTTGGTAGTTTTTTAAATGTGTTGGTGATGCGTTCCTTGCGAGGTGAAGGTTTTTGGCGCGGCCGCTCGCATTGTGATCACTGCGGTCGAGTTTTGGCTTGGTATGAAATGATACCTCTACTGTCATTTTTAGTGCTTCGCGGCCGCTGCCGAACTTGCAAGACAGAGATTGACATTATGCATCCCGTTGTGGAGTTAATCACCGGTATTTTATTTGTTTGGTGGTGGGTGATCGGTTTTGCTTTTTTTAAGATAACCTCTACACCACTATTGCAAATAATTCAGCCAGCCTTTTGGTTGTTAGTGGGAATTTTATTTTTAGTTATCTTTTTAATTGATTTGAAAAGCTCATACATCCCTGACTGGACAGTGGCGGCACTATTTTGGTTAGTGTTAATTTATCGAGTGCTTTTGTCTTGGGTGGGTATTTACCAAGTTAAGGATTTAGCTTGGTCGTTATTTGGGGCGTCGGTTTTGATGTTGTTTTTCTTATTTCTCTGGTTAATTACTAAGAAAAGGGGCTTTGGTTTTGGCGATGTTAAGTTAATTTTTCCACTAGGGCTAATTATGGGTTGGCCCAAAATGTTGATTGGTACCTGGTTGGCATTTGCGGTTGGAGCGCTAGTTGGTCTAATCCTAATCTTGATTGGCCAAAAAAAATGGGGACAGACAGTACCCTTTGCACCCTTCTTAATTATCGGTACAACTATTTGTTTATTGTATGGCGATTCTCTGCTAAGCTTATATAGAGCTTGGATATGAGATTTATCAAAAACTTTTTTAAGTGGTTATTAACGCTGGTTTTAGTCGGTGTAGTTGGCTTTTTTGTTTTTCGTGAAGCAATGCTATTTATTGCCGAGAACCAAATTAGACGAGAATTAAGGTTGTTGCAGCGAACAAATACCTGGTCGGAAGTTGGACAGCGATGCTGGATGGAAGAAGAAGTTGGTGCGACTCAATTACAGCTACGATTTTTAAATGATCAAGAATATGTTTTGGAAGTCAGTTGCGAGAATTTTCAGTATTTTCCTTGGTCAGAAGTTAAATCCCTACCCTGGGAAGTTAAAAAAACGACTGGCTCAGCTGGTTTTTGGGTCGATGTCGATAGCCGTGAAGTTCAAGGAGAAATTACCCTGGAGCTTCTTAACCAAGCGAAAAAAATTACCGGTGAAGGAAAAACAATCTCATCAAGTTGGGGTAAATCCGATTTATTATCCACCAACCTGGTTAGTTCTTGTCAGGCTCATGGTTTAACTTGCTGTGATCCAGTTACTCAGGCCGGTCAGGGCGAGCTTTTTTCTCTGGCAGTTAATGACTGTCAAGAAAGTTGTTATAGTAGCTGTCTGCTCAGACCAAATGTTTTGTTTTTTCAAACCGATCCAGCGCTAGATTCAGTTTCCAGGTTAACAACAGTTGCTAAAGACAACCCGGTTGTGATTTTTAGCTATGCAATTCAAGATACAAACGTGCCCCTTAGTGAAGTAGAAATAAACTTTGGCGATGGTACTAAGGAAACTTTTACTACTCTCACAGGGCAAGTTACAAAAGAGTTTGCCTGTTCAAGTTCAGAATGCCGATATTATGTGACACTTAAAGCTACCGATAACCGCGGAGTGGTTTCCTATGATAGCCGAATTAGTGCCCTCGAAGTTTTAGTTAAGTAATTTCTTTCTCAAATCAGGCGAAAATGTGTATACTGATATTGTATGCAGAAACAACTTTTCTTTCTCAAGATTAAACAAGCTGGCTTTACCCTTTTAGAATTGTTAGTGGTTATTTCAATTATTGGAATTTTAATTGCTTTAGGTACGGCCAGTTACACCACCGCCCAGAAAAAAGGTCGCGATGCTAGGCGGCAGTCCGACATTAAATCTATTCAAAATGCTTTTGAACAGTATTACGCTCTCAACACCACTTATCCGGTTGGTGAAGGCTGCTTAGATGAGGTGGGCAATTTAAATGAATCCTTGCCAGCTGGTATGCCGGTTGATCCTAAAACAGGAGAAGATTATATATTAAATTGTGATGCCACTGGCGATAATTATTGTATTTGTGCCCTGCTAGATCAAACCGGCACCGGCAATTCAGGAGCCAATTGTAACTTTGCTGCGGTTGATAAAGATTATTATTGTCAGACCAATCAACAGTGAAAGTGGGTATGAAAAAATTAGTGGTTAGCGAAGGTGTCAGTAAAGGCTTTAGTTTTATTGAACTGTTAGTTGTTTTAGCTATTATGGGAATTCTGTTGGGTATTAGCTCGGTTAGTTTTAGGGGGGCTAACAAAAACGCGCGCGACACCAAGCGACAGGCGGATCTACAAATTATTAAAGGAGCGGTAGAAAGCTATAGATTAGAAAAGGGTGAGTTTCCCGATACTATTAATGATTTAATAATTGGTAATTATTTAAGTAGTGGCTATGAAGATCCTAAGGGTGGTGAGGGTTTCAACTATGTGTATCAGTCAGTTTTAGCACCAGGTTGTAACTATGTTGTTTATGGCCAGGTTGAAAACCCAACTAATGCCAAGGCTTGCCCAACCGCCTGCGGTATTAATCCAGGATTTAATATTTATTGTTTGAGTGAATGAGAGTCAGTATGTTAAAACTACAACCCGCCAACAAATCTAATAAAAATTTCTTAAAACAAGGCTTTACTTTCATTGAAATCTTGGTGGTAACGGTTTTAATTGGCGTTCTAGCCGCTTTAATAGTGGTTTCTTATACTTATTCTCTACGAAACAGCCGAGATGCTAGAAGAAAAGCTGATCTACAAAACCTACAGGTAGCGCTTGAAGCATACAAACAAGCCTATGGTACCTATCCACCAGCTTTATCTGAGTTGCTGCCGGATTATATTAATCAACAACCACTCGATCCTAAAACAGGCGCTGGTTATACCTATGAATATAATTCAGCAACCGGCACCTATACCATTGAAGCAGCTTTAGAAAACAATGATGATCCTTATGTGGTTTCGCAACCTTTATAAACTATTAACTGGTCGACGTTCTACTGGCTTTACCTTAATTGAACTATTGGTAACCACTGCCATTGCTTTAGTTCTAGCTGGTGGCGCCATGGCTGCATATAATCGATTTAACTCACAGCAAGGACATATTCAGGCAGGTAAAAATGTTATTGCTACTTTAGAGCGAACTAAGGCCAGGGCGCTCAATGGCGATAAGCCAGATGAATGTGAATCAGCTCTTGATGCCTATCGAGTTGGTGCCAACAACAATTCAAACTCTTACCAAATTTCAGCCATTTGTGGTGGCAATGTGATTAATACTCAGCAACACCAATTACCTCCGAGCATGGTATTTACACAAGGTTTTGTGGTTAATTTTCCTTCGTTGCCTGGAGTTGTAGGTAGCGGGGACCAGACCATAGCTATCAGTCGGCAAGGAACCGATTACATTTATGAGTTTATTATTCGTCAAACTGGTACGATCGAAGATATTGGACTTAGTCGCACCGGTGATTAATTGGAAATAAAGATAAAACAATGAAACATTTAAACAAAGAAGCAGGCCAATCGATTATTGAAGTCTTATTTGCCACCTTGGTGGTAGCTTTGGTCTTGGTGGCTGTTTTATCGACAATCATCACCTCTTTTCGTAACGCACGAATTTCGCTAGAACAAAGTAGATCAACCAAGTATGCCTCGGAAGTTAATGAATGGCTTCGTCGCCATCGAGATGCTATTGGTTGGCAAGAATTTGCTGAAGTTGTTGGGCCGGTTGGAGCGGCAGGAACTTACTGTTTACCCATTGTTCCAAACTCTTTTGATTCATTGGCTGAATATGCAACACCAGAATGTGATGTAAACCAATCAATTGAGGGCACCGATTTTTATCGAGAATTAAATCTCAACCGCATTTCTGAGGAAGAAGTTGAATCAGTTGTCACCGTTTATCGACCAGGTAGGGCAGAGTCAGTACCAACCGTAATTACAAATAGGTTTTCAAAATGGCAATAAAAAAAATATTTAGCTGCACCAGATATTTTCCAGGTTATACTCTAATTGAGTTGTTGGCCGCCGTAGCAATCACTGCTCTCTTAAGTGTGGCGGCAGTACAAATTCTTTTTCAAGGCCAGCTCAGAAGTAGTCAGGCTGAACAAACTGCCATTATTCGTCGGGAAGGTGTTTTTGTGATTGAGCAAATTAGTCATCATCTTAGAAATGCTGTTGGAGCTCAGTGTCTTGACCCACAGAGGTTACAGGTAGAAACAAGAGACGGTCAGGTGATTGACTACTTTTTAGATACCGATGAGCAGCTAGGTGAAGCCTGGGTGGCCTCAAACTCCGCTAGGTTAACATCTCCTAAAGTAGAGGTGACTGGTCTTATTTTTGATTGTCAGGCGGCTACCGAAGATGCTGGCACCTTGGTTAAGGTAAATTTGTCTCTTGTTGGTTCGGAAAGTGTGCAACCAGATGATGCCAATCAACGTTTTGAGACAAGTGTGTATGTTCGGTCGCGAGAATAAATGTTACATTATTAAAGAAATGTCTAGATATACTGCCCAATCGGGACAGATCGGTTTAGTGGTACTTTTGGTAATGGTGGTGGTTTCCACGATTGGTTTATCGGTGGCGAGCAGAACAACTCAAGAAGTTACGGTTAGCCGACAAGTCCAAGAAGCCTCACGTTCTTTTGCGGCGGCTGAATCAGCAATTGAAAGAATATTATCGGAAGAGTCGGGGCGTTTTTTTGATTTCGAGGGTGACGTAGCCCAATATAGCAGTCAAGACGAAACTTTACAGGTTCAATCAGATGCCGAAATTGAAGTTGAGGTTGAGAAACAATTTGAGTTAGAAGGCCAGGTTGAGGAAGGTACCGCGATTGAGATTTTGGTTGACGGGGCTCAAACAGATAACCAGCTAAGTCTTGAATGGTCAGATACTAGAAATTGTGATGACAATCCAGCATCCCTCGTGATTTCAATTACTAACGAAACAGCAGACACCACCAACACTCGATATCTAGCAGTAGCTCCCTGTGACCATAGTGATAATTTTGAAGTTTTTGACCCAAACGCACTTGAACATCAAGGGGAAGATAAAGCTTTGCGCTACGTTATAACTCTCAATGATGGCGATCAAATTGTCCGAGTAACGCCAGTTTATGCTGACACTAGTATTTTAGCTGCTGGTATTGGTGATTGGTTATCAGTGCCTCAACAATATCGAATTTTATCGGTTGGTAAAAACATAACTGAAGGTGGCCAGGAAACCAAAGCGGTAGAGGTTGAGAGATCTCAACCAATAACACCTTACATTTTTGATTATGCCTTAATTTCTGGTAGTACTATCATTAAAGGAACGGGCGAATAAGTTATGAAATCAGTTGGACTTGATGTCGGTAGTTATGCCATTAAGGTTGCCTCTGGGAAATTAAGTGGTGATAAGTTGGGTATTGAATTGGTATTAGAAGAACCAAATCCTGCCGGCACTCTGCTACCAGCTGATCCTCAGTTAAGAGAGCAACTAGTGGAGAAAATAAAGCAGATTTGGCAGGTTAATGATTTGCCAACAAGGAATATAAGAGCAAGTCTGCCCGAATCAACTTTAGTTACAAAAGTAATTAATATGCCTAAACTTTCGGATGCCGAGTTAGCCTCAGCCATTCATTGGCAGATTGAACAGCATATTCCCATCCCATATGAAGAACTTCAGTATGAATACACCGTTTTACGTCGAATTGAATCTGAATCTGAACCAAGTATGGATGTATTGGTTATTGGCGTGCAAAAAAATTATGTTCAAGGAGTTGCCGATTTATTCTTGGAAGCAGGGCTAGACGTTACAAGCTTAGAAAGCGATACAATTGCCCAACTGAGGTGTCTTGAGTCTAATCTTCCGGTTGGTCAGAATAATGCCTTACTTTATATTGGTGCTACCAATAGTACTGTTAATATAATTAGCGATAACGTTTTGTCGCTGGTTTATACCTTTCCAATTGCAGGCTTTTTATTTACTCGCTCCATTGAACAGGCTTTACAACTTTCTCCTGCAAGGGCTGAAGAGTACAAACGTAGTTTTGGTTTATTAGAGGATCAGATGGAAGGCAAAATCCGCAACGCTCTTTTACCAACCGTGAGATCTTTAGTAGCTGAAGTACAGAAGGCAATACACTATTTTCAATCACAGCATATTGACCAGAGTATCAATAAGCTCTACGTTTATGGTGGATCACAATATTTGCCTGATCTATTCACATTTTTATCAGAAAACTTGGGGCTTGAAGTAGCACCGGTCCGCCTTTCAGAGCAAAGCAATCTTGTTTGGCCAAACCAAGTAGCTCAAGATAGCAGGTTTGTCACCGCCTTAGGATTAGCTCTAAAAGATATTAAAGGCTAAGCCGGTTATGTCAAAAAAAATTACACCCCAGATTAATTTTTTAAAACAGCGGCAGCGGCAAGTTGCAGTTTGGCGTAAGCAGGATGGTTTAATATTTAAGATTAGTGTAGCAGTTTTAGTTATTGTGGTACTGGTAGCCATTGCTCTAGTCAGCTGGTTTTACTATCAGAAAAAACAGGAAACTGAGCTTCTAAGGCAAGAAAGAAATCTGGAAACAGAGTTGTTGGCTCTATCCGATCAAGAGGCAAAATACTTAGTTTTTTTCTCCAGACTAGAAATGTTAGCTGAGATTTGGCCGAACAGACAATCTCACCAAGAGACATTGCGCCTATTAAGTGACATTTTGTTGCCAGGACTTGAGTTTAAACAAGTAAAATATCAAAAAACAGATGGCTCGTTGCAGTACAATGTTTCAGCTAGTGATTTTTTTGTTTTTGAAGAATTTATCAACTTGATGCGGAATTCAGACTTTAAGGAACGGTTTAATAATTTGAGCTTTTCAGATATTAGACGCGATAAAGATGGCTCATATAATTTTACGGTTACGATGTCACTAAAGGAAAATACATGAACTGGGAAGATATTAAACAAGAATTTCAGTTTTTTTTAGTTGAGAGGCGTATTTTAGCCAGGTCAATTGTTTTGTTTTTAATTTCTCTTGGTTTAATATTTTTGGTAGTTTGGCCCCTGTGGTCCAATAACCAAAATGTAAACAGTTCGATTAAACAAATTGAAAAAAAGTTATCGTCTTCTAGTCAACGTCTCAACTTAATCAAGACTCACTCGCAAGAACAACAAGAAGATTATGATCGAGTTGCCTTAGCGCTGCCTGATCAAAAGCAACCGCTGCAAGACTTACTTGCCATGCGAGAGATTGCCAGTTCTAGCGGAGCACTACTGAGTGAATATAACCTAAATCCCGGACTAGTTTCCACAGAATCGGCTGAAACTGCGCCAGCTACAACACAAAATATGCAGACTTTTTCTTTTGAGGTTTCATTACAGGGGACATTGGAAAACATTCAGAAAACCTTTGCTGCTATCGAAAATAGTTTACCGATGTTTGAAATTACTGAATTTGATTTTTCTAGCAATTCAGAAAGCGAGTATAGGGTTAATCTTAATTTAGTTTCTAGATATGCAAGCCTGCAACCGAGTAGTGTGGCTAAAAAATCGGTTAAATCACTTAATGATCAACAAAACCAGGTTTTGAATGAATTGAGAAGGTTTTCTATCACTGGTAGTGATAAACAAATTAGTCCGCTGGAATATGAGGACCGTCAGATTTTCTAAGTAACAAGCTTTATCTAAATGATGGTATCTAGAGATTTTTATTCTTGATCATCTTGATCGATACTAATGCGAACACGAATATTATCTTGAATTGCTCTAACCTTGGCAAGTGTGCGGATGGCTTGAATTGTTCTACCCTGCTTACCAATTATTCGACCGACATCTTCAGGATGAACCTTTAAGGAGTATTCGTGCAGGCCATCTGCCTCGTTTTCTTCGACCTCAACGGCATCAGGATGATTTACTAAATGAACCAAAAGGTACTCTAAAAAATTTCTCATATCAATCCAATCTTTTTATTTGGCTGATTTTTTTTGATTTTCACCACTGAATTTTTTGTAAAGGTTGGCCACGGTCAGTGTGGGCTGTGCCCCTTTTTCAATCCAGGCCTGATAAAGATTATCATCAAACCTAACCTCTTTGGTAATGGGATTATAAAAGCCTACTTGCTCTAAATATTTGCCATCTCTTTTATCCCGACGTTCATTAACCACAATACGGTAAGCCGGCTGATTTTTCTTGCCAACTCTTGTTAGTTTGATCTTAAGCATAACGGAGGGATTATATCAGGTTATAGGTTAATCTGGGAAGTAGCGGCTTAAAGCAGCCGTTGCGGCGGCTTGTTCTGCCTTCTGTTTACTTGGTCCGATTCCCTTTTGAGGTTTTTTACCAGGAATAATTACTTTAACGGTAAAAATTTTATTGTGATCAGGTCCTTCTTCTTTAAGAACCTCATACTCTGGTGCATCCAAATTGCTAGCCTGCATTTTTTCTTGCAGTAAAGATTTAGAGTCTTTAGCTTCAATATCGGTAATAAATGTTTTGAGTTGTGATAATAAATATTGTTTAACAAAAGCCTGACAAGCCAGATAACCAGATTGCAAATAAATTCCACCAATTACGGCCTCAAAGGTGTCAGCTAGCAAGGAAGGAAGTTTTTCTTCAGCTTTATCGCTAAGATTAGCCTGAAGGTGATCTGCTAAATGAAGTTGGTTGGCCACGGTGGCCAAGGTTTCGGTTTTGACCAGAGCGGCGCGATAGCGAGTTAATTTTCCTTCATCTGCTTTGGGATAGTTTTTAAAGATAAATTCAGAAACTACCAACTCCAAAACTGCATCACCCAGAAATTCAAGTCGCTCATTAGTGGACTCTTTCTTGATTTTGCGAGATCTTAGCGATCGATGGGTAAAAACTTGTTGGTATAAATCGGGAGATAAATTTGCTATTTCTGTAGGTAAAGACAAATCTTTATTATTTGACATATGTTACAAAGCGTTGATTAGCTCCTCGTCGATTAATTCAATTAGATCATCAAGAGTTTCAAGCTCTTCATTGGCAAACATGCTCTTAATAATTTGAATATCAAGGTCAATGCCAAAGTTTTGGTTAATTCGCTGTATAAATCGCCAATCATCCTCAGGGTTATTTAGACTGCTATTAAAAAAACCCAAATCCTCGGCTAAATCCCAATCAGGTTGAATCTCATTCTCTTCAAAACCATAGGTAACCGCGATGATGTGCTTTAACTGATTAAAAATTTGGTCGCTTTCGATCATATTATTTTTCCAAACTTCTTTTTTTATCCCAATAACTGCCTAAAACTCCATTTACAAACTGTCCCGAATGTTCGCTGCCATATTCTTTAGCAATTTCGATAGCTTCATCAATAACTACTAACGGAGGAGTTTTGGTGTACATTAATTCATACAAGGCTTGTCTTAGAATTGCAAGGTCCAGCTTGTTAAATTCAGCGATCGTACGTTTGGGAGCAAAAGTTAAGATCTCTTGATCAATGAGCTCGATTTTATTAACAATTGGTTTAATTGTTTTAAACTGTTTCAATTTAATATCAGGCTGAAAAGACCAAGCGTAAAGGGAATGAACTCTTTCCAACCTGCTTTGTCGGCGGGTATCACTATCAGCAGGTGACATAAGGTTTAAGATTTTTTCTGGTCTTTTTTGATTTCTTGCCGTTGTTTTTTGGTGGTTCGGCTCAGTCTCGAAGAAGATAGTTTGATCCCCTTTTGTAACTGTCTACGACCAGCTCGTCCGGTTGAAATTCTTCTTTTTGGTAGTGCACCCATATTTTCCTCTCTGTTTCAATCGCTTATTGTACCAGCTTAATCTGATTTTGTAGCCGTTTTACCTGTTCAATTAATTGTAAATCAAACCAGGTGGCAATTTCCAGCGTATTCCAGCCTGATTGTTTTGTACCAATAAACTCCCCTACTCCTCTGCTTTTAAGATCTAGTTCTGCCAAGCGTTGACCATCTGTAATCGACTCCAATTGTTTAAGTCGATCTATGTGGTTGGTATTTTGTGAGGGAACCAAAAAACACCAACCAGGTTGCCCTTGGCGGCCAACTCGACCACGCAGCTGATGAAGTTGGGCCAAACCGAATCTTTCAGCGCTAGTAATAGTAATTACGGCGGCTTTTGGTAAATCAATACCCACTTCAACTACAGGTGTAGCTACCAGAACATCGATCTTATCTTGATGCATTTTCTCAAGTATTTTGTTTTTTTCAGCTACTGATTGTTGACCAGTCAATACAGCAATCTTAATATTTGGCATTGCCCTTTTGGCTGATAGATAAAGCTCTTGAGCTGAACTTATATTTTCAAAGCCAGGCACTTGAGAAGGACTAATAAATGGTGCAATCAAGAAAGCCTGAATATGATCGGTTAGAACTTGTTTTTGCAGCCAAGAGAAGTGATCGGCTAGTTTCTGGTGTGGAAAAACTCTGGTTTTGATCTTTTGTTTTTTGCCTGGAATGCCGGTCAGGTATGAAACAGAATCTTGAGTGAACATTATTTTTGCTAAGGTTCTAGGAATAGGGGTGGCGGTCATACTAATTAAGTGGGGCTTGGGAGAAAATTGCCAAAAAAATTCGCGCTGAGCCACTCCAAATCGATGCTCTTCGTCACTGATCACAAGACTAGGTTTAAGATTGACATTTGGCTGAATTAGAGCGTGGGTGCCGATTAAAATCTGAGCCTGAGAATCACTTTTTTGATTAGCTGTCCATAGTTCACAACTAAGGTTTAGTTTTTTGGCTATAGGAGAGATAGTTTCAAAGTGCTGTTGGGACAAAATAGTAGTTGGGGCTAAATAAATTGCCTGATGATTATGGTATGCGAGGTTAGTTAGCGCGTATGCGGCTACAAGCGTTTTGCCACTGCCGACTTCTCCTTGAACAACGTGGTGTGAGGGAAAGTTCTGACTTAACTGTTTAGCAATATCTTGGCAGGCCTTTATTTGAGAATCGGTTAATTTAAATGGAGCAACTTGTTGAAAGTCTTTGAGAAAATTTAGAGACTGCTGATGGTGGATGATGGCGGCGGCTGGTTGTTGTTGTCTCTTAGCTTTTTGTCTAGCTAGCTGAAGAAAAACCTCCCACAGTTCATCGAAGGCCAGCCGCCGCCTAGCTTGAAAAGCTTTATCTAGTGTAGAAGGGAAATGTACCTCTAAACCTGCTTCTTCTCTTGGCATGATTTTTTCTGCTTTAAGTTTTTGGTTAGAAAAATGTTGCGTCAGATATTCTGGCAGTCTAACTTCAAGTGAAAAAAGAATTTGATATAAAATTTGTCTCAGCCATCTGGTACTTAGCTGATTAGCTTGAGAATAAATTGGAATAATTCTTCCCAAGTGAACTTGGCTATTTTTTGATTCAACAGGTTCAAAAACCGGATTAGTTAAACTTAAGCGATTTTTGTAGGCACTGATTTTACCTAAAAACAAATATTCTTTTCCTATTTCTAAAGTTTTAACCACATAAGGTTGATTAAAGAAAGTTAGGCTTAAGGTGCCGGTTTTATCGGCTATTGTAGTTAAAATAAATGACTTGCGAGAATAAAAAGATCGAGATTGCTGATTTTTACCCATTCCAGCTACGAAGTGTTTAACTACCTTGGCCTTAATGGTTGTAACCTGATTCAGTTGTAGATGCGCAATTGGAGTAATTTGAGTGGCATCTAGGTATTTATAAGGTAAAAATAGTAGTAAATCTTTAATTGTTGATATGCCAGCTTGGTTGAGTAGTTCTTTTTTCTTTGGTCCCACACCAATCAGGATCGAAACCGGCGATTCCAGAGATATAGTGGGCATATCGCCCATTCTACGCTATACTTTTTTCTATGTCGCTTAGCTTAAGGTGGAAAAGATTCTGGCGTCGTCAGCGCTGGCAGCTTAGACGATCTTTTAGATATTGGTCTTGGCGAAGCCAGGTAAAGTCAGGCAGTCGAACTAAAAGCGGAGCCAGAATGACCGCTTGGAAAGTAAGACTATTGAAGTTTGGTTCGATCGCGGTTATTGCTGGTGCTTTTGGAGCAATTTTGTTATTTATTGCTTTGGTTGCTTGGGTGGCAAATGATCTACCTGATCCAAATAACATCAAACGACGCGATGGTTTTAGTACTAAAATTTTTGATCGTCACGGTGAAGTTCTTTATGATTTCTATGCCGATGAACAGCGTAGCCCCATTAAAATATCGGATGTGCCAGACTACTTAAAACAAGCTACGATTGCCATTGAGGATAAGGAATTTTATAAACATAGCGGTTTTGATCCCCTAACCATATTACGAATTCCGTACAACTTGGCTTTCCGTCAACGTGTGGTGGGTGGTTCCACTCTAACCCAACAACTAGTTAAAAACACTTTGCTTTCTAATGAGAGAACGATAACGAGAAAATTAAAGGAATTTATTTTAGCTCTTGAGATCGAGAGACAATTTTCCAAAGATGAAATTTTACAGATGTACCTAAATGAAGCGCCTTATGGTGGGACGGCCGTTGGGGTTGGCTCGGCAGCTCAAGTTTACTTTAACAAGAGTGTTGCGGATTTGAATTTGGTTGAGTCAGCAATTTTAGCCGGCCTACCCCAAAGGCCGTCAGCCTATTCTCCTTATTTGGGACGTACCGATGAGGATGGCAATCCTCTCTGGAAGATTAGAACACAAGGAGTTCTGCGTCGTATGAGGGAGGATGGTTACATATCAGAAGATGTTGAAAAAGAGGCCAATAATCAACTGGAGGAGATTAGTTTTGAACGCCAGTCAATTCCAATTAAAGCGCCTCATTTTGTGTTCTATGTTCAAGATGTGCTGGAAGAAATGTTTGGTCCAGAAATTGTGCAGGCTGGTGGCTTACAAGTCACCACTACTTTAGACTTACCTTTTCAGCAAGAAGCACAAACAATCGTGGCAGAAGAGGTAGAGAAGGTTAAAGATTACAACATAACCAACGGTTCGTCGGTTGTGATGGACCCACGAAATGGTGAGATTTTAGCTATGGTTGGTAGTAAAGATTATTTTGCCGAAGATATTCCTGGACAGTTTAATGTAGCTGTTGATGGTTTGCGCCAGCCAGGATCGTCTATCAAGCCAGTAACTTATGTAACCGCTTTAAAACAGGGCCACACACCAGCAACCGTTTTTGTAGATGCCTTCACCAATTTTGCGCCTGATGATGAGTCCAAACCTTATCAGCCACGAAATTATGATGGTCAGTTTAGAGGGCCAATGAACTTAAGACGTGCCTTGGCAGAATCTAATAACGTAATTGCGGTTAAGACTTTGGCTACGGTGGGAGTCCAGAACATGTTAACCACTGCCTATGAATTAGGCTTTAAGACCCTGGAACCAACCAAGGAAAACTTGAGTCGCTTTGGTTTGGCAGTTACCCTAGGAGGGGCTGAAGTGCACCTTATTGATTCAACCACCGCCTACAGTGCCTTTGCTAACGGTGGATCAAGGATTGAGCCAGTGGCTATTTTAGAGGTCAAGGATAGTTCAGGGAATGTTATTTACCAAAACAAACATGTGCCGGGAAAAAAGGTATTAGAACCGGCAGAATCCTTTTTAATTAACCATATTTTATCTGATGATGCTGCACGATCTGGTGCTTTCGGAACCAACTCACAGTTAAATATTGAAAATCGACCAATCGCGGTCAAAACCGGTACCACCAATGATCAGCGTGATAACTGGACGATCGGCTGGAGTCGTAGCACTATTGTAGGTGTTTGGGTAGGAAATAACGATAATTCTGAAATGACCAGAGTGGCCTCAGGTGTAACTGGAGCTTCTCCCATTTGGCGGCGAATTATGTTGGCCGCTATAAACAGTGGCAGAACTACTGATAATTGGGAAATGCCGGATACAGTTGAAAAGGTAGCGGTTGACAGAATCTCAGGTTATCGGGCACATGACGATTTTCCCTCTTATGAAGAGTTGGTTATCAAAGGTACTTTGCCTACACAGCCAGACCCAATCCATCAAAAAGTTAGGCTTTGTGAAGGTCAGGACAAATTGGCGACCGCGGCCGATATACAAAGAGGAAACTTTTACGAAAAAGAGTTTGTAATTTTAAAAGAAAATGACCCAGTTAGCCAAGATGGCCGCAATCGTTGGCAGGAAGGTATTGATGCCTGGATAAATGAGCAACCAAATGCTGATTTATATAGAGCTCCTACAGAGATGTGCGACACATCTGATGAAGTAATTGTCTTGATTGAGGAACCAGAAGACGAAGCTAGTTATAATGAAGAAGATATTGAAGTTGAGGTAAAAACTTTTTCGGAAAGAAAGATTGAGCGAGTTGAGGTTTTTGTTAATGGTGATCGACACGAAACTTTTGATAATCCGCCATATAAAACAAAAATTAGATTACCCAAAGGGCGCTACGAAATTTACGCTAAGGCAATTGATGAAGATGACAAAGAACATAAAAGTAAAACAACAGAAATCGGTACTGGCGGAGAGGATTGGGAAAAACCAAAGCCATCACCAACGCCGTCGCCAAGTCCAAAACCATCTCCGACACCAAAATCTAGTCCATCGCCATCACCTAGTCCTACAAGTACGCCTGTAGTACCAACTCCTAATGTAAATTTAGATGATGATTAATGGCTCAAGTTATTACAAACTATTTGAATAAAGAGCGAAAACATTTCCAATTTGGAAAATAGAAAAATTATTGATTGCTTTCTTTGGCAACCGCGGCAAATGCTTCTGGGTCCTCAACAGCTAATTCAGCTAGGATTTTTCGATCAAGCTTAATATTATTAGCTTTCAACTTACTGACAAACAGTGAATAACGAATTGGTTCTGCCAATTGACTTAAAGCAGCCGATATTCTGGTAATCCACAATCTTCTGAAATTTCGCTTTTTTTGTTTGCGACCAATATATGCATATTGGCCAGCGTGTAAATAAGCTTCGTGAGCCACCTTATAAAGACGATTTTTCGTCATTCGATAGCCTTTAGTTTGGGAAAGAACTTTCTTATGTCGGCGTGAAGTTATAGCTCCACTTTTAACTCTAGCCATATTAAGCAACCCCTAACATCTGTTTAACTTTTTTAGCAAATTTGCCCTTAAGTTCCACCGGAACAGCATAGCGACGAATCGCCTTTTTTGACTTTTTACGTCTAAGGTGACGCATATTTTGGGTTCGACGCAAGACTTTACCAGTAGCGGTAATTTTGAAGCGCTTGAGCGCTGATCGTCTCGTTTTTTGTTTATATTTCACAGCCATATTGACTCCAGAAGATTGCAATTATAACAAGCCTTTGCTGATTATCCAAGCGGAGTTTCCTGATTTGTGGGGTAATTTAGCTTTTTTTAGGATTGGGCATTAATTGACAGGACATCATCTTGCCTTGCATTTTTGGTTCGATCTCGATTTGTCCAATATCAGAAACTGCGTCAGTAATTTTCGTTAAGACTTCTTGTCCAAACTCCTTTTTAGTTATTTGTCGACCTTTAAATCTTACGTGTAGCCTAACCTTAAAACCAGCCTCCAAGAATTCTCGGACGCGGTCAATCCTAGATTGTAGATCACCTTCAGCTATAAAAGGTGATAAACGTAGCTCCTTAATATCTGTTTTTTTAGCCGAGCGTTTTTCTTCCTGTTTTTTTTGTTGCTGCTGATATTTGTGCTTAGAAATTTGAATTAGCTTAGCAACAGGAGGTTTGGCTTGGGGAGCAATCAAAACAATATCCTTGTTTTTTTCCTCCCCAAGCTCCAAAGCTTCCTGTTTACTCATCACGCCAATTTGCTCACCGGCTTCGTCAATGACTCTTAGTTGAACGGCTCGAATCCGATCGTTAATGATAAAATCATCCGATTGATCTCTAAATTTTGGCTTTCTTGGTCTAAAACGAATTGTAACCTCCTCTTTTCCTCTGGATTATATCATTTTTGTCTCAACTTCTTGAACAATGATCTTGATAAATTCATCGATAGACATAGTTCCTTTGTCGATTTGGCCACGCTGCCTGACCGCAACTGATTGAGATTTTACTTCTCTTTGTCCGACGACCAACATATAGGGTATTTTGTCCGACTCGGCTTTTCTGATTCGATTTTGCATTGTTTCCGACTCGTCTCTGATCTCATACCTAATGCCTTGGCTGCCTAGCTTTTTACCCAACATCTGAGCGTAGTCAAGCTGATCTGCCGAAATTGGAATGACTGAAACCTGAACTGGTGCTAACCAAACTGGAAATGCACCAGCGTAGTGTTCAATTAAAATCGAGACAAAACGCTCAATTGAACCCATAATGGCTGCGTGGATCATTACCACTCTTTCAGTACTACCTTGCTCGTTAATGCAGGTTAAATCAAACCTTTCGGGCATATTGCGATCGACCTGAATTGTGGCAACTTGCCACTCTCTGCCCAAAGAATCCTGAGCCATAAAGTCAATTTTTGGCCCGTAAAAAGCGGCCTCTCCTTTGGCTTCTGTGAATTCAGCTTTTCGTCTGATGAGTATTTGTCTAAGTTGATCTTCTGATTTCAACCACTCCTGCGAAGTACCAAGATATTTTTCGATATGATCTGGATCGTGAAGCGAAAGGCGAATTTTTAGATCAGTAAAACCTGTACCAGCATAAAACTTTTCAATAATATCCCAAATAGCTAGCGACTCTTGTTCAACTTGACTCTCGCGACAGAAAACGTGAGCATCATCTTGTGTAATGCAGCGTACTCTTGACAAACCAGATAATTCGCCAGTTTGTTCATCCCGATATACCATTGTTGTTTCAGCGTATCTTTGCGGTAAATCACGGTAACTACGCGGAACGTGAGCATAAATTTGAGTGTGATGAGGGCAGTTCATCGGTTTCATAGCAAACATATGCCCTTCACGGGTGTCAATTTTAAACAGCTCGTCACCAAACTTGCCCCAGTGACCACTGGTCTCATACAGGTCCTTTTTTGTTAAATGCGGAATTGTTACTTTTTGATAACCTTTTTCTTGACGTAATTGCCAAACAAAATCATCAAGCAAATTTCTCAGCAGCGTGCCTTTAGGTGTCCACAGCGGTAGTCCTGGTCCGACAAGATCAGAGAAAGTAAATAAATCAAGTTCTTTACCAAGTTTACGATGATCGCGTTTTTTAGCTTCTTCTAGCAAATGCAAATATTTGTCTAGTTCTGCCTGGTTTTCAAAAGCTGTCCCGTAAATTCTCATTAGCATTTGATTATTTTCATCACCGCGCCAGTAAGCACCAGCTAGAGAAAGTAGTTTAAAAGCTTTAATTTCGGCAGTTGATCTAACATGAGGGCCCTTACATAGATCAGCAAAGATAAAATCCTTTTTTAAGTCTGGTAACTGACCATTTTGGATTATCTTTTTAGCTTTTTCTAAATGTTTTTGGCTTGCTGTGATATAAATAGAAACCGGTTCTTGTCGGTCCTGTGCTTCTTGAATCCACTCTTGTTTGTAGGGATTTTGAGCAAATATCTGTCTGGCGACTTCTGGCGGCACCTCAACACGTTCAAAAACCAAACCTTGCTTTATAAGTTCAGCCATTTTTGCTTCGATCTCGGCAAAATTATTTTCAGAAACATTTATATCTTTTTGTTCAAAATCAAAGTAAAAACCTTCATCGGTAGCCGGTCCCATTGCCATCACGATTTTGTCTGCTCCATACAGCAACTGCATCGCCATGGTTAAAATGTGTTCAGCCGAGTGCCTAATTTTTTGTCTTTGTTCTTTTAATTCTTGGTTATTCATATTTCCTTTCGATTAACCTTGTGAGTATCTATAGTTTATTCTTTTTATAACAGGTTTTCACCTGGAATAAGGTTTAAGTAGGGAGAATAGAAAATTACTATTCCCCCACAGTAGTTGTACCAGTGGGGGAATTTAAGTTGGCTTTGTTATCTAGTTGCGTTTCTCTTTGCAAAATAATACTAAGCTCTTCTAATGGTATATTGAGGCTGTTTAACCAAGGTTGAATAGCAGTAAGTAATACGCCGGCGATAAGACCAAAAAATACTATTGTGGCTAGAATTTGACCTAAGCCAAGAGCAAAACCTGCCAGTAAGCTTTTGAAGAACACCTCTTTACCAGATACATCGTAAATACTCTTGCGCTGATCTGGCGCAGGGTTAACTTGACTTTTGGCGGTGCTGTCTAATTTTAATGCCATACAGTGTGAGTCTGACAGGACTTGAACCTGTGACCTCTTCGATGTCAACGAAGCGCTCTAGCCAACTGAGCTACAGACTCAAATAAGTGTTAGATACCTAAGAATTGTAACACGGAGAAAAATTAAGCCGCTTTATTTTTTTGTTTGGCCTCTTGTCGTTGGCGAAATATTTGGGCGGGATTATTATCTCGACGAAAGTAATTTGCTGCTTTTTCAAAAATGGATAATAATGAAATTGAACCTTGAGGAGTCTCAGCTTGAGTTACGGGTCTTCTAGCTCTTCTTTCAGCGGTAGCAGCAGTTGAAGATATCGGAGAACGATTAGATGAGGGAGCTATTTCTACTACCCCTTCAATTTCTGGATGTTGAGCTTGGGGTTCGGTTACAACCATAGTTGGTTGAATGTCTCCAAGTTCCCTCCTAACTCTTTCTAGTTCAAACTTTAGTCTATCTTCATAATGAGAAAAAATTTCCCTGGCAACAATACCCAAACCCTCGTTTTCTTGGTTGGGTGTTGCTAATGTTTCTTTTGTAGTGTTATAAATATTCACATTCGCCATTCATCCTCCTGCCAGAGATACCAAATTATACCCGTACAAAAGGGTACAATCAAGATCCTCCTTGGGAGGTAAAGATATTGATTAACTGTATCAGACTACAAATTAAGCAAATGGTCAAGTGCTTTTTGTTTTAATAAGGTTGCGTGAGCATATTGTGCCTCGCGCGCTTTAAGAGATTCACGTTTTTCCTCTGGAACGTTAGCAAGTCTTGTTTCCAGCAATTCAACTACCTCAGACTCAGATACTTTAATGTTTTCTTTGGCGATAATAGCGCCAAGTAACAATTCCACCTGAAGTCCACCCAATGATCTGGTGGCATAATCTTGTTGTAGCTGCTCCATCGTTTGACCGCTTTTTTGCAAGAAATCTTCCATCGTCATCTTGAGATGTTCAAGTTGATGGGCAAAATGATGTAGTTGCTGCTCGGTTTCTCTTCTGAGCAATAATTCTGGAACCGGTACGGCAATTTTCTCTAGTAAAGCCGTTAAAATAACTCTAATTTGCTCTTGTTTGATCTGTTCAGGCGAGTCTTCTGGTTTTGTGGTTTGTTTTTCATTTGTTTTATTAGCTGCGTTTTTAGTAGGCTTTTTTGTCCAAAGTTGATGATTTTTCTTAAGTTTTTTTACTATTTGATCGTAGTTATCTAGTGTGATTTCTGGTTTAACGGCTATCGATACTTCAAGTTCCCAATCCTGATCATCCTCCATTTTTATCGGTTTGATGGCCGGTTCAGTTAGTGGGAACAATTTATGTTCTTGTAAATATTTTTGATAAGCCTCAGGCAAGATAGTTTGCAGGGTGTTTTCGACGATATATTGTTGTCCGACTGCCTTGATAACTAGTGCTTCCGGAACCTGACCCTGTCGAAATCCGTCGCGCTTAAGTTGTTGCCTTGCTTTATTAATGGCAATTTTTTTGCCTTTTTTAACATCAGACCACTTAATTGTTAAGTTAAAAACGGTGTTGTCTCCAATTAAGGGAAAACCTTTTTTAGAAGTTGATTTAGCTTTATTGTCCGATTTGGTAGACTTTTTTGTTGAAGTATTTTTGGTTGATTTGGTTGTGTTTTTTGCCATGCGGGCAGTATATCATACTGCTCAGATTGAATACTTATCAGAAAATTAAAAATGGTCTAACTGACTTTTATGACGTTATAAACAACATCACCAGCTGGAGCTTGAATAACAGCCTTTTCACCAGCTTTTTTTCCAAGCAATGCTTGTCCAATCGGTGATTTTTCTGAAATTTTCTTTTGAACCGGGTCAGCTTCCCACTCACTCACTAAAGAAAAAGTTTGTTTTTTTGCCTGACCATCGATGGTTATTTCCACTTCGGATCCCAATTGAACTTTTTGGCTTTTGCTCCTTTTAATGATTTTGGCGTTTTGAACTAATGATTGTAACTCATCACGTTTGGCTTCAAGCATGGCCAACTCTTCTCTGGCAGCGTGATACTCACTATTTTCTCTGAGATCACCTTGTGACCTAGCTACCGAAACCCGCTGGATAGCTGTTGGTATCTTATTTTCAGTTAATTCAAATAACTCTGCCTCCAAAGCATCATAGCCCTGTTGAGTTAGTTTTACTTGATGGTTGTCTGACATATTTTCCTTCCCCTGCTTTTCAGCAAGTTCGAGTATTCTATGGAGTTGAGAGGTTTTTGTCCATAGCAGTTTAAAAATTTATATAGGTTATGAAAATATATCTATATATAAATGAAATTAATTAGCACTTTCATCTATAACTATTCTTTCAGGAGTAGCGACAACCAGTAAGCGCTTGCTAGTAGTACCTGGTGGCCAACAAGTTTGTAAAATAAGCATTTCTTTTTCAGTTTGCGGCTGGATTATTCGGGTGTCATCAGCTGCAACAACCATTGTCTCTTTAACATAGTAGGTATAGCTTTCTCCCCAAAAAGTAAGATTAATTTCTTGTCCAGGCTTAATATCTTTGAGTGCGTAAAATTGAGCGTTATATCTAAGAATGTTCCAGGGAGAGTCGGTTGAATGAGCAAATAAATAAATTGTTTTATTTTCTGCTAATTGGTCAGGTAAGCCACTACCCTTAGCGTGAGCAATACCCTTTTTAAGCGCCTGTGTGTAGTCTTTTTCTGATCCGGCATCAACATTAGGTACAACTAGACTATTGATATCTAAATCTGGGATATTGATTGAAAATACATCTTCTTCAGACATAATTTTTGGTTCCGGGGTGGATTCTATTTTACCGATAATTTCCAGCATCTGATTTTTAGTGCTAGGTTTAGCCTGCAAACTTGGTTTTAATTGCTCCCAGGCTTGCGAGATAATCGGCCGCGACTCTAAGATCAAAATAGGTGCAAAAAACAATAATAGTAAGGCAACCGATGCTCCGATCAGTGTATTGCTTAAAGTAGCGTTAATCTTTGGCTGAGCTAGCAGAGCCAAGATCTTGTTAGCAAAGCTGGCGATTTGTTGTTTTGAGTTGTCAACCAACTGCAGTAAGTTGTTAGTTATTTGCTGGCTGATTTGGCTTACGTTGAGCTTAAATTGTTTATCTAATACATCAGCTGGTTTCTCAGTAATAACTTCAATAGGAGTGCTCTTAATTGGCTGAGTGAGGGCGATTTTTTGATGGTTGACTTCTTGCTTGGAAACTAACTGCTGCTTCTGTCTTTGTAACCCAAGGTCAACAATTAAAATCGGCTGTCTAGCAACTTTCCATTTCTGGTAAGCATCCGAAAGTTTTATCTCGCCACGGATAATATGTGACCGATTGTCCACTGCCCCAGTAGCTGGTAGTCCGGCATCCAGAATGGTCATTTTAGCTTTATTAGGGTTTAAGACGGAGGCCAATTAGTCGAATCGATAAACCAGTTAGACCCATTAAACTAGCCAGACTAATTCCAACTTGCAGGGGCGAACCAGTTTCTGGTAATTCTGTTGGAACCTCACCTTTTTTGGTCACTGGCTTCTCGCGTCGATTGCCAAACACAACCAGCTTAATTTTGTTTTCATCGACAGTAATGGTTTTTTCGGTGTCGGTAGTGGCGGTCCAACCGCTCTTGGTCTTTTCTCTAATGCGAACCACATCACCTTCTTCTAAGCCTCCAACTTCACCACCTCGGCCGTCTTTCTCCTCATAGGTAATGTAATCTCGCCAGTCGTCATCATGATTGAGATCCCATTCAAATTCCCAGTCAAGACCTGGTTCTTCCTCATCGCGATAACCGTCGCCATCGTGGTCGTCGAATTTAGCTATCACAAAGCCACCGCGCTCTTCTTCTTCAAAGCGGTAATGATCGGTACAATTATCAGCTACATTTGTTTCGGAGGCGCAGTTACCGTTCTCACAGGGAATACAGCGGATATCAAAGTACTCGCTGATCTCAATTTCCGGAGAGACATTGCTTGAACTAGAGGCTAAAACCGAGTAGTTATCACCTTTGCTGCGTCGATACTCAAAGGTGTAACTGTTTATTCCGTTATAAGCGGTACAAACAAAGCTAACTTTTTCATTTTCTTTTACCTTTTGATCATCTTTTGGCTCGATATCTTCACAGTAAGGAGCCTTTGGCGTTGGACTAGGACTGGGGCTAGCTTTTGGTGTTGGACTCGGGCTTGCCTTAGGTGTTGGTGAAGGACTTGGAGATGGCGAAGCCTTTGGTGTGGGTGAAGGCGAGGGGCTCGGTGAAGGTGATGGAGATGGAGACGGGCTAGGACTCACTTTAGGCGTTGGGCTGGGACTCACCTTGGGAGTGGGCGAGGGGCTCGGTGAAGGTGATACTTTTGGCGTTGGACTAGGACTGGGGCTTGGGCTAGGACTTGCCTTAGGTGTGGGTGAAGGACTTGGAGATGGTGTTGGGCTGGGAAGTGGTTGTTGTACTTTTGCTTTGAAATAAGCAACCAATTTGAAATCCCAGCAACCTTCAACTTCGCCATTACGGCCAACAGTTATACCATCTGGAGTAATAATGTTATCTGACTGTGGTTGATTGATATCATAACAACCAAACAAGCTTGGACAACCGTGAATTCTAACAGTACCTGGAACGAACTCAAGTGAAAAAGCGGTTTCATCAGTTAGTTCAACATTACCGGTCACTGGATCAGCATTATCGGCATCAATAAAGCCGGTTATGGTGTGCTGGGTTAGTGTTTCTGTTGGCCAATCAAGAATTCCAACATTAGTGTTCAGAGACTTTGTTCCTCTGGGGTTGTTATGAATTACTAGCTTGAACTCAACTTCATCGTTAGGAGAAAGACCATTGATTGATTCACGAAAATCGGTTTCACCCAAGCGTCTGATTTCCAAGGTTGGTTCGTCGGTTGAGTGAGCGTTAAAGATAGCTTTATTGCCATCAACAACCTCTAATTCGTATTTAACGGTATATTGATGGTTGGCGCCTGACTCGGTTTGTCCGCCAATAATATTTTCCCAATGAAAGCCAATTTCCGGATCCTTACTTACAGAAAATAATTTGCTTTCAGCTGCGTAATTATCGGGAATTGATTCAACTACCCAATCGCCACTTACATTGGTAAGAGCTTTGGTTGAACCCCGCTTATAGCTCAAGCTAAGATTATCTGCAAGCTCAAAAGTAGCTTGATTGCCACTGCCAAGATTGCCTTTATTGTCTGGATTAACCCAGGCAAGCACTCCATCATGGGCGAAGGCTCCGTAGTATTGCAGACTATCAATGGTTCTGCCCTCGTCTGTGTAGGTAGCTACTAAGTAAACGTGGATGGTATCTCCAACCTTCAGATTATCTAAGTGACCAGAAGTTGGGCCATCGATGGTGTTAACTCTTAATTGAGTACCATAAACCAGGCCCTCAACAGGATCTGCTTTGGAGCTAAATTGCAGCCAACCAACAGAGGCAAAACCACCCAAAATAAACAGTGAAAATAAAATAGCGAGTAAGTTTTTGCTGGTTAATTTCGCAATTTTTTTAAACATAGTTAATTTTGTCTCCTATTAGCTCCTGTTATTGTTCCAGACTGAGAGGTTGTTTTCCCATACTCTTGATGATTTTGGTATTTTTGTACCAGTAATTTTAGGATTAATAGCTATTCCACCCGGTGCTTCGTCTGTTTGTTCATCTGATTGTTGGGTTGGTTGTATTGTAGGTTGTTCATTAGTAATGTCAGTAGGAACAGGTTCTTCATCAGGTCCTGCTACTTTTTCTGGTGTATTGGTTGGTGTTGCTGGTGGATGATATTCTTCTGTAGGCATTTGTTGGACTGGTGGAACAGATGGTGGAACGATTACTGGTGCTTGAGTTTTTACTATTGGTTGAGCTGGACCACACGGTCGTAAAGGATTATCTACACTGCCTTTTTCTGGATTATGGACTCCATTATTAACCATGCCCAATTCATATGTCCCGGAGATTCCGGTTACTGTTCTTTTTGGAGATGGTGATGTGATAAATTCAGCTGTGCTAACATTAGCTATGGCAGCTCTTCTTTCTGCATCGCTCATATTTGGCCAATCAGCGGTTAGCTTATTAATATTAACAACAAAAATAAATGATGCCGGATCATCCAGTGCAATTTCACGATGACGCTGTTCATCACCAGTGACTTTTACAAAGGGAACCTCAACCAGGGTTGGTTGCTGCTCAGAACGCGAATCGTCATAACTTGGTGCCAAATCAAATCTACAGGTTCTTCCTGGTCTCATAAGAGGTTGTGAGGCAATTTGCAAATTTCCATTTTCGTCAATAACATAATATGGCACATAACCGTCAATACTAGATAAAAATCTCAATAAAAGATTATTTCTGATGATAGCAGCTTCATACAGTGCTTTTTCCAGGCTCATTTGAGGGTCAAGCTTCATCAGAACTCCTGCAATTGTGGTATCCATACCAACTTGCAGTCCGTTAAAACCTTCGCCGTGAACAACAGATCTGTGTAGTCCATCGTCGCCCGGTACTATTAATTTGGTGGGATCTAAATTCTTTTTGTTTAAAACAGTTTCTGACTGACCTTGTATAGATATTTCATCAAGGTGACCTTGGAAATAGGTGTTAGCAGCTTCGAGTGCTTCCGGATCAGTATGTTCAAAACCAAGCCCGAGCGAGTCAAAGTCACTATCTACTCTTTCAGGGTTGTCCCAACCCAGTTTTACTCCTCCATCAGGTGTTTTCAAAAAAATTTGAATTAGTCTATTTTGTTCAAATACTTCTTTAATTTTTTCTTCGGGAAGAAGGGATATTGCTTTTAGATTTTCTCGTACAAACTTTACTACTCCCTTATGGAACGCTATTGAGGTGTTGTTTAGATATGGAGATTCATCTTTATTTTCAGTTGCGTTTTTAAAGATTTCTATTTGAGTAATATCTTTAATTTCGGCCGTAGGAGTTGGAGTCGAAGTCGCCTCAATTGTTGGAGTTGCTGTGGCACTAGGTGTCTCGGTAGGAGTTGATGTTGCTGACGGAATTAAACTTGGAGTCTGGCTTGGAGTTTGAGATGGGGTTGGAGTTGATTCAATAGTCTCGAAATCCCCATTTCCTTCATCAATATCTAACACGTCAGTTTCAGTATCTCCAGCCAAAATTGCTTGTGTAACGGTTGGTGTTAATGCTTCAGCTAGTCGGCGACCCTCTTCCGAGGAGGTTGAAAGTTGATCTTTAGCTATGTAACCCGCAATGAGTCCTACAACCAAAAGGGCAAGGTTTTTACCGTATTGCTTGACTAATTCCTTTAAGTTAGGATTTCTATCAACTGGGATAAGTGGGATAGATGGTATTTGGGGAGAAATATCACGAGGTTGACTTTTTTCACTAGAAGTGTGGACTTCAACTTTTTGATCAGTACCCCCACCCTCTAAATGTGATAGATAATCTGTATTTGGTGTATGTTCAGAATCAGGACTACTCATTACCCCCGATTTTATAGAAAATTATAAAAATGTCAAACAGCTACTTGCCGTTTTTTACTGTAACAAAAAGTAAAAAAGCAATTGTTGTGTTCGTAATTAATAGAATTATCGGTTTTTTCTTTGTTCTAAATCATAATATACCGATACAGCAATGAACGGACTTGAATACGTGCCGCAAATAGTTCCAACCAATAATGCCACTGCAAACCATAGCAAACTAGATCCACCCAAGAGAATTAAGGCCACCAGCATAAAAGCAATAGTTAGTGAGTTATTTATTGATCTAATAATGGTTTGAGTAACAGCGGTGTTAATTAAATCTTTCAAGTTAATATATCTAGCCTGGGTGTGTTGAAGTTCTCTGACTCTGTCAAACATAACGATGGTGTCGTGAACAGAAAAAGAAAGAGTGGTTAATAGGGCGGTCACAAATAGTAAATCAACTTGTGTACCGAACCATCTGCCAAACCAAGTAAATAACCCGGCTAAAATAACGGCATCATGAAGCATGGCACTGGTGGCAGCAATGCCGAACCGCCAGTTTTTAAATTGCCACCAAACATAAAGCAAAATAATTCCCACTCCCAATAAGCCAGCAATGAGAGTTTTCTGCAGGATTTCTTGGCTTAGAGCCGGTCCAACCGACTGGAACCTAATCTCACTAATTTCATAACCAAGTAATTTCTCTCGTAAGCTAGCTAGAAACTGATTTTTTTGTTCTTCAGTAATTTCTGAAAGAGACAATCGCCATTTAGTATTGGTGGATGCATTAGCATTATCGGTATTAATATTTGTTGCTTCACTTTGTAAAATCTCAATTTCTTGCTGGGACAAAATATCTCTTATAGTGCCGTCGATCTGCTCAGCGTTAAGACTCTCGCCTTCTGCCTGCGCGAAATCAAGCAGTACCATTTCCAGTTCAAGTTCTGATCCGCCACTGAATTCAAGCGATAATTTAAAGCCGTTTAGAATAATTCCTAGAAAACTAAAGCTAATTATTAAAAGTGAAAATATGTAATAAAGATATCGTTTTCCAAGCCAATTCATAAATTCCTTTTTGTGATTACTTCGATTTCGAAGCTGCTTGTGTTTTTTGCCAAAATAATTGTAATAGGAGTCTGGAATAAAAAACGCCGGTGAATAAGCTTAAAATTACTCCGACCGCTAGGGTTAAAGCAAAGCCCCTGATAGGTCCACTTGTATTCAGCCAGCCCCAATTTAGAGGATTAAATAAAATAAAGCAAATTGCCAAAGTGGCCAGGTTGGCATCTTTAATCGCTGTCCAAGATTGTTCGTACCCACGTTTTAATGCAATTGATTTATTTTGACCGTGGCGCAGCTCGTCTTTAATTCTTTCAAAAGATAAAATATTGGCATCTACAGCCATACCAATAGATAACATTAGGCCAGCAATTCCTGGAAGAGTTACCGTAACCGGTAGCAATTTATAAATGGTGATAGTTAAAATTCCGTAGGCTATCAACCCAATTACGGCCGCCACACCCATCCAACCATAAATGGTAATCATAAAGATGGCCACAAAAGCCAGGCCAATAATTCCTGCCCTGAGACTTAAATCTAAAGATTCCTGTCCAAGTGAAGGCCCGATAGTATTTTGTTGTAAAACCTTGATAGATACCGGCAATGCTCCCGCATTTAGTTGGGCAGCCAATGTTTTAGCTTCCTCAATTTGAAAATCTCCTTGAATACTGGCTTGACCGCCATAAATAGCCTCATTAACTACGGGCAGGGTTAGCGGCATATTATCCAAAAAGATTCCTAGTGGTTGTCCGATGTTATTAGCTGTTAAGTCGGCGAATTTTTCAGCACCTTCGGTCGAAAATTGTAAAGCTACTACCGGCTGTCCAGTAGTTTGGTCAAACTGAACATCGGCTCGTTGCAACAGTTCGCCGGTTAAATCTGTTGGTTGAAAATCAGAGAGAATTGCTAAAGCTGAAGGAGTTGCTTCGTCATTTTCCTCAGCCTGGGGTTGATATTCTCTAAATTGGAGCTGTGCAGTTTGACCGATTAATTGTAAAGCGGCCTCGGGCTGATCTAATCCAGGCAGTTCGATTAAAATGCGATACTGATCCTGCCAAACAGCGGTTCTGAGCTGAGGTTCGGCAATACCAAAAAGATCAATACGGCGCCGTAAAATTTCTTTTGCTGACTCTAAAGCCGTGACCCGCTGATCTTCAGGAATACTGGTCATATCGGCGGCTAAGGTAACTTGTGTCCCGCCCACAATATCAAGACCTTTTTTTAACTCAAGGTTGTTGGTCAGAGGGATACCATAGGAGTTCAAATCAAAAGTAACCTTGTACAAAGTCAATTTGGTTGGTAGTTGGTTAGTAACTTCTAAACTAAAGGGACTGGTAAGTGCTTTTCCTACAGCCTGAACCGGTATAGTGAGTGTATTTGGCAAAGCAAACCAAGTTGCCAGGATGATAAAGAAAGTACTAACAACAAATTTATTAAAAACGGGGTGTCTTAGAGAATAAGATAATTTAAATTTTAACCAACTAACTAGGCGACGCCACCCTTTCATTATGGACATTTTCAACCTCTTAAACCTCTGGCTTTTTTTCTACGAGGGCATCTTCATCACCAATGATCATAATGCGACCGCCACTAAGTATTTCATTAACAAAAGGATCTCGCCTGGCCTTACGAAAATCATACTCTTCGATTGTCATCACCGTAAAGTTTATTTCGTGTCCTCTAATTTTCTCCTCTGCCTTAACTAGTGGTTCCAACTGTTGAAGCTTGATATTGCCAACCAATAAAATATCTACTTCATCTCGGCCCCGAAGTCGTCTTTGGGCAAATTTACTTGAAAACATTACAAATTTTGGGTTACCGATATCTTTTCTCTTCTTTTTAATTGCCTTACCCAAACCTGAGGATTTAGCCACCAAGCGAAGTAATTCTGAATAAAAATCATACTTTTTATTTAAATAGTAATAAAGGCGATTGCCTCGTTTTTCACTACTTAAAATGCCGGTTTGGTTCATACGATCAAGCTCGCGCCGTACAGCATTGATTTCCTCATCGATCAATCTGGTGATTTGTCTAACGTAATATAATTCACCCGGATTTTTGAAAAAAAGCTCCAGCATCTTAACTCGAACTTTGCTGATCATAAAATCTGTTAGTTTGGCCATAAATCAGTGCCGCAATTGAGGTATGTTTTTACTCAAGTCAGTATATCTTATCAACTATCTTTTTAATAGATCGGTTAATATCAAAGTAATTTTACCTATAACAACACAAATTTATTGTCAGCAGTAATTAGCATTGATAAATCATTACTAGCAGGTTAACCCCAACCAGGAACCAAACCAGCAATAAAAAATGGCACTAAATTAGTCTTACTTAGTAACTTACTTCACTACTGGGATCCATTACCGAGATCCAGATTTGCCCGCGAACAAACTCGACCGGTTTACCGCCAACTGAAAAGGTTAAAGCAGTAGTGCGTGTAGGCTTACTCCACTTGGCTTCAACAACCTGGCCGTTCTGGAAAATTAAAGCTTCACCAGTGCCGGTGGTTTCATATAACAAGTGTTTGTTTTCATTGATCGGTCCTTTTTCAGGTGAGAATAAAATGACTACATTCTTTGCTTTAATTTGTTCACCATTATTTAAATCGGTATGTGGTTGGCCGCCATTAATTCTGGCGTAAGTGTTCTCCTGAGGGTTATAACTCCACTGGACAGCAAAGTCATCATAGCCACTCCAGAAATTGTAGGTAATGGCACCGGCTTCACCGCGCTCTGACTCCGGCGCATCATCAACAAATTGCCAAGGTGTGAAATCATCCTTGCCTTGCCAGGCGGTTATCTGGCGGTTTTCTTTGGCATATTTCCAAAGTCTTTCCGAGGAAGTTTCCATAGTGTGTTCCGTGGCTAATTGTTGACCATTGGTTAGCTCAATTCGATTGTAGTTGCGAGCAAATGTCGGAAAACCGATGGAAAATTGATTAAGATCGTTGGTATTGGTCCAGCCATAATCATTTAATTGACCTAAAGCATCACTAGGACCAGGGATATTGGCTCCACCAACATGGACATACAGTGGTTTTTGGTAACTTGAAGCCCAATCAATAAAGTATGTCCTGGCGGATCTAATTGGAGCCAAGATAACGTCTTCAGCCTGAGCGTCACAGTAAACCATTGCCATAAAACGAGTAATTCCACCTTCGGCCACTGCCTCGAAAACAACATCAGAATCGGTTAGACCAGATTGGGGGCGTGCATCTACGTGGTTTTCAATCATGACTGCCAGTGGGGTTCTTTCTTCCCAAGCTTGCCTTTCAGCCACAGTAAAAAACTTGCCGTTTAAGGGGCAGGCTTCGGTTTTAGGGGCATTGGCGTCAACCTGTACCTTGCCTTCTTGAGCACCTGGAGCCAAAGGAGAAATTAAACCAGCAAATCGATTTGGGCCGACCGATTCTGGCAAAACACTGGTAAAAACAGCGTAAGAAATACCAGCAGACAATAAATAAACCACTAATGCAGTTAAGCCAACAGACTTTTTAGTTAAGTTTTTCCACTGCATAGTTTTTCCTTTCAATAATTGCGATTGATATCGACTGAGAGTTTAATTTTAGACTCAAGACTTCTATCATACTGATTGACGACAGACTGGTAAAGTAATAAATAATAGGATAGGTAAATATGGGTATAAGACGGACTCGTCAGCAAAAAATTAAAGCTCAGCAGCGCCGTGAGCTAACTTATCAGTGGCTTAGTCAGGACAAAGCATCAGCTCATGCGAAAAAACAGCCAAATAGTAGTGAACAAACTACTCTGAAAACTGAAAAAAAATCACCTACCAAATTAAAGCAAATTGGTGATCATCAATTTGTGCTAGATATGAAAAATGATCTGATTAAAACCAGTCTTGTGGCTATCGGTATCATGGTTTTATTACTGCTTATCTGGTGGTTCTTTTAGTATTTATTAAGCTAGTTATTGATTCTTGAGCTCCCGATTAAAAAACTGAATATCTCTTTGTACAACTTGTTCCCAGTTGGGTACTAAATTGTGATCCGCTGCAGGATAACGATATAGAGTAACCTCAACTTCGGCTTCATTCAAAATTTCGGCTAGTTGTTCTGACCAATATAGAGGAACGGCATCGTCTTCTCCGCCCTGGTGGATTTGAATCGGGGCAATAATTCTTGTTGGTTTTGTCAGGATTGAATAATCTTCAACATTGTTGTTTAAACCATTTTCAAACTCGGATAATGCACGACGGATGTATTGGCCGCCGTCGTCAGACTCATCGGTGTAGTACAAAACTGAGTAGGGGAAAGGTTTAGAAACCGGTGCCCACAAAGTAGTTGGTATATTCTGGCCAGTGATTTCCAGAACAGATAGAGCAATCTGCCCGCCATTACTATGACCCCACAAGCCAATTTTTTCGTTATCGAATAATCTTTGGGTTAAGTAATCAGTAAATTCCTGATCGAGAGAGGCCATTCCAGACACAGTGATGGTCGGTTGAGTTAGGTTGGCTAATAATTGCAGTACCGTGACTGGTCGACTAAACCTGGCCAGTAAGATATCCTCATCTTCCGGATCACTTTGGCCATATCCCAAAAAATCTGGGGCAATGGTGATAAAACCTTGTTGGGCTAGAGCCGCCGCCGCGTTTCTTGTTCCTAGTCCAGTTTGGTACTGCTCTCTTTCAGCATAGCCTCGCAACATTACAATAACAGGGAAAGGTCCTGAACCATTGGGAATGTTGAGCTGGCCGCTAACTTTTTTATTTATTCCTTGTTTTAAGTCAGGTACTTGCCAGGCAACTAAAAACGAGGTGTATTGCGGAGTTGAGTCCAATTGATCGACAACGGTAAGTGGTTGCGGTGAAAAAACTGTTTTTTCTAGATTGGGAAAGCTATAAACTTCATAAATATTTTCTTTTGCTTGATTTTGCTGATCAGGTAAGGGTGAAATTAGTTGAACATTAAGTTCGCTCTCCAAAATCACGCCACGAAGAAAATAACCCAGACAAAACATAATCACGCCGCTGACGATCGCCAAGCTGACTCTGGAAAAACTTAGTCTAGCCATTGTAGGCGTAGTATAACCCGTGATGATTATTTTTTATGACTTTTGGTTCGCTCACCTTTTTTACGTAAAGCCCTGGCTATTTTGTTAAAGGAGGCCTGTATTGCTTGGTAAACGTTATCACCCTCTTTTTCCACCACGATGTTTTTACCTGGAATCACGGCTTTAACCGTTGCTTTAGCTCTGCTTCTAGTGGTTTCGAGAAATGTCTCAACCCGGATAATCCGCTTAAATTTTTTAGTTAATTTTCCAGCTTGTTGTTCTGAAAAAGCTTGTATTGCTTTGGTAATGATAAAGTTTTTAGCTCGAACCAAAACTTGCATTACTATCTCCTTTCAAAAACCCCGACTCACCACTTACTTGTGGAGCCAGGGTTAAAACATTGGTTGTTAACCATTAGATTCAATTTAGCACGCTGCTAGCGAAGTGACAACTTGCTAGATTTCAGAGGTCGAGCCGTTCATACCAGACTCTGGCCAAAAATTAAAAGTCTAATATCAAGGGTTCCAGATGGTAAACCGACCGTTTTCATAGATTACTTTTTCTTGACCGTTAGCCAAGGTAGCCGTAACCTTGCGGTTGGCAGTACTGATTAAGTCGGTGTGCACAGCCGAGTCATTAAAGCCTAGTTTTTTCCAATCCTGGTTGGTTAATTTCGTTTTATCGCCTCGGTAACACTCTTTAAAAGCGGTTCCTAAAGCTACATGGGTGTTGTTGGTGATATTTTCATCATACAAAATTTCAGCCATGGTATGAGTGATTCGTGACATTCGAGCGTCTGTTAACGAGAATTCACCAAGCTTATCCCCGTTTGGTACTTGCAGCATTTGCTCTAAGAACTGTTTTCCTTTTGTGGCTGAGAACTTAACCACTCGACCCTTTTTAAACGTTAAAGCAATGTTTTTAACTACATTACCTTGTCTATAAAGAGGTTGGTTAAACTTTATCCAACCTGATGTTAATCGCCAATCTGGCGAGGTGAAAACCTCAAAACTCGGAATATTATTTCCATCACCACCAAGCCACTGCCGATTAGCGCCAATCTTAATTTTTAAGTCGGCATCATCACTTTCTAGATGAATATCCTCTATCTCTAAGTCATTTAGACACTTTTTTAGTGCTTTTTGTTGATTTTTGATTTCTTGCCACTTGATTACAGGTTCATCATTATCCAGCCAACACGCCTTAATAATTTGCCGCCAATAATCTGGCAGTGACAGATCGACAATGTTTGCTTTAGCCGGAGTCCCCCAAAGAGCAATTGTCCAGGAAAATTTCTTTTGCAGTTCTTTTTTGGTTAGCCAATCCCGATATGGTTTGACAGTTTGGCTTCTTTGCATAATTTTTTGAGGCTCGACCGACTGAAGCTCATATGGATCAACATCAGCGATAATCGAGATTTGGTGATTAATTAAGTCTGCTTCGGCTTTAAGATATTTTTTGGGAAAGAAATTTAGTTGATTATTGTTAGCTTGTTCAAAAAAAGCTCGGTCAAAACCTCCAGTTGGTATTAAGCGTAAAATCGGGTAGCCACCGGCCTCCAAAATCTTTTTTTGCAGATGCCAGGCTAACGGTTTGGCTACATCAGGTACTTTAATTAACACAACCTCATCTGGCTTTAAACCTGATCCTTGATTTAAAGCAAAGTTGATTAGTATATCGGCATAACGCTCTAAATATTTGCCGTCTGGTGAATAATTGAGTTGACTCATTTGAAGATTGATTTCTAATTTGTCGAAAGAATTTAAATTTTATCTAAAACTTCGGGGTTGATTTCTAGTTTTTCAAACCAGCCTCTTCTGAGTAAAATAGCCAGATTAGCGTATACGGCTATGTCGATGAAGGTTTCCTCAATTGATTCATTGGTTGGCGCATCACCTTTCAACAATAAGTTTTTTAGCCTTTCGATTTTCTCTGTTATTCTCAGGACAATGCCGATTTCTCCGACGGCTAAAATATTGCCCTTACCGTAATCCTTGTGTTTTTTTAAAAACATTTTCAAAAGCTCATCATTAACTTGAGAAAAAGCCTGGTCAAGAGAAGTTGGTTGTGAAGTTACAACTAACTGTTTTCGCGTTTTGGCTTTAGCACCGATCGCGGTTTTAGCTGCTTTGGTTTTAGACACATTTCCCTTTCTTTGTTTTAGGCTCTGTTTTAAAACGGCTTGGATAATTGGTGTTTTACTATTTTTATCGGTCTATATCTGGACATTACAACCGATCTTACTCAATCTGGCAAGAACAAATTAAGGTTATAAATAGAGAAAGTGTTAATAATTGTTTTATTAACTGTGTCATTTTGTCTGATTTAAACTAATAAAATAATTATTCGGATATTTTTCGTCTAGACAGCTTCTACTATTATCTATAGAACTGTACAGAACAAAGGAGGTCGCGAGTGGGTAGAAAAAAAGAGTTCAAAGGTGATGACAGCAAAGCAAGAAGAAATGGTAAGAATGATGGAGCTGCAATCTTGGTAGATTATTCTGTCCAGGACGATAATGATTTTCTGTATAAAGATTATGATGCAGAAATTGAAAGTTCACTCCCACCTGATTACGAAACTTTATCCTTGCTGTATGCCGATACAATTGAGGAAATTCTAAGACAAAGAGGCTTTGTAGGTCTTGAAGTTGATATTAATCCAATTCCTCATAAATCAGGAAATTATTGGGTGGTTATTCGACGAACTGATGGTGTGCCTATTTCTCCTAATCAAGAAATAGAACTTAGAAACTTAGTGGCTGATGATTTTTATTGTCTTGATGGTAGTGAATCTAGCAGAAACACTCCTCATGAAGAATTTCGTAAAGATGGCATTGCCTTTAGAATTACTGGCACAAAACCAAATGGTATTGCAGGAGAAGAGCAAACGCCAAAAACTCGCTGAATTTTTTAGCTAGTTTATATCTATTACTATTTTCTTACTATTTTTTGTTGATAACTTAACACTTTGACTAGATTATACAGAGTCAAGGTAATAGCTAAAAGTAATTATTTAGCTAGAGGAGGTTAGTATGGCAGTAGGTAAATCAGCAAAGGGCAAGAGGGGTTTGGCCTCAGCTTCTAAGGCAACTCGCAAGCGGGTAGCGGCCGCCGGCGGAAAAGCTCCCCATCGCTTGCGTGGCTTGCAAGCTGCTTCTAAGGCGACCAAGAGACGAGTAGCGGCTCTCGGCGGCCGCGCCAGTCGGTAAGCCCGCCCGCTCTACTCTATTTTTTGTTAACTGAACTAATATATTTGGCCGGATTTTTAATGAATTTTTCATAGCAGCCGGTAGCGCAGAAATAGTAGGACTCGCCTTGATACTTAATACCAACACTAGCAGTTTTGGGTGACAATCTCATATGACAAACAGGGTCATGAACTAGCGGTACCAAATCCGTCATTTTTAAGGTCAGTTCATCTACTAGTTTTTGATCCTTCAAATCTTGAGCTTGTTCAACCAACACTTCTCGAATTAAATCGCTCGCTTTAACGAAATTAATATGGGATAGCCGATAGTAAACGTTTTTACCCTGCTTTTTAGTTTTAAGAATATTAGCTTCTTTGAGAATTTGCAGGTGCTGGCTTAGATTTGCTTGAGGTAGTCCCAACATTTCCTGAATATCACTTACACAAAGCTTTTGATTTCTTAATAAGTGAATAATTTCCAGTCGCTTAGGATGTGACATTGCCCTGAGAACTTTGGAATGTAAAGCAAAAATGTGATGATACATATTAGGTATCTCGAATTTATTGCTTGGTGAGAGAAATGTCAAGGCTGTATGCTGAAGGCGCGATACTTTTTTTGCAAAAAAAGTATCGCGCCTTCTCTTAATTAAATTTAAACCCCCCTCCTTCATCCCTGAATAAAAATTGGTAAGATAAAATTCTATGCGGATTGTGATTCAAAGAGTAACCCAGGCGAATGTTAGGGTTAAAGATCAAGACATTGGTCAGATTAATTCTGGTTTAGTGTTGTTGGTTGGCTTCTCACCTACTGATTCGATCCAAACGGTCCAACAAATGGCAGATAAAATTAGTCATTTAAGAATTTTTGCTGACAAGTCTGACAAAATGAATCTGGATATCAAGCAGGTGGGGGGCGAAGTTTTAATAATTCCCCAGTTCACCTTATATGGCGATTTATCTGGCAGAAGACCTGGCTGGCAGCAAGCTGCCAGCCCTGAACTGGCTAACAAACTTTATCAAGAGTTTATTAAAGCAATCAGAACTCACCAATTAAAGGTTCAAACCGGTCAATTTGGCGCTCATATGCAAGTTGAATTAATCAACGATGGGCCGGTAACTTTTTATTTAGAAAATTAATCTGAGCCAATGAAATCAACTTAGCTTGGGTTCTAACTCTATAAATTATTCACTTAAATTATTTACTTTCGCCAATATTCTTTTCGGCAGTATTCTGATTTTTTAAGTTATACCGGTCCATTATTTCTTCTAATCTGGAATCGATAGCATTCGGAATATCTATTTTTAAAACGATGCCTAATAATATCACGGTATTAAAAACGTCGGCCCATTCCTTAATAACTTCACTGTGTTGGTGTTTTTTTTGCTTGCCCTCTCGGTGTAGATTAAGATCTCCATGAATGGCACTGGTTAGTTCTCCTAATTCCTCCGTTATTTTGCTAAGCCTGGCTAAAACTCTATATTCCTTGGCGCTTTGTTTTTCCAACTGGGGAAAATGTTCAGCAAAATAATCGTCGATTAATTTATATTTTCTGAGTAAATAATGAAAAGTCATAAGTATTAGTTTAATCTATTTTTAAGACTGCCTAGATTGGATTCCCACCGATTTCCTCAGGGTGCTCAAGACCTTAAATTGGCCGAGATTAAAGATTGTAATTTGATTGCCTCTCGCTTAGGATTTGCCGCAAAAATAATTCCTCTTGAAGAATTAATTACTACTCCCAAGCCTCTAGAGTTTTTGGCAACTTTTAAAACAGACTCTAAATCCCCTCCTTGAGCTCCAATGCCTGGAACTAGCAAAGGCATATCACCTATCTGAGAGCGAATTTGTTTTAAAATCTTTGGATAAGTAGCTCCGGCCACCAACCAGCAATTCTTATTTTTATTCCAACCATTAACCACTTGTTTGGCTACCACCGACCATAAAGGCTTGGTTCCACCGCTATCAACAACCAATTGATCCTGAAATTCGCCACTACCAGGATTGGAGGTTTTAACAAGAATAATACTTACTTTGTCTGATCGTTCTAAAAACGGCTGTAAAGCTTCTTGCCCCAGATATGGGTGCAAAGTAATAGCATCAAAACCAAGATTATCAAAAATTGCTTCAACGTAACCTTGATTTGTTGAGCCGATATCGCCTCTTTTAGCATCGGCAATGGTCACAATGTCAGGATAATTAGTGCTTAAATATTCCTGGGTTAACTGCAGTGCCCGCCAACCTAGTTCCCCCTGAGCTTCGTAAAAAGCTAGGTTTGGTTTATAGGCGCAAACAAACTCATTGGTTTGGTCAATAATCCAGCGGTTAAATTCAAATTGAGGGTTAGATTTATTTAAAAACTGTGTCGGTATTTTTGATATATCGCTATCTAAACCAACACAGAGAAAGGTTTTTTTCTTTCTAATTCTTTCTTCCAGTTTATGCTCGATGATCATAATTTTATTGGTTGTTGGCCGTACTTATTAAATTCATCAATGATGGACTGTTTAATTTTTTTACCTGGACTTTTTCGTTTAAAGACAACCGGCAACAAGTCTAGCCCTTGACTGAGACTGTAGTATTTGACACCAAGGTCGGCCAGGACATCACTAACGTGCTGACCATTATCCATATTTTCGTTACGATTGGTTAAGGCAATAGCTGCCGAAACTTGAATATTTAAGTCGAGCAAAGACTGAACGGCTTTGAGCAAAGAACCGCCGGTAGTAGTTACATCTTCTAACACTACTACTCTTCCCTGCGGCGCTCCGACAAAAAACCGATCCTTGGGTTCGCCGTGGTCTTTGGGTGTTTTTCTGCCCATGGTCAAGGTGTATTGATTAGACTTGAAATCTGGTTGAGATTTAGCAAATTTATACTGGCAAAGCACGGCCAGCTTGGTTGCTCCATCCGGAGTGCCGTAAAAGCAATCAATCTCGATTGACTGCTGCTGCACATAAGACAAGACAAAATCGGATAGTTGATCAATTAAATAAACATCATTAGACACATTGCGCCAGTTAACATACCAACTTGAAGTTCTACCAGACACTAATTTTATAGGTTTTGGAAAAAATCCCAAAATTTCTTGCTCAAGAATAAACTGATTAAATTTTTGTTGGTTAAATTGGCTCAAAATTTTTCCTCTCAATAATATTTAAATATCTAGAATAGCTAAAATTTTTTGCTACTGATTAATAGTGGCAAATTTTTCGCTTGATAGCAAGTTGTTGGTGTTGCTAAGAATAAAGTTGTTGGAAGGTTTTAGATTGGTGAGCTATGTTTTTGGGAATCTCAGCACACATTATATTTTTATTTTTGTTTAGAGTAATATTCATAATTTTATTAGGTTTTTAAAGTGTATATAACTAAATACAGATACAGACAAAAATTCTTTTCCGAGATATAATGCTGCTAATGTTGTTATCAAATAATACACACCATCAAGCCTGGTATTACGCCCCAAATGGGAGGTGTGTGTTTTTGGTGCAATAGTTTCATAACAATTTAGCACAATATAACAAACCTCCCGAACGGAGGTTTTTTTGTGCATGGAAAGGAAAATATGAGTAATAAAAAAATTACCCAACCAAGGGCGATGCAGGCAATGTATGCTCTCACTGAAAAGCGCCCAATCGATTTATCACTAAGTGAGAACCCCCTCGGATGTTCTCCTATGGTTTCTGATGCTCTGAAACGGTTAGCAGTTGATTTCAACAATTACCCCTCACCAAACGGCAGGCAATTACGGAAAAAATTATCTAAAAAATTTTCGATCAGCGAAAATAGCTTTTTTGTAGCTAATGGATCTGAGTCGATTATTAACGATTTACCAAAGATCTTTTGTCAGGATGACAGTGAAGTAATTGTTCCTGAATTAACATTTCCTATGTTTGCAGTCTGTTCTAAATTGTCCAATGCTGATGTGGTTGCAGTAAAAATGACTAGTGATTTAGGGATTGATTTACCTAAAATTATTGAGAATATTTCTAAGCAGACTAGGATGATTTTTTTGTGCAATCCAAATAATCCAACAGGGTCAATATTGTCAAAAAATGAAATCATTGAATTTATAGAACAAGTGCCTTCAGATGTGCTGGTTGTGGTTGACGAAGCAAACATAGAATTTGGAGGGGAGTCAGTAATTTCTCAAGTTGCCGATCTAGAAAATTTAATTGTGTTGAGAACATTATCGAAAGGTTTTGGCTTGGCTACTCTTCGAATTGGATTTGCGGTGGCAAATAATCTAATAATTCAAAAAATGGAAGAGGAAACGCCAATTTTTCAAATCAGTGGTATTAGTGAGCAGTTAGCTTGCGTTGCGCTAGAAGACGAAGATTTTATACAAAGAACAAGGAGAATTACTACTGAGCAGAGAGTATTTTTGAAGCAACAACTATTAGATTTAGGTTTTTTTGTGTTCTCGAGTGAAGCAAACAATTTGTTTGTAAAATTACCATTATTTTTATCAGCCAAACAGTTTGTTAAAAAATTAGGTAAAAAAGGTGTATCTGTTGTTTTGGGTTCAAATTTCGATGGTTATGAGGACTCATTTTTTCGAGTGAGCGTGAGAGACGTGCAAACAAATAAAGCGTTTATTCAAAAAATGAAAGAGATTATCAAGGAGACTGTGTAGTTGTGCTATTACGTAGTGATATCTGTTTTGTGAAAGTGTTTGACTTGGTGACCCCACCGGGACTCGAACCCGGGTTTTCGCCGTGAGAGGGCGATGTCCTAGACCGCTAGACGATGGGGCCATCTGGATTCCAGACGACTATTATAACTTAGTTGTTAGAAATTTGTCAGATTTATCTGTCACGCTTGGCTCAATAAATATTTAAGTGAAAGGAGATTTGTGAAGCGATATTTTTTCAGCTTGGGCTCATTACTATTGGTGTCTGGTCTAACAGTTACAACCGCTCTAGCAGTATTTTTACCACAAGCAAGATTTACCGGTATGCAGCTTAAAACCCGAAGTTATGAGATTTCTGTTGCCAGGCAAGAAGCTAGTCCCCAATATGGTCCCACGGCTCATTTAAGTGGAGCCATCAATCTACGACCTGAAATGGAGCCTTTTGAGGAACAATTTTGGGTTAAAAATACCTCACCAGATGGCATTGGTACGGTAAATATTGCTATGCAGTTTGAAGGTGGAGTTGGCGATTGGGACGAACTAAAGGATTTAGTTAGGGTAAGGTTTTTAGATACTACCGATGATGTAATGGGGGAGTGGCACAGTTTGGCAGAAATGAAAAATGAGCCAATTGAGCCACCGAGTCCACTACTCTATGCCGATCAACCTCGAAAGTATCATATTTATTATGGCTTCTTAGATTACTACCCCACCGATCCAGATGGTGATGGACCACTGGTAGAAGGCGACCCTATCGGCCACGAGATGATGAACAAAAGTATCACCGATCTTAGTTTGGTAATTTCAGGAGTTCCCTACAGATAATCTTAAAGAGAAAGGAGAAAAATGAAATCCTGGTTTTTCTGGTCAATATCAACTGCACTATTCATTTATTTAGTAATTGTTAGCGGGCTGGTGATTGTTGAGCGCTTATTAGCTGTTGAAACTACCCTTTTTCCTTTAAATGCAACTTTTAGTTGGCAATCAAGGTTAAAAAATCCCTATATATTTGCGTTTTGGTATTTTGTTCCGGCCGCTACTTATTTGTTATTGCACATTAATTTTTTGCGTAAATTATGGCGAAAGTAGTTAGCTTGAAAATTTGCTGGTTAAATATGAACCTGGCAGCTGCGGCAGCAGCTGCCAGCTTAATTATTTTTAGCTTTAAAATCCCCAAATTAGTAACGGCTGATTTTCCCTCCTCCTCCACCATAAATATTCAAACATTGGCAACTGGTAGTTGGGAAAGTCAGGTTCCGCCTGAGGGTGATATTCCTAATTTACCCGTCTCGGTTAAACCGATTCTGACCTACATTAATCAAAACTGGGGAATTGTTAGTTGGGATGAGAGTCAAGTCATTGACCACCAAATACCATCGAACTATCAAGAACAAATATGGTTTTGGAGCGAGAGTTATAGCGATTATGTTTTGGGTACTAACTGTCATACAGAGTTAGATCTGAATCAAGACTATCTCACTATTCAATCTGAAGATCCAGAAAACTGCTTCTTAGTGACAGGTTCATCATTGGCTGTTCCGATTGACACAAGTATTTTTGTGAAGCGTGATGGACTTATGACAAGACTAATTCCGGAGCATACTGTAGCTACGCTTCCTGGCGATTTACGTTTAACCGAAGTTATGTGGGCCGGCAGCTATCGAGGCGACCAATCACTAGCCAGTGATGAGTGGTTAGAAATTTATAACACTACACCTCAGACCATTAAGTTGGGTGGTTTGCAATTAGTTGGCGCGGCGGCTGCTGGCGGTACAATCACTATTCCAGATCAATATTACATTGCTTCCCACTCCTTTTTTGTTGTTGGCCGCCGCGCCAACGCCAACACTCAACTCAATAAAAATCCGGATTGGGTAACAACTTCGCTCAGTTTGGCAAATGATTCCGCCTCAATATCGTTAACCACGGGCTCTGGCGATATTATCGACAGTTTACCTGGAGGTGCTTGGCAGGCAGGACTCAATGACACTATTAACCACCTGCGCTTTTCAGCACAGTTAAAAAACCTTGATGCTCCAAGTAATGATTGGTCAAACTGGAGTCAGTGTTCAGTTGACACTTTTCACTTAATGCCCGTACCCAACTTCAAAACTCAACAACCGGTGCAAAATTGTGGCTCTCCTTGGGGAGAAAGTGTTTTTTAATCTCCATAATTTGTGATAGGCTATGCTGATATGAAAGGCATTATTTTAGCCGGCGGTGCTGGCACAAGATTAAGACCGGTAACCAAGATTACCAGTAAGCAACTTTTACCCGTTTACGACAAGCCAATGATTTTTTATCCTTTAGAAACCCTATTAAACGCTGGGATCAAGGAAATATTAATCATTATTGCACCTGAAAACGCCGGCGATTTTCTCAATCTACTTGGAAGTGGAAAGGAATTTGGGTGTAAATTTACCTATGAAATTCAAGATAAACCAGAGGGTTTAGCGCAGGCTTTTATTATAGGTCGTAATTTTATTGACGATGATAACGTGACAATGATCTTAGGAGATAATCTTTTTGAAGACGATTTTGCACAAGATATCCAAGGATTTCAATCAGGAGCACGAGTTTTTGCCAAACAAGTACCTGATCCACATCGTTTTGGCGTAGTTGAATTTGACGAAAATCAAAAAGCATTATCGATCATAGAAAAACCCACCAATCCAAAATCAAATTACTCTGTAACTGGTTTGTACATTTATGACCACACCGTAATTGATAAAGCTGCCTCTTTAAAGCCTTCAGACAGAGGTGAGTATGAAATTACCGATCTAAACAATTTATATCTTCAAGAAGGTTCGCTTGATGTTGCTTTTGTAAATGGGCGCTGGTTTGATACCGGAACCTTTGAGTCACTTTTCGACGCAACTGTTTTCGCCAGAGAACGAACCTTATCCAAGCAGAGCTGATTTGTTAAACTAATAATATGGCCAGATCAATTAAACAATGGCAAATGAAAGTAATTGGTTGGATGTTGGCCGTGAGCAGCCTATTGTTAATTTTAGTCTCTTTCCCTTCTTTGGTTTTATCTCAAGATTCCCAGCCAGATCCTTATTCAGCCGAGGCGGTCGGACCGGTTAGTGAAGTTGCCACTTCCACTGCAGAGCTTGGGGAGCAGGTTAATATCCAATCCCAGTTAGCTCAACTTATCGAGCAGTATTATCAAGATGTCGAAGATTATCGTGAGAGTGAGAGGAAATACTTGATTGCCAGGGAGACGTATTATAAAAATGTTACTCTCACTTCTCAGAGCGAGGCTATTAAACAAGGGCAAGAATTAATTAAAAGTCGATCAAAAGTCTTGCACTCTTATTTTAGTTATTTACAAAAAGACTTGGAAAATACTCTTGGTATTCAGCTGCAAGATAAAGTGGTAATGCTTAATAAATTAGGAACAATTCTTTCAGACTTAGAATCGGCTGATCGAAATGCTGGTACTATCCAGTCCAGAGCCCAGCTAAATGATATTTTCAACCAACTTAATTTGCAGCAGGGAAATTATAAGCGCGTGGCATATTCAGCTTTGGCGCTTATAAAGATCGGCCAACTGCAAAGTGCCATTGACCAATCTTTGGCAACAAGGGAAATGGTATCGGTTTGGCTTACGGAGGCCAACTTAACAGCTTCTAGTCGAGCTAAAAAGGAGCAAGGTTTGGCAGAAGTGGACGGTCTTATTCAGAATGCCCGCAACAACTTAAGTGAAGTAATTAGGCACTGGCAATCTAATAGTCAGGAAGCTGGTTATTACGAAAGTGCCTATAAAACATTCCAAGATAAAGCAGAATACAGTTACCTGCAGTTACGACAGGCGCACGCTTTTCTAGATGAAATTGTAAATACCTTATGAACCAAGATAATTTTTTTGATCAGACTAAATTTGCCGAAGAAGCAGTGGTAGAAAAGCAACCATTGCCAGAACCTACGGCAGAATCTACTCCAACCAAAAAAAAGTATCTAGCTTTAATTGTTTTAACTTTCTTAATGGCTTTTCTGGTAGTTGTTTCGGTACTAATTGTTTGGTTATCAGGCAAATCGGAGCCAATTATTCCAACCGATGATTTATCAACAGAGTCATCCTCTACCAGCATGTCACCAATACAGCGTCAACTCTACGTTTTACAAAAAGATATTGAAAAATCTGACCCTTTTGACGCCTCAATTTCTTTTCCACCGGTTGATTTTGGTATCGATCTTGAAGACGCTGCTCAACGCGCATTAAATCAGCGCTAATTATTTTTTTTCTGTTTGTTTTTGACGAAATTTGGCCACTTTTTGATGGTCTCCAGTCAAAAGTACTTTGGGTACGTTCCACCCTTGGTAATTTTCTGGTCTGGTATATTGTGGTGGCCCAAAAAATCCTGGCTTATCGTGAGATTCGGCGACCAAACTCTGTTGGTTTCCCAGTACATCTGGCTGTAACCTGGTTAAAGAATCAATGATGACTAAACTGGCAGGTTCTCCTCCGGTTAAAACATAGTCTCCAACTCTAATCTCGCGATCAATTAAATGCTCCACCACTCTTTCATCGACACCCTCATAATGGCCACAAATAATAGCAATTCTCTTTAATTGAGACCATTCTCGGGCAACTTGTTGGCTATAGAGCTGTCCCTTGGCAGAGGTTAATACGATTAATTCTTTTGGTGTGCCCCTTTTATAACCTAAAGCTTGAAGTTGTTGATGAATTGGTTCCACCATCATAACCATTCCTGGTCCTCCACCATAGGGACGATCATCGGTTAACTGATGTTTACCGATCCCATAATCACGCAAGTTATGAATCGCCACTTTTACTTTATTAGCTGCTATGGCTTTGCCAACAACACTAGTTTCTAATGGTTGCTTAAAAAAATCAGGAAAAATGGTTATAACATCTAGCTGCAACATATCGTATACTGTTATTGTTTTATGGACAGAGCACTTACTCGTAAGATTATAACCGGTTTTTTTCTTATTCTTGGTCTTAGCTTATTTATAGGTGCGGTTTATTATTTAAGATCGTTGGTGCTTTTATTCTTTATGTCCTTTATTTTGGCCTCGGCTTTTAATCCCGCTGTGGTGAAATTAGAGAAGATAAAATTGCCGCGAGCTTTGGCAATTTTATTTATTTACTTGATATTTATAGGCTTGTTGGTTTTATTGGTGGCATTTACAATCCCACCACTGGTAAAACAAACTATTCAATTGCTTTCTGCCTTTTCTAAACTTCTAGGTATTTCTGATTTTAGCTTTGCGTACAATGGCGCCACCGAAATTGATTTTTCTGCTCTTGCTGTTTCCCTAGACCATTACGTTAAACAATATCAGACAATCTTTGGTCAGCTTCAGGGGTCGGTGGTGCTGTTAACAAATTTACTTTTCTCAACTTTTTCAGCAGTTTTTGTGTTAATTACTTTGTTAATTGCCACTTTTTATCTCTTGCTTCACCTAAATCAGTTTTCTCTAACAATAGCCTGGATGCTCCCAGGAGATAGAGAATCTCAAGCCAAACGAGCCTTGCAGATAATGGAAAAAGTTCAAGTTCGCTTAGGTAGCTGGGTTACGGGACAATTGATGCTAATGGTTATGATTGGAGTAATCACTTATGTCGGTTTGGTTTTATTAGGAATTCCTTATGCGCTGCCACTGGCGATTATTGCCGCTTTCTTGGAAATTATTCCCAATCTTGGACCAACCATCGCCGCTATCCCTTCTATAATTATTGCTTTTTTCCTGGTCAACCCTTTTATGTCACTTGTAGTGCTGGCGTTTTACATATTTGTTCAGCAGTTTGAGAATAACTTAATTGTGCCATTAATTATGAAAGGCGTGGTTGATGTCAGACCTTTAACAACTATTATGTTGATCTTAATGGGCTTTCAGATTTCTGGAGTGATAGGCGCTCTGTTATCGGTGCCTTTTTATATTACGGTAAGGACAATTAGTCGCGAATTGTGGCCAAATAGAGGGCCATTTTCGGATTATTCTGATCTTTTAAAAAAGTAAAATATTCCCAATTATAAACATTTTTTTATTATTTGGTATAATATTGTTAGCGATGCCGAAGACATTCGCGCCTGGATTATCCAGGTGAGGAAAGTCCGGACAGCAGAACGCAGGGTGCCTGTTGAAAGACAGGGCTTCCTTTTAGGAAGACAGTTAGAGCCACAGTGACGAACCGAGTAGCGTCGGGTGAAACGCCAAGCGGACTAGACTAACCTATTTTGGTTGGTTTGGGGGCAATCCTCCTCGCTGCAACCACCGAACTTCACCTTATTGGAAGCGTTCCCTATTGGTGGTGACACCGAGGTGATCAAGATGTGGGCCTAGATAAATGAATGTCCTTGACAGAATCTGGCTTATTCGGCATCGCTATTTCTATTTTCTCTCCAACTAAAATGAATTAGTAAATCCAGCTTTGGTGATTTGGAAAAAATCAGTATAATGATGCTATATGTTAAACAGTGAAATCTTTGTTTCCGGATGGTATTTAACTAGTGGTTTTTGGCGATTGGTGATTAGCCTACTAATTTTGCTTTTTGGTCTGTGGTTAGCCAACTCAATTACCAAAACAGTCAGAAAGAGTGTTTCTGCCCTATTTTCGCAGAGTCAACTTAAGGACTCTCCCTTGGGGACTGTTTTAGAACCAGCCGTTTCTCTTAGAGGTTCAGGGATTCTTTCTACCTTGGTTTACTTCACAATTGTTTTTGTGTTTCTTGCTTGGTCGAGTGAAATTCTTGGTTTGACTTTTCTATCTAGTATTGTTGGTGTTTTGTTGCGGTATTTGCCCAAATTGGCTTCTGCCCTAATTGTGTTTGTGCTGGGTATTATTTTATCCAGTGTCGTTGAAAGAGTGGTTAAACAACAACTGCGCAAGATGGCACCTGCTAGAGCAATTCTAATGGGTACGGCTGCTAGTTCAGCCACTCTAATCTTGTTTTTGCTTATTTCTTTATCTGAGCTAGGAATTGCTAGTGAATTTATTATGATTCTCTTTTCTGGCTTAGTTTTGGCATTGGCCCTGGCTGTAGGTTTAGCAATTGGTTTGGGGGCAAAAGATTTAGTCGCTGAGTCACTTCATTCCTTGGTGGCTGATGAGCAGCAGGCCAGAAAAAAACAAAATAACCAGAAAACCTCAAAATAATTTCAGATTAACTGATTTTAAGGATAAATGTGTTGTGGTGGGAAGCAATTATTTTAGGTTTGGTTCAAGGTGCAACTGAATTTTTGCCGATTTCTAGCTCTGGCCATTTACTACTGTTTGAAAATATTCTTGGGATTCCAAACGTTCCGCTAAGTTTTGAAATCTGGTTGCATCTGGGAACTATTTTGGCAGTATTTATTTATTTTTTTGAGGTAATTACCAAGCTTAATAAATCAGCAGTTTGGCGACTAACTATTGCCACCCTACCCATAGTTGTTGGCGGCTTATTGCTTAGTTCTACTGTTAATTTAATTAGAAACGACCTTAGTATTCTCTGGTTAACCTACGCCATAACAGCCATTTTATTGCTATTTAGCCACTATGTGCTTATTGGAGAAAAAGACGATGCCAAGCTAATTAAATTTCTAAAGAAGTTTTTCCCTAATCGATCAATAAAATATCCCAAACCAGTTCAGGCTTTGATGATTGGACTTTTTCAAGTTTTAGCGGTTCTGCCTGGAATTTCTCGATCAGGCAGCACAATTAGTGCCGGATTAATCGTTGGTTTGCAACCCAGTCAAGCTTTTATGTTTTCTTTCTTATTAAGTATTCCCGCTGTTATGGGAGCGGTTGTTTTTGATATCTGGCATTATTCTGTTAATTTGGTTTATCTTCCTTATTCAATTTGGATAATGGGGTTGGGATTACTGTCGAGTGCGGTCACTGGTTTGGTAGCCTTGAAGTTGCTTGAGATGTTGCTAAAGAAAAAAACACTTTGGCCGTTTGCAATTTACTGTGGGATTGTAAGTTTTGTGTTATTTTTTATTGTTTAAATTGGGGAATGATTTCTAGAGTGGTATCAGCAGTTAAAGCTGATGGTAAGTTTCAAAAAATTGTTATTGAAACCGCTAAAACAACTACCTCTTTACCCAGAATCGCAATTATTGGTCTCCCAAGATCGGAGGTCAAAGAAAGTAAAGAAAGAATCCTTTCTGCCTTTAAACAATCTGGTGTTGTTTTGCCTAGAGCAAAAGTAACTATTAATCTTCAACCCGTTAATGTGCCAAAAAAAGGTTCATCTCTTGATTTAGCCTTAGCTATTAGCTTATTACAAGTTCACAACTTAATTCCCCATACAAATCTAGCTGCTGTTGGTGAGCTGTCACTTAATGGCCAAATTTTACCGGTAAATGGACAATTTGGTCTATTAGAATCCGCTGCTCAAAAAGTGGATTATGTGTGGTCGTCTTGTCTGGGGCGTGAAAAATCCAGCTTGGAAAAAGAGTTTAGTTGGTTGAAAAAAGTACACGAAGCAGCCGATTTAAAATCCGTAATTACCCTATCAACCGGTGGTTCAGTAGAATCTGCATCTGCAAGCTTTTTAAAAAATAATAGTGTCAATGAAATAGGTGAGTCAGAAAATAAACTAGATCAACTAGAAAATCTGCCGAAATGGTTTTCAGCCAGCTTGTTAAAAACTATTGAGTTAATTTTGGTTGGTGGACACCATTGCTTACTTTTTGGTTCTCCTGGTGTTGGCAAGAGCTTCTCACAAACCGTAATTGAGTATTTAAAACCAGAACTATTATTAATTGAACGTTGGTTTCGGGCAAAAAATTTACAGCCAGAGAGTATTTCTAATCTTAGGCCATATTTAATATCCCTAAGACCAAGACAAAAAGATTTAATATTGAGACAATCCAAGAATTCTGTCTCAGCTTCCTGGCTTGATAGAGCAAATCAAGGACTACTATTTTTAGACGAAATTATCACTTTCAAAAAAGATTTTTTGGAACTACTGAGCTATTTAATAGATCACAATCGTCAAAATAATCGTTTTACCTGTTTAGCCACTGCTAATCCTTGTCCTTGTGGTTTTTATGGTTATAGTCAATGCCGATGTACGCCAGAAGACATAAAGCGTCATTTTAAAAATTTGCCAGGAAATTTATTAGATAGGTTTCCGGTTCACTGGCGTACATCTGATCAGGATCTGCGCTCAATGTCACTAGTTCACTGGCAAACAAGTCGCCGCAAAATACAACTAGCTAGACAGCGTCAAGGACAGAGACATAAAGACGGATTACCTCTTTATACTTCTTTGTACTCTTGGGAAGATATTGCACAGACTCTGAAAAAACAGAGTCAGCCAAGACGACTCATTCCACCTAGAGATCAATTAAAAACCAGCTGGCGTGAAACTTTGCGTCATTATCAAATCGCTATTTCTTTAGCTGATTTAGACAATAAAGAGGTTGGTCAGAACCATCTGGATATGGCACAAATGTTTTGTGGAAATCGGGTTGAGGGCCATTAGTTGCTGGCTATTTGTAGCTCACCTTGTAAAGTAAGTAACTCTCCACCTCGCCAAATATCCAGAATAATGGTATCGCCAACTCTCATTTTGTTAATTAATGCAGCTAAATCACCAGCTTCTTGATTAACTGTTTGACCATTTAATTTTGTAATGATGTCACCAATCTGAACCTGCATTTTGGCTGCTGTACTATTGGGTAGAACTTCAATAATATAAGCCCCCTCAGGAACATCATTAAGTAGGGCAGTTTCTTGAGGAATCATTTTATAACGAACACCCAACATTGGTCGATCAAACTGGCCTGTTTCATTAAAGTTTTTAATTGAATCTTTGACCACGTTAATTGGAATGGCAAAGCCAATATTTTCGGCTTGAGCCACTGCCACGTTAACACCCATCACTTCGCCCTGTAAATTAATTAATGGTCCTCCAGAGTTGCCAGGATTAATAGCAGCATCGGTTTGAATTAAGTTATCAATGCGCTCAACGGTGGCGAAGCCATCGGATGCCTCAATTCCCCTGCCTGTTCCAGAAACAACACCAACAGTGACAGTTTGTCTAAATTCACCTAAGGCGGTGCCAATAGCAATAGCGGTCTGACCAACCTTAATTTGATCGCTATCTGCGAGTGGTAAGGCTGGTAATCTAGCGCTAGTTTGCAAAATTGCCAAATCATTAATTGGATCGCGGTAAATTTTTGTAACATTATGCTCGTTACCCTCAAAGTCAATTAAAATATACTCGGCGCCAGCGTTAGACACCACGTGTTTATTGGTTACCACAAATCCATCTTCTTGAGAAACCACAAAACCGGTACCGATATCTTGCTGAATTTGTTCAGTTGCTCCTGGAGTTTCCAAGTAAAAAGGCATGCCTGGAAAACTAAAAATTTCTGGTTGGTTCACGTTTTGTTTGATCGAGACTGTCACCACTGATTGTTTGGATTGATTTGCAACTTCAACTACCGCGTTTTCCTCATTTACCGGGAGAGGCCTAACTACCTCGCCTTTTTGCAGGTTGGAATTGTCTAAAGCAATTTGACCAGCCCTTGGAAAAAGATAATCAAGTGGTTTAATAACAAATACTCGATCAGCAATTGCGCCGCCGGTGGCCGATAATAAAATAATTATACTTACAAATAAACCTAATAAAAAACTTGATGAGTTTATTTTTGTTTTCATATAAAACAATATTTTTAATCGAACCTAATTCTCTATTTAAAACTAGAAGTTTCAGAGTCTATTGTAAAGCTCTTCTTGAGCCTTCTCAACTGCTTCGTCTCTATCTTCTGAGGCTAAATCATCAACAACCTCGATGTCAACCGGCAGACCGCTGTCCTGAATTGACTGTCCAGAAGGCAGCAACCACCTGGCTATTGTAATATTAAGCCCGGCACCATTATTGCCGATTTTTTGGGCATCTTGAACTGTTCCTTTACCAAATGTTTGCTCACCTATTAGCACCGTATTACGCCGATCTCGCAAGGCACCAGCAACGATTTCTGAGGCGGAAGCACTACCCTTGTTAACTAACACCACAACAGGATAATTTTGCAGTCTGCCCTGTCTGGTAGCACGATAGTGTTGAGTTGATTGCCTACCCTGCTGGGAAACAATAATGCCGCCGTCAACAAATTCACTAGCCAGGTCAATGCCAGCTTCCAGATAACCACCAGGATTATTGCGCATATCTAAAATAATTCCGACAATTGATTTGTCTTGTAAGATACTGTTAACGATTTTCTCCCATTCGACCATGGTTTTATCACCAAAGCGACTCAGTACAACGTGAGCAACTCTGCCATTTTCGCCTTCAATAATTTCCAACTCTACCGATGGAATCTCGATAATCTCTCTAACCAACTCAACATCTCGAGGATCTTCATTGGGCAAGGCTAAAGTAAGAGTTACGGCGGTGCCTTTTTGGCCTCGGATTAAATTAACGGCTTCCTCAGCGCTCATACCGATAGTATCAACCTCAATATCTTTAAGCTTGTCTTTGATCTTCAGAATATATTCACCAGCCTTAACCCCAGCTTTTTGGGCAGGGTGATCTTTTAAAGGAGCAATTACAGCCAGCTGATTATCTCGATAACCAAGCTGAATTCCAACACCCCCGAATTCACCCTGTAAGTCTTCATCCAATCTCTTTTTTGTTTCAGGGGTAAGAAAGACGGTGTAAGGGTCGCCAATGGCACTGGTCATTCCAGCGATAGCGCCATAGACCATTTTTTGAGCATCTAGTTTGGTTAAATCGTAGTAATCTCGTTCAAGTCGATTCCAGGTTTCCCAGAATAAAGAAAAATCAACATTTTCTTGAGTAATTGGAGGTTCGGTTCTAATCAATCTCTCTGCTTGATTGGCATTATAGGCACTAGTGGTTAAACCGATTAATTGCTGAAAGGTCAGGTTTGTACCCAGCTTAATACCAATAATCAAGGTTAATACACCTACCAGCAGGTGAGTGATTAGCCAATACCCAGCTCGGGCTTTATTTTTCCAATTTTCCCTCATGGACTCACTACTATATCAGTCAATCAATTAACTGCCAAGCAGAATCTAAAAAGCAGCTAGAACTAGACGAAGTTGTGATTAAACTTGGGTAGTAAATGGTAAAAGCGCCATGTGTCTGGCACGCTTAATTTCTCTGGTTAATCTACGTTGTAATTTAGCTGATAAACCAGTCTTTTCCCTACCCAAAATACTGCCGGCTGGGGTAGTAAATTTTTGTAATAAATTGACATTTTTGTAATTAATGTCATCAATAGATATATTTTTCATACTTAGTTCTCTTTCTTCACTATTCTTTTTTTTGATTAATTATTAAAAAGGAATATCGTCGGCTAGTTTTTCAACGTCATTGTCATCTGAGCTACCGACTTCGTCCTCAACCTTGAGCTCATCATCTGAATCTTTAGAAGATTTTTCTCCTTTGTCAGGGTAGGAATAGTCGCCCCCATCACCCTGAGAGCCGCTTGTGCCACGCAGAGAATCCAATGCTAAAACTTGCTCGGCAACAACTTCGGTTCGGCGATTTTTTTGACCATCTTGACCTTCCCACTCTCTAGTCTGAAGGCGTCCTTCAACATAAACCTTGCGACCTTTCTTGAGGATTTGATCGACGATTTCGGCTAATTTGCCCCAAGCAACAATGCGAGAATATTCCACACTTTCTTGTTCATTACCATCGCTTCCAGTCCAAGATCTGTTGGTGGCTACGGTAAAATTAGCTACAGCTGTGTTTTGGGGGGTGTAGCGTAGTTCCGGATCTCTAACTAAGTTACCAACTAAAATTACTTTGTTAATTGAGCGGGTTGCCATTTTTTCCTTTCTGATTAGCAATTATTTTGTGTTTTCACCTGTGTCTTCTTGAATAGTAATTAAGTGCCGAATAATTTGTTCGTTAAGTTTTAAATCTGTTTCTAGAGCAGCAACTTTGTCGGCTGGCATAGTTATTTGGAAAAAGGCGTAAAAACCTTCGTTATGACCTCTGAGGGTATAAGCGGTTGGCCTTCTTCCCCAAATATCCTCAACTTCTATTTTGCCCTCATATTTGCCAAAAATTTGGCGGAGAGTGTGCAGAAATCGTTCAATTTCTGCGTCCGATTGTTCCGGACTGATTACAATTGCTACTTCATAAGCACGCGTCATATGCTCCTTTCTTTAACTTCATCACGCTCTGGATCGGGACATCCCGAATGAAGTTTTACGTAGTATATCACGTTCATAATTGAATTTATACCGGATAAAACAAACAAAATTCTTACAAGAATATTGTGCTTATCAATGATTTTTATTAATTTATCAAACTTTAGCGATTGATGTTGTCAAACTTAATATCTTAGAGAAAGTACTATTAACAATTATTATTAATCAAAAAAGTGGTTCTATAAGCCGGAGCAAAGAACGCGGGGTTTTAGACCGGAGAGCATCACTATTTTCCTACCATAAATTCCACCACGTCATTTTCTTGCATTTGATAATCTCTACCCTCTTGTCTAACTTTGCCATTTTCTTTGGTTGTTTTCCAGCCTTTGTAGGATAAAAAATCATTTAAATCAACGACTTGGGCATTGATAAAGTGTTTGGCAAAATCAGTGTGAATGACTCCGGCCGCTTGTTGAGCGGTTGTGCCAACAGGAATTGTCCAGGCTTTGACCTCTTTTTCGCCTGCAGTATAGAAACTTTGTAATTTAAGAGTCCGGTAGGCAAGTTTAATAAAGGCATCCAGACCAACATCAGATTGCCCATATTCGGCCAAAAACTCAATTTTTTCATTAGAGGATAAGCTGGATAATTCTTCTTCAAGCTTGGCAGAAATAATAATAATTTTATCTGGTGAGATATTAAGTTGTGCTGCTAAATTCTTTTTAATTTCTTGCGCTTGAGTTAAATCCACATCGCCGACGTTGGCTACCACGATCTCTGCTTTGGCTGTTAGTAGCGATAGCTCTTTGGCCAACGTCAGCTCTTCATCGGTATCAATAACTTTGCGAAGCGAGTAACCATTATTCAAAGCTGTTCGCCATCTCTCGATAATTTGCCATCTGAGTATTTCCAAGGGCATTTTTTTACCTTTAGGCTCAGTTTGTTTTTCTAAGGTAGCAAGATCGGCAAGTTGAAGCTCTAGTTCAATTGTTTGATAATCCTCAACGGGATCGACTGAACCTTCTTTAATAATGTTGTCATCGTTAAAAAGACGTATCACATGGGCGATAATGCTGGTCTCTCTGACATTGGCAAGGAATTTATTACCCAAACCTGCTCCCGTGGATGCTCCCTTAACCAAGCCAGCAATATCAACAAATTCAACTGTGGAAGGAATAATTCTATTGGTATTAACTATTTCAGCCAACTTGATTAGATTATTGTCTGGAACCGGAACTACCCCAACATTTGGTTCAATCGTAGCAAAAGGATAATTGGCGGCTAAAGCCGCCTGTTTTTGCAGTAATGCGTTAAAGAGAGTGGACTTGCCAACATTGGGCAGACCAACGATGGCGACTGAAAAACTCATAACCCGCCAATTATAACCTGGGTTGCGAATTGAAAGTACCCTGTTTCAGTGTCAGCGCATTAATGACCACAATTACTGATGAGAAACTCATCAACAAGGCACCCACTGCTGGAGTTAAGCTAAATCCAAACGGGATAAACAGACCGGCTGCGGCCGGGATGGCCACAATGTTATAGCCCAGTGCCCAAAAAAGATTTTGTACCATCTTGGCATACACCTTTCTAGCCAACTTGATAAAAACAACCACATCTTGAGGATTACTGCTAGTTAGAATTACATCGCCAGCTTCAATTGCCACCTCAGTCCCTGCTCCGATTGCAATACCAACGTCTGCTTGGGTTAGTGCCGGTGCATCATTAACTCCATCACCTACCATTACGACCACATTCCCTTCATCCTGGAGATCTTTAATGTACTTATATTTATTTTCTGGCAAAACTTGGGCGAAAAATGTGTCGATGCCCAATTCTTGTGATATTTTAGCCGCTATTTTTTCATTATCGCCGGTTAACATTGCCACCTTTAATCCTAGATTATGAAGTTCTTTGACTGTCTGTTTAGAATTGTCTTTAATCTCATCAGCTAAAACTAATTCTCCAAGGATTTTATTATCTGAAACTATAGCTACGGGAATTGATTGATACTTACCAATAAAATATTTTTTACCTTCAACTACTCCCTCAATTCCTTTTCCGGCAATATTTTTCACCTGGCTAGCACTGCTTGTTTTTACATTCTTTTCTTTGGCATATTTAACTATCGACTGACCAATTAAATGTGTTGAGTGCGACTCAAGGCTAGCTGCAATGCCTAATAGTTGGGTTTTATTTCCGTTTTTAGCGATAATTTTTGAGACGCCAAACTCACCTTTGGTAAGAGTGCCTGTTTTATCAAATACTATGTAGTTAGCTTTTTTGGCTATCTCCATTTTTGCCATATCTTTAATAAATAAGCCATTTTCAACAGCTAATTTTGTGGCAATAGTCGAAACAGTCGGAATGGCAAGTCCTAAAGCGTGTGGACAAGCAATTACCAACACAGTTATAGCTAGTGTTAAGGCAAAAGCAATTGGTGATCCGGCAATAAATACCCAAATAACAACCGTCAAAATTGATACCGAAAGCGCCGTCAATGTGAGCCAGCTAGCTGCTTGATCAGCTAACTTCTGTGCGGATGGTTTGGTTTCACCCGCCTTCGCGATAAGTTTTTGTATTTGCCCGATGGTTGAGTTCTCTCCCACTTTGGTTAACTTAATTTCAACCGATCCATCAATGCAGATTGATCCAGCTACAACCTTATCCCCCCTGAATTTGTTAAGAGGCTTGCTTTCACCGCTAATATGAGCTTCATTAAAATTAGAAGAACCACTCATAATCTGTCCATCGGCCGGTACTTTTTCACCAGCTAGAACACGAACTAAGTCACCTTCTTTTAGCTCTTGTAACTCGACCTTTTGTTCACTGCCATTTTTAATTAATCTGGCACTTTTAGGTAGTAATTTTGCGACTTCTTGCAAGGCATCACCGGCAGCCATAGAACTTTTTGCCTCCAAAAAATGACCAAAAAGTAAAATCCAAATTAGGGTTGAGATTTCTAAATAAAATTCTGCATTAAGCGTTGGTAAAAAAGTTGAGGCTGTCGAAAATAAATAACCAGCCGTGATGGCAATGGAAACCAGAGTCATCATTCCATACTGACGAGTAGAAATTTCAAGTTTAGCGTGTTGCAAAAACACCAAGCCAAAGTAAAAAATTAAGGTTGAGATCGTAAATTGCAAGATAGGCTGATCTAAACGACTAAATATCAATAGCGGCACGAGAAGTCCGGTAACAACAAAAAATCTTTGCAGAAAACTTTTTGCTGCATTAGGCTCGGCCATCATATTTGAATGGTTATGATGACTGTGATGCCTGATGTCATCTGGTTTTGTACTTGAATTAATTAAGACTAAATCCATTCCTCCACACTTAGAACACTTACCAGGTTGGTCAGAAGTAATTTCAGGGTGCATCGGACAAGTGTATTTGTGATCATTGTTATCCACAGTTCCATTATTAGAGCTAAAGACCTTTTTGACAAATTTATATACAAAATACATTCCAGCAGTAGCAAAAATTAAGTCTAGACCAGGCTCACTGTTGACAGTTTCTGAAATGTTAAAGGCAATATTGTTGATAAACTTAGTAACCTGGCTTTCTGCCACCGTCATTCCTAGTTTTCCGATAGATGTGAGCCAGAGCATCAAAACACCGGTTACTCCAAATATTAGTGCAGCAACAACATTGGAAACAAAAATATAATAATCTTTCTGTCCTATTTTTACCTGTCCAATCACCTTTTTTAGAACTGGTGCTTGTAGAATATTTTTCTTATGGATCCACAGTGAAGCTAAGTATAGTGGTGTAACCATACCTAATACATAAGCCATACCTACACCCAAAGATTGAAAAAACGTGGGACTTAGCGAGCTTAAAGTTACCACCCCAATTAAAACTGGCGCACAACAAGCACTGGTAATCCCTGAAAAAATTCCTAAAGTAAATGTTGAAAGTACATCATTATTCCGTTTACCATTTTGTTTGAAAGAAATATGGGGTATTGGGAATTTGACACCTAGCAAAGACAGCCCAGCTAAAATAAGCATAAAAACGCCACCGAAAATGTATGTTTGGTCATGAAGTTCAAAAAACAATGATTGCAAGGCTTTGGCTCCCAGGACGATCGGCATCATCACCATCAGAATGCCCAAAGAATAAATCAGAGTCATAAAAAGCACTTGTTTGCGCTCTTTAAAGATGTTGCCAAGATAGGCGGGAAATAAGTAAGAAATACAGCAGGGAGCAAAAAGTGCCACTATTCCAGCGATGTATGCGGCGACTAAAGAGATTTGGTATAAACCTGAGGATTCCATTTTTCTAGTCAGCTTTCTTCCAAAAATACCTGATTAATACGACCTGAAGGAGAATAAAAAGAACATTAATAATTTCCCAAAAATAACCAAAACTAGGATTCATCATGTTTGTCATCATTTCTTAATAACGTTAGCTGTAATAGTTGCTGAAAGTTGGGGAAAATTTTGATTGTCGGTATCAATGTAAATAGTTCTGGTCAGATCTCCTAAGTCAGTATCGTCTTTGTGTACCGCTGGATTAAAAGAAACCTTCACCAGGGTTGATTCATAAGGCTCCAGAGAATCTTTTTCTACTTCTGCGCTAGTGCAACTGCAGGAAGTTGACACTTTTGTTATTTCAAGTTTCTGAGTGGAGAAGTTGGTTAGGGTAAACTCGGCTTCAGAAATTTCTCCATATATTACGGTTCCTAAGTCACGAGTTACTGGGCTGATTTCAATAGCTTCATTTTGTTCTTTATAGCCGTTAATTCCACCAGCTAAATTAATAACATTGGTATACCCAAGATTCTTGAGTTCAACAGCGGCTTCTTGACTCATTGATCCTGATCGGCAATAAACAAGAATTTGGGTATTCTTGTCTGAAGGTAACTGTTGCAGATTATCAGATATCTCATTGTAAGGGATGAAGGCATCAGTGCCTGGGATATGACTTTGTTCTGGAATATGAACATCCAGCAAGAAAGCATTATCATTTTTAGATAGTTGTATAAACTCAGCTGTATCAACACTAGTTATCTGGTAATCAAAACCACTCAGCTCAGATTCAGCCTCATTTGTGTATCTGGTTAACCAATATGTTGCACCGATACTTATAATAAAAGTTATTATCAGAAAAATTGTAATAATTCTTTTATACATACGTTATGCTCCACAACTAGTGCCTACGTTTTCTGTTCCTGGAATATTTCCAATTTGTTTCTTAATGTCTTGATAGCCTTGGGCACTACTATATTCAGCTGAGAGAACTGTTTGGGGGTTAACATCTTCCCAAGCTATACCCTTTTCGGTTTCAAAATAATATGCTAGATCGACATAGGTAGTTGTAAACCAGTAGGAGTTAAAGGCTAAAGATGCCTCATACATTTCTTCTGAGGTCGCACCATTGGCAGCCATTAGTTCCAAAAGACCTAGAATCGCCATACCATGGTTGCAATCGGGAAAACTGGTTGGGTTGCCGCAGCAGGGTCGATAAATATTACCGCTTACCTCTGTCACCAAATCTTGCTGTTGTTGAGTTAAAGGTATGATTTCAGTGCTTGAGTATAAACTAACCGCATCACGCTTGCCCAAAGTCCAGCCACCTGTTGAAGCAAAATTACCGATTCTATCTTGATATTCAGTGCCCATTACTCCTTTGGTTAAGACATCGCTTTTTTGTGTTAAACCTAACGCCCAAAGAGTGTTTACCCAAAAGTAAGCATTCTTAGGTGTAATGGTGATGCCTTCATTTTTTTTCTCGGTTAAATATGTAAGTAATTCTTGATAATCTGAATCAGGGTAGTTTTCTCTAAACTTTTCTAAATCAATGCCGCCTGCCTGAACTAATTTTAATCCAGTTTCTCCCCAATTTATATCAACGCTATAACCTTCATTAGGAGCTACTGTGTTGGCTAAAGAATTAGCGTCTAATGCTTTAGCTGCATTTTGTACTTCTGCATTATTGGCAATTTTTGGAGGTACCAAAATATCAGAGTTTCTAACTATTAATAGGTAGGCGACTGTTAGTCCCAAGCCAGCAATTAGTATATCTTTTTTGTTATTTTTTAATCTGTTTATTATTCTCATATGACTACTTCCTCACCATTGCAGTTAACATAAAATTTAACTGTGGGTTTGAGGGATCGTTGGTATCTACTTTTACCTGTCTATTTATCGGACCCACTCCACTTGGCCCATGAAACGCAGGGTCAAAAACAATCTTAAGCTGTGCCGTTTTACCACTTGGAACTTCAAGTGTATAGCCAGACTTGGTATGCATACCAAAAATGGGCGAACTTTCTTCAGCATAACTGAGTTGGGCAGTAGTACACATACAAGATGTTTCTACGTTAGATAATATTAAAGAATCATTTCCAGCATTTGTTATCTCAAATACTTTTTCAACATTACCATCATTAATTTCTATTTCTCCCCAATTGTAAGTAAATTCATCAATCACGGCTTTTGCTTCTGGATTTATCTGAACTTCAGCTGGACTATTAATTGTTGAAGCAAGATATACTCCTGGAATTAACAATATAATTATGGCCACAAATGTGAGGATCATAAATTTGTTTTTTCCCAGCAAGCTATTTTGTTGTACTGGTTTAGCTTGAGATTTCATACGCAACAGACCTCCGGTAATAATTAATTTTTAATTGCCCCAGTTATTTGAGAATACATATTAGGTATTCTGAATATGTAATATAAAGTTGTCAACCACCAATTTAATGATTATATTAGGCACGACGTAAAGAACTTAACAAAATGAGAAGATAATTCTTATTTTTTCTCTCTATGTGGGCAACCTGCCCAGCAGCACGGTCGGCGCATTCCCTTAGTCAGTTTTGAATTAGCTTGTTTAATTCGACGTAAACGAGTTTCAGATTTCTTAGCCGAAATCACCCAACAGATCCACTCGTTACGTGCTAAGGGGGTTATATCTTCCCAAGCTGTTACGGCAACCTTAGAAGAAAGCAGAGATTTGTTTAAATCAGCCGGTATCCTGTGAGCAACCCCGCCTGTCAATTTGGTTTTCGCCATACAAATTAATTATTTTATAACTTACGATCAAATACAAGACGCTAATAAAACTTGCTTCATTTTAAGTACTGGTTAATATTCTGCTGATGCTGGTCATAAGTTTTTGCGTAATACATTTGGGTGCCACTTAAATTAGAAATGTAATATAAGTTATCGGTGTCGGTTGGATTTGCAGCCGCAATAATTGCGTTTAAACCGGGGTTAGAAATTGGTCCGGCTGGCAGTCCAGGCTGCTGGTAGGTGTTATATGGTGAATCTAATTGCTTATCTGTGGCTGTTGGGGTTGGCCACCAAGTATTATTTTCAGCATCGAAGCCTTTAGCATATTGTAATGTGGCATCAACCTGGAGTGGCATCCCCAATTCTAAACGGTTGTGCAAGATTCCTGACACCATTGCCATATCGGCAGGTTTTTTTGCCTCTCTTTCAATAATTGAAGCCAGGATAATTATTTCTTTTTCATTTAATGGTGATCTATACGTTTGATCACGGAGATTTTCTTGAGCAATTTTTTCATAGTGATTTCTTAAAAGCTTACAAGTTTGAGTTGTATTAAAGTTCAGTGGCACGAGGTATGTCTCTGGGTAAAGATAACCTTCATGATTTAAGCATTCGGTTTTAAACTCATCACCAGCGCTATCAAAATTTGGCAAGCTATTAGCTAAATAATCACCTATTTCGCCGGCTCGCCAACCTTCTTTGATGGTAATCCAAACATCATCTGTGCCTTTAGTTAAATTTTCGGCAATAGTTTTTGGAGAATCAGCTGGTGATAAATTGAAAGAGCCTGCCTGAAGTTTCCCGGTCAAGTCATTTTGCCATACCAAAAACTGAAAAAACAGGCTAGATCGAATAAGGTTAGCGCTTTGTAATTGTTCGCCAATTTGGGAGGCACCACTGCCTGGTTTAATAACGATCTTGATGTTATCGGTAGCTATTGGTTGGGCCGGTTGGCTTGCCCACCAATAAAAAAATGCAGCTGCACCCACTAAAATTAATAATAGTATGGTCGTTAATTTTAAAAACAAATTATTCAATATATTTGAAAAGTTTTTTGAAAATGTCATAACAGGATCCCTATTGTAGTTTTTGCTTGAGTTGCTTATAAGATTGTAAATGAAAGTTTTAACCTTGTTCATCAAGAAAGTCTTGTAAAATTAAAGCGGCAGCGAAATGATCAATTTTGCCCTGGTATTTTTTTTTATTAGGTTTAGAGCTGTGTAATTTATGCTTAACTTGTTCTGAGCTAAAACTTTCATCTACAAAAGTGATGGGGAGATTGAATTCCGATTGCAATGTTTTGCCAAAGTTTTGACTAAGTTCGGCCATTTGTCTTTCACTAACGCCGATTACAAATTGGCTAGGTTTGAATTGATCGACTAACTGTTTTATATTTGACCATATTTTTTCATCGTTTGGTAAAATTTGTAATGGTTCAGCCAGTGACCCTTTAGAAAGAGCAACACCAATGCGCTTTAGACCATAATCAAAAGCTAGTATAGGATTTTGTTGAGTCATTGAGTTTTTTCTAACTGAGCGATTACTACACCGCGTCGTAAGTAGGTTCCTTCAGGCACACAGGTAATTAATTTTAAATATTTTCCACTAGTGTTTTGTTCAAGAATAAACATATCTTCTGGTTTAACCTCAACTTTGTCGATAACAGAATAAATATACTTTATTCCGTCATACTCTATTTCAATTTCATCACCATTTTTCATTGTCATTATGGTACTAAAAATTGATAAATAGCGGCGTGGATTTTTTAAGCTAGGATTGTAAAATTGGCGCAACACCGAATGACCAAATATGACCGGTGCACCTTCCTGACCAGGATCGGCAGTGCCAGGATATTGAATCAAGTTATCATCCAAGTTGAGACCGCCGATTTTTACTTTGGCCGACTCAATGCCAAGTGAAGGAATATTTAATGTGTACTCATCTACCTGATTTTGTTTTTCAGATGAAGAAGCGTTAACAACCGGCAGCTCGGAATCAGGGAACCAACTGTTCAGATTGGTATAATCCAGCTCTTGATAAATAATTTTAGGCTTAAATTCATTAGCCAGGGCTGTGCCGGTAGTAGTTTCTTTTGTTTGCTCAACGAAAGTGTTTTGCCCACGAGCCGAAATTAACTGGGCTTTTTGTAATTGCGGTGAAGTAAAGGCAAAATAGGATACTACTGGCCAGAGGGCATTGGCTAAAATGACACTGCCCAATGTAATCATTATGCCAGGCATTAATCTTACGAAGCGCGATTTTGTTTTAATGGTTCTTTTGCGCCAGATAATTTTTCGACGATAGGCATTTAGCCACTGTTGTTTTTGGTGTTGCAGTAACTGTCGATAAGCCTCTTCCTTGTGACAAAGCTGGGGTATCGTAGCGGCTGTTAGTAGTTTGCCCATAGGTTGGTTGGTATTTTTAATTTTTATTTACTGATTTCGATGTTAATTTTGACCGGATCAGCGGGAAGTTTCTGAAGAATAAACTTTGACCAACTTGGGCTTAATGCAATTGACACCGATTTAACACCTGGTTTTCTCTCGAGTAGGGTTTGACCCCGACTAATGAACTCACTAGCTACTTGATTTTTCAATTCATTAATATCTAGTTGGGGTTCCGCCGGAACCGAGATTTTGGTTTCCAACCGCGGCGACTCTTCTGGTGAACTAATGAGTTTGGAGTCACTAACCTCCAGCTGATCGGCAATTAAGTTATAACTAACCGGGATTTCATCGGCCAAAATAGTTTCTGCTCTATCAATTAGATCATCAATTTTAAGTTGATACGCCTTGCCTGAAACAGTTAAAACAACATTTACAAATTTGGCTTCTTGACCTACAGCCACCGAAGTTTGCTGATCCTCGATTTTATACTGGTCAGTGATGATAACCGGCGATGCTTGATTGCCTTTTGAGCTTAAAATTTCCTGAAGTTGTCCCTCAGCTTCTTCAAGTAAGCTTGATACCGTATCGGTAATATCTTTTTCAGCCACCGCTTGAATTTCACGACTGCTACCACCCTCGAAGGCTTTATCATTGGTGGCGGTGAAAGATGACGAGCCATAGTCATCAACCGCAAACTCTTGTTTTTCCGGTAGGTTGCCGTCAGGTCCAAACTCAGCGGCGGTGACTTTAGCGGTTTGTTCTCCATAAACTATTGTCCGTGAATTTCGCTCTTCCCTAGCAGAAGCAGATGCTACGGTCACTTCTTCATCTAAGGTAAAAACATGATCGCCGGTGCTAATTTCAGTTCCCTGAGAAAAAGTTGCTGGTTCGCTGGTTTTGTTATAGATAATAACTTCGCCCTTAGCCGGATCGCCGGTTAACTTTGTACCTGTAGTGGCAACTTCTCTCGATACCGTGATTGATTCATTGATCTCATTGGCAGGAATAGTTTCGGCTGCTTCAGCGGGTGAATCTTGGTTTACGGTTAAGTTTAGTTGTGTTGTGGTGCTTAGCTGTTCTGGTTCGATGACGATTTGGATATTAGCCTGATAAGAAGTTTTCAGTAGCCAATAAAGCGATCCGGTTCCAAGAATTAACAAGATGGTCACAGCACCTAACAATAAAGCGATCTTTGACTTTTTTCCCGAACTGAATTTACCAAGTTTAAAATTAGGTTTAAATTTGGCAGCAAGGTTAAAGTTAGAAAATTTTGGTAGGCTCAACTTCAAAGAGAATTTTTTCCTAGATTGATCATTAGCTCTGGTTTCTGTATTGATTACTGTGTCTTGATCAGGATGAGATTTAAGTTCATCAAGGTGTGATTTCTCAATTGGTGGTTTAGAAACAGCATCTTTTTGGCTAGATTGCTCAAAATTAGAAGTTTGAGTCTTTAAAAAACTGGCCGGTCTGAAATCTCCGCTATTATTGTCTGGATTATTATTGGGGCTGCTTTGACTATTGTGGTTGTTATGATCCAATAACATTTGATTGTCTGCTATACCCAAAACTTCTCCACCACCTGAAATTATTACTATCTCAGCTAATTGCTGGGCGGAAATTAGCTCAACATTTTTCTGAGAGCGATTCTTTAAAATCGCTACAACTTGATCGTATTGATTGTCGGTTGGCGAAGTATCAAAGAAAATTATTTTTTGAAAAGAAATTTTATGTTTTTCTACTCTAGCCAACAACTCCTCAATATCATTAATGGGCTGATCACTTTTGCCAATAGAGAAGGTTTGTTCAATTTCACTGTTAATAACTAAGGTGGCCTCCAATTTTTCTGGCTGGTGTTGGACAATTAAGCCAGAAAAACTTCCAGTATACTGTTGTTCTTGCCAAGTAATTAGACCATCCTGATAAATAACATAGCCAATCGGCTCCAAGACTAGCTCGGCTGAAAGATTTTTTAATATTTTCTTACTCTCATCATTTAAATTACCTTTTCGTGTCCAGGAATAAGGCACAACAAAAAGCACTTGTTTTAGGTTTAGAGTTTCATCACCTAATTCTTCTAGAGAAGTATCGACACTTTGAGCCAAAGTTTGATCATCCTTAACATTTACTAGGGATGATTTGGCAATGACCGTGATTTGACCGTTTATTTCCTGCCAAATCGACGACAGTACGTGGGTGCCAAAAAAAACAATAGATAAATACTGCGAGGAAACCGCTGACATATTTATCATTAAATCAGGATGGACCAGAGAGATCAACTATCAGCCAACTTTAAATACAACCTACGAACACCAGAACCTATGTTTTTTTGTTTGATTAGTTGAATATGACCAATTTCACCGGTGTGTTTAACATGGGGTCCGCCGCAAAGTTCCTGGCTAATTATTTGATCGTTTTGCCCAATTGTATAAACACTGACTATATCCGGATATTTTTCCTTAAAGAATGCCAGGGCACCGCCTTTTAGAGCTTCTGTTTTAGGCATTGTGGCTTGGGTAACCGGCCAATCAAGATCTATTTGTTCATTAACCCAGTTCTCTATTTGCTCAATTTCTGATTCAGATAAAGCTGATTGATGAGAAAAATCAAACCTTAATCGCGCGGCAGTGATATTGGAGCCTTCTTGATGAATATGATCACCTAAAAATTTTCTGAGAGCGGTATGTAGTAAGTGAGTGGCGGTGTGATATTTGGTGGCTGTTTCTGAATGATCAGCTAAACCTCCCTTATATTTGCCAGCTGATTCTTGACGTGACTTTTCTTGGTGTTTAGCAAACTCAGCCTTGAAGGTATCTAGATTAATGCTTTGTCCTTTCTCTTCAGCAATTTCTCTAGTCATCTCTAGTGGAAAACCATAAGTTTGGTAAAGATCAAAAGCCTCCTGGCCGGTAAAATTTTGAATTTTTTCTGCTTGGACCAGACCCTTGTGCAGTGTTTTGCTAAATTTTGTGATTTCGGCAACTATTATGTCGATGATTTGATCAGCTTGTTTGGCAATTTCAGGATATTGAAGTTGGTACTGTTCATTATTTACTATCGATTGCAGAATTTGTGTTACAGCCCCGTCAAGTTGTTCAATAGAAAGTCCAAGTTTGTAGAGTTCTCTGGCAGAGCGACGAATTAGCCGCCGCAAAACATAGCCTCTCTCCTTATTACTGGGGAAAACACCATCGCCAACAATAAAAACACCAGAGCGCAGATGATCGGCCACAATTCTGATTGAGCGACTATTGTTATTTTTGGTGCTGTCTTGATTAAAATTACCCTCTTGATATTTTTGGCTGGTAATATTTTCAATAACCTTGATTGTGGGAGAAAAAAGAGGAGATAAAAATAAGTCTGAACTGTTGGTTTTACCCTTAATCCAGTTCAGAATGCCGACCATTCTTTCTAAACCAAGGCCAGTATCGACATTATGCTGTTTTAACTTGGTGTAACTTCCATCACTATTTTTGTTGTACTGCATAAAGACGTTGTTCCAAATTTCGATGAAGTCAGAATTATCTGCTGCGGGTTCGTCCGAAAAACCGGCGGCAAATGGACTAGCTTTCCCAGTGTAATAAAAAATTTCTGTGTCAGGTCCACACGGTCCAGTGTTGCCGGCTGGTCCCCACCAATTTTCTGATTTGGGGTAATAAAAAATTCTTTTTTCAGGGTTAGAAACATTTTCGGAGGTAAAAATTTTCTGCCAAATTGCCGCTGATTCTTCATCCCTTGGCGCGTTTGTGTCGCCAGCAAAAACCGAAACAAACAGTTTTTCCTTATCAAGACCCAACCATTTAGGCGAGGTTAAAAATTCCCAACTCCAAAGAATTGCTTCGCGTTTAAAGTAATCTCCAAGTGACCAATTGCCCAACATTTCAAAAAAGGTTAGGTGTGTTAAATCACCTACTTCATCAATGTCGGTGGTACGAACACATTTTTGTATACTAGCCAAACGCTTTCCACCTGGATGCGGTTGCCCAAGTAAATAAGGTACTAGAGGGTGCATACCAGCGGTAATAAATAAGGTAGTTGGATCATTATCTGGCACCAAACTTGCCGAGGGAATAATCTGGTGATTTTTTGATTGAAAAAAATCTAAAAAAAGTTTTCGTAACTGATGTGGAGTCATGCTAACAATTTTAGCACGCAATTAAATTCAAAATAACAAATTCTGCCTGGATAGTTAGTGTTTAGTTAGCTTATTTAGATGTATCGATCAGGTAGTTAGCTTTTTGTGTTGGTATAACTGCCCATCAGTATAACCCTGCTTCCGATAGTACCCTTTAGTACCGATTGCCGAAATCACACTAATTTCAGCATAGCCCTGCTCGGCAGCTATTTTTTCAGCAGCAACCAGTAATTTTTTGCCCAAACCGCGATGCTGAGTTGATCCTGTACCTTGCTGACCGAATGGCTCAACTTGGCCATAAACGTGCAACTCGCGGATAATTGCGTTTTGGCTGAGCTCTGGAATAAATGAAGGTTGACTTGGTAAATATAATCTTAAGAACCCTAAAATTCGATGATTTTTATCAACAAACTGCAAGAAGTAATTTGTACCACTTTCAGATGGATATTTAATATTGTTTAATTTGATAGGAGGATGAGGTTGGTCGTTTTTTATTTCTCGTGCCCTAATGTCTCGCATTACTACTTTATCTGATTTAATACTGTTTTCTACTTGTTGGCGTAAGTTAGTTTTCAATTGATCAAAAGCCATTTCGCTAGTTGGAATATCGCGAATTACCCGTGTTATTCTTACCCACTCTGGCGCTTTGGTTAGGCAAAAATACAGAAGAGAACTTAGCTCTTTTGGAGAATATGGCTGCCACTTTCCTGCTTGAAAGTACTGCATTAGCTCGGCAGAAGGAATTAATGTGCAAGGATAAATCTTTAATTCATCTGGCTGATAGGCTTTGTCGCTAAACAGTTGTAGAAATTCGCGTTGATCATTATCTGGATCGGAGCCATAAAGATTTGGCATCCAATGGACGTGAATCTTGAAACCGGCTTGCCTTAAAAGCTTAATTGCTTTCTTACTTGCATCTGTGTTGTGACCACGTTTATTTAAATCTAATACTTTATCTGATAAGGATTGTAAGCCAATTTGTGTTTTGGTTGCTCCAAAGCGACGGGTTTTAATTACCTCTTGTTCATCAATTGCATCAGGTCTGGTTTCCAAGGTTAAACCGACACAACGAATATTTGAGGCTTCATTAATTTTTTGTTCTGAATTAAGCTCTGACCAACTGGCAGTTTCTTTTCTAGCACTTTTGAGTTGAGTTAGTTTTTCAGGTAGTAGGTAGTATTGCGAAACTATTTGGTTATAAGATTTTTTAATATTTTGACCATCAACCTCTATATTTTCGAAATTAACAACTCTATTATTTAATCGATGATTGCTGGCGACACTCTTGGCAATTTGGTCTTGGATGTTTTGTCGATCATCTTTTTTACTGCTGAAATCGTTAAGAGCTCGAAAGCATTCTTTTATAAACCAAATTTGGTACTCTTCCGGATAGAATGACCAGGTTCCGCCCAAAACAATCAGCTCAATCTTGGTTGGTAAGTGACCGATTTTTGTCAAAGCTAATAAGCGATTGTAAGTTTGCAGATAAGGGTCAAATGAATTTCTCTCGGCTCGCTGAGCCCCTGGTTCAGAAGCAATGTAGCTTTTAGGCATTCTAATATCATTGGGACAAAAAATACATTTTCCTGGGCAAGGGAATGGTTTTGTTAAAACGGTAATAATTTGAACTCCCGAAAGCGACCTAATCGGTTTGAGCCTAATTTTAGCCAGGTGCCTTGCTGTTGCTTCGGGTAGTCCTCCAGTTGCTTGGTGCTTGATAAAAACTTGAATTAACAAATCCTGAGTAACGGTTTTTTTGAGTTGTTTGGTTAATGATCTCAGCTCTTGTTGAATTAACTTGGATTGTGACTGAGAATTCTCATTTTTGAGGAGTTTGATAAGCGATATTTGCACTGCTTGCAACTCGGCTTCAGATAAATCACGGTATTTAAGGTAAACTTGAGACACGTGGCTATTGTATATGAATATTCAAGTAATCAAGTTTTTGAATCAGCTTAATCAGGTTTTTTATAACCAACAGTCAGTGAGCTGGTCTAGGTCAAGGCAGTATTATTGGCCAAGTTGGGATAAATTTTGGCAGAAATCAGGCATTGAGCATTTGGATAAGGCAAAGCTCGATCATTTCCAGGTGGTCGATGTTGGTTGCGGTACCGGCAGATTTTTATCATTTTGGCAGAAAAAAATGCCTTCATCGGTCGATTTTAAATACATTGGTCTTGATGGTTCAAAAAATTTACTGGATATTGCGCGCTTAAGTTTTTCGGAAACAAATCAGACTCAATGGTTGCTAGTTGATGTAGTCGATCGGATGGCAAAATCTAAAAAAGTGATCAAAGAACCTGTTGATTTAATCGTACTTTTTGGTGTGTTACATCACATTCCTGATCACCAATTGAGAGATAAACTCTTGCGGCAGTTGGCCGAAAATTTAAATCAGGGCGGACAACTTTGGATAACTCTTTGGCGGCCATCGGTAATTACGAAGCAAGGTCCCAAGGAAATTCCCTGGCCAGTTAGTGATTCAGATAAATCAGTTAAATTAAATGACTTGCCATTACCAAATAAGTTGATGACTGAATTAGAGGCAGGTGATGTTTTACTTGGTTGGCAAAAATCTAAAATGGTTAGATATGTGCACTGGATTAGCGATGAGGAGGTTAGCAGAATGTCAGTAATTTTGTGCAATGAAGGTTTGAAGAAAATAGCTGACTGGAATGAAACCAGCCAAGGCGAGCGTGGTAATCAGTGTTTAATTTGGCAAAAAATTTAAATTTGGGTTTGTGCGGTGGCAAGATTTAGTAGCTGGAAAAAAGTTTAAATAATTGATTGTTGGCGGCGGGAAGGCTTTCGCCTTCCCGCCGCCTCTCAATTTTTATCAATCAATTTAACCGTTTAATCGCCACTTTAACTGTTTATGAAGTTTACCGATTATAAAGTGACTTGTGCGCCTTGGCCTTTAACTTCAAAGTATTTATCAGAGAAGCTCCAGAAACCATCTTCTCCATCAACCTGAGTTACACATTCAGACACTTCAGCTAATTTTGGAGCGTTGGGGTGTAAATTAGGAATCGGGAAATGTCGATACACCCAGGCAACCTGATCTCCATATTCATCCATAATCTGATTCATCGTGTTATGGAAGCGAGAACAAAAGGGACAGTCGAAGTCTGAGTATTCAATTACCACTACTCTAGCTGAGGAGTTACCGCGAACGTGGTCACTGTCAGATAATGGTGGTAGTGAATCTAATGTTTCGGTTTTGCTGGTTGAACCTTCTGCCAAGTATTGATCAATAATTGTCTTCAAACTTTCGTAAGGAACTGCTCCACCCAAAGCCTCACCTTGACTACCATCGATCATAACGAAACTACCAGGTGTTCCGGTAACACCGGCCGCGCTTCCCTCGTTGGTTTGTTGATCAACTTTGTCAGTAAATTGCCCGTTTTCTAAACAGTTCATTACTTGATCAGGGTCGGAAGTTACTTCGTCAAGAATGCTTGCTAAAGTTACACTTTGTCCGGCGGGGGCGCCTGGATTAGCCTGCCCAGCATTATTATTGGTATTTACGGTATTTGAGCCTGTGGGATTAGAATTTGGATTTCTGACTAAAGCAAATAAATAGCCTACTAAGAAAGCGGCAATCACCAGCAAGCCAACTTGCCAAAACTGCCGAACGGTTTCTCCCCAGTCATTTGACGAATTCATAGTCTTCCTTCCTCTATTTTTATCTGTTCTGGTACTTTACACGATAACCGTTAATTTGGCGATGATATTATTAAAGACCGCTTGTAACTATTATCGATATCTTTTGTTAGTCTATAAATGGTAAGTAATAAATGTGTAAACTTAATTTTTCCGCTACAATACAGAAACCTATGATCGTCGAGGATTTACATCACCAGCTTCAACAGATTGCCGATGAATTGGTTGAAACAAGAATCAATCAGGATCAACTTGATTCACAAATTAAGCAAGTTATTGCTAAAGATTTAGAGTTTATTGTTGAGCACCCAAGGCAAGAAAGTTTTGGTGATTATTCAACTAATTTAGCATTGAGACTGGCGCCCATACTAAAGCAATCCCCAATTGAATTGGCAGAAGAAATTATGACAAAACTTGGTGAGTTGCCCCAGTTTGCTAAAGCCGAGGTTGCTCCGCCAGGTTTTATTAACTTGTGGTTAAAAAAACAAACCTTGGTAGAGGAGATTGATAAAATCCTAACCCAGAAAAAGCATTACGGAACCAATACACAGGGCGATGGAAAGGTTTGGGAAATTGAACATAGCTCGCCAAATCCTAATAAAGCGATGCACCTTGGTCATTTGAGAAACAACATTACCGGTATGGCACTTGTCAGATTGTCGGAAGCTTGTGGTATTAGGGTGATTAGTGATGCGGTTGATAATAATCGCGGTATTGCGATTGCTAAATTAATGTGGGGATTTCTTAAATTCGCCCGCAAAAATGAGACTACCCCGGTTGATATAAATTATTGGTACGACCATCAAGATGAATGGTTGAGGCCAGAGGACAAACAAGAATCGCCTGATAAATTTATGGACAAGCTTTATACACTTGGTGCTCAAGATTATCAGGATGAAGCTATTAAACCAATTGTTAAACAAATGGTTATTGACTGGGAAGCCAAGGATGAAAAAATCTGGTCTTTGTGGCGACATGTTTTAAGCTATGTATATCAAGGACAACAGCAAACTCTGAAAAGATTAGGCAATCGACACGATAAAGTTTGGCATGAACACGAACACTACGAAGCCGGTAAGAAGTGGGTGGAAAGAGGTTTAAAGCAGGGTGTATTTCAAAAATTAGATGACGGTCTTATTTTGACTGATTTGGAATCATATGGTTTGCCAAATACAGTGGTGCAAAAATCCGATGGCACTTCCCTTTACATCACACAAGATATTGCCCTGACCGATTTAAAGAAAAAAACTTACCAAGCGGAAAAACTATTTTGGGTGGTTGGTCCCGAGCAATCATTAGCTATGCGGCAATTATTTGCGGTTTGCGACCAATTAAATATCGGCCAACTTTCAGAATTTACTCACCTAGCTTATGGCTATATGTCAATCAAAGGCCAAGGAAAAATGAGTTCCAGATTAGGTAATGTTATTTATATTGACGATCTAATTGATGCTGTTAAGCAAGAAGTACTTAATAAAATGAAATCGGCCAACTTGCCAGAGTCTCAAAAAAATGTGATTGCCGAACAGGTTGCCGTTGGTGCAATCAAATACAGTATTTTAAAGGTTGGCCGAACTACCGATATGGCTTTTGATTTAGCTGCTGCTCTTTCACTTGAAGGCGACTCGGGTCCGTATTTGCAGTATACGCACGCCAGGTGTCAGTCGGTTTTACGTAAGTTGAGTCAAACCGAGATAAAGTCAGTTTTATCTAACAAATCTAAAATAACGGAGGATAAATTAAAGCCGGCCGAAATTAATTTATTGCGTTGGCTACACCGCTACCCAGGAATAGTATCAACTGCGGCTTGGAGTTATTCACCCAACTTAACAGCTAGCTACTTAAATGAATTAGCGCAGCGTTACAATACTTTTTACAATAGTCACCACATTTTGAACGAACAAGCAGAAATTCGGGGTTGGCGATTAAAACTGACGGCCGCGGTAGGACAAGTAATCGCTAACGGACTAGAGATTTTAGGTATTTCTGCTCCCGAAAAAATGTAGTTTAAAATAATGATCTCGATCGAGATCTGTCAAACAAGTAAGGAGTTTTTTATGTCAAATGATCCATTTCAGAACGCGTTACAACAGCTCAACCAAGTTGCCAACTTACTTAAACTTGATGATCAAACTGTTAAACGGCTTTCTAGTATCGATAAAAGTATTCAGGTTAACTTTCCGGTCAAAATGGATGATGGTCGCGTTGAGATTTTTACTGGCTACCGAATGCAGCACAATAACGCCCGCGGCCCTTATAAAGGTGGCCTGAGATTCAGCAATCAAGTAAGTAAGTCAGAGGTTAAAGCTTTATCAATGTGGATGACCTGGAAATGCGCGGTGGCGGATATTCCATTTGGTGGTGCCAAGGGTGGTGTCGTTGTTGATACCAAGAAACTTTCTGAATCAGAGCTAAAGCGTCTCTCAAAAAGCTTTATTCGGTCTATTCACCAGCTCATTGGTCCACAGCAAGATGTGCCAGCTCCTGATATGTATACCACTCCGCAAATTATGGCCTGGATGGCGGATGAATACTCAAAAATTGTTGGTTCGCCTACCCCAGCAGTGATTACCGGTAAGCCGGTTAGATCAGGTGGCTCATTAGGTAGAAATAAAGCAACCGGACAAGGTGGAGTTTTTGTTCTACAAGAATTGTCCAAGGTAACCAGCTTAGAACCGGCTACAACCCAAGTAATTATTCAGGGACTTGGTAATGTTGGCTCATTTTTTGCCGATTTTGCTATCAAGGCTGGTTATCAGGTAGTTGGTGTGAGCGATTCTCGAACGGCTTTGTACAACCCCGAAGGTATTGATCTTAAACGGGTTCTAAACTACAAGAAGCAGAACGGTACTCTATCTGGCTGTGGTAGTGCTCAAGAAATGAGCAATGCCGACCTTTTGGAAATGGAGACTGATGTTTTGGTTCCTGCTGCTATTGAAAGTGTTATTACCGAAGGCAATGCTGACCGAATTAAAGCTAAGTATATTATTGAGATGGCCAATGGTCCGGTTACACCTGAGGCAGACAAAATTTTGCGCCGTCGAGGGATTGTTTCAGTACCAGATGTTCTTTCTAATTCTGGCGGGGTGACGGTCTCCTACTTTGAGTGGTTGCAGAATTTGAATAACGAAAAATGGTCAGAGCAAAAGGTTATATCTGAGCTGAAAAAGAAGATCACTAAAGCTTTTATTGATGGCTGGCAAGCTCGGGAAAAGTTCCAAACCGACTTTAGAACTGCGGTTTATGCCTTGGCAGTTCAGAGAGTGGTGGCTGCTCTACCTAAAGTTAAATAGTTTGGGCAGATTTGATCTCTATTGATAGGCTTGACAGATCAGAGTAGTTTCGTGTTATTTTCGGATTAATGTACCAAACAATAGGCGAAGAAATTCAAGTTGCCGGACTGTTTAAAAAAGGTCGATTTTGGCCTAGTAAATTTAAATGGTCCGGACAAACTTTCAATATTCAGAAAATTACACTAACCGCTGAAGCCAACAATGGCGGAGTTAAGCTTCGTTATTACAGTGTTCTGGCTAGTGGAAATTTATATAGGCTGCAATATAATCGCCAATTTGAAACCTGGCGATTAATGGAGATTTGGTGTGAAGGGTGAGGTGGGTTTGACTGGCTTGAATCATTGCCTATCTGATTATAAAGATTGTTGGGCTCATGTGGATATTAATTCCTACTTTGCCACCCTGATTCAGCAAGAAAATCCAGCCTTGCGGGGCCAACCGGTCGGCATAGTCAAGGAGAGTGGACGCACCTGTATTATTGCCGCTTCTAAAGAAGCTAAATTGTTGGGAGTTAGCACTGGCAGTCGAAAAGATGAGGCACTTTTACTAGCGCCTAATATTAGATTAATTCCGGCTCAATTTGATTTTTATCTTGACGCAACTAGGCGTTTAAAACGACTTTTTGAGAGTTTATCTCCAGAAGTGCAGATTTTTTCACTGGATGAAGCTTTTATTAATTTAACTTCTTGTAAATATCTCTATCGAGATACCCACACTTTTGGTACTTTAGTCCAGACCAAAATTAAACAAGAGCTAGGCGAATGGGTTACCGCCAACGTTGGTATTAGCTGGAATCGTTTTTTAGCTAAGATTGCTGGGGAAACCGGTCCCAAAGGATCAATTACCAGCATCAACCAGGAAAATTTAGATTACAAGTTAGCTACCACGAAATTTACTGATGTTAGCGGTGTGGGATATCGGTTAGAGAAAAGATTAAAGGCGATTGGTATTGAAAACCTCTATCAAATTAAATTGTTTTCTAACCAAGAGCTAGAAAAACACCTTGGTCCATTTTGGAGTAAACAACTACGAAAAATGTCTTTTGGAGAAGAACCTAACCTTTTTGAGCATATTGACTCTAACCCTCATATGAAAAGTGTAGGCCGTTCAATAACTGGTTATAAACTTTGCAACAATGAAACGGAAATAAAACAGATTCTTTATAATTTGGTTTTGGAAACAGCTAGTAAGGCTAGATCGATGGGTTTGGCGGGCAGGCAAATCTCGGTTTATCTTTCGGGAGAAGGTAGATACTGGTTTAGTCACGTTACTCTGCCCTCTTATGTTAACCAAAATAAAGAGGTTTTTGAATTGGTCTATCATTATCTTTATAAAAAATGGCAGAGATCGTTTTTGGTCATTAAATTTGGGGTTAGATTGAGCTTATTAAAGCCGGAGACACAGATTAACCAACCTTTATGGCCAACTTGGCACAAGCAACGCTATTTAGAAAAAGCAGTTGATGAACTAGCGCAAAAATATGGTCTTTTTACCGTGAGGCCAGCCAGTTTACTGAATGGTCAGCTAATTAGACCGGAAGTAACAGGATTTTTGGGAGATAAAAGTTTCCAGCTGGGAAGTTAAATAAAAGTCAATAAATTATATTAACTCAAAGTGATTCGGTTGGCAGACAATCTTGAAACCAAAGCACTAATGATAGAATGAGAGCAAGGAGCCGGCATGAGCAAAAACAATATTTTTCTACAAAATAAAGTATTTTTCTGGCTGGCGGTTGGTACCTCCCTATTATTACTAATTCCGCTAATCGCGATGCAATTTAGCAGTGAGGTTAATTGGAACCTAACAGATTTTATTGTTATGGGAGCACTGTTGTTTGGTTTTGGATCTGGATTTATTCTAGTGTCGAGGAGAGTCAGTCAACAGTATCGCTTATTAGTTGGTTTAATATTGTTAGTTTTCCTGATTTGGATTTGGGCAGAATTAGCGGTTGGGGTTTTTACTAGTTGGGGCAATTAATTTGATTTAAAAAGTTGTTTTTTTATCTTAGTCATGACACAATTTTAAGTTTTGATCGTCAATTAACTACGACAGGATATATACTTAAAAGTATGCTAAAAAATAGATTGCTTGTATTCAGTTTGGTTATCATTTTAGGAATACTACTTTTTATAAGTACTACTTATCAAGTTTATGGTAGATCTTGGAAACGAGCTCTATTTATAGACCCGATTTATAAACTAAATACAGATGAGAAAATAGTTGCTTTGACATTTGATGATGGACCATCAAAAAACCGCACTCCTGTTTTGCTTGATATATTAGATAAATATCAAGTTAAAGCCACCTTTTTTATGATCGGCCAAAACATAGAAAAACACCCCGAGATAGCCAAAGCAGCCGTGCAAAGAGATCATGTTGTTGGCAATCACAGCTATTCTCACCCTAGGTTAATTTTTAAATCGCCGGAATTTGTTAAAGAAGAAATAACAAAAACCTCCAAACTTTTACAAGATGCTGGATCAGCTGATTACCAATATTTTCGACCACCCTATACAAATAAATTTGTTGTTTTACCTTATGTAGTTCAAAACTTAGATATGAAGCTTGTTACCGGAACATACGACCCCAAATCACAATATGAGAGTCCGTTTTCTGCGGACAAGGTCGCTCAGGAAGTAATCACCAATGTTCAACCAGGCAGTATCATCTATCTCCATGATGGCAATGAAAAAGATGCCGATTTATTTGTTAATGGAGTTGAGAAAATAATTGTCGAGTTACAAAATCAAGGCTACAGGTTTGTCACGATTAAAGAGGGAGAATAATTTGTTGTCAAAAAGTATCGCTGTATAGAACAGTACCATCAGGTACTTCATACACGTATCTTTTAACTGCAGGACCACCTACAGGTAGACCATCAATGTCGTAAAAGATGCCCCAACTTTCACCCGTCACTTCTTCGGTGCAGTTTGGAAATAATTTTTTAAAAAGATCTGGTGCAAGACACATTCTATGCCTTAGTGCTTCAACAATTTCTGCTTGAGCGTCCAAACAATACTCAACAAATTCTTGATCATTTCTTATTTTTCTTAAATTACGTTCAAAGTGTCTCTTTCTTTTGGAGCCGTTTTTTCTGTTACATCTTTTGGTAAATTTTCTTTTGTCATAGCATCTGGATTCTACCAAAAGAGTCAGTTATTTACTAATTCCTACATTTGACCCGAAATTAAGTTTAAATAAATAGTTAAAACCAAAAACAAACATAAATTTAATACAATTTTTCTATCAGTCCAGCTCCGGGAAGTGCAAATCCAGGACGAGTAAGCTTATTGAAATGTTCATTAGCCAAATCTTGTCTTGGCTTAGATTCAAGATAGTTTTTTATCAACTCTCTAATGTTGGTTGGTGTAGTTTTTACAAATTCTTCTCGTTCAAAATCCGCAGCAGTATAAGATCTTTTTTCGTCCAAATCTTCTGCTAGTAATTTTTGATAAAGAGAAAACTTGACTGAATTAAGGAATGTTAGAAAAATAGGACTGTCGTTACCAGAGTTAACCATTACTTCAAAAATTTTAAACTCGTTGTCATTGATGTGTTCTTTAACAAAACCATCTCTTTTTCCGACAATTTTGATAATGGTTTGGAAAACAATATCGTCAACTGAGCTAAATGCTTGAACAATGATATCCCCGCCCATAATTAAAGCTGTGGTCCCCTTTCGTCTATTTGGCAACTGTACAACTCCGGCGGCTCTTATTATTGTTTGAGCTTGATCTAGAATTTCTTGCTCTCTGCCTTTAATTGCTTCTGCTAGTGAGGGATCGTATGGCTTAACATTTTCTGGAAAATATCGATTTAATAGTTCACTCATAATTAAATTATACTTGTATTAATCAATTTACAAAAAAATTTTTTTAGTTTTTAAATATTTTTAAAATATTTTTTTGAAAGCGTAATAAAAACACGATCGTTTTCTAACGGTGTGGACGGTGAAGGAGACGAGCCGATTCCCAGCTTCTTACTAAGCTAAACTACTTCAGCAGATTGCTGTTATCTACAAGTTGTTTAAAAATATCTCTTATTGCAAAATAAAATGCATTCATTGAGAACTGAATATCTCCAATCTCTTCTCCCGTTTCAGCATCATCCAACTCTAAACACTCAAAACCATTTGTGTTGACGGTGTAGGAAACCAACATTTTTTTAGTAAATAAGTAATCGGTTCCTCTTTCTTTTTCATAAGAATGGGCAAGATGGTCCCTAATAAAAGTAACATCTGTTAATAATTCATCGAAATCATTATTGATCTTCACCCTTGTGTTTTTCTTGACTAGTTCCAGAAATGACTTAGCATTTAAAAAGAAAACCAGAATCGAGGCAGTGGCAATACTTTCATATCGCTGTAACATTGTAGTCTGTTTTTTCTTGGTCGAAGACTCACTGGTAACTAAATCTTTTAAATTCTTTTTTGCTTCTTTGAGCTCCTTGAAACTGTACACAATCTGACTAGCATTTGTAAGTAAGTTAAACAGATAATATTTCTTCCCAATTTTGGTATTTTCTGAGTTGATAGTAGCAAAAGTTGCAATAAGGTTGTCAAAGTCATCGATTTTCTCATCGCAAATATCATGCAGTGATTTGAGCTGCTTTCTTTGATCTTCCTTAGGGGTAATTATGGGTATACAGTATTTCATAAATCAGGAGGTATATTTTTTGCTCCGCTCTCTTTGCTATCTTGTAGTTTTAAATAGCTCACCTCACCTTGGTTAAAGTAAATGTATGTGAAATAAATTCCACTTTAATTACCTTGAGCCAATATTTAGTTTTGAGCCTTTATTAATCATATAAACTTATCAATTTCCTTCATAACCTTATCCGTTTCAGTTAGAGCAACAATGATTTTTTGATAATGCTCAATGTCTGAATTGGTAAGGGTTGTGTCCTTACGATCCTTTAGCCATTTCTGTGCTGGCTGATAACCACCAATCCAAAAATTCCAAGCTACTTCGGGAACGTTGCCAAAATATTGAGTTTCGTTAATGAAAACATTTCCATCTTTATAAACTGGTTTGTCTACCAGGTCAGAACCCGGCTCTGGGTAGGTAGTTATGTACTCACTTACTTCTGGCGACTCCAGCAAATGCAACTGGCGAAGCTTATTGCCTAGTTTGATTAGTTTGGCGAATGACTTTTTATCTTTGGGGTAAGGAACTCTTGGGAAGCCCAACTTCATGAAATTGTTATATTTCTCTCTATAGCTTGGGGAATAAAGTACGGCATAAATGTAACTCAAAATATCCTCTGGATCTACCAGACCTATTGTTTTTTCTATTTCATTTTTAATTTTAGGTTTAAAATTTGAAGCTTTAGTATTGTCTTTGTAAATAAATAAAGGAAAAACAGCTGACTGAGTACTAGATTCTCCTAACTTAGCTTCTGTTAAATATTTTGATACGTAAAAATGATCTGCCTCAGGATTTTTATTTGACCTAGCTGTCACTAATCCAATATTCTTACCAACTATAAAATTCTTCATTACTTCTTTTCTCGATCTCTCAATAAAATCATCATGGTAATAAATAAACCTGGTATCAAATGGGCGATAGCTGATGGGAATGATGTTCTTCTCGTCAAATTCGTGTTTTAAAGCATCAACGATTTTCCACTTCTTGTTTTCCCTGAGATTAAATTTAGCTTTGGCCTCTTGAGGGCTCTGACAACGCAAGAATTCCTGAATTCTATTGGCTAATACCTTTTTGCTGGTATCAATCACAAAACTATCTCTAGAAGTAACCACACCCACACTTGAAACAGGAAATAGCTCATTGATTGAAAAGCCCTGATTATATTCCGCTAATTTCTTCTCATCACGCTTTACCCAGACATAGTTAGGTCCCGATGGCTTCAGAGCTGTCCACTTTACGGTATTGATCAAATTATCATTCAGATATTTAAATTTAGCCTGTCTTTTGCCATACAGATCTGTAGAGTAAACTTGAGCTAAATCTGTTTTACTTTCCTTCTTTTTAACTCCAAAGAAGATAGATACTCCAGTTTTGATATTAAACACATTTTTATCTTCTCCACCATCAGGAGCTTTTTCTTTCTTGTTGGTGTTACCGTGTAAGTCCAAAACATAAATCTCATCAAACGTTTTCATTAAATGCCAACGCATTCCTCTAAAAGTAGGGTTGTCGATATAGCCGTGAGCAGTAATCATAGCTACAACTCCCTCACCAGTTTTCTCAACCATACTCTCGGCAAATCGAATGAATTTGACGTAATCATCGTTAAGCCATTTGGAGTTTCTTTCTTGCAGCCTGCCTCCACCCGGTTCAACCTTATAAACATCATTGCCGTTGTATTGGGCATTGCTTGATTCACCGGAATATGGTGGATTGCCAATTACCACCATGATTGGAGTTTTATTTTTAATAACAGCAGCCTCTTTTGATTCCTCAGCAATGCTCTCAGCCAAACCGAAAGCTGTAAATAATTCCTCTTGCTTAGTCGTTTCCTCTAAAGAATTTGTTAGGTAGATGCCAAGACGCCGGTTAAAGTATTTAAAACCCGTTTCTCTAAAGGCCATTGCCAATTTCAGATGCGAAATCGTATAAGGAGCCATCATCAACTCAAAACCGTGAATTCTTGGAAGAAGGTCATTGTGGACGTATTTAGGCCAACGCCCTTTTTGACCAGACTTAAGTAACCGGGCATAAATTATCCGAATGACGGCGCTGATAAAAGTACCAGTACCAACCGCTGGATCAAGCACTTGAACTCGGTGTAAATCCTTGGCAGTCTTGGTGGTATCGGTTAAGCCGCCACTCAACTTGAATTTATTTTTTAACAAGTAATCCACTGATTGAGCAATAAACATCACCACCGGTAAAGGAGTGTAGTAAGCTCCCATCTTTTTTCTCAAATCAGGGTCGTATTCTTTCAAAAAGTCTTCATAAAAATGAATCACTGGGTCAGGTCCTCTGTGTTCTTCGCCAAACAAATCCTTCTGGTAATAGTCTTTCATTAATTTTTCGACATCAGCATGAGAAAAAACTTCGCACAGTTCATTCACAATATATTCAAGCCGTTTATCAAAATTTGGTCCAACAATATGATCAAAGAAATGTCTCAATAAAGGGTTTGACTTAGGAATGAGGTCTCTGGCTTCCTGTCTGGTAAAGTCTGACGGACTATCGTCATAAAACCGCGCCACGAATAAGCCATAAACTAGGGTTTGAGCATACATATCGGCAAAAGCTTCTTTACTGAGATCGTGAACCAATAATTTCTTAATGGTTTCATAAACACGAAACAGCTCAGAGTTTCTTTCTGTCTCACTGGCTAAAAACTGGCGGACATTATCCCGAATACGCTGGGCTTTACCTCCCATGATTTTGGAAAGGTGCCTACCTGATTTAATTGGCACTTTATGAGATTGAGTAAAATCAATTAGTGTCTTGGCTAAATATTCATAAGAATCTGGATAAGGAGATAACGACCGGCTCGTTTTATCATATTCAGCAATCTTAATTGGCTCACCGTAAGGTAAACCATTTCTGTAAAAACGAAACTCTACATAATCAGTTAATACCAGATTGGCATAACCAAAGTACCGAGACATTTGTTCAGATTTTTCAATCTTATCGAGTGAAACCCCGATATCCTTTGTCTCGATGTAAAGGATGGGAACATCATCTTTTATAACAACAAAATCGGGTTTGTTGCCCTGTTTTGCTTTAGCGTCATGATCAAAGCGAGAAATATTTATCGACTCAAAGATGCCTTTTAGCAACAACTCGAAATCTGTTCTATAACCATACTCACTTGTTTCTTCATGAGCATACTTAGTAGTAATCGAATTGATATAGTTTTGTACAAATTTCTTTGCCATGGTCATTTACATTCTTATTTTGAACTATTCAAATTTTTCGAATAGTTAATACTACTTCTTTTCACTTTCAGCCAACTGCTTGACTGAATCATCTTTACCTAACCTTAAACTCCTAGCATTTGCGGAAGTAACCACACTTCTACCAGTCTGCCTCTCGATCTCTTTTCTTGCCACACCAGCAACCCCGCCGCCTTCTCTGGCTATTTGCTTATTCTGTTCTAAACCCTGGGGTTTCTTCTTTTTGGAAATTTCAGTAGTTGAGGCCTCAGCCAACATGTTCAAAACTAACTCAAGCGTAGACATATTGTCACGAAGATTTTCCTTCTTCAGACCTTTAAGCCGCTTATAGTCTTTAACCGACCTTTCTGCCCATGCCCTAGTAATTTCATCGGTCAAGATAGCAAACTCCAGGCCTTCTTTCATACCCCTGCCTTGCCACTCATCTGTTAATTCTTTTCTAACCTCGATACTCTTGAGCCTCTGGTTAATCCACTCTTTGGAATACCCTTTTTGGAGATATGTCTTCATGGCTCTGTCTATAGCAAGCTCAGGATCAGCGGTTTCTTCAATCCGCTCATAACCCACCTTTGCCAACCAAAGCTTAAATGGCTCAGCCTTGGGAGAGGGAATAGACTGAATCAAACGCAACATGGTTCTGGTATCAGCGACGTCAGTTGAATAGTATTTGCCGTCAGACGCTTTCATTTTCAGTTGTCCGATTTTTTCGGACAACTCACTTCCTTCTTCTTGTAACTTAGCTTTTAGGTCATTCCAATACTTACGAGGTCGGCTACTATCAGTTAAAGCCTCAATAACGTCTATCACTGAAAAATGCCAGAGCTCTTTTTCATCATCCCACTGGCGACGAACAGTTTTTTGATTAAATAAGGCAATACTGTGATCTTTATTCATACTATTTTTTCTTAATAAACTTCTTAATATCCTCAAGACGATAACGTCTAATTCTCTTCTCGCCAATTCTTACAGCCTTGAGAATACCCTTCTTATCCCAAAGCCTCAGGGTATTGGGATGAACGCTCAGTATCTCCGCTGCTTCATTGAGTTTTAAGAGTTTTTCCATAAATACATTACCTACCAATTGATTACACTAGCATAGAAAACAATTGCCAATTTTTCAATCAGATGAGTTAACAAATTTGCTTGATTTTTTATTTTTTCTAAGAATCATTAATCAAAGATTCTTAGAAGAGGGAATCAAAAACTCACAACCTTGTGTTGTTGGTTTAGAAACCTTGCAAATCAACCATTCTCCCAGGTCAGTAAAGAAGTGCTGTTCCCGGGCAAGGATTCGAACCTCGAATACATGATTCAGAGTCATGTGTGATACCATTTCACCACCCGGGATCAAGCATCGACCGAGTCAGATTGAGACCCCTGATCGCCGGAGTATATTGTAGCAAACTACTTGCCTGGCAGACACCTGGTTTGGGTTGTAGCTACAACCGAACAAACCCCAAAATAAGGGTTGACACATCCTATAGTATATGATCTAATACACATTAGGTCGGCGCAGTTTTTCTTAACCGGAACTACTGCCCGATTTTTTTTGCCTATTTTTCCACAAAAATATAACTAATATAGTCGTTAAATTGGCAAGCCTTCACAAAACTATTTAGTTTTGGATCAAGCTGGGTCGTAGTACAATATCAGCTGTGCGCCAGTAGCTCAGCTGGATANNAGGTCACAGGTTCGAGTCCTGTCTGGCGCGCCACCACACACCCCACACCGTTACCACACACATCGTTCAAAAACGGTCACCTTTCACACCATTACACACCGTTGAAATCAGTCGCCGTGCCACCACACACAACACTCCATACTCTCCACCACATTGCAATACACCTAAAATGATTAACTGATAATTATTTGTTTCTAGCCCTACCCCTTGAGGATTAGAGCAGTAATTGCTACAGTAACTACTCAAGTGATGTAGAAAGGCAAAAATGGCCAAAACAACTTCTAAAAATATCCCAGATAAGTCAGCTGATCCCAATTTATCTGATGATAATCAGCAAACCTCTCAAGATTTGCCTGACGGGTATGAGGTTTTAGTTGGTGATGACACTCAGCAATCGGTTGAAGATGCCCAGCAATTTGCCGAAGAACTAATTTCTTTGCGTAATTTAATTCAGCGTTACGCTGATCAAATGGAAAAGCTGTCAGCCGAAGTTAAAGAACACAATGATTCACTCAAGAATTTAATGAGTAATGACCAGGAACTATCTCAACTTGAAGAGCAGGCCAAGGCAATTACAACCGATCTCAGAGCCAAGCAACAGAGAATAAAAGAGTCTCCTGAGTCGGTACAGATTCAGGTCAAGGTTAAGGAGTTAAAAGAGGAATTAAGCGAGCTGAAAGCAGCTTTAAATAACTATTTACTTCGTTATTACCAGATGACGGGATCGACAGTTATCGAGGACGATACCGGCGATGAACGAGAGATAGTTTTTCAGGCCAAGCTTGGTCGCAAGAAGTCTGCTTAGCCGCAAAACTTACATTCTCACAACTATCTCTTACTTAATCGTTTTATAATAGTAGCTAATGTTGAGAAAATTAATTGGTGTTTTAGTAGCTTTTTGGTTAGTCGCTGCCATTCTGTACGGCCAGGCTATGGCGGTGGAAAAAACCAATGAAGACAAATTAGGACTTAATGCTCTTCAACCAAGTCACACCAAAATAGGTATGCACGTTTTAACGCCTGAAGAGTTTATTCAGACGGCTAATTTATTTAGGGATTTTCGTTATTCTGGTACAAAATTGGAAGAACTTTATATTACCATTCCTTTTACCTTGAATGATATTGATCAACTTGATCGTTGGCAGACGGCATTTAATTATGCCAAAAAAGAGAACATTATTCCTATAGTTCGTTTGGGTACTAAAATCGATACCGATATTGGTGGCTGGAAAATTCCCACTAGATATGATGTTGTTAGTTTGGCTAATGCCTTAGCTCAGCTTGATTGGCCACAATCAGAGAAACACCTTATTTTGTTTAATGAACCCAACCACGCCGCTGAGTGGGGTGGACAAATTGACCCAAGTTCATTTGCCGATATGACTAATTTTACTCTGGATTGGTTGGTTACTGATCAAAATAATTACGTTTTATTGCCGGCAGCGATGGATTTGGCAGCTAGCAATACCGGAGAAACTGCCGAAGCATTCTGGTATTGGGAAAAGGTTTTAGCCAAACAACCGCAAATCCTGGAGAAGTTTTCTGGCTGGAATTCACACAGTTATCCTAACCCAGCCTTTATGGGTAGTGCCCAAGCAACCGGTAAAAACAGTCTAGTCGGCTATCGTCATGAATTAAATTTTTTGGCCAAGTATTCTGCCAAAGATTGGCCGGTTTATATCACCGAGACCGGCTGGATAAATAAACTACCACTTTGGCAGCTACAGAATTACTATCGATACGCTCTAAAAAATATCTGGAGTGATGAGAAGGTTGTCGCAGTAACTCCCTTTGTTTTAGCTGGTTCTCCAGGGCCATTTAGTGGTTTTAGCTTTATTTCTGGCAACGGAGAAGCAACTCCTCACTGGGTTGCTTTACAGCAGGCAATGAAATACGACCGAGCTAGTCTTTTGTCATTCCTTTCGGGTGATAAATAAACACCTAATGAGTTAATAGAAAAATAGTGTAAATTCCAGGTATAATTATAATCGGGAGTTTTGAGTTAGCAAGGTTAATATCTTGCAACAAAGCTAAAATGCACCAGTAGCTCAGCTGGATAGAGCACCGGTCTTCGGAACCGGGTGTCGGGGGTTCGAATCCCTCCTGGTGCGCTCAAACAACACCTTGTTTTAAAACTGCGACACCTGCTAGCAAGTGCAATTTTTTTGGTTAATTATTCTTTTTAAGTAAATGATTTAGCTTGTTGGTTTCTATAATCTTGATGATTGTTTCTGAATAAGCACCTCGATCCTTAATAAAATCGGGTAAAACTGGTTGGTGTTCAGCCAAAGTGGCGGCGCGGTCAACATCGTTATGTGTAATTTTCCCTAAATATAATCTACTAGGATCATAATTGTGTTTGGATAACCAAGCCAAAATTTGCATTACACCTTTGAAGTAAATTTGGTTTTTGGTAAACACTAATGGTAGCGAGGTATCCTCTATTCCTCTTTTTATTTTGAGACACATATTCCAGCGCCGATCTTGATCTAGTACATACTGCTTTAGCCACTGATTAAGTTGAGAAAATGACATCTGTGATCCCTTAATTACTAATAAGTAATTGAGAGCCGCTGACCATAAGAATGGTTTTTCCAATGGTAATAATGCATTAGTGGTAGCCAATCCTTCTTCAGTTAACAAATAATTTCGACCTAGCCGATACTGCGTTTTATTCTCAAACCAAGGTTGATTGATTTCGTTTATCCATCTATAAAAATGGGTTCCAATTTCGTGGTTAAGCATACCAATGATACCTTTTTCTCGATAGCGAATCGGCAGTCTTAATCGCAAAATAAAACTAGTTTTATCTCTTTTTAGAGAAGTGCGAGCGGCGTAACTACTTGATGTTCTAACTCTGACTAAATTGCTAATTTGATTACGCTTTAAATATTCATTAATTATTTTTAGTGACTCATTTTTTTCCAAAATCCTTCCTCTTGATTTTAAAAAATTTGTTTCTGACTCATATTGTTCTAGAACTTCTTGAACAATTTTTTGAGCAGCGGCGGCATATCTTTCATCAATAGTGCCGTATTTAGCCAAGCTGTTATGATCGATAGTTTTTTGATATTCAAACTGTGGATTGTATTGATTATCAAAGAAAAACTTTGCTTTTTCTTCCTCAATATTAAGAGGTTGCATATTTTCAATCAAACTTAATTTGATTGATTGTTTGGAGTTTAATATACCGCTTTTAATCATTGTTCATCCCCTACTACTAAAAATCCGCTTAAATCTTTACGACCGATCTCAATTTGCGGTCTCTTTTTGTTAAGTCGTTTAGAAACAGCCATGCTGGCAACAATAATCCGATCCTTAATTTTGATAGGAACTTGTACTATTGGCAAACTTCCCTCGCTATCAACCGATTGTTGCCAAAGTTCGTCATGCGGCTCATTAAGCTCTAACTGACTGGCCAAATTTTCTGCAATAATACTGCGATAACGGCCGGTGTTAACTAAGGCTGTAGTTTCGTAAGGTTTGTCGTGATCATCATAAACAATTACTTTTTCTTTTGTACCGATGATTGGTCTATCAACTTGAGCCAAACTTGAGGCGGGATAATTTTCGGCAAACAAGGCTTGAGCGATCTTAACAGCGTGGGTAACATTTCTGGCCGAAATATCTTCTATTTTTTCTAGTCTTTGTCGCAGGCCAGCTTTGTTTGCGAGCTGAATCGACAATCCCGGATAGGTGTTCACTTCGGCGATCATAGGTCCTTTTTCAGGGTGTAAGAAGATATCGGCGCCCATGTATTTTAAGCCGGTTGCGTTAGCGGTTCTGACGGCGATTTTTAAAACATCATCCCAAAAAGGAATTTCCAAGCCAGCAATTGGGACGTCAGAATTAGGAAAAGTTTTTAGTAAGGCGCGATTGCCAAAATGGCTATATGCGGTGTTGCCGTCAACTCCGTAGGTAGTTTTGCCGGTGCCAAAATCAATACCCAAGGCAATCGCGCCTTGGTGCAAATTTGCCCGACCATGCGAAGCTCTGGTAGGTAGTCGAAGCATTGCCATAGCCGGAATTTTTCGGTAAACAATTACTCTTATGTCTGGAGTTCCTACCTCAGCAAAGCTTTCAAGATCAGGGTGAATCGGGATTCTTTCCTCAATAATTACCTGGTGAGTTGAACCCCAAGTACTATATTGCCCGTCCAAAATGTCACTGGCATGTAAATATAGATCATCCTGACTGAATTGGTTGTTTTCAATATCGAACCAAGTGTCACTTCGGCGTCGCTTAATAACCATAATACCGCTGCCGGCAACCCCATTGGCTGGCTTAATTGCAAAACCGCCTGATATTGTGTGCCAGTCAAACTCCCTTAGTTCATCTAAAGAAGATAGCTGAGCATACAACTGGGGAACTTGAATTTGATGTTTTTGTAAAAAGTGTTTGGCTCGTAATTTAGAAAAACCATAACGCTTGGCTTTGTAGCTATTTTGAACGGTGTAAATTTGTACCCGGGCATTCATTCCCAGGATATGTTGAGCCTTAGGCATAAGATTATTCCTCTGGATCAATGATTGGTCGGAATCTTAGATATTCTGCCAAGCGCAAGCCTTTAAATCTGCCAACCAAGATATCAATCGCCAGTACGGTAATAATGGTTAGTTCTGGATAAATAATGACAAATCGTTGGACAATCTCGGCTCTCATAAATATGGTGGATAGTACGGCTAGCAGCACCGTTTCAATGGTTAGCTCAATTGCTCTTGACCGAGTGCCAGCTAATTGAGCTTCAATAAAGTTTTCCGATAATAAGATTAGAACTAAAATTGGGAAAATACTTAAAGCAGCCAAATTGATCTCAAACTGAATTAGTTGGGGTGAAACCAATAATAAAGAAAATACAGTTAGAGCCACCAACCACAAAACTAAGGCTGTTCTTGGTAAATACTGTAACTTAAATTTTTTAAAGATAGTTCGACCGATGCTGGCTGAGATGAGAATTACAATAAATAAAAATATACCGGTTATGATGCCGGTTGAAAGTAGGGCCACGGCTAGAACTGCTGGTATATAAACTCCAAATCCTTGTAGACCTATGATGTGCCTAGAAGTAGCAATTAAAGAGGCAACCACCGGAAATAGTAGGATTAGAACTAGTACATTAGCTGGCACTCCCTGATCGACAGCTTTGCGAATGGCGTGCTGGACAAAATTAGTCGGACCCAGTGGTTGAGCCGGAGTCTGCTCCAAGAAACTAGATAGTCTGCCTTTAGCCACGCCAGTAGTTTCAGTTAAGTCGGAACTGCGCCTTTCCTCAATAACCTCTCTTACTTGAGCGGCTGGGCTTGCCTCTGCTTCAGCAGTAGCATCAAGTTCGGCACCAATGGTTGAATCTTGACTCTCTAATAAATCTGGCGAGTCGTTTGGTGTGGTAGGCGAGGGTCCGGCTTGGGCATTAACGGCAACAGCTAGGTAACTAAAAAAAACTAGGGTTAATATTAAGCCCACAAGTCGATGGTTGATTAAGCTTGTTATTTTTTTTGTGAAGTTCGAAATTCCTGCAAACATAACTACATTATATAGTGATAAGGTTAGCTAAATCTAGGCTCTGGCAAGGAAGTAAGTGTTTAGATCAAACACTACTGTATCCACCAACTCTGATATAATTACCTGCGTAATTTGGTTGGCTATTACCTGGGGAGACTCGATTGTTTCTCTTTTAAAATTCGCCAGCCATCAAGGGCCAGTAGCTCAGTTGGTTAGAGCACCTGCCTCTTAAGCAGGGTGTCCTGGGTTCGAGTCCCAGCTGGCTCACAAAAACAAGCGGTGATTGATAAATGTCAAGAATTTAATGTTACATATTCAACACCAGAACAATGTTTTTGCACAAGAGGTGAGGATTTTTTAATCTGATAACTTCATTAGCACTTGTTTATGAATATTCATAATAGTTTTTCTTGCGTCGGCCGAAATGCTATCCTCTCCATCCTCATTTTTAAGAGTAATCTCTGAAGGATTAACCATAGCAAAATGTCTCATCCAACTTCTTGTAAGACGAGGAGCAAAAACTATGCTTCGATTATTTGTTGCTGGGTCAAATTCAAAACCTAGCGAACCATTGGGACCACGATAAAAACAGTTCCATTCATTTGTTTCTTCCTGTTTAATATTCTCTGCTAAGAAAAACAATAATTTTTGGCTACGAGAACTCAAATTAAGATGTTGACAAAGATTATAAACTCGCTGAATCCGTTGCTCTTTAGGCAACAATGACTGATTATTTTCAGAACTTAGTACAAAACAAGTGGCAATTTTCTTCCACCAATAGTTAAAATGAGTTATAACGATACTTAGATCATTTATAGTGCCTTTAGTTAGATATATTGCATCGTGCTGAATTTTGGCATGGTAGCCCAATGCTAGCAATATATCATTAGCAATACGAGTAAAGGGGTCTCGGGCAAGTCGCTTTGAGTTTTCAAGATTACTGTATTTAGTAAACCTATCCTTTTTAAAAACTTGGGGAAATACTGATAATGAATGACCGTAGGCTTGAATATGAAAGTGTAAGCTAGAAAAACTTGTATGATAAGATTTTTTTAATTCATTTGCTGGCGGTAAATCTTTGGGACCATAATGAATAAATGAGAAAACTTTGTCTGTTTTTAGCTTGTTCTCTGTGACAACTTCAACCAAACATCTTTCGGTTGATAAAATGACAGCAAATAATTGTTGTTGCTCATCATTAGTTAGCTGAGCTAGATCAATAAAAGGGTTGCCTCGCTGTTTAGAAAAAACACAGATTAGTGACTCAAAAGGCCTAGAAGGTGCGTACTTTGGAAAATAAAAAATGGCTAAACGATTGTTTTCAAATAGTATTCTTGCAACTCCCAAATTTATTTTTTCTTCCAATCCAGCTTCAAGCAAATCATCAAAGCTAGCGGTTTCCATATCAGGCCGTGTTCCATCAGGATAAGCTAGAGGCTTATCTACATTGTAAACTCGATATAGAAACCTTTCCATGGCAGGAATTTTATCATTTAAGCGAGAATTGTGCCTTATTTTAGCCACAAATCATTAGAGCAGATTATTTTATTTAAACTGTTTAGAAAAACACCTTTAATTGTCCAACATCACCCTGCTCCACAAAAATAAGCTAAAATGTATTTATATGGAAAATAATTTCAATATCAACCAAGAAAATACAAAATCCAAGATGTCAAATAGATCCAAAGTTGTTTTTATCCTATTGATCCTATTACTTTGTGGTTTAATTTATGCGGGTTGGATGGTATTTAACGTAAACTATAGGTCAGAATTGACAGCAGAAGCGCCAACCATCACCAAGTCAGACCCTTCTTTTTCAGACGAGTTAGCCGCAGAGGAAGCTCTTAGATTTCTAGATGAAGCTGAAGAAATTAAGGTAACCGGTCCCATGAGCGCGGAAATTGTAAGTCCTGAAGGCGACTCTTTTGTGCCGTCTCAGGCCAGAATGTATGAAGCTAGAATTACAAATTTCCCCAAAAACGCCAAGGGAGAATGTCAATGGAATTTTTATTTAAATCAATATGACGAGGAAGAACTTTATCAGCAGCAGACAACCCGAGTTATTGGAGATTATTGCAAATTTACCACTACTTTTATTAAAGATCCTGGTGAGTTAAGGGTGGAAGTTAAAATTGTGGCTACTGATCGAACAGGTGAAACGACTGTTGCCGAAACAGTAGCAGAAAGAAAATACCTAGTTCACTAAAAAATTTAGTACCTTCTTAAACGTTGAACAAAACTGCATATCAATTTATGAGCTGTCTGGAGATTTTGTATTTACAAAATTATAATAATTAAGCTTTCTCATTAAGAGTAAATTTTGTTGTTAATTCTATTACCAGCTGCTTATGCGTATCCAAAATAGGAATTTGTCGCGGTAACTTAGTTGCAATCTGTTTTTTAACAACAGGATAATGTGTACAGGCTAACAGCAGAGCGTCTAAAGACTCCAAAGGCAGTTGCGCTAAATAATCATCTAGAAGATCGTTAATTAATGCCCCATTTTGCTGGTCGATAGCCGTTGCCAATTCTGGACAAGCAATACTGTTTACTTTCAAATCAGGATATTGAATTTTTAAGTTTTTAGGAAACCAACTGCTATCGGTGGTTCGCTGGGTAGCTAAAATACCGATGGTATTAACAGATTTATTTATCAATTCTTGATTTCTAATCAAATTAGACAACTCAGCAACCAAGACTTCATTGGCACTAATAATGGGCAATGTATATTTGGCTTGAATTGCCGGTAAGCACGTGCTGGAAATGGTATGACAAGCCATAACAATTATTTCAGCACCTCTATGAATTAGTTTTGCTACTAAATTGGATCCAATCTTTTCCAGTTGAGCGACCGACTTAGAACCAAATGGTGCATTGGCTCTATCTAGCTCAACCAAAATCTTAGCTCTGGGGAATTCTGATTCAAGAAACTGAGCTACTACTTGGCCACCACTGCCTGAGTCACAGATGCCGATAATTGGAGATGTCATATTTAAACCAATAATTGCTGACAGATATCTTTAACTAAAGGAACTTGACTCTCAAAAGCGATCTTATCCAACTCTTCAAGTTCCGATTTGTTAAACCAACGAAAGGCCTTGGCATCATCACCAGGAGATAATTGGGTGTTTTTTAGTTTAATCAAATAGTAAAGATCACAATTATAACGCAATTTATTCTGATATAAATATTCGGTTGGTCCATAAACACCAAACAATCGTTCCACTTCTGAATCAACACTAAGTTCCTCTTTTATTTCTCTTACCACGGCTCTTTCTGGATGCTCTTTTGGTTCAACAAAGCCACCTGGAAAATCCCAACAGTCTATCTTGGGATTATGAGCTCTTTTAATCAGTAGTAATTGATTGTCAGAAATAATCACACCGCTGGCAGTTGTGTTGGCGTTTTCATATAAGTTAAAGCCACAGTGGGAACATTGATGCGTAAAATTTTGTATTTGGCCAGCTTCGTATTCCTGGCCACAAACTGGGCAATAGCGATATACAACGTTATTTAGCATATATAATTTCAATTTTTGTCAAATTTTAGATACGTTTTGTAAATTTTTAATGATATTAAAGGAAAACAGTCCCGCTATTAAACTGATCGACGGCATTATAAAAATAACCGGTACAACATTTTGGCCATCTCGCCACATAAACAAAACTTTAGAGGTTAAGGCCAGCATTAAAAGAGACAAAAAGACCAAATAAATCGTAATTCCTAAATAACCTTGTGGCTGTTTTTTAAAGGTTAAATATGATAAAGCGAAACCAATCGGCAATAATAGTCCCAAGTCAAACCCCTGTACGATTAAAGTGGTGTAATGCTGTAATTGCGTTGGATAAATTTCGCCACTTATTAATGGTGGTACAATTATTCCTAGCCACATTATGGCAATTAGCAAGCAGTTAATGGTTACAAAAGTGGCTGCATATTGGTAGAGTCTGACTTGTTTGAAAAGTCGGCCAAATTTAGGTTGTCCGAGTTGATAGATTGTTAGGATGACTCCAAAGAATGAAGTTGCCAGCAAGCCTGCATAAATTAGAAATAGTTCGTTATACATACCCATAGACAAATAAAATAAATAAGTCACCAAAAAATATAGTAAGGCTCCAACTAAAACCAACTGACCTTTGTAACTTCCCCGTTGGTAATACAGCCAAGCAATGAGTAAAATCGGAATGCCTATTAATAGAGTTACGTAATCTTGGGCAATTCCTTGAACAGCCACGTCTGAACTCATATGTTTATAAAGCCCTCGGCCGTAAATATTTATTTCCTCTCCTCTGATTGACTGATAGCTGAATGATTCCAAGCCTTCGTTAGAGGTGATGCCGGTAAGAGTGGCCACAGAAGTTAGAAGCAAAATTATGGCGACCAAGATTGATATAATTTGCTTAATTTTCATACCCAGATATTACGCTAATCATCATATCAGTAACGCTAGCCAATGATATACTAACACTAAGTTTTACCAGGCTTCATCCTGGTATGACTTAAGCGCCAAAGTGGCGGAATTGGTAGACGCGCACGTTTCAGGGGCGTGTGGCCGCAAGGCCGTGGAGGTTCAAGTCCTCTCTTTGGCACCTAATTGACCCCCAATTACTAAGAAAGGAGGTCAGATGGCGGTTAAGTATCATCGTTTAATTGAGCAAGTAATGCGGACCTTGAATTTACAACAAAAAACCGCGAGTTCTTTCAAAAACTTAACCTTTCGAGGTGGTTTTGATCAGCCATTTGTGACTGTTGAAAGAGACCCCGGTAGTGGCGGACGTCCAATCGCAAAATTATTGGCCCAACAACTTGGATTTGAGTTTTATAACGATCGATTACTAATCGAGATTGCCAAGTCGGCCAAAATTACCAAAGATGTGGTTGAGCAGGTTGATGAAAAAGGCAGGAATATGATTCAGGACCTAACTCAGTCTCTGCTTAATCCAGAATATGTTTCTGATGTTGTTTATATGCGAGCCCTCATTAGGGTTATTTTGACTTTGGCATACAAGGGCAACGTAGTGATTCTTGGTCGAGGGGCTAATTTTATTTTGCCAGAGGGCAAAGGCTTAAGAGTTAGGGTAACGGCGCCATATGATGTTAGATTGCAGCGTGCCATTTACTATGAAACTAAAACTTTCGAGCAAGCCAAAGAAACAATCAGTAAAATTGAGAAAGATCGCCGTGACTTTATCAATCAATATTTTCAGAAAGATATCACCGATCCAAATTATTATGATCTGATTCTAAATACTACTTTTTATAATCTTGCCGACGCTGCCAAGATTATTGAGAGAGCTTTTTATCGAAAATTTCCTCAAGCTAAGACCTCCAGGAAATTTTGGTAAAAAGACGATATAATGCTCCAATCTGGCCGAGATGGCGGAATTGGTAGACGCGCTAGCTTGAGGGGCTAGTGATCATTACGATCGTGGAGGTTCAAGTCCTCTTCTCGGCACAAAAATTGGAAACAATTGGTCGCTTAGCTCAGTTGGTAGAGCGCCCGGTTTACATCCGGTAGGTCGGGGGTTCAAGTCCCTCAGCGACCACCATAATGGCAAAACTCTTGACGACAAGACAGTTATAGTCTTGGATAAACAAAGTGAGCCAATGATCTTGCCAAGCTAGCCAAGGTGGTCACGGCGCGTGTCTGAAAAACACGAGATTGAGGTTCGACTCCTCAGCTTGGCACAAATAATGCTGTGATTAATCAGTAAAAACTTAAATGTTTTCAGGCGATTTAAGATGGATTCACAACAGTAATGTTTATTTTAATACTTGTTTAATTGAGTGAGTTATAGATAGAATGGTCTATTATGAAAAGAATAAGCAGAAGAGATATGTCAGGTAATGGCCTGGTTGATCGAGGTGGCTATGTATCTGACAGACCACGATTGCAAAAAGACAATTTTTTACAAAATTTTGATGGTGTTAATGACCATTTTGCCTTAACATTGCTAAGTAGAATTAAAGCCATATATGAAATGAATGGACCTGGAAGCTTAACTCACCAAAGACATTTTGATATTGAGTCATTAAAGAGCAAGGTTAAAGATAGAGCCGGGACCTTAATTCAGAACGGCGATGAATTAGAAGCCAATGCGGTTCGATTGGCTCTTGATAATCTTGTTGCTGAGTGTAAAAAAGCACACAAACAGAGTACTCGATAGTGTTTTAAGATCTGTTTACAAATTAATATTTGTCTTTTCTTGACTTGGTGGATAAAATAAGCTGGCAAGCTAAGTTTGTGAGTGCGGAAGTAGCTCAGTGGTAGAGTGTCTCCTTGCCAAGGAGAAGGTCGCGGGTTCGACCCCCGTCTTCCGCTCCATAAAAAAAGACTTGTAAGAGTCTTTTTTTGTGGACGGAAGTTGGTGGATGAAGGACCTGCGCACGGGTTCTGCCGCCAAGCGAGCGTGCAATTGAAGCAACTACAGCGCTCCACCTATCTGAGTGAGCATGGTTAATACCTGATAAGGTGGAACCCCGTCTTCCGCTCCATAAAGTGATAATAATGTACAGTAATTTACATAAATCACCAATTCTCACTGTAATGGTAAAGTGTTTTGAAAACTGGTAATATTTGATTATGGAAAATCAACCCACCTCAAATCCACAAATTTGTCAGCAACCAGGTAGTGCTCCTGTTGAAGATGACACATCTCCTAAGCAGAAAACAAGCTTATTATTTCCAGTTTTAATTACCTTATTGGTTAGTGCCATAGTTTTTGGAATAGGTGGTTACTACTTGGGCATTAATAAAACTTCAACCCCTTTACCGAATGATTCGGCTGATAATACAACGACTACTGGACAAGCACTACAACCTTCAGTTACTCCAGTTTTTGAAGAAGAACCTATGTCATCTGAAATTGGCAATGCAGAAATGGGACAGGAAACGACTGTTGTTACAAATGACGGAATGCATAAAGTTTGGCTAGATGGTGAAAAGTTAAATTCAACCCAATTGTGGGTTAGTAACGCAGATGGAACACAGAAGAAATTATTGGTTAGTGGCAATCTTCCTCTGTCTCAGGCAAAGGTTGGCGATTATTCTTTAGCTAGTCCAATTTGGAGTCCAGATAGCACTAAAATTGCATATTTAAGAGCAGTAATCGATGAAATAGGCCAATTCGATATAACGGATAGACTTGATTTATACATTGTAGATCGTGACGGAATGAACGATCATTTGGTCAAGACAAACATAACTATTGCTCGAGGGCGCTATGGAAAGACAGATTTAACATGGATAAATGAGGGCATTAGCTACACTGATTATTCTACTTCAGCTACTGGATCAAAGGTGGTAATACAACCTAAGTGACTTTTGATATGCACGAACTATGGAATGATTTGATACCCATGTGCTCCTTAAGATTGTTCAACTGTAAAACAAGATTTGGTGTGATATAGCCCTTCAGGCTAAACAGGTTCGAGCAGTTTATCGTTACCCGCTCCATACTCGAACTCTTTATGATTTAGCAATTGATTGTTTGTGATGAGTGTTTGGGAATTCTTGATAATATGACCAGTTTTGCAGAAAAGGTATATAGATTACTCACCAACGTTCCACCCGGCTATGTAACAACCTACAAAGAGCTGGGTCGAGCGCTAAATTGTCGGGGTTATCGGCTAATAGGTCAAATATTGAGCAAAAATCCGTATGCTCCCCTTGTGCCCTGCCATCGTGTTGTTAAAAGTGACGGCAGTTTAGGTGGTTTTAAGGGCAGTTATGACTCGAAAGATACACAAGAAAAAGTAAAATTGCTCACTAGTGAAGGCATTATCATTAAGAATGGTAAGGTTGTTAACTTCTCAAAAGTTTTTTATAAGTTTCAAATTTAAATTTTTTATATTTCTACCGCTACTCTTGTGTTGACAGTCATAAATAAATTATTAAAATAGACGTTGTGCTAAACGTAAGTATGTTTATCAGCTGGCTCTTTATTCTTTCTCAAAAAGAAGGAGGGGTGTTGCTGAGTTAGGCACAAATAAACCAAGGATATCAAAAACCCCCTCCAGAGTGAGGGGGTTTTTTGTTATCAACAGTCATAAAAAATAGAAAGGAGAAAAATGACTGAATTAAATACCGCCGCGGCTTGGCAGCTAGCTGCTGAGGACGAAGCAGAAGATCCAAGAAGCAGAAGTGGATACCAGGCAATTGCTGAATTAGCCAGCAGCGATCCACAAGTTGTAGGTTTGACTCCCGAGCAACAAGCTAGGTTGGCAGGAAGAAATGGTTCAGTGAGTCCAGATGTCTCAGAATTGAATAATACAACCCTGAGATAAGGCTGACTACTTTTCCGCCAAGAATTGCCACAGGCAATTCTTGGCGGAAATAACATTACGGTTTATTTTTTACTTGCCCTGATAACTCGATCCATTATTGCCCGACCGAAATTTGATTCTTCGACCTTTTGAAAATAAATTTGTTTAATTCCTACTCGATCACACTCTCGAAAAATATGATAAAGATTGGCTGACAGCTCATTAAGATCCGAAAAGCGATAAACTTTCCACTTAGCAGGAATGGTGATGCTATCTTTAGTTTTTGAGTAGTTCGTTAAAATAAGGGCAGTCGAATCGGGCAATTGTTGGTTCGCGTTGTGTTTCTTTAGCTCGGTAACATCATCGATAATACAAATGTTTGCCTGAGGAGCATAATGTCGATACTTTTGTCCGGGAGATTTTACAGGGGTGCCGGTTATTGATTCTCGCTCACTCACATTAATCGGTCCGATGACAGTCTCAATTTGCTCAACACTAATACCACCACTTCTTAGTAAAGTCGGCTGACTGGTTGTTAAGTCTAAAACAGTTGATTCAACACCCAGCTGACTTGGACCACCATCGATAATGTAGTCAATTTGGTCTCTAAAATCGTCCCAAACGTGTTGGGCAGTGGTTGCGCTGGGTTTACCCGATAAATTGGCGCTAGGCGCTACTACCGGCACCTCAGCGGCTTGGAGTAGTTGCTGAGCAACAGGATGACTGGGCATACGCAAGGCGACGGTTTGGCCGCCGGCCGTGGCAATGTTGGGAACTACTTTGGTTTTTGGTAAAACCAAGGTCAGGGGTCCAGGCCAAAAATGGTCAATTAATTTTAAAGCCACGGCTGGCGGCCTAGCAGTCAACTCTTCAATTTGATCTACTGAGTATATATGGACAATTAGGGGGTTATCGTTTGGTCGACCCTTAACTTGAAATACTTTTTGGATTGCAGATTCTTGAAATAAACTTGCCCCAAGACCATAAACCGTTTCGGTAGGAAAGGCCACCACTGCTCCGTTCTGCAAATACTCCCCAACTTTTTTTATTTTTTGTTGGAAATCCTTTTCCTGATAAGAGATTATTGGCATAAGTACGTATTATAACTATTGTTACTAAATAAATTAGCGCTTAATCAAAAAAATCTCTTTACCAGACCTGGCTGGTGTTTTTTTATTAACCTAAGCTTTTGTTGGTGTAAAACGTAATTTTATAGAAATGGATTTATAAATCACAGGCCGACCACATACCAAATTGATTTTTTTGAGCTTCTGACTCCAGCTCTAAAAACCTGTTTTGATACTTAACATCTGGCGGATACTCTTTGGCGATAGCTACGCCTTCCTTAACCAATAGCTCATTAACCATCTGATCGTCAATGTAAACGTACCTTAATAAACGTCCATATCTGTCTTTGTCAGAAACATCTTTTTCCAGTTTAACTTGTTTTCCTTCAACTAATTCTTGATTCTTTAGCTTGGATTCTTGAGAATAACAAGCATTATCATCAATTTCCGGTGCGTCTATGCCGATATATCTTACCCGTTCGCCACTCGATAAAACGATGGTATCGCCATCCACTACTCTCTCTACAAAATATTCCTTCTCGGAAATACTGGGATTAGTTTGCTCTTGATTTTCTTGAGTTACCAAGATTTTTGTTTTGGTTTTAACACAATTATTTTCTGTCTTATCACAGGTTTCCAATACATAATTGTGTTCTCCTTCGCTTGGACTAGCGATGACAAAAGCAAATGCCCCATTCCGATCAGACCTAGTCTGGTCAACAATATTGTCCTGGAATATAAGTCGCACTGTTTGCTCAGGTAAGGTTTTGCCTTCAATGATTACTTCGGTACCAACAACTTGTTGTTTAATAATCTCTAACTGTGAATCAGAACTTAAGCGCGGCTCAATCCAGCTCCATACAGCAAAAACAACCAATATAGCGCCAAAAACAATACCAACCAAGCTTTTAAAATCTAGAGTAAGCTTGATAGATGGATTTTTGAGTAAAGTGATTGTAGTTTTCATTTAGTTAAACAAATATTTTTTGTTCCATTTTAAGCAGTGATTAATCCATTGTAATCTGCATATCAGGTAGGATCATTAACTCAAAAATAACAAATACCAGATAAATTAACAACAAAAAAGCGCTTTCTTTTCTAGACAGTCGCTTCTTGGAGCGAGCAAACATAAAAAATAATATCAACCCACTTGCTACAAAAGCAAATCTCTGCCAAAAATGGTTTGGCAGAAAAACAGTTTTTCCGTAAATTAAAGAAAAAATACCAAACAATAAGGTATTAGCTGAAGCCGAGCCTAAGTAATCTGCTAAAGCCACCTCTTTTCTTTTTTGAAAAACCGATCGAAAAACAATCGAAAGCTCAGGAATGTTGGTACCAATCGATATGACAATTAAGCTTAAGAAAAAGGGAGAGATGTTCATTACCTTAGCAAAATACAGCGTTGAATCAACGACTTGATTGCTAGCTACAACTAAAATAACCATTCCTAATAATATTTTTGCCATAAGCCAGCCAATTTTTTTGCGTTGATTTTTACTCATTGAAGTGGCTACCCTCTCGAATAATGATTGCTTGAAGGAAGTGGAAAAAAATAATAAGCCGTAAAGAAAAATTAAGAAAGCGCCTTTAAGCGGAGTTAATCTTTGGTCAGCTGTTATTAAGGCTGGTGCAGCAATAACCGCCATTGTCAAGATTAGTTGTCTTTTATCTAGCTGCTTTGGTATCGTCACACCTCCACCCACTAGTCCCAACAAGGGGATAACCCCCAACATCAAAACCATGACTCCACCGAGAATGTTACCAGCAAAAATTTCAGGATCACCATGAATAACGGCAGCCGCTCCAATCGACATTTCTGGTAAGGAAGTTATGATTCCTAGTAAAAAGAAAGACAAAGTGAAAGCAGATAGGCGCCAGCTGCGAGCTAACTTGATTACCGAAGACACCACCAAACCAGAGCCGACCCACAAAAGCAAAAAACAGGCAAAGTAAATAAACAGGTGTAAATCGATGTTGGACACAAAGATTATTAAACGAGATTTACAGACTAATTAAAAGAAGGAGATTGATCCCAACAATACTTACGTATGATTTGGTGTTATAATTCCATCTTTGCCACGGACAATCACCTAACATTGTTTTTGGCTAATAAATCAGAATAAATTTGAATGGTGTAATCAATTATGCAGATTAGAAATATTGCCATTATCGCCCATGTTGATCATGGCAAAACCACTCTGGTTGATGCCATGCTTAAGCAAACTCATACCTTTAGAGATAATCAGGCGGAAATGGATCAAACCACAATTTTGGATAGTATTGATCAGGAACGCGAAAGAGGAATCACCATTTTAGCCAAAAATACGGCGGTTATGTATGGTGATACCAAAATTAATATTATCGATACCCCAGGTCACGCTGATTTCAGTGGTGAAGTGGAGAGGGTAATTAATATGGCCGATGGCGCCCTCCTAATTATCGACGCCGCTGAAGGTCCAATGCCCCAAACCCAATTTGTGCTTCAAAAAGCCCTTGAACAGGATATTCCGGTTATTGTGATTTTAAATAAGATCGACAGACAAGATGCGCGTCCAGATGAGGTTTTACAAATGACCGAGGATCTTTTCTTAAAAATGGTGGTCTCTGAAGAGCAACTACTATTTCCAGTGCTCTATGCCGTAGCTAAAGAGGGTAAAATATGGTCCTCTATCCCAGATGATTTTTCTTCTCCAGCAAACATTACACCTTTGTTTGACGAAATTATTAACACTATTCCTGCCCCACAGGCGCCGGCCGACAAACCTTTTAAAATGTTGATTTCAACCTTGGATTTTGATAATTACAAAGGCAGCTACGCCATCGGCAAAGTTACTCAAGGAATAGTAAGAGTTGGTCAGAATCTTGCCATTATGGATGAAAATAAGCAGACGGGTAGTTTCCAGGTATCTCATTTGTTTTCTAGCCTTGGTTTGGAAAGGCAAGAAATTCAATCTAGTCTGCCTGGCGATATTATCGCCATTACAGGCAACGATGATTTTATAATTGGTACAACTCTAGTCGACCCGATTGACCCTAAAGGTTATCCCCGCATTAAGTTGACTGAACCAACCTTAAAAATGAATTTGGCACCGAACTCTTCTCCTGTCTCTGGAAAGGAAGGTTTGTTTTCCACTGCCAGACAGCTCGAACAGAGACTGATACAAGAAAAGAAAACTAATATCGGTATGAAAATTGAAAATAACCAGACTGGGCAAGGTTTTACCGTTTATGGCCGAGGTGAGCTACACTTGTCGGTGCTAATCGAAACTTTGCGCCGAGAAGGTTATGAGCTAGAAGTAGGCAAGCCAGAGGTTATTATTAAAAAAATTAATGGTGTTGAGCACGAACCATATGAAGAAATAACTATTCAGGTAGATCAAGATTATTTGGGAACGGTGATTGAAGAAATGGGAATGCGTAAAGGTGAACTTGTAGATTCCAAAACAAATGATCAGGAATCTGTTAGACAGATCTACAAGATTTCTAGTCGTAATGCTTTAGGTTTGAGAAGTGATTTGATAACTAAAACTAGAGGCAGTGCTCTTTTTTCATCGCAGTTGATTGGTTACTTACCCAAGGGGGAATCGGCAAATAGGGTTAGAAATGGTGCCTTAGTTGCTTTTGACCGTGGAGTTGCCACCCGCTACGCATTAGAAAGTATGCAGGAACGAGGTCTTTCCTTTATTGCCCCGGGAACCGAAGTGTATGAGGGAATGATAATTGGGAAAAATAAGCGGGCTGAGGATATAGATTTTAACGTCTGCAAGCAGAAAAAATTAACCAACACTCGAGCAGCTACCGCTGATTTCACGACTCATCTCAACGCTCATCAGCAGCTTAGTCTTGAGGAGTGTTTAGATTTTCTGGAAGAGGACGAGCTCTTAGAAGTGACACCAAAATCTTTAAGATTAAGAAAAAGGTATTTAGACAAAACTACGCGATTTAGGTACGCTAAAAGGCAAGAATGTTAATTGGATAACAAAAGTTAAGAACCGATTTTACGGTTTTAGTATTGAAAAAATGCGCTGCTTAGTTAATCTTCATCCTCATTATTCTGAGCTTCACTATTCTCTGGCTCTTGATAGCCGGGAGTTTCAAAGTTGTATTCTGAATCATCACAGTCGCCTTCATATTTCTTAGCAGGCGAAGCAACTCTAGTAAGCTCTCTAAGCATTTCTCGGTCTCTATCAGAAAGATTAGGGTTCCCCCAGGGTGACCGCCTACCATCGTAGTTTCTTTTCATAACCTTCATTCTAGCAAAAATTTACGTCTATATCAACAAATCAAGATATGTGATCGTCAAATATAAAAATGTTTGTGAAGCTTTTATTCTATAATGTTATTTGGCTATGAGCTCAATTTTGTTTGTAACAACCAATCAAGATAAATATAACAAGGTCAGAATTAATCTTGAGCCTTATGACATTAAAATTACCCACCAGTCCTGGGAAATGAGTGAAATTCAGTCCTCTGATGGCGAACAAATCGTTCGTGACAAAGCACAGCAGGCATATGCGAAATTCAAAAAACCCGTTTTGGTAAACGATGACACTTGGTCTATTCCTGCTTTAAGAGGCTTCCCTTCTACGGGAATGAAATTGTGTAATGACTTTCTGTTGGCCAAGGATTGGTTACGCTTGATGAAAGGTGTTGCGGATAAACGAGTTTTTCTAATTTCTTTCTATGCCTATCACGATGGTAGGAGCATTAAAGTAGTCACCAGTAAGCATGAGCGATATTTTCTTGAAAAACCTCAAGGCAAACATCCTGACGCCCCAAGTCTAGAGGTCATTTCCGAAAAAGGGTCAGACATTAGTATTGCCCAACAAATTAGCAGAGGCAGAGTGATTGATACAAATAGTTCTGATTTTTGGAAGCAGTTGGCCGGTTTGTTGAGTGGCTAGTGAAACTAAAATGTTGCGGTATGCTAGGCGGTTTTGACACAGTTCTGGTTGGGCGACATTTAATTGAATGCCAGATATTTTTTTGAATGAAGCAGTTATGAGAGAAGTTAGAGGTAATGAAAAAACTTTCTCAACCATTTGCTAGCTAGTCTGAATTTTTAACTAAAAGCGGAAACCCAGAACTAATAGAAACTTCGTAATTATTCGGAAGTTGAGTTTGTTTTTGCCCTTCAGCTAGATTGTCGATTGAAGTTGTGAAAAAATAAACTTGCTTTTCTCCATCTTGTTTAACACAGAGAAAGTATTCTTTTCCATTTACGATTGTTGAAAAAGGTTTTGGCTGAAGAGTTTCCCCCATCTTAGCTCCAATTCTGATTAATTCAAGTTTAGTATAACATAAGTGTGTTTACCCTTATGGTTTGAATATATTTGGTTTACTCGAAAAAAAGGATAAAACCAAGCGCTTTGAAAAACTAATTTGGATCTTACCTTGGTCTCAGGGCTTATTGAACTTACTTTTGCATTTTTATGGTATGGCGTAGATGGGGTTAGTGAAGTCAAGATTGAATAAGATAGGCAATTTATCTATATCTCAAATTCAAGCATGAGTGGCAAGTGATCCGAAATATCTGTGTTTATGACTTGAAAATCTTGAACTTTTATTGAGTCTGAGACGAGTATGTAATCAACAACATTTCGATGTACGCTGTTTAGCTCGTTTGATTCTGGTCTAGTTGTCTGAATATTGTATTTGTTGAGAAGATTGATGTGATCGTTAAATACTCTCATTGAAGATGTGTTTGGAAACAAATTAAAATCCCCACAAATAATGGAAGGGTAGCTTACCTCACCTGCTAGCTTGTTTATTTTCTTGCAAGCTTCAATTGTTTTGTTTGTTCCTTGCTTGTCCTTTGACCAAATTCCGTGATAATTAAGTACTCTCAACTTAGTATTTTTTAGCTGGAGGTCAGTAACTTGTACCGCTCGATAATCTTCATCAGGCCACTTAGACCAATCTGTTACATATGAAAAACTATTTTGGACAAATATGTTTTGACCCTTACTAATTGGAAAAACTGATTTTATATATTGACCGAATTCTACATTTCCTCCCATGTCAAAACTAAAGAACTTCTCTCCATGAAAATCGGCTTTTTCAAATTTTGATAAAACCCATGTGGGTGAATAAAAAGAGTTTGTCAACTTTATTAAACTTGAATCAACTATATTTTTAGTGACAAAGTCACTATCTGCCTTTTTATCAACTCTTTTGGTAATTTCTTGTAAACAAATGATATCAAAATTATTAAGTCCTAGAAATTCCTTTAACTTTTCGTTATTTTTTTCAAACAAGGCCACATTCAGGGAAAGTAATTTCATCCAACCATTTTAACAGGAAATAGTTTGGTTTTATATGAAAAATTTCAGAAAATCATCTGCTTAATTTTGGATTAAGTTAGATATTCATTCATTAACAATTTTGGCAAAGTTTGGGTCCAATACCCAGAAATACAAGTTTAGATCTGGACTCGGTTATTAACAAGTCTGTTGAGCGTATTTTATCAGCCTTTGATGACGCGGTGCAGGTGGGGCTGGTTAGTTTGAGACTTACCGAAATTAAGTCAGTCCAAAGTGTTTGATTATTTCACTACAGTGAAAAAGAATTGGAGCCATTGGGTTGGCTGTCCCATAAACTCAGAACCCTCTTTACTGTCAAAATTATCCAATTTCCACCCAAACTGTTTTACCTCGCTGAGGCACTTCTCCTTTGACCACAGCGTAAACTCTCGCTGCATTTTTTTGCCATACTTATCTTCATTTGCCAATAATGTTCCTTTTCCACCTTTTAGACCAATAAAAATTTTAGCTCTGTTTTTAGCTACTGATGTCATACCTCCTAAAGTTGCTGGAATGTCAGTTGGTCTTATATGTAGTAAAGATGCTGATGCCCAGATCGCATCAAATTGGTTTTCTGCAAAGTAGTCATTTAGTTTAGTCATATCACCAACAATAAATGATGGTTTGTTGTTTGATTCTTTAAGCTCTTTGGCTCTACGAATCATCTCACTAGAAAAATCAAGACCAATTACATCAAAACCAAGTTCAGCAAAGATATACGACTCATGCCCTGGCCCACATCCTAGATCTAGAACTTTTTTACCGTTGATTGTTTTTGAGAAAGATACTACTAAATCTTTTTGTTTAGGATCGTTGGCATTTCGCTTAATGTAACCTTCAACGATATCTGGATCTTCATACACTTGGTGTGTTATCTGCTGACCATCGTTATTCATGATTGGAACTCCTGGGGCAACATAACTCGCTCATGCTCCATGCTCTCTAAGTCTAGTACCACAAAACTGCTTTCTTTATCTGGTTCTTGTGGTAACCATTTGTCTTTGGTCACAGTGTTGCCTGGGTTTATAAAAAGACATTTACCATGCTCAATGACGCGGTATTGGTGATCGTGACCGCCAATAGCTACATCAAACTCACCAGATTTAGCTACGGTCTCACTGATTGTAGAGTAGTGGTTCATGAAAATGTTTCGACCTTCTAACTCAAGTCGCATTTCCCATAGATGGCAAGTGAGATTTTTTGTGGCATTTGCTCGTCTTTCAGCTAGAGCATTTTCACCATCGTTGTTGCCGAATATAAAATGCAAGTGACCTTCATAGTGGTCTCGGAAACGATAGAGGATTCCAGGGTTAATCATATCTCCAGCATGAAGGGCTGTAGTGATGCCGTTGTCATTGAGATATTCAATGATCCAAACAATTGCAGGGGTGTTGTCGTGGGTATCGGATAAAATTGCTACTTTCATATACCCATATTCTATCAGTCGGTGATTGTTTTTTCAGATACAAAATTGGAGTAAATACCCGATTAATTCTCAGTAAGGGTATCTTGTTTCAGGTTAAAAGGATTGGGTCCAATACCCAGAAATACAAGTTTAGATCTGGATTCGGTTATTTATCGTTCTATAGAACGGATTTTATCAGCTTTTGATGATGTGGTGCAGGTGGGGTTGGTGAAACTAAGGTTGGGTGAAATAGGGCAAATTTCAACTGGTGCTGTTTAGAAATCTGGTTTTTTGTATTTCCATAATATAGGTTGGTTGTTCTTCGTTTGGAATTTGCACAGTTTTAACATACCTAAATCCAACTTTTTCATATGCCCGAATAGCTCTCTTATTATTTGGTTCAGGACCAATGATGCATGTTTCGATGTTGCTTCCCTCACCAAAGACTATAGTTTTGAGGAAAGTTTTCAACATAATACTCCCCAATCCTTTGCCTGTAAAATTTTCTTCTCCAATAAATAGATCAATGCTGGCGGTAAAATCGTCATAACCGACATAATCTCCAAACTCTGGCCAATCATTTACTTTATAAGTCTGGATATATCCAAATGGTACATTGTCGTGAAGCGCTAAATAACAATCAGTTGGTTTCTCTCCCTTAATTTTAGGACCATAACGCTTAGTTATTTCTTCTACAGTATTTTGTTTGTCTCTGTCATACCACTCGTGTACATAAGGCTTGTTTAGCCACCTATGCATCAGGGGTAAGTCGGAGAGTTCTAGCTTCCTAAATGTAATGTTCATTTTGTTGTTTAGATATAAGTCTCAAATTATTTTACTCGCCTTCAATAATCCATATGCACTTATTGTAGGTGCATCGGTGATATCTCCTTTAAGGATTGCTTGTTCAAATTCCAATATAGTCATTTTTATATGTATTAGGTCGGTTTCTGTGATGTCAGGTTTGATCTCACCTTTTTTTAAGTCGGTTGCTAAAAACAAATGAAATCCTTGAGTAGAGTAACCTGGAGCCTCATGAAAAAAACCAATTTCAGTCATTGCCCCCGCTGTTAAGCCTAATTCTTCTTTCAACTCCGCATTGGCTAAATCAACTGGATTCATAGAAGGATCAGCTTCATGTTTACCCTGGGGAAACTCAATAGAGTAGCTACTTGTTGGGTAGCGAAACTGTTTAACAAGATGAAAATGTGTTCCGTCAAATGGCACGATGAGTGCAAAGTGATCTTTTTCAACAACTCCATATATACCTTGATGCCCATTTGAAAATTCAACCTTATCTTCACGAACTTTCATCCAAGGATTCTTGTACACTATTTTGGTTGTAAGCTGTTTTATCATGGCCTACTATTTCAACTTTTGTTTACAACTTAATTTTACCAAAAAAAGCAAGCTATACTCGAATAGTTCCAGCTTTTTGGCTCATTTTTACTTGTTACTTGGGGAATAAAGCAACCGGAACCAGAGTTCCGCTTTGGGTCCGTCACCAAGAAATACAAGTTTAGATCTGGACTCGGGTATTATCAAGTCTATTGAGCGTATTTTATCAGCTTTTGATGATGCGGTGCAGGTGGGGTTGGTTAAACTAAGGTTGCGAGAGATGTGTACAATACAAAGTTTTAGTTAACGATATTTATTGGCTTGCCGTCAATAACTGCCTTAATGTTTCCAATTAACTCAATACCCAATCTAAATGATGTTTCTTTTGTATTAAATCCAATGTGAGGTGTCGCAACAACATTTGGAAGTTTAACTACAGCCAGCATTTCTTCGGAAGGAACACCTGTTAAAGGCTCTCCTTCAAAAACATCTAATGCTGCTCCTGCTATCTTGTTTGAATTTAGTGCCACTATCAATGCTTCTTGATCTACTACAGCACCTCTGGCAGTATTGATTAAATAAGCTGTTTTTTTCATTAACGACAGTCTTCGAGCATCCACTAAATGCTTAGTCAAGGGATTTAGTGGCACATTCAGAACTACATAATCAGCTTGGGAAAACTTGCTATCTAAATCCTCATTTGTAGTTTTGGAGTTAGCCACAATAACACTCATACCAACAGCTTCAAGTAGTTTATATGTTTTAGATCCAATGTTTCCATGTCCTATAAGCAAAGCTTGTTTTCCGCTAAGTTCAACCCCCACAACATCATTTGGTCGTCATTCTCCCATTAGTAAGTCCATGTTTGATTGAACAATTTTTCTTGAAATTGCATACATTAAACCAAGTGTTAGTTCTGCAACAGCATGCGTATTATGTGTGGGGCAATTGATGACATCGATATTTTTTTCTCTGGCGTATTTGACATCAACCCATTCATATCCGACAGCGGGAACAATAATTGCTTTAAGATTTTTAGCAGCATCAATAATGCTTGGTGTAATATCAACCCAATTTGCTGTAATTATTTCGGCATCAGAAATTCTAGAAGTTATTGTCTGCTCATCGGGAACATCATCGAATCTGCTTAGTTTGCCAAGAGTTTCAATTTTGGCTATATGGGCGAGGTCTAAAGTGATTTTATCTGGAAATACTATGTTCATAAAAATAACTCCTAAATTACAACTAGATTTTAACAGAATGACAGCAGATATTTTCAACTAAAATTGAAGTTCGGGGTTCGCTTAATTCTCGGTAAGGGTGTCAAGTTTCAGATTAAAAGGATGGGTCCATTACCCAGAAATACAAGTTTAGATCTGGACTCGGGTATTATCAAGTCTATTGAGCGTATTTTATCAGCTTTTGATGATGTGGTGCAGGTGGGGTTGGTTAGTTTAAGATTAGGTGAGATTAAGAATCTAAACACTTTTGTTTCTACTTGATTGTTCTTAATTACTGTAGCTTTTATTTACGAAAACCTCTTTTAGTGCTTCATAACGGGGTATAACTTCTTGTTTTTCATCCTCAAAAAAGATTTTGACGTTGAGATCGCGTTCTAGTTTTTCTCTCACCCACTCTAAATACTCTTGCAAATTATCTTTTGAGGTGTGATTCCAGCAAAAGTCTACAAAGAAGTTAGAAACTAGGTGATACATGCCGTCAGCAGTTGCTAGAACTTTCCCTTCAACTGTAGTTGGCAAGTTGTTCGGGTAGCATGAATGTGGTTCCACTATCACCTCTAAAATCTCTTTTTTCTCGTCCTTAGTAAAACCAGCTTTTTCTAGAACGGACCTTCCTTCGCGATTACTTTTGGGGTCGAAGTCTTCTTCTTCTCGTTCCATCCAAACATCACCAAGATCATGAAGTAATGCACTGACATAACATTTTTCAATATTAGCGTTATATTTTTTTGCAAGTTCAGCAGACTTTTCAGCAACCCACTGCACATGGTTATCCCACATCCAGCGCCCCATCTCACGTTCAGAGTTTTCGTATAACTTTGAAACTTGGTCAAATACTTTTTGTGTTCTGTCAGTATGATTCATTATTTAGCCCTTCTGAGTCCAATTTTCTATATTTTGCATAAGCTCGGCACACTCGTCTCGAAGCACACCACCTGCTATTTCTAGTTTATTGCCACTAGCTAGTTGTATTGACTTAGCATGTTCCTCAGCATGATAGTCAGATAGCTCATAGGGGTTTGGAGGAACATCTTCTTTGTAAGCACCAAAAACAATTCTACTGAGGTTTGACCATCCAGCACAACCTAGACACATAGAACATGATTCTAGTGTTGAGTATAGGGTACAATCTGTTAAATCGAGTGAGTCTAGTTTCTGACAAGCACTTCTCAAGCATTCAGTTTCAGCATGAGCAGAAGGATCTTTTTTAGGCCAAACCAAACTCCAACCAGTAGCAATCACCTCATCATTTTTAACAAGCACGGCTCCAATAGGCGCACCTCCAGCTTCAACCGATTTTTTTGCTTCTTTGATTGCTAGTTTAATGTATTTTTCGTCATTGTTCATTTCTTTTTCTCCTCAAACAACTCCAGTATTGGTCTTTGTAAAAACTTGAGTGTTAGTCCATTTTCAAAGTTAAGTTTAAGGTGAGAGAACTCATCGCGGTGCATAGAGCTGGTGTCCCAGTCAATATCGGGGAACTGCTCAATGTAGTCTTCAAAGGGTTGGCTGACTACAAACTCAGCGTGTTGGAAGGCTGACTCACATTGTTGCCCCTCTTTTGGTTCGATTAGCTCTAGGGCAGATATGGAATAGTTTTTGTAGGTAAATGGTTCATTAAGCTTGACTACAGCCACCCGTCTACCACCAATAATTTCTTCGCTGACCAGCTCACCAAGTTTTGAGAACTCTGGCAAATGTTGCTCGTAATCTTCTTTGGTTGAAGCTTGATAGGCGATGTGGTCTAGTGGTAAACCAGTGATATCTAAACCAACATTATTGATCTGTTCAAAGAATGAGTCTAGGAATTGGGTGTAGTTAAGATCAATTTTCATACTTTAATTCTACCAAAAAAACTAACATTACTTGAGTAGTTCCAGATTTTTGGCTCATTTTTACTTGTTACTTGGGGAATTTATCAACCGGAACCAGAGTTCCGCTTTGGGTCCGTCACCAAGAATTACAAATGAGCAGTTTAATGAAGTAATTACTCGGTGTGTTAGTCGTATTCTAGCAGTATTTGATGACAGTGTGCAGTTTGGGTTGGTAAAACTAAGATTGAATGAAGTAACCAATTTGAGCGGCATGTTAAATGGCTAATGTTGCTATGCAGTGAAGTAATCACAATTAAAAGAAAACATGATATAAAAAACCCAACAAATTATTTTTAACTGCCTGTCCTCGGTCAATAGGTTCTAATAGACTTAACGCAAACTCTTCACTAATTTCAGGTACATCAACCTCATCGAGTTCCTCTTTAGTATACAAGCCCTCAATTAAGTCCATGGGAGTTGTCTCGGGATCTCTCTCTATTTTTTCCTTCCATTCACTTGGATCAGACTTTAGGTCTAATAACACTCCAGCCAATATTCCAAGCTCATAAGCTTCATGACTTGCACCCAGCACTTCCTCTGGCCGACGGTGAGTAGACCACAAGGCTACGGCTTTTGCATAATTAGTTTCATGTATGGTTTCTGGGTAACTTACTTGCAAACTTGCAACTACCTCGTAGTACGAAGCTGTTCCTTCAATTCGTTCAAAATATCGCACTCTCTCATACTCTTTGACAAATGTTGTTTTATACTCCTGATGTAACTTCACCGCCTGTTTCATATACAAATCTCTATTTTCCTCATCTTGCAATGCCCGAGATAAAAGTTTTAAGGTATATGTTCTCAGTTTTCGTGCCTCTAGATTATCAAGAGCATTTTCCCTGATGGCTGTTGAAACATCTGCATTTTCCCAACGGTCACCATCCTGTGCAAAAAGATGAAATCCTTCATGAATATACGTCAGCAATGGATCATATGTTCCCAAATGAGTGTATTTTTCATAACTTTTCTGATCCAGTAGGGCATCTTGGCTGATCACAATCACCATACCTTTGACTCCATCAATTTCTACCCTAAGAGGAAAAAACTCCATTTCATAGCCCAATACAGATCCATGACGAGGAACAGACTTCACATTTTCCTCTTTGGTGTACGATCCGTCATATTCAACCTTCCAAGCATTTTTCCTGTCATTGGAAATAAAATACACCACGGCTCCATCAAAGGATGTTCCTGGCCAGAAAGACTCTGCCCGCTTATTAAATTTCCCGATCTGAGATGCTGTTTGTTGCACATAGTCGTCTAATGTTGCCGGTTGAGGTTTTGTTCCATGTCCTATACGGAATTCTTCATTTTCCAACAGAAATGCTGAAGTGGTAGGTCGCGGTTTTAATTGAGTGTGATAGTACACATATATTCCGGACAGCAACAACACTGGCAATGTAAACACAACCATTGGAATCACATACCTAAATTTGGTTTTACCTGCTGTACGCTTGGCATACACTGACAATCCAAGAAATACAAAAAATAGACTAAGTAATACCCAAAAAATATATTCCATAGAAATATATTAACCTAAATTAACCATGCCTGAAAACAATGTAATAAAAACCTCGTTTACCAAGAAAAATGGGTCCGTCACCAAGTATTACAAATGAACAGTTTAATGAAGTAATCTCTCGGTGTGTTAGTCGTATTTTGGCAGTGTTTGATGATGCGGTGCAGTTTGAGCTGGTTGATCTGCGATTAAACGAAATCAAAAATCTCAAGCAGATCTGAAAAAAAATGTGTGTATGCTCTGACTCTATTAGTTTGGGGTAAATTCAATTATCCACTCAATACCGTATTTATCTCGAAACATACCCGCATACGAACCCCAGGGACTGTCACCTATCGGTCCTTCTACTTCTCCTCCAGCAGAAAGGGCAGAAAATAATCTGTCTGCTTCTTCTTTACTTCCAGTACTTACCACAATTTTGCTACGATTTTCGCGTTCATTGACTCGCCCCAAAACTTCTGGGACATCATTGGCTATCATCATCGCACCATTCCCAATAGGTAATGCAATGTACATTATTTTTTCTGCTTCATTTTCTGCTACAGGAAATTCCTCCGTTGCGATATCTTTGAAGCGTATGACTTTTGAAAAGTCTCCCCCAAAAACAGATTTATAAAAGCTAAATGCTTCTTCAGCATTACCGTTGAAATTAACCCAAGGATTTATTGTAATCATAGATTTAGAATAACAGATTATTGTGAATTAACAATCATAGTCAGCCTAGCTTACTAAGCTTCTTTTAATTATTGGTTAAGGTAACTCAACCGAAGATAAAAGTTTGGGGTGGTACACCGGACTCGAACCGGCGACCTCCGCTTCCACAGAGCGGCGCTCTAACCAACTGAGCTAGTACCACCATTCAACCTCTAAAAGTTGCCTACGTATTTTACCATTGACCACTAGACCAAAAGCCAGGCAACCTAAAATGACACCAAATTTGTTAAACCGAAAAATCTTTCAACGGGCAGTACACAGAAAAATAAAAAGTTATCGTTATTTAGGAATTCTCATTTGCCTTGTTTAATTTTATTCTGTTTGACCGGTAATTTTGGCAATTTGGTCAAGAATCCACTGGGTTTCGTCTGGCGAACCTTTGAGAGTGATACGAACCTCGGTTTGCCGACTACTGCGTCTAAGCTTGATTTTCGAGTTTGCCCCCAATCGTTTGAGCATATTTTTTTCCCAGTTCTCAATCTCTTTGCTGACAATTAAATGCTCAGCTCCAATTTTTTTCTCTGGCGGTCGAACGGCTGCCCGCATCATTCTAGCAATTTCTTCCGCTCGCCTAACCGAAGCGCTTTCCTTTAATACCTGCTTGTATGCTTCAATTAGCTGCTTACTATTATCAAGTGTTTGCAGAGCTCTGGCGTGGCCTTCGGTTATTAACCCAGAAAGAAGACCGTCTTTAAGAGCATCTGGAAGCTTTAGTAATTTAATTGAGTTGCTGATGTAGGATGGTGACTTGCCCACTCTTTTGGCCACCTGACCTGGCGTTAGCTTAAACTCGGTAATCAACCTGTTTAGTGAATGCGCCCGCTCCAGAGGATTCAAATCTGATCTTTGTAAATTTTCAACGATCGACATCTCCAGCATACCCTTGGGAGAGGTTTTTTTCACGATCGCGGGAGCGGTTTTTAAACCGGCTTTTTTGGCGGCGCGCCAGCGCCGCTCACCGGCGATGATCTGGTATCCAGCAGGAGTATGAGCCACCACGATTGGTTCCAGAACGCCATGAATCTTAATTGAATCTGCTAAATCATTTAAATCGTCAACGTCAAGGTGTTTGCGAGGCTGATGTGGATTGGGTTGAATTAGATTAACTTCGATTTGATGGACTTGCTGAGGTTTTTTGGTATTGTTGTCTGTTTGAGCGCTCATTATCTGAGATTATCAGATAGGGAAGCTTTTCACAAGCAAAACTTGGGAAGCTCCGGTCACATTAACCTTTAATTGCCGATATAATACACTGGATAGAAATTTATAAATGTAGAAAGTTTTCAATGGACAAATCAATCAAGCTGGCTGCTTATCTGGCTAAATGTGGGATCGCCTCACGTCGACAGTCCGAAAGCTTAATTAAAACCGGAAAAGTTAAGGTTAATGATCGGGTAGAAACCAATGTAGCCACTAGAGTTATACCTCGCAAGGATCTGGTAATTTACAAAAATAAAATTTTGCATCCGGTTGAGCAAAAAATAATTTTGCTACTCTACAAACCAGTAGGGGTTACTTCAACGGTTAAGCATGATTTAGATAAACCGACCGTAATGAAATTTGTGCCTGAAAAATACCGAAAATTCCGTTTATTTTCGGTTGGTAGATTGGATGAAGCCTCAGAAGGTCTTATTATTCTTACCAATGATGGTGATCTAGCTTATCGTCTAACTCATCCTAAATTTCAAGTTGATAGGACCTATGAGGTGTTAATTAACGGTCGCTTATCCTCTCAAGAATTGAGTAGACTAAAATCAGGGATTCCATTGAAAGATGGAAAAACTAAGCCCGCTAAAGTCGAAATTCTTGACGAAGATGAATCCAACCAGTATTTAAGTATTACTATTTCAGAAGGCCGGCACCACCAAATAAGACGAATGATGGTAGCGGTAAACAAAGATGTTCGTAAGCTTATCAGAGTAAGCCATGGTCCATACGAATTGGGCAACTTACAACCAGGTGAAACAAAAATTTCGGATTTTTAGAAATACTATCCGTTATTTATCAGATCCGGGCTGAACATTAACAACGGTTCTGCCCCATTTTTTAGAAAACTTAACGAGTCCATCAACCATTGAAAAAATAGTATAGTCTCTACCAACCCTGACGTTCTTACCGGCTCGGTATTTTGTACCTTTTTGCCTAACAATAATCTGACCGGTCTTAATGGTTTGGCCACCAAAAAGTTTAACGCCCAATCTTTTTCCTGGTCGTTGCGAATGTTGTCTGGCTGAGCCACCGGCCTTAACTTTCGACATAAGGTTTGTATTCTAACATATGCACCAGTCTTTGCGTAATAGCTTCTACTCGACCAGCGCGCAATGGTTCATCCAAGTGTTTAAAACCAGCTCGTTCAAGATCTTTATATGTTTCATCAAGCTCAAAAATTTTACCTTTTATTTCCCAAGCGGGCAGTAAGATAGCTAGTTTGGTGCCTGGTTCTAAAGTCTGCTGCCACCCTTTAATCATTCCTTTATAAAGTTTAACCAAGCCTTTTTGAATGTTTGGTAATTGTTGTGGTGAAGGTCTAAGTTTACCTAAAAACGGTTCGGTTACGACGTGAGTTATAGATTGGGGAAAATCACGTTTGGATAAATGAGATACCTCTTTTCTAACCAACTCGTAATGAAATGTATTACTGGTTTGTTTTTGCCACCAGCTTAAGTTCATATTAGCTTGAATTATGGCTTGATCAGAAAAATCTGCCCCAAACACATATTGAAAACCAAGTTCAGCAGCCTCAATCAAAATTGTTCCGGTACCCACGAAGGGATCAAGAACAACTGCCTCACTTGCTGGAGTGTCACCTAGAGCTAGGTTAAGCATCATTCTGGCTACTTTTGGTTGTAGCATACCTTTTTGCCTATCTCTGGCAGGTTTTTTTACGTCGCGCTTAGCCCAGGCATCAACATCCTGTACCGTTTCTGTCCAACCAAAGAATAGTTGATTTGAAATCTGCAAAATGTAGAGTTCTTCAAGACCTCTTTTTAATTGAGCTGCGTTGGCTCCTTTTCTTGAAGCAGATGCGTAACTGCTTTTTATACCCTTTTCTTTAAGCAGTTGTTTGTAAATGTCCAGCTCCTGTGTTGGCAGGTGATCGCGACCATACTCAGAAATAGTGAAGCGCTTGGGTTTATCCTGGATCAAAAAGTCCAGTACGATATCGGTAATTTTGTCAGCCTCCAGGGTGTCGGTCTGTTTTGTGGTACTAACGATTTTAACCGTTCCTCCTAAGGTGTTTTGAAGATCAACAAGCGTTTGGTCACTGAGTTTTGTTTTTAATTCAAGTTTGGCCAAATCCGTTGTTACTCTATCAGCTGAGGGTAATTTAAACTTAGATAAGACTGATGTTAATTCGGCCCAGCAAAGATCGGTAGTTGAACCAAGAAAGAAAAAATAATTGACCATGTTTATGTATTTTAGTCGTTAAGCTGAAATTTTGGAAACTTCAAATACGGTTTGCAATTGTCGATGGCCTAGTTGACGTCGATATCTGGATTTTGCCTTATATTGGCGAACCTGAATTTTTGGTCCTTTTTGTTGATTAACCAAGCTGAGGGTAACTTTAGCGCCTTCCACAAACGGTTGGCCAACTTTAACCTCATCCTGATCTCTAATTAGCAAAACTTTATCGACCATTAATTTTTCTTGATCCGATTTAAATTGGTCAAAGCGATCGACCACCAACTTCTGACCCTCTTGGACCCGATATTGTTTCCCTTGAAGTTCAATAACTGCGTATTTCATCAGAGAAGTATTGTAACACAAGTTTGAAGTTAACTAGATCAATCTAGCCGATAAACGGGTGGAAAGTTCTCTCGTCTGGCAGCCTCGATTAAACCTAATAGAATTGAGGTTGATATTAAGGAACTGCCTCCTAGCGAAAAAAGAGGTAGCGGTACACCGGTAACTGGCAACAGACCAAGATTCATACCGATGTTAATTGCGGTTTGTCCAAAAATAAGCCACCCTGCAGCCAAAACTAGTCGCTGATTTTGCTTATTTGTTATTTGGCTAGCGATCTGACCTATTCGCCAGAAAAGAAAAGTATAGGTAGCCAATAATGCCAATGAGCCAACTAAACCGTTTTCTTCAGCAAAAGCAGCGAATAGAAAGTCGGTATGTCGTTCTGGCAAAAACCTTAAATGTGATTGTTGTCCTCTACCCCAGCCTTGACCAAATAGCCCACCTGAACCAACCGCAATCAAGGCCTGTTGCACGTTGTAGCCACTGGCTTGTGTATCTGCTTGGGGATTAAAAAAAACAGTCAGACGATCCTTTTGGTATGGCTGCAGAAGCCAAATCCAACTAATCAAGAAAAGCACAATTGTCCCGAGTAACAAAGCCAAGGTTAGTTTTTGTGGCGGTCTTAATAACAAATAAAAAGCGGCTATACCAATAATAATTGTCACAGCCGTACCAAAGTCTGGTTGTAAAAGAATCAGCAAAATCGGTAAAACTACAATGATAAACGCCTTCATTCTACCTGTCCATGAATACAGATTTTCTCTAGTTATTCGTTCGGCTAGCAACAATAAGACAACTGGTTTCACAAATTCGGATGGTTGAAATCGATAGGCACCAATTTCCAACCAACTAACTGCACCTTTTGTTAAACTTCCGGTAATTAAAGTTAGTAACAATAAAAGAATAGTTCCTAAATACCAGATCCAGCTCGTCTTTTTCCACCAGCTTAAACTTTTTGAGCTGGTTAAATACATAACTATCAAGCCTAGAAAATAAAAAAACAATTGGGTTTGAGCATAGGTGATCGCGATACCACGCAAAGTGATTATCGATAAAGTACCGATAATGATTAGGCTCAAAAAAAAGAATGCATTTCTGGGCAGCATACTAACTGTGATTATCAGCTTTTTCAATGAATAGATTTGGACCTGTTTTTATAGTGGTAGCTTTGGTTTTTTCCTTAATTTCTGTTTCAAATTCGGTTGGCCAATCTGGCAAAGTCAGAATAATCTTTTGCTGGACATCTACGCCAGCTTCTTTTCTGGCCGACTGAACAGCCCTAATTATTTCTCTGGCCTGTCCTTCTTTTTCCAGTTCTGGGGTTATTTTTACATCTAATTCAACCTTTTCTGCATCGTTATTTTTGACAGTTGTCCAGTCGATGTTTTTAACATTTAGTTCATCGGCCATAATTTTAATGATTTCTTCTCTGGGTGACGGTTTAGTTGAAAAAACAGAAGCTTTATTTAATGGCTGGCGAACCTTCATACTTAATGCCTTTCGCTGAGCGTGACCTTGTTCAACCGGAGTACGAACTAATTCCATTTCAGCCACTAATTCGTGGTCTACAAATTCGGACTTTTCTTTTGGCCAGAGCTCTAAGTGAACTGAACTTTTATCTGTGTTTAGTGATAAGAAAATAGCTTCCGCAATAAAAGGTATGATTGGTGCAGACAAAAGTGATAATTGAGTTAGAACATAGTGAAAGGTTTGCCAGCCTGACAAGTCATTATTTCGTAATCGATCGCGCGATTGCCGTAGGTACCAGGTAGATAATTTGTCGATAAAATCAATCAAATCACGACTAGCAGAAGTTAAATCATAATTATCCATTGCCTGTGTAATGTTTTCTTTATACTGTTCCAACAGGGCCACAATCCAGCGGTCCATAATGTGTTCTGGTTGGAGAGTAGCGGGTTTAAGATCGGCCGGTGCATAAGTTTGATAAAACCAAAAAACATTCCACCAAATATTGAGTACTCGTTTTCTAATTATGGTCACATCATTAGCGTTAAAGGCTAAATTTTCTGCTTTAGTTACGGCACTGGACATTAAATAGAGACGAAGTGCGTCGGCACCATCCTGATTTAAGAGTAAATTTGGATCAGGAAAGTTGTTTTTAGACTTGCTCATTTTACTGCCGTCTTCTGCCAAGATGACACCGGTGGTGTGAGCATTCTCAAAAGCGTGTTTGCCAAATAAGGCTACCGATAAAACATGAACTGTGTAAAACCAGGCTCTGGTTTGGGCAATGTATTCCGAAATAAATTGGGCTGGATAAGAATCAAGAAATTTTTGCTTGTTTTCAAAAGGATAATGTCGAGAGGCAAATGGCATGCTGCCGCTATCGATCCAGACATCAAAAACTTCTGGAATTCTGTGACCTTTGATTTTGCGATTTTGATCGACCCACACCTCAATATCATCCAGATATTCTCGATGTAGATCAGTCAGGTTTTTAATTGATTCGGGCTCAACCGCCCATTCTTTTAACTCTGCCACGGAGCCAATTACCCTAGTGTGCCGACCACTTTCATCTCGCCAAACCGGCATAGGTGTAGCCCAATATCGGCTACGAGAAATATTCCAATCAGGTGCTGCTTCTAGGCCTTTACCAAAGCGCCCATACTTTAAATGGCCAGGATACCAGTTGATATTTTCATTTTGGGCAATTAACTCAGATTTAAGTTTAGCAACATTGATATACCAAGCTGGCAGGGGCGCGTAATAGAGACGAGTACCACATCGATAACAAACAGCAACACTATGAGTGTGAGGCTCCTCTTTATACATTAAATTTCGTTCTTTTAGGTCTTGATTAATTTGATCATTAACATCGGTAATTTTTTGACCGGCCCATGGTGTAACTTCTGCTTTTAAGCGACCAGCACCATCAACGTGTTCAATTAAAGCAATGTTATGCTCTTGCATAACTTGAAAGTCATCCTCACCATAAACAGCCAAAGTCACGATACCGGTTCCACTATCTTCAGTGACAAAGTTTCCAGGAATGACAACACCCTGTCTCCCACCGATGTTGGGGTAAAAATTGTAATGAAGTTCAAACTCTTGATTCACTAATTCTTGACCTGAAAATCGATCAATAATTTCGTAAGGATTAGATGTTAGCATTTCTAATCTGGTTTCAGCTAAAATATAAAATTCATTTTTTTGAGCGACTTTAACGTAGGTTAAATCAGGATTGACCGCTAAAGCTGGCGTTGCCAGTTTATTCCAAGGCGTGGTAGACCAGGCTAGTAGAAAGGTTAAATCTTGGTTTTTTAATTTGTATTTATAGGTATTAGCCGGCTCGGTGACGGTTTGGTAACTATTGTCCATAGCGATTTCAAAGTTAGATAAAGGCGTGCCGCAGCGAGGACAATACAAAATAACTTTATGACCCTCATAAACAAGGTCTTTTTCATAAAGTTGCTTAAATCCCCACCAAACGGACTCCATATAGGAAAAGTCCATAGTTTTGTAACTATTTTTAAAATCAACCCAGCGGCCGATGCGGCGAATAATCTTTTCCCAAGTTTCGTCATGTTTCTGAATGGCATTGCGGCAAGCTTGATGAAACTTGGCAATTCCGTAGGCTTCTATTCCTCGTCGCCCTCCTTTGAGATCAAGTTGTTTCTCGATCATATGCTCAATCGGTAAGCCGTGGCAGTCCCAACCCCACTGTCGTTCTACCCGGTAACCTTTCATTGTCCAATAGCGAGGTACTACATCTTTAGCAATTGAACCTAAAATACTGCCGTAATGGGGAGAGCCGGTCACGAATGGCGGGCCATCATAAAAAACATAGGGTTTATTTTCAGGGCGTTCAGTAATAGATCTTTCAAAAGCCTTAATTTGGTTCCAGTAATCTAAAACTTTTTCTTCAACTTTTGGTAGAGCCATTTTGGATTCAAGTTTTAACTTGGGCTCTGATTGATCAACGTTTTTAGCCATAGGGAAATTGTACTATATCTCAGGATTTGACTTTGAGTGATGCTTTTAGACTAATCCTCAGCGTTTTCTTAAGAAAGCGGGGATGTCGAATTCATCTTCATCGGTATCGTTGTTATCGCTAGCAGTAGAATCTTCTGATGGTGGCAGTGGTTGGTTAGTTTGAATTAAAGGTTCTGGCTTGCCATCTTGATTACTGCCAGGTTTAAAGCGCGAAAATAGGCCGTCGTGCTGGGTGTTAGGTCTAATTTTTATGGTGTTGTGTTGTAGCTCACTTTCTTGAGCTGGTTCAGGTTGGACAGGAGAATTAGCTTGTGTGGCTGACCCAAATGGGAAATTAAAAGGTTGTGAAGCAGGTTGTGGTTTTTGAGCAGCGGTTTTTTCTTTAGCCGCTTGATCATAGGCACCAAAACTTGGTCGACGATAAGACTCGGGATCCAACCCATCAAATCCGGTGGCGATAACCGAAATTTTAATCTTGTCTCCCATTGATTCATCGATAGTAGCACCAAAGATAATATTGGCATCTGGGTCTGCCGCCTGATTAATGACCATTGAGGCCTCCGAAATTTCCGGCAATGTCATATTGGGTCCGCCGGTAATGTTATACAAAATACCCTTGGCTCCGTTAATAGAGACATCTAGAAGAGGTGAAGCAATCGCCGCACGAGCAGCGGTTAAGGCGCGATTTTCACCGGTTGCTTCGCCAATGCCCATTAGTGCGTTACCTGAGTCGAGCATAATGGTTTTGACATCGGCAAAGTCAACGTTAACTAAACCTGGTTTAGTGATTAAGTCGGAAATGCCCTGTACACCTTGCCCTAAAACGCTATCGGCGACCTTAAAGGCTTCCAGCAAGGTCATCTGTTTGTCGATAACATCCAACAAGCGCTGATTAGGAATCACGATTAGGGTATCAACATACTCTCGGAGTAGTTCAACGCCCTCCTCCGCAATTGTGGCGCGGCGCATACCCTCAAACATAAATGGTTTAGTTACCACTGCAACCGTTAAACAGCCAGACTCCTTAGCTAATTCAGCCACAATTGGACTGGCGCCGGTTCCGGTACCACCACCCATGCCGGCGGTAATAAAGACCATATCGGTATCGAACATTAACTCTTTAATTTTTTCGCGCGATTCTTCGGCTGCTTGACGACCAACATCAGGATCGGCACCCGAACCTAATCCTTTGGTATAGTTTGAACCAATTTGCAGCTTGGATTCGGCTTTGTTATTTAGGAGAGCTTGGGCATCGGTGTTAATCGCCACAAACTCAACACCTTCAATCGTGCCGGAATCAATCATTGAGCTAACAGCGTTGCCACCACCACCACCAATACCGATGACTTTGATTTTGGCAAATGAGTGAGTTTTTGGCTTAACTAGTCCCATATCGTGTATGTTTGATATCTTACAGTCTAATAAGTAATTTGGAAAGACTGGCTGAGGAGAAAGTGTTTAAACAACCCAGTTGGCCAAATCAGTTAATTTTTATGGCCAAATTGATTTAATTAATTTTTTAACACTAGAAAACAGGGATTTAAAATTAAAATTACTTGATAAATCAGACAAATTAAATCCGCCTGAAACCTCAGTAACACCCTGTTTTTTGCCATAAATTAACAAACCAGCTACCGTACTGTACATTGGGGTCTCAATTTCGTCTATCAAGCCACGAAGTTGGGTTGGTTTGCCGACCCTAGCTGGTAATTGAAGTATTTTTCTAGCTGTTTCCAAAGCACTAACTGTTTCTGCTCCACCGCCGGTTAAAATAACCCCAGATGGCACGTCACCAAGAATTTCCTTTTTTTGTAGCTCATCTTTAGCTAGTTCCATAATTTCCCTAAGTCGAGGTGAAATAATACCGTCGATTAGTGTCTTCTTTGACAGTTGCTTCACCTCTTCATCAAGTCCTAGCTCTTTTAGATCAATTGTGTCCTCGCGTTTTCTTCTCAATCTAGCTTCTTCTCGACTTTCGCCAGGTAAAGTAGTGGGAGAAGACAATTTGGTCGTTTTTGAAAGTGAGTGCTTAACAGCCTCAGCNNCCAACTGGAATAACGCTTGAATGCATCAAAGAGCCTTCCACGTAGCAGCTTAGAGAAGTTGAACCGGCTCCAATATCAAGTAGAACCACGCCCAACTCTCGTTCGGTTTCATTTAAAACCGTTTCGGCAGCAGCAACACCGGCAAACACGAAGCCTGCAATCTGAATGCCAAGTTGCTCAACGCACTTACGAATATTTTTTAAAACAGTACTAGAACCGGTGATGATGTGAGCTTGCGCTTCTAGACGAACTCCTGACATACCAATTGGGTCTTTAATACCATCTTGGGAATCAACTTGAAAACTGGTGGGAATGACGTGTAAGATTTCTCGGTTTGAAGGTAGAGAGATGGCTCGTGCGGCCTCTATTACTCTTTCCACATCTTCCACTGTGATATCACCTTGAGGATCGGCAATAGCCACCACCCCTTTTGAATTTTGTGAAGTGATATGGCGACCGCTGACCGAAACATAAGCAGAATTAATACTAAATCCTGCCATTCTTTCTGCGGCATCAATACTGGCAGTAATAGCGGCGCTGGCTTCCTCTAAATTCACAATCTGACTTTTGCGAATCCCCTGGCTTTTTACTGAAGAAGCGCCAACAACCCGTAATTCTCCACCTTCCTCAACCACAGCGATTAAGGTGCAAATCTTGGCAGTGCCAATATCTATGGCGGCGACGATTGTATTTTTCCCCATTATTCCTTTACTATTGCTAGACCATCAAATCTAACATCTAGGATAACACTTTCCTGGTTCATTGTAGATGAGCGCAAAAATGATTGTAAAGTGGCGACCTGAAGCTCTGGATCAGAATTATCGGTAACACTAAGTAAAATTCTAAGACCATTCTCTAAAACTAACTCAACTTGATCAGCGCTTTTAAACTCGAAATAAGTTGGTTTTATAGGCAAATCTTGAGATAATTGGTAAAACCGAGTTAATTTTTCTCTCTCGTTTTTTGATAACTGATCAATCTTTGTTTCCGACTCAAAAAATATTTTAAAGACTGATTGTTCTGTGTTTTCTTTTTTTGTTCCAGCAGAAAAAATTGTCCAAGTTTTATTTTGGGTGCTAGCAATAAATAAAGGCTGAGCATATTCAACCTGTATTTCATAATTCCAAAGCGGCTGCCAGTTGCCCGTAATGTTTACGATCTGTGATTCCTGATTAATGATTTCGGTCATATTTTTTTTGAGTTGATAATTTAACAAAATAAGCGGTTTTGACTTTATTTGTTCAAGATAAGGCTCTAGTGTGTCTGAACAATAGGTATTTTGATTGGTGTAGCAGGTTATGGAATTGGGCGGGCGACTTAGAATCCAAGCAAGGCTGGCAATAATACAAATGAGCAAGATTAGCCAAGCCAGCCTCTTAAAAAATTTTGTCGCCCGCCCAACTTGCCCTGCAGACTTTTCTCTTAAATTTTGCCGACGACTCTGATATTTTTTTCTTTTCCCAATCAGCATAAATAACTACTACTAGCCTAGCGGTTTTAACTGATTAGTTAAAGATAGTGTCAAGCTAACAAAATTAAAAATAAACTTCATTTAATAACTCTAAGCAAGTTGTAACAAGGTTTTCCGCACCGTTTAGAATTAAATCATCGCGCATTTTTTCTGCCTTGCGCTTCATTACTGCTCTTTTAGCAGAGGCGGCTTGTACAAAATCCCACAAAGTCTCAGGGTCCAAATCTTTTTGTTCTAGTAATAGTGCTGCTCCTGCCTCAACAAGTTCCTGAGCATTTTTCCATTGTTCGTTATTATGGGCAAAAGGTAAAGGAATAAAAATAGCGGGTAGAGCATGAATTGTCATTTCTAAAGTTGTGTTGGCGCCAGATCTGGAAATAGCCAAGACAGCGTGCTGCATAATCCAGCTAATTTCTTGTTCATCGATCCACTCGTGAACTAAGTAATGCTGTTGTTGGCTTGGTGGTAGCAGACTGGCTTGTTCCTGAAGTGACCGCCAATATCGCTGATTTTGACTTCGACCACACTGATGAATAACCGTAAATTTTGTCGTTAGTTCATCTATGATTTGGCCTACGGTGTTGTTGATCACTTGAGAACCCTGACTACCGCCAGTGATGTATAAAATTGGTTTTGGTTTGTCCGGCAACCAAACTGGCGGGCGTTTATACTTTCTCAGCAGTTTTTGACGAATTGGATTACCGGTCATAACGGTTTTACGTTTAGGAAACTTCATGGCCGATTCAGCATGAGATACCGCCACTCTATCGGCTAACAAAGCGATAATTTCATTTGCTAAGCCTGAGCTTTTGGTTTGCTCGTGAGTGACGATTTTTTTGCCCATTAATTTTGCCATTAAGGCAACCGGTATAGCTAAATAGCCGCCAAAACTCAAAAACAAATCAACTTGGTTATCTTTAATAATTTGATAAGCTTGCCAAAAGGAAGGAATAATTTTAGGTAGCTCATAAATATTTCGCCACCAAGCACTTCGGTGAAACTTGGCCGCGGTAATACTATAAAAAGGAATACCAATTTCCTGACAAACCTCTCTCTCCTTGGCAAGTTGACGCTCTTTTTCTTGCGAATATTGGCGACCAACAAAAACAATTTTAATGTTAGAATGATTTTTTTGAAGATATTCAATTGTTGCTAGAGCTGGTGTTAGATGGCCACCACTAATTAAAATAGTGCCAGACTTAGAGTCAAGATTATTACTAGCTGCGGGCATTGGTAAATTATAGCAAAAAACCAAGATTTAGCAGAAAAATCTGAAAAAATGAACTACTTTGATTGCCATTTAGTTGTAAACTTATCAGCAAAAATTTGTAACTGAGACAAGCTTGCCTTTTTAGCTAGCGACATATTAAGTTGGCCCGGACCAGTGATTGGTACTAAATGAAGGTGAGCGTGTTCTTCGACGCCGAATCCTTCTACAAGCATACCAACTCTTTTGGCTTGGCTTACCTTCAATAACACCTTTGAGACTTGTTGAACAAACTCCATAAATTTCTTAAACTCTTCAGCAGGCAAATCAAACAAATGAGCCACTTCTTTTTTAGGAACAACCAACAAGTGACCTTTACGAATTGGAAACTTGTCCATTATTACAAATGCTAAATCATTTTCAGCTACGACAATACCTGGAATTTCCTTTTGATAAATCTTGGTAAACAATGTCGACATAGCTTCTTTGTAACAAGCTTGACGAGGTCTGTCAATCAATAATGAATTTTCCTCTGAAAGATAACTCAACCGATATTTATTAAAATAATTAGCGGGGAATTTTCTGAACCTTTCGTTTGCGAGAAATTTTCAACTCGTTTAGAGCTTTGCGCAAACTGGCCTCAGCAATCATAAAATCCCGCTTAGAGGTTTTATTTTTAAGAGCAGTTTCTGCTTCTTGTTTAGCTTTTTCAACCAGAGCTTCATTAATATCATCTGCCCTCAGCGCATCATCGGCTAAGACAGTAATTTTATTATCTGGGCCAACGTCCATAAAGCCACCAGAAATCGCTACATAATGAGTCTTATTTTTAGTTGGGTCAAGGTAGCGAAGTTCGCCCGTAACTAGTTTGGTAAACAATGGAATATGATTGGGCAGAATTGTTACTTCGCCTAGTTCGGTCGTAACACTAACCGAAACAACCTCAGCGCTCAGGAGTTTTTTTTCCTGAGTGACGATCTCAAGCTGAATAGTTTTTTGTTCCATATTGGTTGTAATAATTTATTTATGATTTAAAGTTGTTTGGCTCGTTCAACTGCCTGATCAATGGTACCAACCATGTAAAATGCTTGCTCTGGCAAAGAGTCGTGCTTGCCCTCAATAATTTCCTTAAACCCTCTGATGGTTTCGGCGATCGGTACATACTGACCTGGAATATTGGTAAATTGTTCGGCCACAAAGAATGGTTGTGAGAGGAAACGCTGAACTTTTCTGGCTCGAGAAACGATTAATTTGTCCTCTGCCGATAACTCATCGATACCCAAAATAGCAATGATATCTTGCAATTCTTTATATCGCTGCAAAACTTCCTGAACGCCTCGAGCAACCTGGTAATGTTCTTGGCCAACAATATCAGCAGTTAAAATTTTTGAATTTGATACTAGCGGATCAACAGCTGGGAAAAGTGCTTGTTCAGCAAGTCTTCTTTCTAAAGCGATTGTTGAATCAAGGTGCGAAAAGGTGGTAGCTGGCGCGGGATCGGTGTAGTCATCTGCCGGAACGTATACAGCCTGGAAAGAAGTGATCGAACCTTTTTTGGTTGAGGTAATTCTTTCTTGTAGAGCTGCCATTTCGGTAGCCAAGTTTGGCTGGTAACCAACTGCCGATGGAATTCGGCCTAGCAAGGCCGAAACTTCAGAACCTGCTTGCGAAAAACGGAAAATATTATCAATAAATAGTAGTACGTCTTCGTGTTTTTCGTCACGAAAGTACTCTGCCATTGTGACGCCGGTTAAAGCAACTCGAAGTCTGTTTCCAGGCGGTTCATTCATCTGGCCAAACACCATAATAGTGTTTTTTAATACTCCAGAATCAACCATTTCGTTGTATAAGTCATTGCCTTCTCTAGTTCTTTCCCCCACACCTGCAAAAACAGAGTGACCTGAGTGCTCTTCAGCAATGTTTCTGATCAGCTCTTGAATAATAACTGTTTTACCAACTCCTGCTCCGCCGAAAGCAGCTACCTTACCACCTCGGGCAAATGGTGAAATTAAATCAATGACCTTAATACCAGTTTCCAACATTTGGGCTGAAGATTCTTGATCCTCTAAACTTGGGGCTGATCGGTGGATGGGATAACGCTTCTCACTTTTGACCGGTCCTTTATTATCAATTGACTCCCCTACCACATTGAAAACTCTACCCAAAGTTGCTTCGCCAACTGGAACTCTAATAACTTCTCCCGTACTTTGAACTTCAAGACCTCTTTGTAATCCCTCTGTGGGACCGAGAGCGATGGTGCGCACAGTGTTGGTGTTTAGTTGCTGTTCAACCTCAAAAGTTAGAACTGATTTATCCTCTTTAGTTAGATGTAAAGCCTCATAAATTTTGGGTAATTGACCAGAAAACTCGATATCAACTACCGGACCAACAATTTGTTTAATAATACCCGTTTGCATATAACTCCTTAACTTTACCCAATTAATGCCAGATTGGCGGTGTTTATTTCGATTAACTCGGTCGTAATGCTGGCCTGGCGACTCTTGTTGTATTCCAACTGCAGCCCCTCAACAATTTCTTTAGCATTATTGCTAGCATTTTGCATCGCGATCATTCGAGCGCTGTGTTCTGAAGCGCGAGCATCTAGTAATATTTGAAAAATCTGAAATTCGATATACGCAGGCAGCAAGGAATCCAGAATAGCTTGCGGTGATGGCTCAAAAATATACTGTTTAGTAAAGATTTTTTTATTACCCAAGGCTAAGGTTGGTTCAATGTTTTGTAAAGGTAGTAAAGTTGTAACGGTTGGTTCCTGAGAAAGCGTGGAAATAAATCGCATATAAACAAAATCTACTGATGAGAATTCGTCACCTAAGAATCCAGGAATAATAATTTCACTGAGTGGGATTATATCTTGGAATTGAATTTTTTCTGGCAAGTCCGTAAAACTAGCCACAATATCCCAACCTTGTCGACTGACAAACTCTCTGGCTTTTTTCCCGATAACAATGGTTGCAAAATCAGGTAATTCAGTACTATGCAAAGTCGCAAGTTTAAACAAGTTTGTGTTTAAGCCGCCGCACAAACCTCGATCTGTTGAAACAATAATTAAAAGTGGTTTTCCGGTTGGGTGAGGCTGAAGTAAAGGGTGTAGTGAGGGATCGGTTAAGTTGGCTACACCGGCTAAAGACTCAGATAACTTTGAAATGTAAGGTCTTGAGGCCAAAACTTGATCTTGAGCCCGTCTCATTTTTGAAGCCGAAACCATCTCCATAGCCTTAGTGATTTTGGAGATATTTTTGGCTGAATGAATTCTTCTTTTAATGAGTCTGGTTTGAGCCACGTCATTTACTCCTCTTCAACAATCTGCCACTCTGGATGTAAATTATTAAAAGTGGTTACAATCTGCACTAGTCTTTTTTCATCATCATCCTCAAGTTTGCCTTGTGCTTTAATTTTGGCTAACAAATCGCTCTCGGCGTCATCAAGATACTCTAAAAAGTTTGTTTCCCACTCGCTAAGAATATCTGTTTTTAAGCCATCCAAATGACCTCTGGTTGCCGCCCAAATAATGGCGACTTGTTTTTCCAGAGTAAGCGGCTTATCCCAAGTTTGATTCAGAACCGATGAGACTCGCTGCCCTCGATCTAACTGTTTTTTGGTTGCTTGATCAAGATCAGAACTAAACTGAGCAAAAGCCTCTAATTCTCTAAATTGAGCCAGGTCAAGTTTAAGGGGTCCGGCCACCTGCTTCATTGCTTTTTTTTGGGCTGCGGAGCCGACCCGGGATACGGACAAGCCAACGTTGATGGCTGGCCGGACCCCAGCATTAAAAAGATCGGTTTCCAAGTAAATTTGGCCGTCGGTAATGGAAATAACGTTAGTTGGGATGTAAGCCGATACGTCATTGGCTTGGGTTTCAATAATAGGTAAAGCGGTAATTGAACCACCGCCATAATCTTTATTTAATCGACAAGCTCTTTCAAGCAAACGAGAATGTAAATAAAACACATCACCAGGATATGCCTCACGACCTGAGGGACGTCTTAATAATAAAGAAATCTCTCTATAAGCTTGAGCATGTTTACTTAGGTCGTCGTAAACAATTAAGACGTCTTTACCTTGAGCTAAAAAGTGCTCAGCCACGGTAGTTCCTGCAAACGGAGCTAAATACTGCATTGAAGCCGGATCGGAAGCACTAGCGTTAACAAAAATGGTGTAGTCCATTGCGCCTCGATCCTTTAACAACGCTACTGTTTGGGCTAAAAAGCTTCGTTTTTGGCCTATGGAAACATAAACACAGATAACATTTTGATCGCTTTGGTTCAAAATTGTTCCCAAGGCAATGGCCGATTTTCCAGTACCTCGATCACCAATAATCAACTCACGTTGCCCTCGGCCAATAGGAATCATTGAGTCAATTGCTTTGATACCTGTTTGTAAAGGCTGATCAACTGATTGGCGCGACATTACACCTGGAGCAATTTTTTCTAAAGGTTGATAACTCTCAACTTTATAACTGCCTAAGCTATCTTGTGGCTTGCCAAGTGGATCAATAACTCTACCAAGCAATTCATTACCAACACCAATAGACAAAACTCGACCAGTGCCATAAACCATTTGGCCAACCTTTAAGTGAGAAGCCTCATCCAGGGCAACAATACCAACCGATGATTCATTTAAGTTTAGAGCAACACCCATGGCTCCATTGCCTAAGTCCACCAACTCATTCGCTTTCAAATCATTTAATCCGTCTGCCACCACAACTCCATCACCAAACGAAGTCACTTGTCCAGCCACTCGTGGCTCAACCTGTGGTCGCCAATTTTTAAGTTTTTTATCAAAAATTGAGGCAATATCTGAAGAACTTATTTTTTTATTTGCCATGCTTGCGTCCTTAAATTATTGATTAATTAGTTTTTCCAGTTTTGCCGACACCGTAGCGTCATATACCCTGCCATTAATCGCAATTCTAACGCCGCCAATTATTTGTGGATCAACCTTTGTTTCGTAGTTGACCTGAGATTCCCCAGTTAACTTAGATACAGCAAAATCAACTTCACCTCTAGCTTCCGGTGTTAGTTCTATGGCGGTGGTAACAACAATATTTTGTGGCATATTATTTTGCTTTTTGAATTTCAGACAAACCTTGTTTAATTAATTGCTGATGATCTTTGAGAGATAGGGATTTACCCACTACCGCTTTGGCAACCGCAATTACGGCGGATTCAAACTGGGCCGTCATCTCTTCAGCCATTGTTTTTCTCTCTGTCTGAATTTCCAATTCATTTTTAAGCCGAATTTCCTGCGCTACCCTTTTGGCATCGGCAATAATTTCATCACCGCGCTTATTAGCATCCTTTTTGGCTTCATCCAGAATTTTCTTGGCTTTTTCTTGCGCTTTTTTTTCTGCCTCTTTAATTTTTTGGTCTAATTGCTCTTGCTTTTTTACAGCAGATTCACTGGCTTTTAGACCTTCCTCTATTTTTTTACTTCTTTCATCCAAAATCTTTTTGACAGGTTTTAATAGCAGGAAATACAAGACACCCACTACAATGCCAAAATTGATCATTTGGAGAAGGATTGCACCAACCTGTATCTCCATGTTCTAGCTCCTTTTATGCTTTTATACAAATTTAACGATTAAGGCCACGACTAACGAGTAGATAGCAATAGCTTCAGCAAAAGCTACACCCAAAATCATGGCTGTCTGAATCTGGCTACCAGCCTCTGGATTGCGACCAATTGCTTCTAAAGCAGATTTAACAATCATACCGATAGCAATGGCCGGCCCAATACCACCAATAGAAATAGCGATGACTGGCGGAAGATTTTCTAACATTTTTATCCTTTCTTTTTCATTAATGATGTGTTTCTGTTGCCATTGTAAAGAAAACTAAGCTTAGCATTGCAAATACTAAAGCCTGAATAAAACCAACAAATATTTCCAAGCCGATAAATGGTATCGGCAAGATAACTGGAATCAAAAAGGTAATCACTGCGATTAAAACTTCGCCAGCAAAAATATTACCAAACAAACGAAAAGCAAAGGACAATATTTTTGATAATTCAGAAACAAACTCCAATATACCAACAAAAAACATTATCGGGCTAGAAAAATTAAGATACTTTTTTAAGTAACCTTTGCCGGCAAACTTAAGGCCGTAGTACTGAATTGCCCCAACTGAAATCAAGGCCAAGGCAACCGTCATATTTATATCTGCGTTAGCCCCGCGAAAAATTGGGACACCGCCATGTTTTTCTTCAGCTGACTCTGTTTCTACTGAGTCCTGGTTGGAGTGGGAAATTTCTTCGTTGGCTAATAAATCAGAATTAACTTCATCTTCGTCAATATTAGTTACTGCTAAGGCAGGTGCTACGTTTTGCCAGGGCACGCTAGGAATTTGGCTTAATTTTATTTCGGCGTGACCGGTATATAAAATAGTGTGAAAACCTGGTAGTAACTCGACCCAGTTGTTAAGCATTATAAAAATAAAAAATCCCGCGATAACGGGAGTAAAGGCTTGAGTCTTCTTGGTTGAATGGGTGATGCTTTGAAAAAATGAGTATAAGCCACCTACGATTGCTTCCAGGATATTTTGAATTCCCTTAGGTCTGGTTGTTGGCTTAATCTTTGAGCGAACCGAAAGTAAAAATATTGTTAAAGCAATCGTAACCAAGTAGCTGGTGAATAAAGTGTTGGTGACTTCAAAACCACCAATTGTAAATAGCGTTTCCGGTGTAATAGCAATATGTAGATTTGCGGCCATAAACAATCCACGCTTTTTTGTTAGCGTGGCGTTATTATCTCCAGAGAAAGCATTTTTTTCAAGCCGGTGATTTTGCTATGATTAATTTGATATAATCAGGGATCAAGCCAAAAAAAGCGATAGTTGTTATCAAATCTGATCTACTATTGCTCCAGGTCACCACCTGGCCCCATCGTCTAGTGGTCTAGGACACTGGGTTTTCATCCCAGCAACCGGGGTTCGAGTCCCCGTGGGGTCACAAGTATTCTACTTACCAAATTTGGAAATTAGATATCCTAAAATTGATCCAAGTAACAGTGTCATCACTATTATTGGTATTAGTGATAGGGGATCATTCCATCCAATCAGAATAGCAGATGGTGTCAAAACCAGAAACGATATCAGAATTCCATTTTTCACCCCATTAAACCTATCATGTGTTGCAATTAAATAACCAGAGATGATCCAAAACATAAAAGCTGAAACATTTGCATCCCAAGTTAGTTTCATTATTACCATTGGTATTACATCTATAATCCCTGCTATTACTCCTAAAAATATTCCTAGTTGAGTTTTCTTCATAATAGCAATACTTTACATTCACTTTAACCATGTTGGCAATTAGAAAAGTGCTAAGCATTTTCATCTTCCTTCATTTTATACACCAGGCTTAATTGCTCAAAATGAGCTAACAAAAGTTCAAACCAAATCCCCTTAGGGTCACCAAGTATCGCAAGGTTCAACTCAATCAGTAGACAGTAGGCTTGCACTAAAAAGCTCGATGTTACCTATTAATGCTTCTTTGATTTATTCGAAATCACGTTTAAGGGTCTGTAATGTTGAAATGCTTAACTAAATTTAAGACTGCTTGATATAGACAAGCAAAACCATGGCATGATAGTCTTAATTCAAGATGCAGAAAAACGCTAAGATTTTGTTATTAATAGTAGCAGTTCTTCTTGTACTAAATGGCCTACTCAATATTATAGATGATGGTATGGTTCGAACATACGACATTGCCTCTATCTTATCAGGAATTGGATTTACGGTTGTTGGTTATATATTGCGAAAAGATCGATAAAAACAATATTGTTTGAGATCACTTTTTAGATTTTGAGGTATGAGGATTGCCCTCCTAGTAATAAAGCTTTGTTTGTCTCATTTATCCAGAAGGTAATACATTACGGAAGTCACATTGATTATGGGACAAAATGGCTCTAGACCCGTATGGCACACCAAAAATTATTTACCTGTCGAGAGTTGTTAATTAGTTTTGTGCAGGAGCAAATCTCTGTGATTTGGATGTCTTTGCTTTTATTACAATGGGAAATGATGTAATCTCGTTTGCTTTAACCTACAATTGAGAGAAGAATAAGATAATTGATAAACAAATCCTATGAATCAAAATATATCTTGCCCTGTTTGCCAAGCTACTCCTTTACAACCGATTTACCAACAGGGACATTATCGCATTCTTCAGTGCAGTCAATGTGCTCATGGAGTAATTAATCCATTTCCAACTCAAAAAGAACTTGACCAGCTATATCAAAAAAGCTATTTTTCCGATAAAAATAATCAACAAGATATTATTGATGCTACTGAGAAACTCAATGCTATAAAAAGGTATTTACCAACCAACGCCACCATTCTAGATTATGGTTGTGGGACCGGACATTTTATTAGTGTTGCTAAAAGCAAGGGATATCAAATGATAGGTTTTGATGTCTCAGATTACGCCGCCAAATATACCGCGTCTCGATATAATATACCTACTCACAGTAACTTTTCTGAATTGAGGAGTATTAAAGAGGTGAATGCTGTAGTTGCTTTTGATGTTATCGAGCATATCCCAAAAATTGATTCATCGCTTCATTTGTTTTATTCCCTTTTAAAGCCGGACGGTTATTTGATTATGACAACCCCTAACCTTACTGGCTGGGATGCAAAACTCATGGGCAAACATTGGTATGGTTTTCAAAAAATTCCGCAACATCTACATTATTTTTCTACAAAATCTATGAAATTAGCTTTGGCAAGAAACGGATTTGAGCTGATTAATATCAGACAATGGGGATTTAGGCGAGAAATGCAGTTTTTAACCAATAAACTTAAAGAAAGTTCCAGCCCGCTCCATCGGTCAGTGGGGACGATATTTGAGCTAATGCCATTCAAAAAAGCTTCATTTTTTTTACCCATGGTCGATATGATGGTGGTGGCACAAAAATGAAATCTAAATCAAACACTCTCAATGGTTTTACTGATCTTAATGATATCTTTGTCAGATATCTTAAAGTAGCTCCTTTAAGTCTAGCCTTATTTAGGACAGCTGAGGCAGCCAGATTTCAGCATCTTCCACTAAAACGACCAGTTCTTGATCTTGGCTGTGGCTTTGGGGAGTTCTCTGGAGTTTTTTTCAAGTCAAAACTTGAAGTTGGGATTGATATTTCTATCAAGGACCTTGTTCGAGCCCAAAAATCAAACAAATATACAAAATTGGTTTGGGTGGATGCCAAGGAGATGCCGTTTCCTGAGAACACCTATAATACAGTTATTTCGGTGTCAGTTCTGGAACATATTAGCGATGTAAAGCCAGTATTAACCGAGGTTTGTCGAGTATTAAAACCTCAAGGTCTATTTGTTTTCACTGTAAATTTAGAAAGTATGAGCCAGCACCTTTTTTGGCCGAACGTTTTAAAAAAAATAAAGTTAGACCATTTGGCCGATCAATATGTTGATAAATTTCACCATGTTTTTAAGCACAAAACGCTACTTGGCAGAGAGCAATGGCAACAACTTTTAGCCGAGTCAGGTTTTGAGATTATTGAGCTTGAAACATTTATGGGAAAAAAAATTATGCGGATATTTGATTTATTTCTTATAACTGCTTTTTCTTCTGAAGTTGTTAAGCGGTTTATAGAAAAAAGGTGGGTGCTCAGGCCACAATTTATGTACAAATACCTTTCTAAACACTATATTAAAATTATTGAATCAGATTCCGGGGAAGGTAGTGTTCTGTATGTTGCAGCGCGAAAAAAATAATAAATTCTTTGATCTGTTTAGCTCATATTCACACATATTTTTCTTGATTTTTTTATTGGCTATATATTTCTTTTTTTCGTGGTGGCGCTTATATAACGAACCTCCTGTTTGGCCTGATGAAGCGATCTATGCAAGCATTGTTGAAAATATGAATCAGAATGGCAAAATTGCCACGCAAATTTGGTCGGATTTAATACCTGGAGTTCAAGAAAAAGTGCTTTGGAATCCACCTCTTTACTTTATAATTTTAAGATTTTGGGGTGTCTTCTTTGGTAATTCTCTTGAATCCCAAAGATTATTATCCATTATTTTTGGCGCTCTAATTATTATTTTTAGTTATGTAATCGGAAAATTAATTCTTAATAAGCAATCTATTTGGCTTGTTTGGCTATCTACCATAGGAATAGCACTCGATTTTCACTTTAGAAGAGGTGCTAGGTTAAGTCGGCCTGAGCCTATTGCTTTAGCCCTGATTCTATTAGCTTGTGTGCTGCTATTAAAAAGTTGGCGATTAAAAAACTTTCATCAGCAAGTGATTGTCACCATTTTCGCGGGGTTTTTTGTTGGCATTTCAAGCTTGCTTCATCCTTTAACTCTTGCCATAATTTTTCCCGTAGCTTTATTACTTTTGACCCTTACTTTTCCAAATCGCACCAAGGTAATTTTATTTTTTATCTTTTTAATAACAAGTGTCGCGCCATTTTTATTTTGGCTCACACGTATTATCCCCGTTTTTGAGTTGTATCTAACACAAATGACAATGGCTGCTCAAAGAAAAAGCATTGATGCAAGCTGGATAACAATTGTTCGCAGGGCTGGCGATCCCATATTAAAAAGTATTATTTATAGTTACATTTCTATTCTACTGACCGCTGTCATTTTCATGTTTACTAAAAAGGATCATCGACGAGTCTGGATATTTTTGATCACTCTGTTCGTTTTTCTTTTGGTTTATGCGGCCAGAATGGAGTGGTATATGCTTTATTTTATTCCATTTCTATATCTAAGTCTTGCTAAAATTATTGAAATGATAAAGGATATTAATTTTCGTATCATTGGTATTGTATTTGCCAGCGGTTTTATTATGATAAATGGTCTCTACCATTTGAGCTCAATCTATACCCCCACTTCAAGAAACTTTTCATATTATGATTACACCACCCAGATTTTAGAAGTAATTCCCGATCACACTACAGTCTATTTATCTGCTATCCCAGATCCTTATTTCGGCTTTAAAAGAGCTGGTCGCCAAAACACTCTTTACGAATTTCCTATGCTGTCTGTGGACTCCAAGACATATCTTTCTCTTTTAGAGTCTGTTGATTACATTGTCTACACTGGTTCCTTGGAAGCCTCTGTCATAAATCCTGAAGTGTTGAGTACTTTTATTACCGAGAATCAAAAAGAGATGGGAGAAGAGAAGGGCTATAAAGCCTTGGTAGTCAAGTTAAAATAAGAATAGATATAGGTGTGCTCTCAAAAGCCCCAAACCGGAGTTTGAGTCTTCACGAGGTAAAATTAGAACAAATTTAGTTCACCATCTTTATCTATTATCGCAATGTATCTTAATCATCCATAATATTTTTTAAATCATTTTGATTACTTATTCTTTTCAAGATTGTTAAACACTGATAATCACCAATATTTATTAGAATACTTGCATTTATTTATCAATTTGTCATAATCACTCAATGTCAGAAATGGACAAACTTAATAAGACAAATGCTTTAGTTTATTATTTCACAAAAAAGGGAAATTTTGATCACCCAGATATGAATGAAATTGCTCAAGTTGGACGGAAGCTTGGAGTTTCCGAGATTGATGCTGCTAAGGCCTTCTTCGTAGCAAGGGAAAAAGCCTCTTTAGTTGAAAGTGAGTTGCTTGAAGGAGGAGATGGTTCTTCAACAGAAAATGTTCAAAATTATGGCCCAGATAGCGTTTATGAAATGCTTTTTCAAAATACCAGTAGAAATAAATAATATTGTTCTTTTGCTTATTATAATCAAGTATGCTATTTAAAGATTTCATAAATCTCATGGCGTGTGATTTTAAAATAAATAACTTGCTGATCTTTTGAAAGTATGGATTCTGGAGATGGCAGTCACTGGTCAATCTTTACAAAACTTAGCCAACCGTAGTCGTTTTGCCTATTACCCAAAAACTACCACCAAGTAGGTAACTAAATAATACATTACTGTTGCCAGCAAATGACCCAGATATGGCCATAAATATTTAGCCGCCAACTGCCTGCTTGTTACACTGACAACAGCTTTTGATCTTTTCCAACCAAAGTAATAGCCCAGAAATCCAGAAGACAGAATTGTAATCAAGCCGGCAGTGTAAATAGCTTGGCTATTTTGAACTTCGTAGAAGGTGGCGATGGTGTAGTACGCCAAAACAATTGACCACAGCAAAAAAATCAGCAGTATTGCCGCGGTCAATAAATTAGCTGAATAAAACCAGGAATATTTTAAGCTTGTTTTTCTAAGAGAAATTTTCATAATTCTTATCCTAGCAAACTTTTTAGCGGTTCTTTAGGACTGGTTTTCCCAAATAGTGTTTGTTATACTGCCAGCCTATGAATCAAAAATTACTCACCTCGCTATCGATGTGTGTTGAGTTCGTCATTAATAACGGCATGCCATTTTGGGGTGGAGTAATTTTGTAATTCTTGGTCGAAAATAAAAAATTACCCACCGCCTTAACCAGGCGGTTTTTTTATGAAAAAAACAACTAGAATCCACCAGCAATCAAATTCAAATCACATTAAATTATATGTGTATAACTTTGTGCTGAGTTTACACCTGTTTAGTGCCGTTTTAATCCCTTTCTATTTAGAATGGGCCGGGATTAGTTTGCAGGAAATGTTACTTTTACAATCATTATTTACTTTTTTTACCTTTTTATTAGAGATTCCCACAGGTGTTGTGGCTGATCTGTATGGCGAGAAAAAATCCCTGGTATTAGGTGGCATAATTGGTGCTGTAGGATTCTTTGTTTATCCTCTAAAAGCTAGTTTTCTTTGGTTTGTTCTGGGCGAGTTTTTAATTGCTTTAAGCTTGGCATTAAGGTCTGGTGCCAACGAGTCATTGTTATATAACAGTTCGGGTTCAAATAGTAAATTTAGTGAGCAAATCTCTAGACTAAACAGTTTAATGATGTTAGCGATGTTATTTGGTCCTTTAATTGGTGCCCTACTGGTTCATTGGTTTAAACCTCAGCAAATTATGTTTTTACAAGGTATTACCGGTGTGTTGGCAGCCATTATGGCTTTGTTAATTTCAGAACCTATTAAGGAGAACAAGGATCAATCTAAAGTGTCAGAAACAACAAGGATTTGGGATACTTTACTGGTTGGTTGGCAATTTTTAGCCAACCAGCGGGGAATGTGGATACTAGCTTTAGATATGGCGGTTGTGGCCGGAGTCGCCAAGATGATGATTTGGTTGTATCAGGCTCGCCTAACAGATTTAGTAGCGATTGACTGGTTTGGCTACATCATCTCCGTCGCGGTGCTGTTAGAAATTGTGGCAATGAATATATATGGCAGAGTTGCCAAGATTAAAAAGTGGCGTCATGAATTAATTTTTTGGAGCACCGTTTTGCCGGCGATTGGCTTTATTGTGACAGGTGTTAGTGCAAATATTTGGCTAATTTTATTGGGCATTTGGTTGTCGATCGGTCTAGGTATGAGCCGTAAACCGTTTTTTTCGGTTTTATTCAACGAACAAATTTCCGCTTCGCAACGAGCAACGATTTTATCGACCATAGCTATGACCAGCCAACTAGTTTTAACACTTTTAAATCCCGTAGTAGGCTGGGCGGCCGATCGCTCGGTCAGTTTAACCTTGATGTGGCTCGGTGCTTTATTGATTGTGTTTAGTCTTTTCTCAAGAGTGCAGATTAAACACCAGCTGAAGATCGAGAACTAAAAATATAAACACAACATATAATTACGTTGATAATCAAAAGTACGAGCAAGATTTAAAATAAAATGATCAGCGAGAGAAAACTATTTTTGCTGAACAACCTGCAAGCCTAGTTCCTTAAGTTGTTCAGGCTCGACTTCGGCTGGGGCTAACATCACGGCGGTTCGTCCCGTAGAGGTCATCGGAAAAGCGATGGTTTCTTTGATCGAGTTCTCTTTAGATAAAAGCATTACCAATCTATCCAAACCAAAAGCAATTCCGCCATGAGGTGGCGTACCTAACTTAAAAGCGGTGAGCATGTGTCCAATATTGACCTCAATCTCGGCTGGCGAATACCCCATAATTTCAAAAGTTGCCTGCAATACTTCTGGTAAATGGGCTCGAATACTGCCTCCGCCAACCTCAAATCCGTTGCAAACCAAGTCGTATTGGGAAGCAAGAATTTGGTCAATATTTTGGTGAGCTAAATGGTCTTCTAGGAAGTCAGGTTGGGGGCTACTAAATGGATTGTGAGTAAAGGTCCAACCGCTTTTACTATCTCTGACTTCAGCTTGGTCTTTTGGATCAACTTTCTTAAAAAACGGGAAATCAACTACCCAAGCAAAGGCTAGAATTCCTTTTTCTTTTTCCTCTGGAGTGCGCAAATCAAACTTGTCATCACCGAACTGCTGAATGGCATCTTGATATTTGTAAACAGGAAAAGGTTTTTCTTTTAATTGACCGCCCACGGCTTCAACAGCGGAAATAATGATATCTTCCATTAAAGACATTGCCTCAAGTTGAGATACAAAACTCATTTCCAGATCAAGTTGGGTAAACTCAAATCCCCGGTCAGCTCTTAAGTCCTCATCTCTAACGCAACGAGCAAATTGAAAATAGCGTTCAAATCCTGCCGTCATCAATAACTGTTTGTACTGTTGCGGACTTTGTGGCAAGGCATAAAACTTGCCTGGCTGAAAGCGAGAAGGTACAAGAAAGTCACGTGCTCCTTCTTTGGTGGACTTGGTTAGTAAAGGCGTTTCAATCTCGGTGAACTGGTGGGTAGCGAGGGCCGCCCGCAGGGCGGCCATAAAATCAGATCGGAGCTGCAGGTTGTTATGCAATTTCTCCCGACGCAGGTCGAGATAGCGATATTTTAAACGAACTGATTCGTCGACCGAATTCTCCTCTTCTTTTATCTGAATCGGCAACTCTTCGCAAGAATTTAACACTTCATATTCATTGACCGAAATTTCCACTGTGCCGGTTGATAAATTAGGGTTAACTAAATGCTCTGGTCTGGCTTGGACCGTTCCAACCACACTAACCACCGATTCCGTAGTTAACTCGGACATTAATTTGAAACCTACACACTGAACTAAACCAGACCGATCTCGTAAATCAATAAAAGTTAGCTTGCCATGATCTCTTTTAGTGTGAACCCAGCCTTGAAGTTTGACTGTTTGACCAACTAAATCAGTTGTTTGGGCTGTAAGTGTCCGTGGTAATGTCATAGGTAATGCTTTATTCTACATCATACCGATGACAATCAGCCAATTATCAACAGAACAGAGACAGGCCGCTGAAGCAATTTTAAACTGGCTTAAAAATGGTGGTGACAAACCCTTTTTACTAGGTGGCTATGCCGGCACCGGTAAAACCACCTTAATGGCCATCATACGGTTAATTTTATTAAAGAAAAAACCAAAGCTATCGGCAGCTTTTGCTAGTTTTACAGGTAAAGCCACTCGGGTTTTGGCCAAAAAATTAAAAGATTATAACTCCTTAGCTAAGCAAGATAGTGTTAGCACACTGCACTCTCTTATGTATTCACCGGTGTTTAGCAGTGATGGACAAATTAGTCATTGGGTGCGCAAGGCGGAGATTCCTTATGATTTATTATTTGTTGATGAGGCTTCAATGATTAGCTCAGAGATGTGGCGTGATATCCAGTCGTTGCAACTACCCATTTTGGCAGTTGGTGATCATGGTCAGTTACCACCGATCAATAGTCGGCAATCAATTCTTGCTAACGCCAACTTTTATCTGGAAAAAATTCATCGTCAAGCCCAGGACAGCCCGATTCTAAAGGTGGCTCAGTTAGCTAGAGAAACAGGTAAAATTCCAATTCAGAATTTTGGTGCCGGTGTAGAAAAATTTAATTTGCAATCATCGGATAGCTTAATGATGATCGATTCTTTGTTTCAGTCCTGGCAACCAGAGAATTTATTTCTGACAGGTTTTAACCATAGTCGAATTAAAATTAACCAGGCAATCCGCGATGCTCAGTATCGCCACCCTGAAAAGCCAGAGAAAGGCGATAAAGTGGTTTGTCTAAAAAATGACTGGGGAAAAGGTATTTTTAATGGAATGACAGGTTTTATTCAGTCAATAAGTCCTGATCCGGACAGTTTGGCAGATTGGCCACGATGGTTGGCCACAATTGTAGATGAAGACTCACAGGTTTTATATCAAGGTCCGGTAGCTGCCAAGCAGTTTAATTCCTTAACCTCTTTACCAATTACCAAGAAACAACTTGCTTCAACCGGTCAGCTTTTTGATTATGGCTATGCCCTCACGGTTCATAAAGCTCAAGGTAGTGAAGCACCTAAAGTTGTAGTAATTGAGGAAAGATCTAAACATATGTCGGATGAGGATTGGTGTCGCTGGTTGTACACGGCTGTGACAAGGGCGGAAAGAGAACTATTTATTTTTGGTCGACCAAGTTGAAATTGATTTTTAAGCAAGGATTATTTTTTTAGGTACGAACCTTGAGTTTTACGTTTACCTTTTTTAGCTGATCTTGAATTTGAAATTTTATTTTTATTACTGCTTGCTTGACGAAGAGTGTCTGCCAGAGCAGAGGTGCTATTATCTGATGACTTAGCTGGTCCGCTCATTACCATATCAGGAGAGGTTTCGGCCGCCGCCGGCTTTTGAACTTGCAGGCGGAAAATTTTTCTTAAGGCCTCGAGTTCGATACGATGAATCATTTCATCAAATAATTGGAAGGCTTCTTTCTTATATTCAGCCAAAGCCTGTTCCTTGCCCCCTCGCAGCCAGACAGCATCGCGCAAATTGGTCATATCATCCAGGTGATTCATCCACTGCTCATCAATACTGCTCAGAAAAACATAGCGCTCAAGCCCGCGCATCGATAGTGCACCAATTTGTTTTTCTCTGGTTTGATAAATATCGTTGAAAATCTTGTTAAAAAATTTTAATCGTTCTTTATCTGATTTGTGTGATTTAACTTGCTGTTTAATTTGTGCCAAGGAGTTGGTGTCAAAAGGAATAACGTTGGCTAGCTCTTTAACTACAGCGTCGAGTTCTTCGGTTGTTAAACCGTCAGCCGATCTGGCAGTTAAAAATGACTGAAAATGATTAGCGAACGTGTCAGCCAATCGTTCTTGCCAGCGTTTGTCGTCCAAGTCTGACTTACTGGCTTCCATCTGCTCTAAAATTTTCTGTCGACGAGTATAAATGATATCTCGCTGTCGATTAAGAACGTCATCATAATTAACTAGATTACGTCGCTGATCAAAGAAGTATCCCTCAACCCTAATTTGGGCTTGGGTAATAGCCTTATTAATGAGTTGATGCTCGATCGGCATATTTTCGTCGATGCGAAGAGTATCCATCAACTTAGAAATCTGCTCACCGCCGAAAATACGCATTATTTCATCTTCTAAAGAAACAAAGAAACGAGAAGAACCTGGGTCGCCTTGGCGGCCGGCGCGACCGCGAAGCTGATTATCAATTCGGCGTGACTCATGGCGCTCGGTACCAATAATATGTAGTCCGCCGGCCGCCACTACCTGATTATGAGCCGCTTGATTTTCCTCAACAGCTTTTGAAAACTCTTTGTCTGATTTAAAATTACGTTTTTCGGGCTTAGCTCCACCAAGAACGATGTCTACACCTCGACCAGCAATGTTAGTGGCAACCGTAATAGCTCCAGGCTTACCTGCCTCAGCAATGATAAAAGCTTCGCGCTCGTGATTTTTAGCATTCAACAGCTGATGTTTAATTTTATTTTTAGTTAGCAGTTTACTAATAATTTGGTTTTGGTCAATCGATCTAGTACCAATTAAAATTGGTCTTTTGGTAGCGTGTATCTCTTCAATTTCTCGCAAAATTGCGCTGTACTTTGCGCGGGTGGTTTTGTAGACCACATCAGGAAAATCAATTCTCTGGATTGGTTTGTTGGTTGGAATTGCAATTACATCGACATTATAAATTTTATTTAATTCTTCAGCCTCAGTGACCGCCGTACCACTCATGCCAGCCAATTTTTCGTAAAGTCGGAAATAATTCTGTAAAGAAATCGTAGCCAAGGTTCGAGATTCCTGTTGAACTTTAGCCCCTTCTTTTGCCTCAATTGCTTGATGTAATCCATCTGAGTAACGTCGACCAAACATTAAGCGACCGGTATGTTCATCAACAATGACAACTTCACCATCGCGCACCACATAATCTTTATCTCGCTGATAAACTTTGTTGGCTCTCAAGGCTTGTTCAATGTGGTGAATTGTGTCAAAACTTTCCTCATACAGATTACTAATACCCAAAGCTCGTTCCACGCGCTTAACACCGAGATCTGTCAGAGTTGCAGTTTTTGTTTTTTCATCAACTTGGTAATCTGCTCCCTTAGATAAAGTTTTAACCAACTTGTTAAATTCAAGGTATTTGCTGGTTGGCTCAGAGTCTGGAGCCGAGATAATTAAGGGCGTTCTAGCCTCATCAATCATAATTGAGTCGGCCTCATCAACAATAGCAAAATGCTTCTCTCTCTGAACCTGATCAGAAAGGCTCTGGGCCATATTATCGCGCAAATAATCAAAACCAAACTCATTGTTGGTGCCGTAAGTAATGTCGGCCAAATAAGCCTCTTTTCGGGGAACTGGTTTAAAATGCTCAAGCCTTTCATCGCCCCTGGTTTCCCCAGTAAAATCAGGGTCATAGATATATGCCTGATCGTGAATAATAACACCCACCGAAACACCCAATGCGTGATAAATTGGTCCCATCCAACCAGCACCAATCTGCGACAGATAATCGTTAACCGTAATTAAATGAGCTCCTTTGCCGGTTAATGAATTTAAATATAGTGGCAAAGTTGCGGATAAAGTTTTACCCTCACCCGTTTTTTGTTCAGCAACTTTACCCTCATGAAAAGCAATTCCGGCATATAACTGAACATCATAGTGACGCATTCCGATGGTGCGGCGAGCCGCCTCACGAACAACAGCGTAAGCTTCCGGTAAAAGTTGCTCCAAAGATTGGCCAGACTCAAGTTGCTTTTTAAAATACTCAGTTTTGGCGGCTAATTTTTTATCTGAGAACTTCTTTAATCCAGGTTCGAAAGCGTTAATTTCCTCAACAACTTTTTCATAACGTTTGAGGGTTCTTGCCTGTTGATCAAAGTATTTGGTAACAAAACTAAACATATTGAGTAGGTAAGTATAGCCTATCCTGCTAAATTTTAAATGTTAAAAACTTACCCTGTATATTTTAAATTAGACCTTCATATTTTTTTAACTGACTTAGTAGGTAATCTCTATTATTTTTTTCTGGATCATCCAAAACTTTTTCAAAAAGATCGTGCATTATTTTTCCAATTTTTGGTCCAGGTTTAAGATTAAGGTAAGTCATTACGTCATGGCCGTCGATGGCTAAATCATTGACAGTCATTGGTTGATGTAATTGATCTTGAATTCGTTGCTTCATTTCTTCTAAGCGCCAACTAGTGCGTTTACTGCCGCTGCCAAGACGATCGCCTTCACGCAAACTCATAATGTCATCAAGATTTTCAATACCCACACGGCGCATAAAGCGTCGGATGGCAGCGTCTGTCATTTGCGGTTGATAATAAAACATATGCCAACGAACCAGGGTAAAAATTCTTTGAGTATCATTTTTGGACAACTTCAAACGCCTGGCGATATCTCTAGCCGTTCTAGCTCCAATCACCTCATGGTTGTGAAATGAGTATTCACCTGGTTGATCAGGAATCTCTGCTTGAGTTTTAGGTTTGGCGATGTCATGTAGCAGCGCGGCCAGTTTGACAATCGGGTCTTGGCTGGGACAAAGCTGAGCCGCTCGTAAAGAGTGTGTCCAGACGTCATACTCATGGTGGCCGCGCTGCTCAACTCCTTTAGTTGCTAATAATTCAGGAAAAATGTGGCTTAGCAAGCCAGTAGCCAGCAATAAATTAAAGGCGTCTTCGATCTTATTTGTTAATAAAATCTTAAAAACCTCATCACGAATTCTTTCCCAGCTAATATGTTGCAATAAGCCGCTTTTTGTCTGGATTGCCACTAGAGTATTTTGATCGATTGCAAACTCAAGTTGAGCCGCCAGTCTAATTGCTCTTAACATCCGCAAGGCATCTTCTTCAAATCGTTGTTGGGGGTCTCCAACTGCTTTGACAATTTTTTGTTGCAAGTCGCGTTGGCCATTGAAAGGATCAATTAAGCTGGCATCAACTTCAACAAAATCTGGAAGAGAGACCCACTGTTTTAACCAAGTTTCAGGTTTTGGATTTGGTTGTTCCCAGTTGATCTTTAAAGCAATAGCGTTGATAGTAAAATCTCTTCGTTGAAGATCATCGGTTAATGTTTTACCCCAAACCACCTGCTCTGGGTGCCGATGATCAACGTAACTGCCATCACTTCTAAAGGTAGTAATTTCAATCGGCTTCAGAGTGTCAGGTTGATAGGCAGACACCTCATTTTTTGTCTCAAACTGAGGTTTTTCCCCTTTTTCTCTGCTGGCTGATAAGTTTGTTGGTTGGTTATTGGCAAATTTTTCTAACAGATATTTGGCCGGCAAGCTAACGGTGCCAAACTTATTCTCATAAAAACCATCCGGAAAAATCTGCAAAATTTCTTCTGGCAAAGCATTGGTTGTTAAGTCTAAGTCTCCCTGAGGTCTATTTAACAATAAGTCTCGCACCGTGCCTCCAACCAAGTAAGACTCATAACCAGCCTTTTCTAACAAGGAAATGACGGCTAAAGCAGTTTTGGCAATTAATTGGCGCATACCAGGTTATCGTATCAAAATATCTGACTTTTCCCAACATTCCTGTTAAAAAAATATTTAATTATGGCTTGGTTTTTTAAGTTCCCATACTAAAATTATGTCTTTGTGTTAACTTACATATGTGCATATCGAGCTTTTATCACCAAATAAGCTAACTAATCTTGATCAGCTAGAAAAATTGCTTATTGATCGAATTCCCAATCAATATCGAGATGGTTTTTTCAAACCCACCCATCCTATCGATATAACTAACAGTGAATTTGGTTTAGAGGAATCAACCATCACCAAAGCAATTAACCTAATCAAACAGGCCAAGGACAACAACTGGAAAGTTGTGGTTTATGGAGACTATGACTGTGATGGAATTACGGCAACAGCGGTGATGTATTTGGGGCTAAAGCGTCTTGGTATACAAGTTAATTCTTTTATTCCACACCGAACGAAACATGGTTACGGACTATCATTAGTGGCTTTAAAGGAAATAATTAGTCAGCAGCGTCCAGATTTAGTGATAACGGTCGATAACGGTATTGTCGCCAATCGAGAAATTGAGTGGCTTAAGCAGCAAGGAATCAAGACTATTGTGACCGATCATCATATGCCAGATGAAGAGCAATCGTCCCCATCAGCTGATGCCGTGGTGCACTCAACCTTAATTTCTGGTGTTGGGGTGGCATGGGTGTTAATTCGGGAGCTATTTCGATCTCAACAAACTGATAAAAACCAGGATTCATCATTCGATGGTGATCAAATAGCGATTCAGCTTTTAGACCTAGTGGTTTTGGGCATCATTGCCGATCAAATTCCTCTTTATGGACCAGCCAGGAGTCTAGCCATCTATGGTCTGCTGGCTTTGCGAGAGTCTAGCAGGCCTGGTTTAAATGCTTTAGCTGAGGCAGCTCAAATTAATTTAAGACTGGCCAACACCTCAACCATAAATTACGCGTTAGCTCCACGCCTTAATGCTATGGGTAGACTTGAGACAGCTGGGAAATCATTAGACCTATTATTGACTGATGATCTTAAAAGTGCTAGGGAACTGGTTAAAACATTGCAGCAAACAAATTTGAAGAGACAAGAAATAACCAATCAGGCATGGCAAGCAGTAGATGACTTTATTTTAACTAAACCGGAAGACTCAATTGTTGTGACTGCCGGTCCATACCATGAGGGAATTATTGGTTTGGTGGCTAGTAAATTAGTAGATAAGTATCACAAGCCAGCTATTGTTCTTTCTACTTCAGAATCTCAACCAAAGGCTTCTGCTAGAAGTATTAAAGGCGTTCACATTTCGAATCTGCTTCGTTCATTGCCAAAAGAGTTATTTGTTTCTTTGGGAGGCCATAAGCTGGCGGCAGGTTTTTCCTTAGCTGAAGGGAGACTGCAAGACTTTTTAGAAAAAATTGTTCAATTGACCAACAAACAGATCGATAAAAAATTGATTGAACCGAAAATTCAAGTTCTTGGCGAATTAGATTGGAATTTAATCAATCTTGCTACCGTGAAAGTTATTGATAAATTTAGGCCGTTCGGTGCTGGAAATCAAGAACCAATGTTAGCTATTAGAGGAAAGTTGCAAAACTCAAGAATTATCGGTAGAGACAAGACCCATTTAAAACTAAATTTAGCAGCAAGTGATCGGCCAACACAACTTTCAGCAGTTTGTTTTCAGTATCAGCATAAATTGCCAGATGATGAGTCTGCTTGGGAAGAGGTTGACTTGTGGGCGGTACGATTAAAGCGCTCAACGTATCGGTCTGGATTGGTTGATGTGGTTGTCCAGGCAGGATCGATTGGTCTAGACTAATTTAGCTCTGGTTAATTTTAATTTAGTTATGGCACAATAAGGTGGTTATTAAAAACTTTATGACTAAAAAAACTCAAGTCTCAGCAATAAAAATTGCTCTAACCCGTCTTAGCGCTTTTGGAAAGTTGATTTGGTTATGGTTGCTGGTTGTGTTGATTGGCTTAGTTGGCGCTTGGTGGCAGTTTGAGCAACAAACTACCCGAGCTACACCGGGACCTGAGTTAATTAGCAGCTCACCACAAAAAAGGAATAAATATCAACTAGATTTTGAGCTATCACCACCTAGAATTAGTGCTAAATCGGTTTGGGTTTACGATCGGGTAAGCGATCAAGTTTTGTGGGAGTTAAACTCTCAGACAGCCACAGCACCAGCGTCTTTAGTTAAATTGATGACCTCCTTAATTGTTTTTGAAAGCCTGCCACTCGAAGGAAAGATTGATATTGGCGAAGCTGTTAATGTTCCGGGAAATAGAGCTAAATTTTTAGCATCAGACCAATTTTCGGTTCGAGATTTGCTTAAAGCATCACTTATGTTTTCGGCTAACGATGCTAGTTTAGCTTTAGCCAGCGCCTCTGCCCCACTAGATACTTTTGTTAATAGAATGAATTTAAAAGCTAGAAAAATCGGTTTAACCCAAACTAAATTTGAGAATGTAACCGGTTTAGATCAAGATGGGCAGTACACAACAGCTAAAGATCTTGGTTTGTTAACTGATTATTTATTAGAGATTCCATTTTTTGAGGAAACTGTTCGAGAAGAAAAAGCAGTAATAAAAGAATTAAAAACCGGTCGACAGGACGTAATCTATACCACCAACTCTCTTTTATCCGCCGGCAATGGTTTTGCCGGTGTTAAAACCGGCACTACTGATTTAGCCGGTCAAAATTTAATTGTTCGCTACCGAAATCGCTGGGCAATTCCCCAGGCTAAGTTGAGCAATTTCGAAGCAGAAGTCAATCAAAATTTGAATGTTCGAATATTTGAAGAAGATCTAGATTTAATTTTGGTTATTTTAGGTAGTCAAGATAGATATGCCGATGCTAAGTCGCTTGTTAGTTGGTTGCAGACATCTTTGCAACTAGTACCACCATCACAAAATCCGTTAGAATAAAGTTTATGGCCAAACAATCAGGAAAACTAGACTTGTCAACCTTGGCATATTATGGACGAAACTTTATCAAGTATGGGGCGATTGGTTTGGTTTTCTTTATGGTGGCTAGATTTACTTTTACGGCCGCGTGGCAGTTATATCGTTCACTTAATCCACCGGGACCACCACCGCCAACAATGGGATTTGGGCAATTACCAGAAATAGTATTTCCTCAACAGACTAACGACGAACGACCAGTCGAGTTTGTGTTGGAAACAGTTGGTCAGCGTTTTCCTTCTTTCCCTAGTCAACTTCCAGTCTACGAAGTACCAGCTTTTGTGCCTGATTTGTTAGCTTTAGATCGAGCCAAGCAACACGCCGCCCAACTGGGATTTCTATTCGAGCCGGAAAAAATCTCCACTCAGATTTATCGCTGGCGCCAAAGATCACCGTTTCCGGCAAGCTTGGAAATCAATATTGTTAATAATACCTATCAAATGCAATCGGATTGGGCCTCATCGGTCGAACTATTAGATAAAAAATTTATTCCGGACGAAAGACAGGCAGCTAGTGAGTTGCGGACAATATTAAGAAATCTGGATTTAGCCTCTCCTGATGTTGCTACCACTACTCCTAAAATTACTTATTTGCGCGCTTTGGCCGGAGAAACAAGACAAGTCAGTAGTATTAATGAGGCCGATTTTGTTCAAGCTGACATTTATAGAATTACACCATCAGGATTGTTGGCGATTACCCATCAGGCTAACCATGGTGTGATTCGAGCAGTTTTTTCTGGCAGCCGACAAGTGGGAGAACGATTATTAAGTTTCACCTCAAATTATTTTCCGGTCAATTGGAGTAGACCAGAAACCTATCCCACTCAAACCGCTCAACAAGCCTGGAATCAATTAGTGGCTGGTGAAGGTTATGTGGTTAATCCTGTTGTGGGTGATAAAGCAGTTGTTCGCTATGTTTATTTGGCATATTTTGAACCGCTTGAACCTGGAACGTTTTTCCAACCGGTTTACGTTTTTGAAGGTGATAATGGCTTTCAGGCTATTGTGTCGGCGATTGATTACTAGATAATTTGTTTGATTCTTTTTAGCGTCTAGCTGGGTGGATATTATTACCAGATGATAAATCGGTTATACTACACTAATGAGTTTTAAAGTTGTCCGTACAAGGGTTGCCCCATCGCCGACCGGCATTGCTCACGTCGGCACTTTATATATAGCTTTATTTAATTACGCTTTTGCTAAACAAAATAATGGTCAGTTTATTGTACGTAGTGAAGATACCGATCGTTCTAGATATGTTGAAGGTGCTGAAGAATTGGTGCTATCGGCTCTTAAATGGGCGGGTATTACACCAGATGAGGATGTTGAGAAGGGTGGTCCATATGGGCCGTATCGACAGTCAGAAAGATTAAAGATTTATCAGCGTTATGCGCAGAAATTGGTGGCGGCCGGCCAGGCTTACTATTGTTTTGTTACGCCGGAGGAGCTTCGCCAGATGCGCGAGGAGCAGATTAAGGCTGGCCGGCCGCCAAAATACGACGGTCGTTACCGAGACTACCCGCCTGAAGAAGCAAAAAAACGAATAGACAAAGGCGAATCCCATGTCATCCGCTTAAAAGTTCCGTCCGGAAAAACTAAGTGGCATGATTTAATCAGAGGTGAAGTCGAGATAGATCATCAGCAAATTGATGATCAGGTGCTGATTAAATCAGATGGTTACCCAACTTATCACTTGGCGGTAGTAGTTGACGATCATTTAATGAAGATCTCACATATTATTCGGGGTGAGGAGTGGATAAGTTCAACACCAAAACATATTATTCTTTATGATCTGTTTGGTTGGGAAAAACCACAGTTTGCTCATATGCCGCTTTTGCGTAATCGGGACAAGTCAAAGCTATCTAAACGTAAAAATGATGTTTCAATAAGTTCTTACCAGCAGCAGGGAATCTTACCGGAGGCACTAATTAACTACCTAATGCTTCTTGGCTGGTCTCACCCTCAAAAAAAAGAAGTAATTTCTTTATTAGAATTTGTTAACAGTTTTACATTTGATCGGATGCAGAAGACCGGTCCGGTATTTGACACCGAAAAACTTCGCTGGTTAAACGGGAAGTACATCAGAGAAATTATTTCCACCGATGATTTAATTAAACGTTTACACAAATTTATTTCAAAAGATTTCCCCACCGAGTTAACTAGCCAAGTTTTACCTTTAATAAGGGAAAGATTATTTTTACTCCCGGAGTTTGATGAGTTAACAGATTTCTTTTATCAAGATATTCAGATCGATAAGGATTTACTGATAAAAAAGGCTGACGCTCAATTAGTTTCCTCCCAAATCGAAACTACAATTAAGAAACTAGAAGCTATCAGTAACTGGAGCTCAGAATCAATTGAAATGGAAATCCGAAATCTGCAAGCCGAGAATAACTGGCAAAAATCGCAATTTTTTATGATGTTAAGATTAGCGGTTACTGGCAAAAAACAAACACCACCTTTATTTGAAACAATGGCTGTAATTGGTCAAACAACTGTTTTGAAGCGCTTGCAACAAGCTAAATCTTTAATTATCTAGTTTCTGAGATGGTTGTCAATGAGTCTGATTCTTCAGTAACTAAACTTTGCGGTGCCATTTCTGGTCGTTCGGGAGTTTCACTGAAATCTTCTGCTGGCTGGTTGCTAGCGTTAATTTCGTTTGAAATAGCTGCTTTTAGTTTTGCCTGTTCAGTTGCAAACTGAATTTTTTTCAACAGATCGCGACCAGAAATTAATCGTTCAGGCCAACTGTTTCCTACATCATCCTTACCGCGCCTTTTCGCGCCAATTGGGCCCGTAAACATTGCCACTCCTTTCGGCATTTTCGCGAGTGTATGTGTTGGTGATTCCTTTGTCAATTATCTCTTAATAATTAATAAAGTATCTTAAAATGTCAGATTACATCAGCATTTTTTGAAAATAAAATAGTAACTCAGCGAAAAGTATTTATTCACAGATATCTGCCGATTCTGCCAGTACTTACAACAGCCGCTTAACATTTCCTGACGTGTCGATATCATAAATTAGTGGTTCATCCCAAGCAATCTCTCGCTTAACAATATCTTCATCAGAAATATTTTCTAGCTGCTTAACCATAGCCCGGTTCGAGTTGCCATGAGCACAAACTAAAACACTACCACCCTCTTTAACGTGAGGTAAGATTTCATCATTCAGATAAAATTGAGTTCGGTGAACAACATCACGCAAAGATTCACCATTAGGTGGTCTAACTGCATAGCTGCGTCGCCAAATTTGAACCTGCTCTTCGCCATATCTGGCAATCATATCGGTATGCAGGACTCCTTGGAGAGAACCATAATGGCGTTCGTTTAAAAAAGGATGCTGAATTACCTTTAAATCAGGCTGATCAATTTCCTTTAGAATTATTTTCAAAGTATCGATCGAGCGAATAAGCCAAGAAGTATAGGCCAACTTAAAGTTACTATAACCTGCTTTTTTAAGTTGTTGACCAACTTTTTTAGCTTGCTTTTGTCCTTCTGGAGGTAGAGGAACATCGGTAAAACCAGTAAATCGTTTTTGCAAGTTGTACTCTGTAACGCCATGACGGACTAAAACCAAAACTCCCATATTTTCTCCTTTTTAACTAATTGCCTTTAATTATTTTTCTATCTCTTCAGCAATTCTTAGCAGCTCATTATATTTAGAAGTTCGATCGGTGCGGGATGGAGCGCCGGTTTTAATTTGACCAGCACTGGTGCCAACAGCTAGATGCGCTAAGAAAACATCCTCGGTTTCACCACTGCGATGTGACGGCACAACGCGCCAGTTGTTTTCTTGAGTCATTTTAATCGCTTCTAGAGTTTCGCTTAAAGTGCCGATTTGATTGAGTTTGATCAAAACACTGTTACAGCTTTTTTCCTTGATGGCCTTAGCAATGTATTTAGTGTTAGTTACCAATAAATCATCGCCAACAATTTGATGAGTGCTGCCTAGCTGAGCGGTAAGCTGCTGCCAGCCGTCCCAATCCGCCTCTGCCAATGGATCCTCTAGGGAAACGAGCGGGTATTTTTTGGTTAAATCGACTAACCACTCAATCATTTCCGGTGTTGATTTAATCGAGTTATCACGTTTGAGGTGATATTGCTCATTTGAGTAAAATTCACTGGCGGCTGCATCGATCGCTAAATTAATATCATTACCTGGTTCATATCCAGCTTTTGCAATGGCTTCAAGAATAAGCTCAAAAGCTTCCTGATTACTTTTCACTTCTGGTGCGTAGCCACCCTCATTACCTACGTTGGTTGAATATCCCTTTTTGCCGATCAATTTGCCTAAGTGATGGAAAACTTCAACCGCACGGCGAAGTTTTTCAGCATATGGTAAATCCCCAGAGGGTATAATCATATACTCTTGAATATCGGTTGCCCAACCAGCATGAGCACCACCATTAAGAATATTGAACATTGGTGTGGGCAGAACTAATTTTTTATGACCGCTTAGATCAGCAATATACTGATACGTAGGAACTTTTTGTAATACAGCATTAGCCACTGCAAAAGCCATCGAAACACCCAAAATGGCGTTGGCTCCGAGTTTTGATTTAGTCTCGGATCCATCTAACTCGATTAGAGCCATATCTAATGACTGTTGAGAAAAATCTTGATTTAAAATTAAGTCTTTTATGTTGCTATTAACGTTATTAACTGCTTGATTTACTGATTTACCGAGATATTCTTCTCCACCATCGCGTAATTCTAAAGCCTCACGGCTACCCGTGCTGGCTCCAGAAGGAACAGCTGCCCTGCCAAATGAACCATCGGCCAAACGAAGATCAACCTCAACAGTGGGATTTCCACGGGAGTCGAGAATTTGGCGGGCTTTAACAAATGAAATTTTAGGCATACAACTCCTTTATTACATAGCCAAGATTATTGCGATAGATCAGTAAATCAATTACCGACCGTCATAGCGGCTATTACCAATACTCTACTACTGAATGTCAATAATTTCTATATCGAAAATAAGCGGAGAATTAGGAGGAATAACTGGGGGTCGCCCAGTTTCACCATAGGCTAATTCTGACGGAATTAACAATCGATATTTACCGCCGGCTTGTAATCCCTGCATGCCTTGATGCCAGCCCTGAATCACGCTACTTACACCTAGCTGAAACGAAAAAGGTTCTTTTCTGGGGTAAGAACTATCAAAAATTTCACCGTTGGTTAACATTCCGGTGTAATGAACCGTTATGTTGCTGCCCTCTTGAGCTTCTGGTCCACTGCCTGCCTGCAAAGTCTCAACCTGCAAATTAGTTATTTCTGTTGGCAAATTTTGATTTGATTCATTTGTCTGACTATTATTTGTCATATTTTCCTGTTCTAAATTATTATTTTGACTATTATTTTGATTGTTTGGTAAAAGTGAATCGTCATTAACCTGGCCGGTTACCGAAAAAGTTTCGCTAGATAGTTCAACATCGCTATCAATACCATCGCCCGATTGAGATAGGTCAAGCTCACCTGAATTATTGTTTTCTGTGGTTGAGTTTAATTCTTGTGGGTTATCAGGCAAATCAAATTGGTCAGTCTGTTGAGTTGAGTAGCAGCCACTGAGTAATAACGAGCTGCTGGTAATTATGGTCAAAATGATCAAAGTCGATACATAGTGAGCTTTTGGCATCTGTTTAGCCTAATATGAAACTTATTGTATTTCAAGAGTGGCCGGTCCAAGAATTTATGCTATCGAAAATATTTTTTACCTTTTAACTTGGATGGTAGCAAATCCTGTTTTGAGTACATTTCATAATCTTTTCCATATCCTAGTTGAGACATTAATTTGGTGGGAGCGTTTCTTAAATTTTTAGGTATGGGTAGGTTGCCTAGTTGACGGGCATCGTTTTTAGCGGCCATAAAAGCATCATATGCCTGGCGATTCTTTTTTGCTTGAGCCAGGTAAGTTACACCATGGGCTAAATTAATTTGTGCTTCCGGCCAGCCAATTTTTTGAACAGCATCAAACACGGCATTAGCCACTACTAAGGCAGTTGGCTGGGCTAACCCAACATCTTCACTGGCAAATATTACTAGTCTTCTGGCAATGAATTTTGGATCTTCACCTCCTTCCACCAACCTGGCCAAGTAATACAAAGAGGCGTCCACATTACTTGCGCGCATACTTTTGATCAAAGCGCTAATAGTGTCATAGTGGGAATCTCCTTGTTTATCATGACGCAAAAATTTACTGGACAAATTTTTAAGATGTTGAGAGTTAATTTTGCCATAGGTTTGCCAGGTATGGTCGATTAAGGTTAGTACGGCTCTAGCATCGCCATTAGCAAGATAAATTAGTTCGGTAGTGGTTTGGGAAGAGATCTTGGTTTTTAGGGTTTGCGCCGCTTTTTGAACTAGTTGTTTTAGGTCCTCTAGCTCCAATTCTTCCAGGACAAAAACTCGAAGTCTAGACAAAAGCGGCGCAATAACTTCAAAAGAGGGGTTTTCGGTGGTGGCTCCGATAAGAATAATAGTACCCTTTTCAACAAAGGGGAGCAAATAATCCTGCTGAGCCTTGTTGAAGCGATGAATCTCGTCAAGAAACAATACTGGCGACTGATACGTTTCGCCAAGGGTTTTTTGTTGTTGTCCTGCCTTTAAAACAACCTCTTTAATATCGCTTTTTCCGACCGCAACGGCCGATAACTCGATAAATTCACGTTGACTACTGATGGCCAAAATTCTTGCCAAGGTTGTTTTACCGACACCTGGAGGGCCCCAAAATAACATCGAAAATATTTGATTATTATCAACCAGCTTTTTAATTGGTTTATCCGGACCAATTAAATGTGTTTGACCGACAACATCGTCAAGTTTAACAGGGCGCAACAGCTGAGCTAAAGGAGATTCTTCAGAAAGATCATAACTACTGGATTTCTGATTTTGCAGCATAGTAGTCATTATAAGGGTTTTGTTTGGCTGTTTTAAACTACAAATGTTTTTGTACTGGGACTAGCTAGATTATCAATGGCGGTGATATTTTGCTTTTATTTAGAATAATGGATGATTCTCTAGGTGTGTTGGTTGCTGCATCTGTGTTAAAATTCAAGGCGTCGAAGATATTTGGGCCCGTAGCTCAGTGGTTAGAGCGACAGCCTTTTAAGCTGTGCGTCGCTGGTTCGATCCCAGCCGGGCTCACTCAGGAAGTGATTTTGTGAGGTTAGTTTTTTGATTGCTTCTGAATTAATTAGCATATTTGCCAAATTGTGTGTCAGTAATTTTTATCTTCTTTTTTAGAAATATTTATTTGTGAAAGTATTAAGACTCCCATTGCCAACCAGACCCAAGGGTAAAACATAGCTGGACTAAAAAGACTATGAGTTAGAACTGCTGTCAAGCCAGCTAAAACTACTGGGCTATCTCTAAAAACTTGCCACCAAATAATGATTAATATTAACCACAATGTTAATCCAATAACACCGCTAGAAAATAAGAGGTGAAGATAGGCGGTATCGACCGTGCTAGCGTGTTGAGGTAGTTTAAGATTATTTTGGCTAGTGTTGTTTGTTGATAACTGGTAGTACCAACCTTGTCCGATAAGCCATTGTTGGCGGCGGCGATACTGCCACCAGTGCTTGGCAGTGGTTTCGGACCTCTGTTCAATACTGGCAGTGCGAAGCAACTTTTGACCCTCGCCGCCGCCATCCTTGGGCACCAAAACTAAAGCCAGAAGTAACAAAGGAATTCCTAAAAGCAATGTTCGCTGGCGAAATTTCCAGGCTAAAACCGCGACACCAGCTAGATATGCCAGATATGAAGCTCGAGAAAAAGATAGAGCCAAGAGCAAAATAAAGCCCGCCAAAACTACCATTGCTCTACTCTTGGCTTGCCAATTTAAGCTGGCGAATTTTTGATCGGCAATATCACTCCAGATAATTAAGGCCCCTAAGCTCATTAGTAGACCGAAATAACCCGGATCTAACAAGGTGCCAAAGGCTCGGTTTAAGTGATCGTCCCATCCTAGATAAAATAACCATCGAGCATCGGGAAACATTAGGTATTGTGCAATTCCTAATATAATTTGGAAAACTAGCCAAAACACAAGAGCATTTTTGAAATGCAGTGGTTTTAATGGCTTTTGATTTGGAAGAAAAATTAATTGATTTTTTACTCGATAAGCCAAAACTGCTAAAAACAACCAATAGATTAATTGCCTAGCTAAATAACTGCCACCTACCAATATGTTGTATTCGGCCGGATAATGTAGGTAGTTGATAAGGCTGCTGGCGATAATCCAACATAACCAAGCGATGAAAACAAACACCCAATAAAAAAATAATTTATGACTCAATGCCTCTTTAATTTCCAGTAGCTTTTTGGGGTTACTTTCTCTTGAGGTAAAAAGTCCTGTTACAGAAATTGGTAGCAAAAAAAAGATATAAATAAACATTAAGGCTTCGTGAATGCCAACAGTGCCAATAGGAGTTAAAAATCTCTGCCACTGGCCAAGTAAAGAAAACAACCAAACACCCACTAAAATGACAATTTCTATCCAAGTCAACAGGTTAATTTTTGGCGATTTTAGGACGACTGACTGTTTATGATTTAAGTTTATTTTCATACTGACTGATCCGTAAGATTGCCGAATAGTAGCTCATTGAGAAGGTATGTGCTAAACCTGGAAAACCGTCAAAAATACCAGACTTCCAGAGGTAGTTATACAAAAACTTACCAAGCGGATATATTAGCAGTTGCAATATCAGGCTGCCAGATTCTGACTCGCTTCGAGCATCTGCCTCAAGCTGTGCATACATATTCAATTTAGCTAACCAATCGAAGAAATCAGTGTAATTTTGATGTTGAATGATGGCGGGTAAATTATCTATTTGACTAGCGGGCACATTCCAAACCTCATGTACTTTTCTAATCCAGAGTTTTTGACCAAGCTTGGTTTTGCCCAAACGAACAATTTTTTGATTCCCTCCATCACCATGGGTTAAAACTTGATTCATAAAAAACTGGTGGCGAATAAGTGTATAGAAATTTTTTGTTTGATGGCGAGTATTATTTTTAACCTTAACAGCTTTTAAAATTATTTCCCAAAAGCTAGTTTGGGGTGCTTCGTCGGCATCCAAAAAAAGCGACCATTCGCCGACTGCTTGCGTGAGGGCAAAGTTGCGCTGGCTGGCGAAGTCGCCAGCCAGCGCCCTCCTAACCAGTTTAATTCGCGAATTATTTACTGCTTGGTCTTTAAGTCGTTTCCAACCAGAAGATTCTGAATAGTCATCTATGATCAGGATTTCCTCAACCCATCTTGGAACATTTTGACAAAGCTGTATGAGTTGATCTGCTTGATTGCGGTGCAAAATAATAAGTGACAAGCTTGGTTGGTTTGGCATAAATTTTAATTTGAAGCAGGCGTTGGTGATGCAATATCTTTGTTAATACTTTTAATAATTAAGGCTTGAGGGTTAGGGAACGAACCTGATTTCTCCAAGATAATTTTAATTGAACGCTTTTTAGCTATCCAGAGAAACGGCAGTACTAAGATTACCGATATTAATATCGCCCAAGCCGCGCCAACCAATCCGTATCTGGGGGCTAACCAAACAATCCCAACAATCATAATGATGGTGCTGAGACTATTATTATAAAAATTCTGCTTAACTTGATCCGCCAAGATAAAAATTGGAAACCAAGCCACCATTAAACCTCGTAAGGCGCCACTAATCAGCAATATTTGTAGTACTGGTGTAATGATCAGCCAGGACGCTCCAAAAGCTAGCTCTATAAATGGTTTAGCCAACAACAATCCTGGACCTAAAATAACGGCATAAAAAATAATCTGACGCCACTGCACTTGAGATTCCAGCTTTTTAAACGAATTTTGTTTATCAATAATTTTGGCGTAAATAGGATATAAAGTATCGCGAACCGTACTGCCAACCTCGATAGTAGCCGCGCTGGCCAGTTTATAGGCAGTCTGATAGTAACCAAGTCCGGCTGTACCCAGAAATCGACCCACCAAAATATCGTCAAGATTTTCATTTAGATACACAACCATTCCATTGACGATAACAAATTTAGTCTCTTTAAAAAGCGGCCAGATTAAACTAAATTTAAAGCGAGTTAGACTTGGCCAGGGTTTAAATAAATAAAAAGATAATATGACTTCAGTTAGTACTCCCAAGATTACACCCCAGATTAAACCTAGAGCACTACCAAGTATCCAGGCAAAAATAAGTCCGACTAAACCGTCGATAAGTTGCAAACTAGTTCGCAATAGAGATTCCCGACCGAATTGTAAGTTTTGTTGGTAAGAAATAATACCCGGATTTATAAAGCCTCTTAAAATTGGAATAATTGCCGCCCAGTGCAGGTAAACCTGTAACCCAGGAGCGCGGTAAAAATTAACAATCCAAGGAATTAGCAGCCAAATTAAGCCAGAAATTATAAAGCCCCTCACAATTGAAATTCCCCAAGCAGTGTCTAAATATTTTTTAAGTTTGTCGGAACTTTTGATCAAGATTATATTTATACCGGTTTGGGTAAAAACCTCGGTAATGGCAATAATAAGCAGAGCGATACCAAACATTCCCAGCTGTTCTGGAGCTTGATTTCCTAACAATCTAGCTACAATAATCAAGCGGAGCAATGAAAAAGCCTTCGTACTGTAGCGCATCGCAGAAATGAAAGAAATTCCTCTGGCAACCGGAGATTGCCATGATTTTTTGGCAAGTTTAGCGATTTGAAGCATTATTTATCCTTGTCATAACTATACCCACTAAGGTGCCACTTATCACGGCGGTGTCTGTTAGCAATTGTAGCAGCGGCACATATGCATAGGCTCTTAAACTATCGAGCTTGAACTTTATGGTTTTGAGAGACAAGTAAACTAAATATAGTACAAGCACCCAGCTAATCGGCAAGTTTAGTTTGGCAAACAAAAAGAATAGCGCTGTGAACAGCAAATATCGTCCCAACATGGTGAGTTGGCCAAGCCTCCATGTTCCGGCTTGCCAATCGCCTAAAGTTAATTGGTAAATCATTTGCCAGTAAGATATTAAGTTATTGTGAGCCAGCCAGTAAACCTTGGCTTTTGGTAGAAAATGGCAGTAGACACCCATTTTTTTTAGTCGCCGCGCAAATTCGTAATCCTCAGCATAATTAAGCCGATCATCAAATCCGCCAGCTTTGATAAAGGTGTTGGCAATAATGGCCATATTTCTAGTAGCCGGGTTAGGATTATCAGGAATTGAAGATTTGGAAGGTAAAACGAAGGTGCCTTGAGCTGACCAGAGAGCCGACATTGGTTTGACCAAAGTTAGGCCGCTGGCTAACTCAACGTTTTTTTGAGTAAAGAATGGTTGAGTTAATTCAGCCAACCAACTGGAAGTAGGATCGCAGCCAGCATCGGTAAAAACTAAAATTGGCTGATCAAAATATTTAAGAGCAAGTTTGACTCCTAGATTTCTTCCGGCTGATCGAGTTAAGTTGGCTTGTCTTTGTGATAGAATCTTAAATTTCCTAGATGCTAGTTTTTTGGCGGTTTGCCAAGTTAGATCGGCATCTGAATCAGCCGCAACAGTTACAACAAAGCAATCTGGCGGAGTTGTCTGTTGTTTAAGTTGAGAAAATAATTTTTGTAAACCCTCGCCATCTTTTTTTACAGTAACCACCACAACTATTGGCTGCCTTTTGGTTTGATTAAGAATCTGGTAAGCAGAGTTGTGATTGTGGTCTTGAAATGGTGGCTGATTCATCACTGGTTTATAGTATGCCTGGTTTGATCTAGTCAGTCTACTAAGGAAAGCAATCATCTAAAACTATGATGAAAAAGAACATCCACTCTTGTTTGGGGATCATAATATATGATTTCGGGGTGATTATAGCCCAGTTTAATAAATCTCTTTCCAGTCCAAGTCTGACTGGCAGCCTTTTTTAAATCATCGTCACTGGGTCGATGTTTTGGCAGTTTCTCATTAAACTGATTCCAGTTGGTATCCATTAGTGGCAAGTTTGTCCAGTAAGCCTTTAAAACATCAAAAAACCTGGATAATTCAATATACTTTGCAGCTAAGACAAGTTGTATCAAGATGAATGGATAAATGTTAGGGTCTTTAGAAGTTAAATCTAGCTCACCATTCTGTTCTGACACTTGTCTATTTCGGATGAAAAAGCTCATTCCAGATAAATGACCAATAAATTTATCATAAGCAGCAAACGAAGTATTATTTGGCCCATCTATTTGAAAATGAAATCCATCTCTGGTTAGTAAATATGCAAAGTTGTCAATGAAGTATGATGCATTTTTAATCGTTAAGTTTGTGTCTAGCCAAAAATCCAAAGGCCATGGCTGATTACTGGATTTTATAAAATTTATAGGATCTGACAAACATTCTGGTAATCTTGACATAGGTAGTATCTTTTTGAAACTATATCCTGTTATTATAGGATATTATTCTCAAATTTCTGCTCCTTGTTAGATTTGGGTTAGATTTTTTTGGCATTTTTAAAGTGTGAGACTGTGGAAAAACATTCAGTTTTGTTTCTTTCGCTGGCTGCTTACAGTAAGTTTAACCCTGATGATCTTGTTTTGTTTTCAATCGTCTGCCCTGGCTTCGGCTAAGCTTTTATTTGCCGATAATTTTGGCTCAAATAGCCTAGTTGGCTGGGAACAAGTGCAGAATAGTCAACACTATAATCCTGACTTTCCTTGTCAAAGTGATAGAGGTAGCACTTATTCTTGGCAAGTCATAGATCAAAAAGTGGTTTTAGTTATTGAAAACAGTCCTTCTTGTCAAATAAAAATGATTCCCAACTTAAATCATCATTTTGTGGAATGGTCACTGCCTCCACCTTTACAAAGTGGTTTTGATATAAACCATTTATCTGAACTCAATCATTATAAAGTTGAGTTTGCCATGCACATTACTTGGTTAGATATGGATAGAAATTGGCTGGTTAGCTGGACTGATGAAGATAATTATTTAGCGATTCACTTGATTGGCCGTAGGCTTTTGGGTGAAAAAGTGGTTGCTGGTCAGTCTTACTCTCTGACTCCAAATGAAACCACCTTTGCTTGGTTGCCAAACACTACCTACCAAATTGCTTTGGAGTACAACAAGCAGGTTGGTGAAATCAGCGTTTATATAGATGGAGAACGCAAAACGGCCTTTAGAGAGGATGTGCAGCAACCCCAACTACCTCCCGGATTGCCAGGATTAGCCGGCAGCGTTGGTTTGGCCAGTCAATCATCAACGGTATATTTTGATGATTTTAAATTGTGGCAGCTAGAGCCTGAGGGAATAATCAATCTTCAAGTTCCGTTACTTAAACAAAACGATGTATTTTGGGGAGAAAACGAGTATGACCAGGCAAGTAAATGGGTTGGTGGGGCGCAGCCCACAACGATTTCTCGTTGGGGCTGCGCCCTCACATCCCTCACTATGCTTTTGCACTACTATGGTTATCAAAATCTTCCAGATGGTACTCCGTTAGATCCTGGAACATTAAATGAGTGGTTAAATCGGCAGTTAGAGGGTTACTTGTTTCAAGGTTGGCTAAATTGGCGAGTTATCGGTAAATTAACTCAGCAGCTGAGCCAAGCAAGTGTAGAGCTTAACTTGCCGGTTTTAGAGTTCTCGTATGAGTCTGTCAGTAAAAATCAGCAAGATGATTGGTTAAGTCTCAACACATACCAGCAGCAGCCAAGCATTTTGCAGGTTCCAGGTCATTTTGTGGTGCACAATGGTTATGATTTTAATGAATCATCAGCCATAATCAATGATCCGCTTTTTGATCATCAACGACTAACTAGTTATGATAACCAATTTTTATCAGCTCGTGTATTTCAACCAAGCCAAACTGATATTAGTGGATTAACATTGGTGGGCAAACCAGGATTTGAGGCAAGCCTAAAGCAGGGTGATCAATCTTTTAGCTCACAGCCATTTTTGGACCAATATTTTACTACTTCAGATTTCACCACACATTTGTTTACTGGTTGGTGGGTCTATGATTGGCCAAAGCTTGACTCCGGTGATTATCAACTAATCTTGTCAAATTCTAGCTGGCGAGAAAAGGACTTTATTATTTTGGCCACTGCTCAAACTGGCGAATCAACCCTAAAAAAAATCATTTTGCCAGCGCACACTGAAGAAATTGAAATACCACTGAATTACCAAACTAGTGGCGGACTAATAATTGATTCGGGACAAATTTTAGATAGTAATGCTAATTGTCTGGAAGTCTTAAATAAGAGACTATTCAGCTGGCTAAATGTCGGCTTGATCAACTCTCCTTTTGTTTATCAGCAACTGGCAGCTTGGTTGGTTGAGATTGAATCTGGTAATATCGATCAAAATTGGCAAGACGATATCCAGGAAAAGTTGATGAATTGGCAGAACAATCACTGGCTTACAGAAACAGTGGCCAAAAAACTTATTAACTGTCTGATAAATTAAGTTAAAAAGTTATAATACCCCGATGGAACTAGGATTTTGGCGGGATTTACCGCGGCCAATTATTGGTTTGTCACCCATGGATGGGGTGACGGATCAACCGTATCGGTACATGTATAAAAAATATGGCCATCCTGATGTGATTATGACCGAGTTTACCTCGGTGGAGGGTTTGGTTCGCAACGCTATCAAGTTATTTAGGGATTTTATTTATGACGAGTCACAACGACCAATTGTGGCTCAATTGTTTGGTAAAGAGCCGGAATCGTTTCGCACCGCTGCCTTAATTGCTGCTTATTTAGGTTTTGACGGTGTTGATATCAATATGGGTTGTCCCGCCAAAAATGTTCGCCAAAGCGGCAGCGGTGCGGCACTCATAGAAAATCCCAAATTAGCTAAGGAAATTATTTTTGCTACCAAAGCCGGTTTGCAAGACTGGGCCGAGGGAAAAAAGATTGAAAATGTACCTAACCTTAAGCAGAAAACCATTAAGTTAATACTGGAAAAACACTCTCAGTTGCCCCACCAATATCAAAAGCGACATTTACTACCGGTTTCGGTTAAAACCAGAATCGGTTATGAGCGCTCTACTGTATCAACCTGGATCCCAACACTTCTTGAGGCTGAGCCAACCGTCATTTCTTTACACGGACGTACTCTTAAACAAATGTATACTGGTAGCTCTGACTGGCAAGAAATTGCCAAGGCGGTCAAAATAGTACAGCAGACTTCAGGTGAAACGCTTATTTTGGGCAATGGAGATATTGACTCAATTGTTTCAGCCAAAGAAAAAATTATCGCCAGCGGAGTTGACGGAATATTAGTTGGTCGAGCTACTTTTGGTAATCCCTGGGTGTTAGCTAAGCTTATTGACTGGCGTAACGGTGTGCTAGAAACAGAAAATAGCAGTAATCAATCTAAACAAAAGTCATTTAAGCCTGGCCAAATCGAACCCAGTCTTCAAGACAAAATTAGGTTGGCAATTGAGCACTCTCAAGTTTATGAAACTTTTCTGTCAGAAGATAGTTTTCAATCAATGCGAAAACACTTGGCCTGGTATATTAAAGGTTTCCCTCAAGCTAGCGATATCAGAGTTCAATTAATGCAGGCTAATAATGCTACTCAAGTTGAAAAAATTCTCAATCAGATAGACCCTTGAGCAATAAGGCAAGATTAACTTTAATTCCAAATATGCCTATTTCTCGGTTCTTTAGCTCTGATTTGGCCAAGCACTTGAGTTCTTTTTATTGCATTTCGAGCTAGTTCATTTTGAATAAATTGACTCACATCGAAACCTATCAGAACTGGATCATCTAAATCTACCTCATAGTTTTTCCATTTATTCCTGGAACGATTGTCTACTTCATCCTTAAAATTTTGGTAAAGCTGATTAACTACTATTTTAACCTGGTCCATACCTTCACAAAACTCAGCGTTAATCTTAGCATTTGCAAGATTATTTAACCGCATATCATCTGGAGATAAATCATCATTCATCCAAACTACAGCGTACAAAGCTTTATTTAACAGAGTAGTCCCTGCCGGAATATCAACAATAGATACCACAAACACTGAATCAGTGCGCAGAAGCTGAATTGGTGTTTCTTGATTGTGGTCAGAATAAATGGTGCGCGTCACTCTCAATTTAAAATTATCAGACCGACCTCTTTCAGGACCAAATCCAATTTTTCTTAACATAAGTCTTTGTATTATAAAGATGCTAAAAATTTTGTTAAGTAATAAACGCTGAATGCTACTACAAGGTTATTAACTTTTTACGCGGTCTAACAAAAAGTAGTACAATACCAATCATTAATCAAAATTAATAAAAGCAAGATACAAAGATCCACTAAAAATCTGGCTGATTAGCTCAGTTGGTTAGAGCGTTCGATTCACATTCGAGAGGTCAGAGGTTCGAGTCCTCTATCAGCCACTTTAGAAATTTGGATTAAATACAAGCCATTGTTTACCGTCTATCAGACTGACTATCTTTCGCTTTTGGGTTAAACAGCTCAAGATACCTGGCCTCAATTGCTTCATTCACAGCACTGTCCACTATTTGGTTGACTTCATTTAACATTCCTCTTTGCTCTTGCGGTAAATCAAGACTTGGTTCAACATTAATAAAAAAATAAGCCGTAGTATCATCTTTGTTATGAGGTTCTGGACCAATAAATGTAATTTGAAGTTTAGCGCTTAAAATGCCGTTTTCGATGTTGTGGTTAATAATTAAATATATATCCTGCCACTCGTCAAATTGTTCATTTGTATGCCCTTTTTCAACTTGAATCGAATAACCTTTTTCCTTAAATAATTCTTTTAATCTTTCAATAAATTTATATAAATTATTTCTGTCAATAACTATTGTGACTTCTTTAAGCCCTCTGGGTCTCTCCTTATAAGCTCGTCGATGCTTTGTCTCTGTTGGCATAATAAGCCCAATTATATTACTCTTCTTATTCAAAGCAAGCTAATCCTGTATATTCAAGTTATGTCAACTCCGTCGGTATCAATCATCATTCCTACAATGTTAGCCAACCCCAACCTCTTGAGAAGCTGTTTAGACAGCCTTAGCAAGCTTAAAACCACCGCTAAATTTGAAGTAATCATCGTGGGCAATGTTGCCAAACCAATTCTAGATAAATTTAAAAAGTCGTTAAAACTTGTTTACCCTGCTACTTGGATTGCGCTAGGAAGCAATCAGGGTTTTGCTAAAGCTGCCAACGCCGGCATTGTCAAAAGCCAGGCAGCGTTTATTGCTTTACTGAATGATGATACCCAAGTTGACCAAAACTGGTTGAGCGAACTTCTATCTGTTTGCCAACAATCTGGTGCCGATATGGTTGCCTCCAACATTTATCTTGCCGATAAAAAGTCATTAGATAGTCAAGGTTTTTCCTTCGTTTGGCGAGGTAAGGCTAAGGCAATTATTAATCACGATACCAAATTAAAATCCCAGCCAGATTATTGGCTTAATGAAGGCAATAAAGAGTTGTTTTCCAGTACCAAGTTGGAGTTTTGGCGTGAGCCGTTTGGACCAGATGCAGCCGCCTGTTTATACACCAGAAAATTATTTGATAAAATCGGTGATTTTAATGAAGATTTTTTTGCCTATCTAGAGGATGTTGAGTTAGCGCTAAGAGCAAGGCAAGCTGGTTTTCACTGCGCATTGGCCGGTAAAGCCGTGGTTTACCACCATAAGCACGCCAGTTCGGCCAAAATGACAGGTTTTAAAGCCAAACAGGACTTTAAAAATTGGTGGCGAATTGTGGTTGATACATATCCGGAAAAAGCTTGGGAAAAATATTGGTATTTAATTCTTGTTGAAAGACTTAAAAATCTTTCGGGTTTGTTTAAAAGTGTATTGCATTAAAAAAACTACTCAACAATTCCAATCGATAATTTTTGATTAGCCGGAATAACCTGAGAAAAACTATTCTCATTTTGTTGGATTGCTTCTGGCGAATCTAGCCAGGCATAAGGCTTTTGAGGTAACAATTTGTTTTCAGGGGTTGCAATTTTCACCGGCTCAAACTCAGCAGTATAAAACAGTAGCAAATATTTTGTGAAATATAGTTCGCCGAGAAGTTGTTTATCCATAAAATCAGCCGTAATGAAAAAATCTTTTATGCCTTTGTCGATCGCAATTTGTTTGACAGGTCCGGGTATGGATTGAAAACTGCTGGCTAATGACTGATGTAGATTGTAAATAGGCAGCCAACTTGTAATTTGAAGACCGATCATTAAGATTAATACTAAGTATGACGACCTCCTTTTGAGCAGTAAAACTAAAATTATGATGATTATCACCGCTAGGCCCAATGATCTAACTAGCAAATTCTGTCCAAGTAAATCCAACCACGACCAGCCAAGACTATTAATAGTGGTATAAAAATCCCTAGTTGGTAAAAATATTAGTATCAAGGCACAAAGACTTGACCAGAGTAATTTCGAAAGTCGATTAATTCTTTGTTTTCCTAAAATTAACTTTTGCAGTTCCAGTAGGCCGTAAAAAAGTAACACCATTTCAGCTTGATCTATGTAACGAAAATAAGTTGAGTAATGAATAGGATTTCCGATAAATCCGTGGTAACAATGTAAAAATGACAGGCTAAGGGTTGCCAAAATAAATAGTATTACCCATACTAAAACTGGATCTAGGCGTCGTTGTTTGAAGCAATTGTGAGCTGATTGAATTAATATCAGCATTGGCCAGAAAAAACTGGTCACTAAGATATATGCCAGGTGATTACCCAAAATTTTAACTGCCCAGAACCAGTTGAATTGTCCAGACACCAATGTCTTAATGACTTCAAAATAGTTGGCAGTTAAATCTTCATAACCCTTCTGCTCTAGTGCCTGTCGAACAACTAAAGATTTTTCCCACAAATTAAAACCAGCCACCGAGCCAATAGTTATTATTAAGTACGCAATCAGCGGCCAAAACTGTTTACGATTCCAGTCTTTTAAGTTAGGATTTACAAACTTGCTCAGCCAGCTAAAAACAACTACCGGAATTAAAACTACTCCAATAGATCTGGTTAAGATAGCTGAGGCTGTGAATATTCCAAGTACACCAAACCATAAAGTTTGTCTGGATAAGTTGTTTTGTAAGGTATTACTTTTATGAAGATACGTAAAAACTGCCAGGACCAACACAACTAAAGGAGTAAATAAATTTTCACTCATCGCTACTAATTGAAAGCCAACCGCTATTGGCTGAGTTGCTAAAACGATATAGATCAAAACGGCCAGCAAAATGCCGATTTTTGACCTGCTCCATTTATAGACACGATTAAGTAGGTAGAAAGCTAAGAGCAAGACAACTTGAAAAAGCAAAACATTGAGAATTTGCACACGTTGATAACTTAAAAAAGGGTCGGAGCCCATTACTAGTGACAACAAATAGGAATATAACGGCGGATAGGTGTGACCAACGCTTACATCGGCTAGCACATCAATTCCCTGACTAATGTTGCGAGCCTTGCTTAGGTAAAGATACTCATCGCCAAAAATCCAGGGGGTCATAAGGTAAATATCATAGATATCTTGTTGATTTTTGGTTTTATTTTATGGCAAACATTTATTGAACCTATTTAACCCCAGCCCCTGCTTCCTACGGTTTCACCTCTAACCAGGTATAACGGGTTCGTTTTAGTTCATTAGGTGTGTTAGCCACTAGATCAGGTCGGTAACGGAATAGTTCTACTGGGTAGGTGTGGTTGTAGTCAGCTCTAGCACCGTTATCATCATAGTCTCTATTAATTACCACTTGCTGCCAACCAACAAAGGTACCCTCACCCACAAACTTAAGATCACCACCGTTATCAGCGCCACGGCTGGGAAGTTGGATCTGCTCATCTGCCACAAAGATTCCCTCCACCACAGCGCTATTATCACTGGGATCGGTGTGACCTAGGTTGGGATCAAAGATAATGTTGCCACTGGCCACAAACATTAAAAAGCCACCAGGTTCCACCTCTGTTTGGTGGTCAATATAGATATCCCCCTCTACTAGCACAATTATGGCTTCATCACTGTTAACGCTCCAAGCCTCACTGGTGTGTAGGTCTCCTCGGTGTAGGTAGGCAACTGAGCTAGAGTTAACTGGCTCAGCTTCAGGCTTACTAGCATTAACCGTAACTAGCTCACCCTCCAGCCCTTCACCAAAGTCACTACTGCTGTTACTGCTTAGATAAAGTGTTCTTTGAAAGTAGCCAAACCCTAGTTGTCTAGGGATAGTGTTTCTAGTTAGTTTAGCTAGCCAGTTATGAAGTGACTCATCTATAAAGTTAGCTTGCCTGCCCACCTCAAAAGCGGTGTCTATCTCCCCGCCACCAGTGACAACTACTCCATCACTGTCTTGGCCGTTGAGGTTAGTTATTAAGTAGGGAGAACAATTGGGATCGGTCTCACAGCTAGTTGGAATATAGCTAGCTAGAGCTAGACCAGAGTTTTCAAAGGCGGCTACCGAACCACCCTCCACCTGCCACCAGGGATCGGT
>DBQK01000003.1 GCA_002305195.1 Patescibacteria group bacterium UBA1396
AAGGATGGCTGCTTCTAAGCCGACCTCCTAGGTGTCTGTGGACAACGACTTCATTTCCCACTAAGTAAGTATTTGAGACCTTAGCTGTTGGTCTGGGATGTTTCCCTCTCGCCTCTGGAGCTTAGCCCCCAGATACTGAGTCCCAAGAAACGTACACACGGTATTCGGAGTTTGATTACGTACGAGAGATTACTCCCCCAGTAACGCGACCAGTGCTCTACCCCCGTGTAACTTTGGATACCATCTCATAGTCCTCTATTGCTGCGAAAGACAGATGTTTTGTTACGAAAAGATCGAAACGCGACGAAGAAGTAGTGGATCTACTTCAAGGAGCGATGATCTCTTTGCAGTCAAAACAGCTGACTTGCAGCTTGCATAGAGGATTATGAGATGGTATCCGCTTGAGCCTATACCTAAATATATTTCGGAGAGAACCAGCTATTTCCCGGTTCGATTGGCATTTTACCCCTAACCGCACCTCATCCAAGCACCTTACAGCGTACACTGGTTCGGCCCTCCAGTAGGTTTTACCCTACCTTCAGCCTGGACACGGTTAGCTCACCGGGTTTCGGGTCTATGCGTGGCCCCTATTCGCCCTATTCAGGCTCGCTTTCACTACGCCTCCACTGTGACAACAGCTTAAACTTGGGAACACACATAACTCGTCGGATCATTCTTCAATAGGCACGATATCACCCCATAAAGAGGCTCTATCTGCTTGTTAGTTTATGGTTTCAGGATCTATTTCATGGGGTCTTAAACCCTTCTTTTCACCTTTCCCTCACGGTACTCGTTCACTATCGGTTAAAGCATGTATTTAGCCTTGGAGTGTGGTCACCCCAGATTCAGCCCGGAGTTTGCCGTCTCCGAACCTACTCAGGTAATTCCTAGGATTGTTTTTCTTTTCGCATACAAGGCTTTCACTTTCTTTGGCTACTCATTCCAAAGTATTCTGCTAAGAAAAACTCTCCACATTAGAATCCCTACAACCCCCTAATAAATTAGGGTTTGGGCTCGAGCCCATCTCGCAGCCTTTTGTTCGTTATGAAAATTTGGTGTTTCGTAACCAAAACCACGCAGTGTAACGAAGCAGTAGTTTTAACTACTTCAAGGAACAATAAGTGGTTTACGGTCGAAACAACAAACTTGCAATAGAATATAAAGGTTGTGAGATGGGCTCTTGATTCCTGTTCGCTCGTCGCTTACTAAGGAAATCTCTTACGTTTTCTTTTCCTCTGCTTACTTAGATATTTCAGTTCAGCAGCTTACCGAACTCAGATAAATCTGAGAACAACCCACAAGTGGGCTAGGTTTCCCCATTCGGACACGACCGGATCACAGCTTCGTCACAGCTCCCCGATCACTTTCGCGGTGTAGCGCGTCCTTCTTCGGCATGCTTTACCAAGGCATCCACCATAAACGTTAATTCATATACTGATACACATGATCAGTCAACATGAAATGGCTGACTCATATTCAGCCTGGCAATAATTTCGCGCGCGCGCCGTAGCGCGCACGCATGCATTAGATTGCATTAAAATTCTCCACTTGTTCACGAGCGACCAACCAGTATCAAAACGCAACCATCTAGTCTTCAGGCTTGAGGCCTTGGCTAGTTCTGTTGCGCAATTACCGATGGTCTCGGTAACAAGCAAACTCGCGGTTAAAAGGATCGTGCTCAAGAGCAGTTCCTTTCAAACCAAATTTGATGAGTTGTAAACAAAATTTTACCCATTCCTTTTTTGAGTCGCTTGGAAGTAGGAGTATACCATAGTCTCGGGGAGGTACAAGAGGTATTGATGTGCTAAAAAGCGGCGTGTTGATGGTTGGGAATAGTTGATTTGGAGGAGTGGGGAAAGGAGTGAGGAAAGGGGTGTTGCTTACACAAGGTTTTAGCCGAGAAGGTGACACCCGGGTGTCACCTTCTTGAGGCGAAAACCGTGTAAGCAACGCTTACAAACCACATTTTGTTAGTAAGCTGTAAGGATTCTCTTTTTTTGGGGCTTACATCTCGCTAGTAAAAAGGAGCGCCCTTAAGTTTTAAATATTAAGAAAGTTTTAATTTTAGTATTTAAGCTTTTTGATCTTCAAGGAAGATTGCTTTTTAACCCGGTTTTAGCACCCATATGTTGAATGACCGATGCAGATTGCGCTTTACCCCACTCGATTGCTTCGGGCGTTAATCGGTCGTGGAGATAGGCGGCAACCATACCAGATAAAAAGGCATCACCGGCGCCGGTTTCCTGAACTACTTTGACGGGTTGAACTTCGTAGTTAGCCCAATGATTATTTTCATAGTAGCGGCCACCTTCTCTACCGTTAGTAATTACAACAATGCTGGCGGCCGCTTCCAAATTGTAGCCGGCGCCGGCGATTGCCTGTGCTTCTTCTTCATTAACACACAACAAAGTGGGATATATTTCGTGCAAGTGGAGCACACCATCGGCCATGGCTTGAATCTCGGCGCCCCCAGGATTCCAAGAAAAACGAATGCGCTGCTGCTTGCAGTGTTGGGCAATCTTGGTTAATAAAGGGATATTGCCTAAACTAGAAATGTGAATCCAGTGGGCTTGTAATTGATTAAGGTCAATGTCTTCAATGGTTAACATTCTGGAAGCACCCCTGGAAGTAACAATTGACCGACCGCCTTCATCACTAACTAAAAGAGCCGAGACCGCTGTTTGCTCATTAGCTTCTTGAACCATTAGGCTCGTGTTGACACCCTCTTTAGCTAATTCATTAAGAATTACTTCGGCTGGTAAATCATAACCCATCTCCGCAATGGCGGCCGATCTAAAACCCAATCTGGCTAAGGCAACTGCGGTGTTGGTAGCACCACCCCCAGACTGCATCGCAAAGTCGTCAACATTAACCTTGCTGCCGTAAGGGAGACAAAGTCCGGCAACTACGGTTTCGGCAGATGGCAGCTTGGAAGCTGTTGGGTTACTGTTAAGATTATCGACTATTTGGAACTGTGATGATTTTAAAAAAATGTCTAAAGTAGCTGAGCCTATCGAGATCGTATCAAACACCTTTAACCTCCTTCATCAGATCATCCATTGCGGTTAACATTTCTTCAACATTATTGACAACTTTAAAAACACTCATCTCAATGTCACCTATCAAGAAGTGTTTTTGAATCACTTCTAGAACCTCATACCAGAAATCACCAAACAGCACAAATGGCTTGTGATGACCGCGGTAAATGTGGGCCAATAGCCAAACCAAACCCCATTCGCTCAAGGTGCCGGTGCCACCTTTAAAAATCACGAAAAAATCTGCATTTTCGATCAGCATTCCCACGCGCTGGAGATAATTCTCTCCCTTCATGGTGGAGGTGCCGATATTGTTGTTTGAATTACCCTCAAAATGTGGAGCATCCTTAGGTGAAAAGGTCACGGTTAATGATTGTCCGCCGGATTCTGCTGCTCCTTTGGTAGCGGCCTCCATCACGCCTGGCCCGCCACCATTAACAATGATGTAGCCTTTCTTAGCTAGCACCCTGGCCGCTTCTTGCGCTTGCTGACAAACTGGATCGGTCTGCTCTAAATCTGCCGAACCAAAAATCGCCACTCTTTCAATTCTTTGTTTTGCCTGATAGCGCATAATTTCTCCTAATTTCAATCTTTAATTGTTTTATTTCTGTTTGAGTATCCTTAGATCAACCTTTGACCGCAGACAATAGTTGGTCCCAAGCAATTTGATAATTAGTACTTTGAAAACTCAGATTATCACCCTCAACCTGATGAAATAAATAAGATCCCACTACAAAAGCATCAGCACCAGCCAATTTAGCCTGCGGAATGGTTTGCGGATTCATACCAACATCAACACAAATCTCATAGGACAAATTATGAGACTGCCGATATTCACTAGCTAGCTTAATTTTTTCTAAAGCTAAAGGATTAAATGGGTTTCCCTGTTCTCCAAGCTGACCACCCATTATTTGAACTTCTTTTAGTTTTGGCAGTATTGAAGTTTCTAATGATTCAAAAGGAGTAAAGATGTCTAGGCTGAGGCCGGCGGCCACGCCGCCGGCCTCAGCCTCAGCAACAAACTCGGTTTGTGAACTCATCCTCTCGATTTGTCCAATAACGGTTCTTAGCGACTTAAAATCAGCTACTTCGCTTATGTAGTCGATTGGTTCAACCACCAATAGATGGAGATCAACATCGATCCCTTGCCAATCTAATTCTCTGACCGCATTTGGCTCTATGGTCAAATTTGGGTGATACTCACCGTCGATAATATCAACCTGAACAACAGACGGCTTTGGCTTCAGATTGATAAGGCTGGTAAGTTTTGGTTTTAGACTTTCAAGTGAACTTTCCAGCAACCCAGGAAATATTGAAATATTTTTCATATGCACCTTTTAATTAATTTTCTTTGTAATATTTTGTGAGATTTTTTATTTAATTCTAAACTTATTAGCTAACTTAAATTTATAGATGTTGTTAGTTTTTAACCGATTCGCCCAGCTCGTTAAACATTGCCAGGCGACGTCGATGCCTGAGTTTATCTGACTCCTCAATTCCGTAGGGTTGGAGAAAAGCCCTGGTTATCTCTCGCGCCTTATTTTCATCCAAATGATCAGCTTCTAAAACCAAAATATTAGCGTTGTTATGTTCTCTGGCGTGTTGAACATCAGCTAAAGAGCGGCACACTACCGCTCGAACATTCTTGAAGCGGTTGGCAACAATAGCCATGCCAGAACCGCTTCGACATAGTAAAACGCCCCAAACAGTGGGATCTTGGTCGCTAGTGTTGGTGGCGCGGGCGCTGGCCAGCGCCCGCGCCACCTCCAAACCAAACTCTGGATAATCGTCCCCCAAATCAAATTGATAGGCTCCAAAATCACGACAGGCAAAATTTTTACCAGATATCGGCTGGGATTGCAGCCAGGCTAATAATTTATTTTTTAATTGCCAGCCACCATGATCGGCACCAAAATAAACTTGGTAATTCAGAGGCTTTCCTTCATTCATATTCAAATTTATTTCGTTATTAATACTATTCATACAGTCTACCAGGTTTAAATCATCTATCAGGATTGAAATTAATTCTCATATTTATTCAGATTACCTACCGGGACTGATTTTTAAACCACGCAACCATTGTTGAACATTGAAGCCAACAAACACCACCTTTTCTGGCGTAGCTGATTTCTCTAACGACCGATAAGTTAAAACCGGCAGAGCCAACTTGGGGTTAGATGTTTGCCAGTGAGAAGCCAAAACCTCTGTCAATCTAATCGAAGGCCGACTTGTTATAACCACGTTTGGTTTTTCTTGATTCCCAACATCGGTAGTACTAGTTAAATTACCTTCACTCTTACTTTTTGACATTTCAGCACGACCCAGCTGATCCGCAACCTGCTGATCAATATTTATTAACCGATACTTAATCTGGTATTTATCCAAAAATTGTGACGCCTTCACCCCTTTAGGGCAAGTGTCCGAAGTGTAAAGAAAATACATTCTTGATCATTATACTTAAATTAAACCAACTTATAGCCGCCAAAAGTCAAATCACCAATAGCCCAACTCTACTCTTGCTTCATCACTGAGGTGGTCAATTGTCCAAGGTGGGTCAAAGGTTAAATTCAAGTCAATATCTTCTTCAGGATTAAAGGTTGGTGAACTAAATGCAGATAAGGCTAATTTAATTTTAGCCGGAAAAACAACGGCCAAAGGGCAGCCAGGCGTAGTTAAGGTATAGGTTATAACCACTTTTTGCCGACCATTTTCTGATCTGTTCTCTGAATTTTCGATTGCTACGTTATAAACAAGCCCCATTGAAACAATGTCTAAATTTGTCTCAGGGTCAATAACCGTCTTGAGCGCTTCCCAAATTTGTTTTTTTTCTAACTTTTTGCCTGACATAATAATTAGTCCTGGCACAAAATTACCCAGCCACCTTAATTTTTTGCAGCTCGGCCAAGGTGGTAATTTGCTCAACAGATTTGTCATCACGGAATTTAACCAGTCGAGGAAAGCGCAGAGCTTGTCCAGCAGTATGTGCCGGCGATTTGGTGATTTCATCGGCCGCAATCTCAACCACTATGTCAGGAAACAGCACCACGTCCGGCTCAAGTTGCTCGGGGATCTCGACTTGATAAACACTAGGCTGTTTGCCGAATTTTTCCGCCACTTCATCACATCGTGATTTGAGTTCTTGCCACTGCTCGTCACTCAGGCCGGTACCGATTTTAGCAATCGTTACTAAATGATCAGTTTTTTCATTAAGAATTGCCACTAAAAAAGCACCAACGCCAAACTTGGTTCGTTTGCCTCGACCATAATAGTAACCCACCACCACGGCATCGATAGTATCGTTTAGTTTGGCCTTTGTTCCCTCAGACTCTTTAAACTTAACCCAATTAAAGGCTCGCCGTCCCGGTTCATACAAACCATCGGCCTGTTTAACCATTGCTCCTTCATAGCCAACCGCCAATTGTTGAGCGTGAAATTTTCTCAGCTTCTCAGGATCTTTAGTTAGAATTGCGGCGGAAACCAGTAGATCTCCCCGACCAACTGCTTGATAATGAGGCTCGTTGTTTAAACTACTGTCTAAACCATCGCCAATCACAGACTCTAAAATTTGGCGTCTTTTTCTAAGGGGTTCCTTGAGCAACGACCTACCATCAACAAAAAGAATATCGAAAACAAAAAAACGCAGAGGAATTTCGGTCATAAACTGTTCTACATCGTGCTTACGCTTACGCCTAATTGTTTGCTGAAACGGCAATAGTTCGCCTGTATTGGGATCATAACCAACAGCTTCACTATCAAAAATGACGCTCTCTGCTTTTATTTCCGACAGTAGCCGCGGTAATTCAGGAAACATATGCGTGTTTTCTTCCAGGTTTCGAGTAAAGGTGTGTAGCTGTTGTTGCTTAGCATCCCAGTGAATTTGAACCCTAGTACCATCATATTTAGGTTCAGAAATAACCTGACCCATTTTTTCGATCATAGCTTGGGATGTTTTTAATCTATCGGCTAAAGCAGGAATAACCGGCACACCGAGAACAACATCTAGTTTTAAGGCTGCCGATAGACCATTATTAACTACTTCATTGGCAATTTGTCCAATATCCGGATGACGTTGGTAAACCTCATCTAGAAGCGGGCGTTGAGACTTATCGCCAGACACATACCAAGAAAGAGCGTCTAAAACGGTTTTGTCTTGAAAACCCAATCTCAAGTTGCCGACCAAAATTCGGGAAACGAACTTGGCTTCCAGCGGTTCTAGCTTTCTTAACAACTCGCTAATTTGTTTAACTTTCTCTTCTTGGCTTCCCTCGCCGGTAGTTTGGGTTAGAGTTATAAGTTCGTCAAAAACTTCTGGTGTGGTTGGCGATTGGTTACTATTTTTTGTTTGGTTCTTTTGGAGATGATTATTCCCTTGTCGATATTCGGTCATTACCTCTTGAGCTAAAAGGCCAACATCGCCAAGTTTTTTATATCTTTTCTTGAGTTGTTTAACTTGATCCTGGAAATGAGTGCTGCCACTAATTCCAATGTCATTCATTCCCGCTTGATCGTCAAATAGAGAACCAACCTCACTTAGGTTGGTCTGGGCCAGCGCCTGCAGCATAAAGGCTAAACCAAAATTGGTTTGCGGATTGGCGTAAACCGGACCCAGCTGACCCAGGCTTAAATAGATATAAGGCTGCAGGCGCTGGCCCTTAATTTCCTTAAAAAAATCGGCTAAAATTCTGGTTTGCTCAAGCTTGCTGGCGGTGGCTTCCAGTGGTTCCAAAACACGCTGAGAAAATTCTAAAAAAGTCATAAGTTGATTATCTGTTTTTGCGCCGATTGGAATCGGTTTTTTGTACCAATCATAATCGGTGGCGATGATCTTATAAAAAAGCTTAGCACACAGCTTTATAAGTAGTTGTTTTCAGATAAAGACACAGTTAACGAGCTTAATCCAACAATTCTTCAGTTGGCTGCAATTAACCGCATCTTTTAATTCGCCACATCGGTTAAGGTATAAGTTACACCTTTAGTAACACCATGTTTACGAATTAAGCCTTTATCCATTAAATCCTTTAGATCACGCAAGATCGTGTCGGTGGAAACCATCGGCAAAATATCGTTAAGATCGGAGGAACTAACCCTGCCCTGCTCTTGCAGATATTCCATAATAATTAGCTGACGCTCGGTTAGAGCCACTTGCTGACCTAGTTTTTTCTGAAGTCTAAAGTCTTGCGATAACTTTAAGACCGCTTGTTTAATGCGATCTAATTCTATCGCCAAACCATAACTAAAATACTCCAGCCAGTAAGACATATCGTTATTATTTGATTCCTGGACTGATTTAATCGCTAAATAATAATTTTCAATGTCATTGTCAAAGTACTGTTCTAGCGAGAAAAAGCGCTTAACATCGTAGCCTTCGGCGTATAGTAAGGCGAGCGCCATGGCGCGAGCCGTGCGACCGTTCCCTTCTACAAAAGGGTGAATGTTGACTAATTCATAATGCATTATGCCGGCACGAATTACTTTATGTAATCTTTGCGAGGCAGGTCCATTAATCCAGGCTAAAAAATCTTTAATTCGGGGGGCCACTTCTTCTGGTGCCGGCGGTCGATAAGCCACTTGGCCTGATTCAACGCTTCGCACCACCACTCGCTGAGTTCGGTAGGCACCACATTGCTCAGGTGGCATAATGCGATGTACCGAAATCGAGTGAAGTGTCTTGAGCATTTCCTCGGTATATTTGGGTTGACCGTCAAGATTTTTACCCCAATCATTGATCCAATCGAGCACTGATCGATAATTAATTAATTCCTGAATATCTCTTTGTTTACCGACAATACCAGCCTTTAAAGCTACCTCATCAGAACTGGTGCCATCAACCTGCATAACTCGCTCGGCTTGTTCTTCGCTGAGCTCATTCCCCTCAAGCCTGGTGCCGTGGTAGACCGTTCTTACCTTGGCTTCTTGCTGGAATTTCATCTCCCACGCGGGCACAATTGGCGAGTTTTTAATAACCTCCCTGGATGCCTCAACACTAGAAATGTACTGCATTAAATTATGTGATATCTGAAAATTCGGCTGATACATAGTCGTCGCGCCCTCCATTGCCTTCGGGTTTAGTATCGCCTTTTCTTGTAGAAATTGCAAGAATCGATTTACTTCTACTTACTACTAAGTTAATAGATCAAGAATCAGAAAGTGATTTTATCGTCAAGGGAATTTGTTTAACCAAGTCGCTGGTATTGTAAACCAGGCCATGCTGTTGATAAAGCTGGTGAGCAGCAAGCTTGGTTATTAGCGCGCCAGAGCGCGCCGCCTCCGGCGCGCTCTGGCGCGCAGCCAAACCAGTAATTAGTCCTGCCAAAACATCGCCGGTACCACCTTTAGTTAGACCAGCATTTCCGCCAACAACCACCGCCAGCTCACTTGCATTCCAAATGAAATCAGCCGCCCCTTTGTAAACAACCAGAGCATCATTTAATGAGCTTGAAATTTGCTTTAAAAGCTTTAGCTGTGCGGTAATTCTTTGAGAGCTATCAAGAGCTAATATCTCTGACTCTGAAAGTATAAAAGGACTTATGCTATCGTCATTTAAATTATAATGATCAAATATTTTGTTCCTTAACCAATCCAAAAAATCGACTAAGTTTTTTATTATTCCGGCAGAGTCAGAGACTTCAAAAATGTGGTTGCGAGACAGTAGATCAACTAGTTCTTGTCGATGAGGAGTGATAATTGAATTTTTGGGCAACCAGCTAATATCTAATAGTTGCAAAGAGCCGGCATCGATCACCCATTGCTTGTTGGGCCAGCTTCGTAGCAACACCGAGGTTACGGCTTGAGTATCAAACTCCCAATCTAGATCGTTTAAGTCTGAGAGTTTAATTGAGTTAAGCTGCGCTTTGGAAAATCGAGTATGAAAATCTCGCCTCATGCCTGGACCGATAAGCACACTATCAACTTCTGTCAGATAATCAGGCAGTTGAGATCGTTTGACAACAACACCATCCTGCAAAAAGAACTTGTGTTCAAAAAGTAAATCATTGTTTTCTGAAGTCGAACTGTAAAAAGTCATATCCACCAGGCGAGAAACCACTTGAAAACTCCACTGGCTGGCAGCCTGAAACAGATCACTACCACCAATAATTAATACTTTGCCATTGTCACCTTTGTGAGAGAAACGATGCGGTGAAATTATTTTAATTTGTTTGTTTAAATTATCTTTGTTAATTGACATAAACTGTAAAAGAGGGTTTTAGTTTAGTATTTTTCAAATGTATAGAAAGTATATTGATATTGTTTTCTTAAAACAAACTTTTAGCAAGTTCTGGCAACACTTCTTGACCAGGTACGGTGGTAATGATCATCTGTCGATCATCGGCGTGATCTAATAAAAGCTGGCAGTTTTGATCATCAAGTTCAGAAAAAACGTCGTCCAATAACAAAACCGGTTTGTCTTGGTGGCGATTAAATAAATAGTCAGCTTCTTTGAGCTTAAACCAAAGCAGACTTAGTCGCTGCTCACCTCTAGAGCCGTACACCCCAATATCTCGCCATTGATCCGATCTTTTAACTAGTATCTGCCAATCATCTTTGTGTGGTCCTACTAAGGTGTGACCAGCCCGAACTTCTTGATTAGCGTATCGGCGCAACCTAGCTTCCGAAATCTCCGAGTTATCATAAATAATTCGATAATCCTCGCTAATTCCTGTTTGTTTTTCCAGCCAGGTTAAAAATTGCTGGCGAGTCTGTTGTAAATACTGACCACTGTCGATTAGTTGTTGATCCCAATAAAAAAAGTCATATCTCGTAACACCACCCTCTTTCAGCTGCTGGATTAGCTTATTCCGTCGCCTTAGTACTTGCTCATATTGGCGTAAGTGGCGATCATACTCGCGATCGGTTTGAATTAATAAATTGTTAAGAAGTTCGCGCCGCGCCGCCGGACCGATTTGAAAAACCAACATATCCTCTGGCGTAAAAACCACGGTCGCCAGCTCCCCAATCACGTCGGCGCGGCGCTTCCCAACTCCGTTTAGTTTATAAAGACGGCCGGCTGCGCGACGGCCGGCCACTTCTCCAATCGTTAGGGTTTGCTCAAGTTCTACAACCTCACCTCTGTCCAACCCATTTTTTTGATTCTGATCATTTTCCTTGTTTGTACTGATCGCTGCGCTTGCTTCATCGTCAAAGCTTGTATCTTCATCCACTGGTTGTTTAAGAACTTGAGCCTTAAGTCTGGCTAGCTCCTCTCCCCAATGAATCAGTTCTTTAGTTTGATTGGTACGCCAACTGCGGCCGGTTGAAAGCAGCCGGATGACCTCAATTAGGTTGGATTTTCCGGATCCATTTGGGGCCACAAACAAATTCAGCCCTGAGTCGAAGTGCCAATGGTGGTCATCTATCGACCGAAAATTTTGTAGCCAAAGTCCAGTAATAATCATAAATTTTGCCTGGCGAGCAAGTTGTGTTAGTTGCAGTAATTGTAACCGGCGGTTTTAACAACATAACTGCTAGGTATTTGCCAGCAACCTCATTAACAACCTCACTGACAACTTCGTTAACGAGTTTACTAACGACTCAAAATCGCCATAAAAGCTTCCTGAGGGATTTGAGCTCGGCCAATTTCCTTCATCCTCTTCTTGCCCGCCTTTTGTTTTTTTAACAGCTTGTCTCGCCTGGTTCGATCACCACCATAAAGTTTGGCGGTCACATCTTTGCGATAGGCCTTAACCGTTTCTCTAGCAATAATTTTACCGCCGATAGCGGCTTGAATCGGAATCTCAAATTGTTGCCGCGGTATCACTTCCTTAAGTTTTTTAGTTACAACTCTACCGATTATGTCGGCTTGATCGCGAACCACCATCTGAGCTAAAGCCTCTACTTCTTCACCATGAACTAAAATACTGAGTTTAACCGCCTTAACCGGCTGATAGCTATCAACCACATACTCCATCGAGGCATAACCAGAAGAAATCGACTTTAACTGATCATGAAAATTAACAATAATTTCTGCCAGTGGAATCCTAAAGTTAGCTTTAACTCTAGTGCCGACATCTCCAACAGTCTGCAATCGACCGCGGTGTTCCTCAACCAACTGAATTATCGAACCCAAAAAATCGCGAGGTGTAAAAATACTAACTTGTGCAATCGGCTCACGAATTTCCTTAATCAAGCTGGGGTCGGACAGCTCACTGGCGTGAGTGAGATTTATTACCTCACCACTAGTTAATTCAACTTGGTAAGACACCGATGGGGCGGTCGCCACTAAATCCAAATCAAACTCTCTCTCCAATCTCTCTTGAACTATCTCGGCGTGCAGAATGCCCAAAAAGCCAACTCGCAAACCATTGCCTAAAGCCACCGAGTGAGTTCCAACAAACTGTAGTGAGGCGTCGTGTAATTTAAGTTTATTCATCGCGTCCTGCAAGGTCACAAAATCGTCGCCATCAACCGGATAAAGGTCTAGATAAACCATCGGCTGGGGTGATTTGTAGCCTGGCAATGGCGAAACTTGTCCGGCGCTGGCGGCCCTAGTAATGGTGTCACCCACTTGAACAAGCCCAACGTCCTTAAGGCCGGTAGCGATGTAGCCAACCTCACCAGCGCCGAGTTTTTCCACCTGCTGACGACTAGGTGCAAAAAACCCCACTTGGGTTGGCGAGAATTTTTGGTGGTTTGCTAGCAAAATAAGCTGCTCTTTGCTAATGACTCCCTCAATTACTCGAACGTAGGCAATCACACCCTGGTGCGGGTCATAAACCGAAGTAAACACGAGCGCTTTAGTTGGTAAATCAATATTTTGTGAGGCAGCTGGAATTTGATCCACAATCGCAGTCAGTAATCCCTCAACATTCTGGCCAGTTTTAGCCGAGACTAAGACGATCTCATCCTCACCAAAACCGAAGGTTTCCATCAATTCAAGAGACACACTGTCTGAATCGGCAGCCGGCAAGTCAATCTTATTAATCACCGGAATGATCTTTAAACCTTGTTCTCTGGCTTTTTCATAATTGGCTAGTGTTTGCGCCTGCACGCCCTGAGTGGCGTCTACTACCAGCAGCGCTCCGTCCGCCGCCGCCAAAGATCTAGATACCTCGTAACCAAAATCCACATGTCCAGGTGTATCAATTAAATTAAGCTGCACTGGTTGACCAGATCGAGGATCCACCCAGTTCATTCGCACCGGCGCCATCTTAATGGTTATACCCCTCTCCTGTTCAATAGGATTGGAGTCCATAAACCTCTCGGTGAATTCGCGTTTGCCAATGGTGCCGGTGGTCTGAAGCAGTCTATCGGTTAGAGTGGTTTTGCCATGATCGATATGTGCGATGATGGAAAAATTAAAAATCTTCATATTGTTGTTTGTTTGCATTGTTGATCTCGTATTGCACTTACTGCTCTATCTTATTAATGCGTGAATTTAAAATTCTTGTTTAAATTTCTTTTTAAATCCACTAATTATTTTGCTATATCGATATCGTCCAGAGTATGCAATTTTATCATCCTTATTAACTGACTTGGCGAGCTAAATCCCGCACCAACCACTTGGTGGCAAAATCCTAACAACTTTCTTGCAAATTCTCTGTTTGGGGTGTTGCTTACACGGTTTTCGCCTCAAGAAGGTGACACCCGGGTATCACCTTCTCGGCTAAAACATCGTGTAAGCAACACCCCACCCCACCCCAGTTTTCCCCCAAAACTTAATAACGCTGATACAATAAAGGCAACTATGTTTGACTCAAAGCTTAAACTTCTAACCAAAATTTCGAGGAGAGTGCTGAGAACGCTTTTAATCGCCGCAATTCTACTAACCACCCTGCCGGCTACCGCCCGCGCCCAAGGTGCTTGGGAAGAAGGTCGGTGCTACACCTCGATTGAAACATCGGTAGATGGTGGTACAACTTATCAGGTTGCCAGCTTACGCGGCATCGAGTGCTTGCTGGCCAATGTCTTGGCCACCGCCGTTACCTTCATCGGATTAGGCGCTTTTGTAATGATCATTTATGGCGCCTTTCTGTTTTTGACATCTGGTGGGAGCAGCAAAGGTACCGAGGCTGGCAAGCAGGCTCTTACCTACGCAATTATCGGCATTGTGGTTGCCCTCCTGGCTTTCTGGATTCTCAATCTTATCTCTAGTTTCACTGGGGTTCGCGGAATTTTGCAGTTAAATTTATGGCAATGGGTAGACTAGAACTTGTCTCACTCGAGATTATGCGTACAATATAGTTACATGCGATTTTGGCTGGTTAAATTCACCGGTTTAGTAGTTTCTCTGGCTTTTTTTCTGACCCTTATTGCTCCAACAGGTATGGCTTTAGCCCAAGAAGGCGATTGTACCGACCCTGATTATTACCGTGAACATATTCAAGATTGTTCTGGCTTCACGCCACAATCAATTCTCCAGGCTGTTCAGGCTCCCACCCCTAACTTGGCCAACACCACAGCCTATGTTTTTTATACTCTACTAGTTCTTTTAACTGGATCCATGGACCCGGGAAGCTTAAATGTTGCCTCTGCCCAACCTGGTGATAATTACTACGCCGACCAAAGATTAGATCGTCCGGATTCCCTTGGTGAGGCTTTGGGAAACGGCGGTGCCATTGGCGGGGTGGCCTATGCTATGTCCGAATTAATAACCACCCGACCAGCCTCGCTGGGAGACTACACTTACTACTTGGCTAAAAACTCGCGCTTCACTCCACAACCCGCTTACGCCCAAGGTTTTGGAGTGGGCTTTGGCGCGCTATACCCAGTGTTGCCGATTTGGGCCGCCTTTAGAGATATCGCCTACTTTTTATTAACACTGATGTTCTTTATTACTGGTCTACTGATTATTTTTCGCAAAAAAGTCTCTGGTAATGTGGCGGTCACGGTTCAGAATGCTCTACCAAGACTGGTCTTAACCCTGATTTTTATCACCTTTTCTTATCCGATTGCCGGTTTTATTGTCGATTTAATGTTCTGGGCCATCTACTTTATTATCTTCATTTTTGCCGGAATGTTTACCGAGGCCCCATTTACCACCACTCTCCCTAGCAGTTTATTTGAGGAACGAAATATTTTCAGTTTATTTGCCGATACGAGCTTGTTCAAAATTGCCTTTGTTTTCATTATGGGCAGCGGTGCTGAAGCTGCTGCCGAAGCTATGAAAGAAGTTATTTTTGATGCTATCAGCAGTGTTCCCATTTTAGGCGATATAGCAGATATTGGCTTTGTTGAAACCATTATCGGCGGGGTAATGAAGTTGATTTTTACATTAATTATTGGCGTCGCAATCCTAATTCAAATATTTCGAACCTTTTTCCAGCTTTTAATGTCTTATGCCGGGTTTATTATTAATGTGGTTCTGAGCCCGTTTGTTTTACTTCAGGGAGCTATTCCAGGGAAAGACCCTCTAGTAAATTGGCTAAAGAATTTAGTGGCTGGCCTGGCGCCTTTTGTAGTCGTTGTCTTTATGCTGATGATGTCGTTTATTTTGGTTGGCATCAACACCAGGCCGGGAATTGGCTATGGGTCAGACCAGGGCGATTTGGAAACCGGCAGCGGACTTAGGCTGCCGCTAATTGGTGGTCAAGATATCAGCCAACAAGCAATTATGGGGTTGCTGGGTCTAGGTTTCATTATGTTGTTGCCTGAGGCTGTCAAAATGACTAAGGATTTGATTGGTGTAAAAGGTGGGCCGTTGGATCAGTATAAGGATAAGGCGTTCAGTAATGTCATGGAGGGCTGGAAGGGTAATAAATATGTACCAGGGGCAAAAAAGATATTACCGTTTGCAGCTTCAACAGCAGCTACCACTGGTACAGGTATGGTTACAGGAGCTTATTCTAGGGGAAGAAGACAATATGATAGGGCACAAATGAAATACGCAGATAAACAACCAATAGTACAAAAGTTGAGAACTGGTATTGATGTTCTCTCTGGAGGTGTTACTGGGGGATTGGCTGGAGGAGCTCTTGGAGCACAAATTCCCGCTGGTAAGGCAATTGCTCAACAACCACTTGTTAGAAAAACAACTGAGTCTATTTTAGACATTAGCAAGTTGGCGGCATCAGCAAGAATTTCTTATGGAAAACAAGCTGGTGAAGAAAAATTTACCGAGTTAACTGATACAGCTACTCAAGACTCATCTGGTGGACCAAAGGGTGGTAAAAAAGGTTTCGGGAAGAAATAAACTAAATCCTGACTTGTAAATTTGCCATTAAAATAACTTTAACCAATTTTGAAAGTCCAAATAGAGATCACGTTTTAATAATCTAGGATTTCAATCCAAATATTTTCTCCAGCGTTTCTCTTCCTTTTGCTTCTTTTAAAATCTCATCCAAAGTTGACTTAGAACCCAACATAGCAAGAAATCTATTGATTACTCCTCTGTCGCCCACGTCAGGCAGGGTCATCTGTGAGGGCATTTCTCGTTGGCCAGTCTTCTCTGAATGACTAAAGCCAAAGAAACCAAGCAAGTGCCTGGCTAATCCTGCACCAAATCTTCTAACAGTTGCTCCTCCAACACGCGAATACCAATCCCAAACATATTTATATCTAGCATCTTTTGAAAGAGCAATTTCAAGGGCAGCTTGCTGAGCGTGTGTCATTCTTTTAACAACATCACCTTTTTCAGCGTTGTTGGCACCAACCGCACCAAAGAATATCGCATTAGCAATCATCTCTTTTGGACTTGGAACCCTTGTCTTACCCTTGGGAGCTTCATATTTTCCGGTTCGTTCGTTAAAGTTCTTCTCTCCACCAACATTAATTACAAGAACCCTCATTGGGTGCTCCTCTGGATTTGCAATATAACTCTTCCATAATTTTTTTTCTTCAGGCAACATGTTGGGTGCTGCCTCAATTACCTCAAAGGCTTCTTGCCAACCATCACTCCCATAATCAAGCCATTTTGCATAATGTTTTCCCTTGGGATTTTTCTTTGACCTAATATCGGTTAATTGGTAATCGCTTGCTTGGTTTAATAATATGGAAGGCCGCATTTGAAAGTACTGGTGTATCGCGGTGTCCACATACTTAACCTCTCCGGTATCAGTGTTTCTTACCAAGACTCTACACAAATAATCACTTCTTGTATTCAGGTCTTTATGAATTAATTTTAAGTGTTTTTGTAGATAACTATCTGCCTCATCCTTCGTTGTCACAACCCCCAGCTCAACTAATTTGTCTCTCATGGATGTTTCATTTATGGCCTTTCCTTCTCTAGTTAATTCTGCTACTATCTTGTTTATAACATTAGCAATGCCCATGGTTTTTAGTGTTTCCTGTGATTCTTTATTTACAAAACCTTTAGAAACAACCGATTTTAAAATCGGTTCGGTCTGACCATCTCCATCAGTCTCACCAAATACATATGCCCTAATATATCTATTTAACCCTATTAAGGTGTTTATATAGTCATCATTAACACCGCTAACAAAAAATTCTTCCTTAACCATCTCCATTATTTGAGTAAATGGTGTTTTTTCGTCATAAACAAACTGAATAATTCTTAAGATAAAATTTCTTAAAGTTGCAAATTTCTCGGTTGATTTCTCGGTTATCTGATCTAGGGGTATCAATTTATAATTTCCCTTAGTAATGGTTAACCAATCCCTGAGCGAACCAATAAAAAATTTATCTTCCATTCCTTCTCTTGGATCTGGGCCGCCGATCAAAAAATGGTCAAAAAAATCAACCCCGCATTTTGGTCCAAGAACTGCAAGTAAAGACCTCTTAAATTTACCAAATTGTTCAGGCGACTCAACCTCATCACCACCGAGCGGGTTGATGGCATATTTTATAGCAATAATTATCTGCCAGATTCGGCTGAGAATAAATTTTCCCTCAACAGAGGGTACAACAACAGTCCCTTTTTCTAATTCTCTTTCAACAATTCGTGTTCTTTGAGAAATTGGTTTATTAAGCTCTTTCATCACCTCTTCTGGGTCATTGACATAACCAACCAAAGTATCTCCCACAGAAGAAAAACCTCCCAATTCGGTTAATATCTCAGCAAAATATCTAGCCGCAACTAGCGTGTTACCTCCGTTTGAGTCTATTTCATGCTCTGAAACTCTGCCCAGATCATCTGTTTCAACGTAAAACAGTTTCCCATCCCTATTAATAATATTGTCTGGCAGATTATCATCACGCCTAAAAACAGCATCAATGTCTCTTGTTCTAGTGTCATTGGTTGTTGGCTTGGCATAAAGAGTATGAGGGAGTAGGGGTGTTAATCCAAAGGGATTGTCTTTGGCTGGAGCAATATATATTGAAGGGGAAAAAAGCTTATTTAAGGATAGTCTATATTCATCATCCTCACTGGGCCCGGAGACTCTCCACATAAATGGGGCCTCGTTATATCCTCTACCATCGCTATTAAATCTTTTATCAAGATTAAAAAGAACAGTATTTCCCGCAAACCCCAGCGAATAACGACAGTTATTCATATAGACACTCAGATAATTTGTAAGCCTACTCAATAAATTATCATCACTCACAAACTTCCACTCAAAAAATTTGGTACCATCCTCTTTTTCCTTCTTTAAACGAACCATTAGAGGGGGAGCATCTGACAAAGCAGTTCTGCCAACCTCACTATCCCATAACCAACTGGGGTTCAAAAACTCTGTTCCGGCTGAATCGGGTATCGCGTTAATTAGATCAGGTATATTTTCCGCTTTTGCAAATGCTTTAAAACTAGCAATCCAACTGGACATAGTATCAAGCCATTCATTAACATGTGTCTTTAATTCCCCAACTCTAATTTGCTCTGTTTCTAGAGCCGCAAGTCCAATTTGTTCAACCAGTGTTGTTAATCCAAAAGTCCTGGTGTCTTGCCCCCCAATGGGCGGTATTTCCAGTTGAATACTGGATGGCTCCGGCAGCATTAGGGTGTTGGGGTTTGTTATTAACGCAATAGAACTAAATAGGCTTGAAATAATTGCGGATTCAATATATCTATACTTTTCCTCAACTCTTTTCTGTCTCTCATTTATATCTTCTATCTGAGTTGTATCCAAGTATAAAATTTCAGGGTCAAACCCTGATTGTTCCAAGAATCTTAGACCCTGGTTATTTCTAAGTTTTTCCCTGGTCTCTTGAGCAACGCCTGCTTTCTTCTTATCCAATTCCTTATTCATTTGAGATAGAGCATCATCTCTTACAAAATCAACAATTTGTGCAAGATCATTATCTTGAATAAACTGATAAATTTCTCCGAGAAAATTTCCTTCAGTTGTTAGGTCGACAACCGACGCTCTAAGTTGATTTGCCCTATCTTCTGAAGTTGTATCAACAGATGAAAATTGTTCTAAAACAGCAATTTGGTTCTCAATATCAGTAATTTTTTCGTTGATATTAGCTAACTTGTTACTAATAATAAGTCCAACATCGTTAAGAGATCTTTTCTGCTCGTCCTCAGAAAGATTTTTCAACTTAATCAACTCGGTAACAATCTTTTTAGATTCTTCAGAAAGACTATCAAACTTAACGCCAAATCTAGAAATGAGTGCTGAAAGCTCATTTCTAACATATTGGGGAGTTTCTAAACCTTTCCTTGTCGGCATAAATTGATTTTACCATCTATGATATATATTGCTAAACAATTCACAGCTATTATTTATTTAATCTCTCGGTTTTAAGTAGTATTGATTGAATTACATCGGCGGAAATATTCATGTCTTGAGGATTAACTTCCTCTCCTCCTGTGGAAAGTTTGACCGCCCTTGATAGTACTTTCTTAAAGTTATCAACAAGCACTTTTCTGCCTTGACCCTCAGATTCCTCAATGGCCTGAAGTTTTGCTTCAATTTTCGACTTTATCTCTTTGTCTCCTTCAAATGTTTCTAGTGAGTTTTCGTCATCTTGCGCCAAAAGACTGTAAAAGGTATGGGCATTACCCTCTGGTCTAGTAGCTTTCTCTATTGCTCTTAGAGTTATATTTTCCTTTGTTTCATCAAGGGTTTCCGCTCCGCCTTGTAGTATATTTGAATATGACCCAATTGCAAAAATGGTCTTAAGAAAATCGATACCCACTCCCTCCACTTTATCTACAACCTTCTCTGCAGTCTTCATAGATTGATCAGCTTCATCACTTAGTCGTTGATAAAGACTTGCCATCTCATCTCCTGAAGAAGTATCCGCTTCATCTTGTTTCCCAACAGGTGTTTCAATATTTTCCAAATCAACTGGAAAATTGTTTTTTTCTGCCCGATCTATTGGAGTCTCAGGTGGGGTGATGTTTAAGTTTTTAAACCTATCAATAATAATTTCTGGTCTTATATTTTCTTCTAGAAAGTTCCTAATACCTTCCTCCGTGTCGTCTGTAGCTTCTGCATCTAGTGTTAATCCTGAAAGATCATCTTTATTTGTAAGTTTAAAAATAATATTTTTTACAAGTTCATTCCTGTCTAAGATATGATGATTAATAATTGTTCTTATAGCTGAATCAATTGTCTGTTCATAAGTTCTTTCGAATTCATCGATTACCCATCCTGCTTGTTTTTGCTCATCATCCACCATTTCCCCAACAACCAACCTCGCCTTGTCAATAACTGGTCTAATTCCACCAGACCAATCCACTTGCCCAGCGATACCGATTATATATTCGTTAATGGGAATGACTTCTTGAGAAATATTCCCGTCCTTAGTTCCGTTTGAGCCATTACCTTCTTCATCAGCTTTACCCAAGACTGGCCCATTCTTATCAATACTCATAATATCCTCCACTAGTTTAATCCCACTCAAATAATAGCATTTCTATTACTTTTCATCTTATCTTCCTATAACTTCTTACTATATCAAGAAAGGACATAAAAATATAAGATCAGCTAGGATGAACTAGTTTGCAAACAATGTACTCATCACCCCCCCCTTCCCTCTTGCCAACCACCCACCAATGTGGATATATTGTGGATAACTGTTAGTGGAGTAGGCGGGGTAATTAAAAAGAGTAATTAACAAAAAAGCCCAACCAACCTCATTGCCATCGCCATTAACCATAAACAACCAGGCTACAAACTGCTCATTTATCTCTGCTCGGATAAATTCTATCGGTACAGTTGTTTGACCAACCAAATAACTGATCGCATCTAACTAGCCAACTAACTGATTAATTAACCAGCTAGCTCGCTAAAGGAAAAACTAAAAAACACTATGCCTATCTTAAAACCAGAACTTATTTGGGCTCAAGTACTTAAGGATTTATCAAAATCAATGTCGTCGATGGTTTTTTCCACCTGGATCAAGCCTCTTAAACTAAGTCAAATTGAAAAGGTTGGTGAGGATCGAGCCATTGTTCATTTAACAGCTGATAGCCCTTACGTTGCTCAACAAGCTGAGTTGCGCTGCTATGCTCAAATAAAACAAATTATCGATAAATCAACCAATAAACAATGTGATCTGGTGTTCCAGTCAGCTAGTGATGAAGTTTTAAAGCCAGTTGAGGATAATAACCATCAGGAGAACTCGAATTTCAATAAAAACAACGACTTAAATCAGCAAGAATCCAATTTACCAACCAAAGATCAAGATAGTGTAGAAAGTAACGGTTTGTCTACAAAAAACTTTCCTCCCACTAACAGACCAAATTATTCAGACACCCATACAAAAAGTAGAGGTTCACAAAATTCTAATCAATCAACCCCCTCTCTTTTTTCCGACTCACAAATAATTATGCCAACAGTGGACAGGTATAAGTTGGCGGCGCAAAAGGCTCACCTTAGAGAAGACTACACCTTTGATAGTTTTGCGGTTTCCGGCTCCAATGAAATGGCCTACGCCGCCGCTAGTGCAGTAGCAGCCAGTCCTGGACAAGTCTACAACCCTCTTTTTCTCTGGGGAGGGGTGGGGGTTGGCAAAACACATCTAATGCAGTCTATAGGGAATGCCGTTTTGAGAAATAATCCAGAAGTCAAATTAAATTATTGCATGGGGGAAGAATTTCTTAATGAGATTATTTCGGCAATAAGAACCAAAAAGACTTTGGAGTTTAAAGAAAAATATCGTAAATTAAAGGTTTTG
>DBQK01000004.1:0-2015 GCA_002305195.1 Patescibacteria group bacterium UBA1396
CGCCCGAAAATTTTTCCCACTGCGTTGTAGCTGAATTTTTTCGCCAATAATCTCGATGATATCTAGTCGATCTTTAATTTCTTGGATTTGGGACATATTCGGTTGGTCAGCTTTGGTGCTTAGTATATCGTAATCAAACCAATGTCGCTCAGTATCTTTACACAATAATTTCCAAAACTTTGATTAATAAATAAATAATTTTTATCCCTCTTTAGTAGGTCGTCTGGTATCAGGATGGTTAGCTTGGTAGAATGTACTGTCTGATGGTTGTCAAACAATCAGAGAAAGGACAGATATGAAGAAAGTATTGGTCACTGGCGCTTTTGGTTTGGTTGGCAGTGAACTAGTCCCCGCTTTACAAAAAGAACTTGGTACTGATTCTGTGGTGGCGCTGGCTCGCCAGACGGTTGACCCCAATTTTGAAGGTATATTGGAGAAAGGTGATGTTACCGATTTTAATTTACTGTCCAGTTTAATCGATAAATATCAAATTAATGAGATATATCATTTAGCAGGATTATTATCTGCTGGTGGCGAAAAAGATCCTCAACGAGCCTGGGACGTTAACGTCAATGGCTTACGCTCTGTATTGGATTTAGCCAAAGAAAAAAACTTGCGAGTTTTTTGGCCAAGTTCAATTGCCGCCTTTGGTCCATCAACTCCCAAGGAAAATGTGCCTCAACACACCTCACTGGAACCAACCTCAATGTATGGAGTAACCAAAGTGGCCGGCGAGCTTTTATGCCAATATTATTTTAAACGTTGGGGTGTCGACGTCCGCAGTTTACGTTACCCAGGCCTAAACGGTTGGCGAGCCTCCCCTGGAGATGGTACTACTGAATACGCTATCCATATTTTTTACGGTGCAATTAAAGATAACGCCTACACTTGTTTTCTCAAGCCAGATGCTGTTTTACCAATGATGTATCTTGATGACGCTATTCGCGGTACTATCGAATTAATGGCTGCCGATGCTGACAAAATTTCGGTCAGAACCAGCTACAACTTTGCCGCGGTGAGTTTTAGTCCTGAGCAATTAGCTGCTGAAGTAGCCAAGCTATCACCAGGATTTCAAATGAAATATGAGCCTGACTTCCGTCAGCAAATCGCCGAAAGCTGGCCAAAAACCATTGATGATAGCCAAGCCCGTGAAGACTGGGGTTGGACTCACGTTTATGGTCTGGAGGAGATGGCTCAAGAACTATATGAGAAAATCAAACAAAAGCTGGCAAGTCAGTAGGAGTAAAATTAAATTGTCTTATATGACTAGCACTTAAGACTGCCAACAGAAAAGGAAAGATAATTATGTCCAAACAAGCATTTATTGATTTACTAAAACAGGAAGTTGAGCGGGTTGACCAGGCAGGAACCACCAAGCGCTCAGAAGTGGTTATTGAAGGTTTTACCGATCATCCTGCACCTAGAGCCATTATCGGTGGTAAGGAATTTAGAATCTTTAACTCCAATGACTATCTAGGTTTGCGTTTTCGTCCAGAAGTTAAAGCTGGCGAACAAGCTGCCAGTGAAAAATTCGGCGCCGGTCCAGGGGCGGTTAGATTTATTTCGGGTAGCTTGGCGGTTCATCGCCAGCTGGAACAGGCTTTAGCTAAATTTCACGGTCGAGATGACGCAATGGTCTTTTCCTCGGCCTTTGCTACTAATATGGCGGTGCTTTTTTGCCTGCTTAAAGGCCAAAGCAGGGATTCATTAGTTGATGATAAAGTTTTGGTAGTTTCTGATGAACTTAACCACCGCAGTATTATTGACGGTATAAGAATTGCTGGTCTGGAAAAAGATCAGAAAGCAATCTTTAAACATCTAGATGCTGCGGATCTACGCCGCGTTCTAACCGAAAACCAAGGAAAATGGAACCGAGTTATTGTAGTTACCGATGGTATTTTCAGTATGTTGGGTGAATATCAAGACCTAAAGGCTCTCAAGGAGGTTATCGCCGAGTTTGAAGATATCTATCCTCAGGGCGTTTGGCTGGTAGTTGACGATTGCCATGGCATCGG
>DBQK01000004.1:2110-9131 GCA_002305195.1 Patescibacteria group bacterium UBA1396
GCTTTAGCTTCGGTTAATTTTATGAGCCAGTCAGCTGGTCAGGAGTTGCTCAGAAACCTGCGACAAAATATAACTTGGTTTAAACAAGCTATGAAGGAAGCTGGCTTTAGTTTTGCGGCTGAATCAGATCATCCAATTCAACCTTGGTTTATCGGTGACACTCAAAAAACCAAACAGCTTAAACAAGAGCTATATGATAGAGGGTTCCTAGTAACCAATATTAATTTCCCAGTGGTGCCCAAGGGTAAAGACGAACTGCGGGTGCAGATTAGTGCTACACATACCCAAGAGGATTTGGAAGCGTTTGTTAGCGCCGCCAAAGAAGCTGCCGCTAAGGTTGGTCTATAAACTAGCTGCTAGGCAAAAGCTTTTCTAAATCGTCTGCCAGATAATTTGGCACTTTGTCTTGCCAGGTTCTGTTTTGTTTTACACTTTGGCGTATGGCAGTACCTTGTAAGCGTTGTCGATCCAACTCAGGAATGGTTATGACTTGGTAGCCAGCTTGCTGTAGCACCCTATTTGTCCACTCATTATTGCCGATAACGACTTGGAATTCTCCTGCCCTACGAACTAGCTCCTTGACCCAGGTTTTATCATCAGGATAATCAGGTAGAGCAAAAATTTTGGCGACTCGATCCGCAATTTTTTCCTTACCGATAACTTTTTTCAGAAGCTTCTCTCTATCTTGATAGTTAAGGGGATTATTTTTGTCAGTCGCATTAGACGAGCCAACAACAATGATTGCCCTTTTGGAGATTTTCAGGGTTTCTTTAATTAAATACAGGTGGCCATTATGAAACGGTTGCCAGCGGCCAACAACTAAGGCGGTTGGGAAGGGAAAATTCTTTATGGTACCCATAGCTGACTTTTGAAAGGGATAAAAAATTATTGTGCAATGATGCTTTTTGTAAGAGAGGTTATGTTATTGGATTCATCCCTTGATTCAAAGGTTATGAAGTATAGTTCTCCGATGATAGCTTCTTTGCATTGTTTTTCAAAATATTTATCGGCATGTTGGTCAAATGAGTCCCACTCACTGAATGGCATACCATCTGTTTTGTATCTAATCTCTGTTCTTCTGCTTCTATTTTCACCATCTACTGCATCTAAATTATCTCTAGTATGAACTTGTCGCGGGTCGTAGCAAACTTGTTTGCTTCCGCTCTCATTAACTTGCCTAATTGCTGAGTCATAAATTTCCAAATAAGGAGGGGTTTTATCAGGCAAGATTGAGTATTGAAACTCAATTATTTTGTTAGTTGAGACGTCTTGATCTGGACTATTGTTTGAATCAAGAATCCATTGCATTTTTACTTTACCACTTTTGCTGTAGACAGTGTCTATCGAGTAAACCATTTCTGGTAAAAAAGTTAATTCTGGCGACTGCTGTCCAGGGTCCAAGGCAGGTATCCAAAATCCGTGTTTTGCTTCCGTTCCATCACTATAAGTCAAAATAGCCATGATAGTTTGTTCTGGCGATGTAATTTCACCCTCGTTTTCTACCACAACCCTGGTAGAAAGTTTATCTCCTTGATTTAAAATAGCTTTGTTGTCTACAAATTCATTCAAATTGTAATCATTGGTTATTTGTTCATATCTATAGTAAAAAGAAGTCTTGTCAGGCGTACTAACAACCGAATTCTCTGGAGCAGACTGAATCAAATCAGGCATAATTCTTTCAACGTGAATGCGGGGGTAGTCTGAATGAAAAACTAAGTTATACTTTTCTGTTGAAGTAATAGTTGGAGAGGGACTTGGTGTGGGTGATTCAACAACATTGGCTTTTTCATTATCATTATGATCGCTGATTTCTCTCGATCCAAATTTTACAATTTTGGAGTAACCCCCTAAATCGTTCTCTAGTTGAGAATCATCTGACTTTGACAAAGAGTCTGATGGCTCATTGGCCCCCATCTTTGGTTGAAAAATTAAGACACTTACAGCGACTAAAATAGTTATTGTTGTTAAAATAGCTACTGACATTGCAGATTTATCGGTGGTACTTTTCTTTAAAAACCAGATTATTTTTTGAAATAACTTTGGTGTTGAACTAAAATTGAATTCTTGACTATCAGCTAGTTCTTCAAACTGTTCTGACTGTAAATTACTCTCAGAATTATTACTATTTTTTGGCTGCGGTGATACATCAACCATGATAATTATTTTAGCACGGATAATACTGGCATTTTTCAGCTAGATATTTATTCTTTAAAATAAAACATCTTTACTTAAAGCTAATTTTTATAGTGCGGAGGTGGTGGGATTCGAACCCACGTATCCCGAAGGATCACGCTTTCCAGGCGTGTGCCATTGACCGCTAGGCGACACCTCCACTGGAAGAGAATAAGGTTCATTATACCTGGTAAGACTAGAACAGGTAGGGATAATTTTTACCCAATATTATTTTCATTTTGGAGCGTCTTTACAAGAATATAAATCATAACTAATAATAAATAACTCATTTTAATTTCTTAAAAAAAGAATCTAATCAGCTCAATTAAATTTGGCCACGAAAGGCTAGTAACTCCTCTATTAACTGGTCGATTTTCTTTTCCAGTAAGTAATATCGATCTTGATCGGTAGAAAAATAATTAAGTGATTTGCCCAAAACACTGGCAATCGCCTGCATTTTTGTAATAGAAGGTTCGGTGCGGCCTACCTCGATAGCCGAAATACTTTTATCGGACAAACCAATCATTTTAGCTAATTGGCTTTGGGTAATGTGCTTAGCTTTTCTAGCTTCTCTAATCTTTTTTCCTAGTGTAGGCAATTCTTTTTGGTAATACTTTAAAGTTTTAGTACCAAACTTTTTATTCTTAACCATACGTCCTCCCACCCGCTTATTTTGCCTGGACTAACAGAGATAAACAGTCAAGCGCCCACCGGCCAATTTCAATCTTACGACTAAGATTGTTACACTTATTAATGGTTAAACAGTAAAAATAAGGTTAGAAAGTAGTTAAATTTTCTGACTAAGAATTTGAGAATATTTGTTGCGCGGGCTGACCATCAGAATTTTCCATATTACTATGAATGGAAGTCTCCTCTTGAACCACGACCTGATCTTGACCTTTGGGGTTTAGAATTCTGACCTCAGAAAGCAGAAATCCCTCACAATTGATTCCTTTATCCTCAAAATAGTGCAACAGCTCGTTTTTAACGCCTTGTTCGAGTTCAGTGCGCTGAGAAGTTATTTCATCAATTGTCATTTTAGAGAAGATAGCCGAGATTCTTGATCTAGAGATCGGCCTGACTACTTTGGAAACAAATTTATCGCCAATATTTTCCCAGAGCTCAGGAGCGTTGTGCTTGTCAATTCTAAACAAGACAGAACCTTCGATAGAAATGGTTTGACCATCCGCAGTTTGAGTAATGATTGGCTCATCTCCTAGTTCTTCTCCCCTTCTCTGGGCGTCAAAGCCTCGCCTGATAGCATATTCTAGTATTTGAGCATTAAACAACTTGGCAACTTGCCAGAAAGGAATTTTTAGATGGAGACCTGGACCCCAGACTCTGGGCAATACTCCCCGACCGCGATCATAGACACAAGCAATGTGTCCAGGTGGCACCGAAATAAAAAAACCACCAACTACCTCATCGACTAAGAAACCAACAACTAAGCGATCAAATTCCATAAGCTAAATTATAGCAATGTTAGACGGTATAATCATTAGTAAATGGCAATTCAGACTAATAACCTCAAGCGACTAATTGTGCTTTATTGGCGGCATTCTAAGGAAGACCGTGAAAATTCCTGGACCAAGGAACTTTATGAAAAACTGATCTATGATGATCAGTTACGCTTGCGCTACCAGAACCGGACTGAATTTATTTTTGCCAATGTTAATCGTAAAACCGAAAGTTATTTGCAACATAAAGAAGTGGTTGATCAGTTAAGACGCCACAAAGAACGCTATCATCCTCTGGTCTTTCTGGATTTAATTTTCCCCAACGAAAGAGGTAGTAAGGAAGAAATGTTTAGTATCACCAATGAGTATGAATTAAATCAAGTGATCGCTCGGATCAAATATTATATGCACGAATTTTATCGATAAGTTCATTATTGCGCTAATTGAAACCGATGGTCTTGAAGTAGCTTAGTTTATTGTTAATTACTAGTAGTCTGAGGGGGAACTGGCTTAGGTAATCCTGCCGAGTCATTATTTGTTTCTGGGAGAGATGGTTCATTAACCGTTGGTTGGGTTAGGTTTTCTAATGCTTGTTTAGTAGTTGGACTCGGGTTGGGTGCTGATGACAGTTCCGGTTGTGCCTGAACTGACTCTTGTGCCGGCGCTGACACTGGTGTTTTAGCCGTTGAAACTGGCTGGTCAGCCGCTTGTTGGCCTGATTGTGCAGAGTCACCTGGTGTTTTAACTTCCGTTGTTTCTGATTGAAGTTTTTGTTGGGCAATTTGAGCTAATTCATTAATACTGTCCTGAACATTGTCTAAATTGATATCTGGTGTAGAGGTCTGAGCTGGTTTGGCTGGACCGACTGTGGCCGATGATTGCTCGTTGATAGTCACTTCGCTTTCGGCTTTCAATTGATTGGCGATTTCTTGTTCTTCTTCGGTTAAATCACCGAAAACCTCTGCTGGGGTTGGCAATACTTCTTCTGGGGTTTTTGGTGAGTTTTCAGATATGGTTTCTTCTGGCGATTTGGCCTCATTTACAACCGTTTCCACTGTTGAGGCGGACTGATCACTACTTGGCTGTTGAGCGGCTAAGGGCGCTTGTTTTTGTGGTTGACTCAAGTTTTGTGTGCTGGGCTGGTTAATCGTTAATACAGGTTCTGCCGCTGAAGTTGGTTGGGCCGCTGGTTGTGGTAATGGTTGATTGGTGCTTCTTTCAGTTACAGGCCGAGCTGTTTGTTGGGTAACGAGTTGAGCTGTGGGCTGGACTGACGATTGTGCCTCGGTCTGAACCGGAGATTGAGTTGGGGGTGAAGTTGATGGTTGGTTTTGAATATTAACCGCAGATTGATCTGGAGCACCGAGGCTAGTTTCTGCCTGACTGGTGACTGTCTGGGGTGGTACTTGATTGGTCATTGGCGTGTGTGATGGCTGTTCTGTTGGGGAAGTTGGCATTGTACTTGGAACTGAAACCTCTGGCACTTGTGGTTGCTGAACAGGCTGTGTTTGCTGGGGTGGTGCAACTACTTCATTCATTTGAGCTGGTTGAACCGGTTGAGGTGCAGGGTGATTAGTGGGTGCAGATTGATCAGCTTGATCAGGTTTGGCAGGTTGGGCCGATGTTTTTAGTATTTCTTCAATTCTGAGTAGGCGGTTGTATTTGACAACCCTTTCACCTCTGGAAGTGGCGCCGAACTTAACGTAATCAGTACCCACACCAACCGCAACATCGGCTAGCACATCGTCAGTTGTTTCACTCGAACGATGGGACATAATGGTGTGCCAACCGGCTTTTTTAGCGATACTAACAATTTCAACAGTTTCGGTGATGGTGCCGGCTCGATTAGGTTTAATTACCAAAGAATTACAGGCTTTCTCTTCAATAGCTTTTTTGAGCAAGGTTTTATTAGTGACGATTAGATCGTCAGCCATAATCATGGCGGTTTGACCAATCTCGGCAGTTAAGGTTTTCCAATTGTTCCAATCATCCGGTAAAAGTGGATCTTCAAATGAAAAAACCCGATATTGTTCGTGTAGTTGCTTAAGATACTTAATAAAATCCTTAGTTCCCATCGGTTGGGAGCGATCTTTAATAGTGAATTTACCGTTTTTATGGAAATTAGTGGGTCCAATATCGATACCTAGAAAAGCATCCTTAGATAGTGCGTATTGAGTTTGCTTAGCAGCTTCTTGGAAAATTTCAAGGGCATCGGTGTTGTTTGCCAGGTTTGGTGAGAAGCCGCCCTCCAACCCAACCGTTGTTAAAGCACCTTTTTGTTCCAAAATATTTTCAATAGACATAAACATTTCGGCACCTATCTTGAGTGCTTGTGAATAAGGCAAATGACTTGCCGGCACCAATTGGAATTCTTGAAAGTCTAATGTTCCGGCTCCGTGGCGGCCGCCGTTTATTAGGTTAAAAATAGGGGTGGGAATCCGGTAGGCCGAGATTAACTGGTATTTTTCTTTGATATAAACAAATAAAGGTAGTCGTAAGGAGGCGGCCGCCACCTTGGCCACCGCTTGAGAAACTGCCAGGATGGTGTTGCCGCCCAAGCGTGATTTGTTTTTTGTTCCGTCTAGATCAACTAAAGTTTGATCCACCGTTGTTTGATAAAGAGGATCTAAACCAGCTAATTTCTGATTAATTTCGGTATTGATTAACTCAACTGCTTTTTGAACACCCAAGCCAAAATACTGGGTGGGGTCTTGGTCACGAAGCTCATAGGCCTCAAATTTTTCATTACTAATTGCACCTGAGGGCACCGATGAAGAAGCAGCCGTACCATCTGACAAAAGCACAGTGGCCTCAACAGTTGGTCTACCTCTGGAATCTAAAATTTGTCTGCCGGTTACAGAAGTAATTGAAGGCATTATTAATTACTTTCCTTTTTTTCTGTCTTCAACTTCGGCGATAATTTCTCTGGCCGAATAAATGGCATCAGGTGTGACCGAAACCGAAGTTACACCCCATTCTACTAATTTTTCCAGCATCGCGTGATGGGTAGTTGGTGCCTGGCCGCAAACCGAAATTGTCACGCCACCCTGTCTGGCTTTGCGAATTAATCTTTCGAGTGCCCACATTACTGAAGGATGGGTTTCGTCATATTCTGATGCCACATTTTCGTTGTCTCGGTCAGTGCCGAGCATTAGCATTGTCAAATCATTAGTCCCAACCGAGATGCCGTCAATACCGCTGTTAATGTAATCCTCGATCATTAGCACGTTCTCGGGAATTTCAGCCATCATCCACAGTTTGAAGCTTGAACTGCGACGCAAGCCGGATTTGTAAATCAGTGACTTCACCGCTTCAAGCTCGCCAACATTTCTAATAAAAGGAATCATCATCCAGAGATTTTTGTGTTTTTCTCTAACTTTTTTGATAGCATC
>DBQK01000009.1:0-61513 GCA_002305195.1 Patescibacteria group bacterium UBA1396
TACTGCTCTGCACGTTGTGAGTGATATGTTATGTACACCCTTGCTTCGTCCAGAGGATATTAGTCGAGAGGCTCAAGTTATTAAAGAAGAAATTAATATGTATGAGGATATGCCGATGCGTCGCATCGGTGATGTTTACGATGAGTTGTTATACCAAGGTTCATCTTTGGCTGGTGAAGTCCTGGGGGAGAAAGATACCATTTCTAAGCTAACTCGCGATAATTTTGTGGAATATATCAATAATTGGTATGGTTTTAAAAATGTGGTTTTGGTTGTGGCTGGCGATGAATCAGTGGTCGGCGATGATCAGCTGATAGAGAAAGTTGAAACCGCTTTTTCCAAGGGTGGAGCTGAGAGACAAGCTAGAGATCAGAGTGAATTTTTCCATCAACAACCGTACGGGAATATGCAAGAAAAGATAGTTTTCAAGGAAACCGAGCAGGCACATTTTGTACTCGGAATGCCTTCTTTTTCCAGAAATGACAGCAGAAAGTATACCTTAAGTGTTTTGTCAAACCTACTTGGTCGGACAATGAGTTCGCGTCTATTTACCGAAATTCGCGACAAACGCGGTCTGTGTTACTACATTCGCAGTGGCACCGATTTTTATCACGATGCCGGCAGTTTCTTTGTCAGCGCTGGTGTTGATCCCAACCGAATCGAGGAGGCGATAGTTGCCGCCAAGCAAGAAGTTTTAAATGTTATCGGCAACCGTCCGGTTAAAGAGAAAGAACTTCAAGGTGCCAAGCAAAATATGATCGGCAGTTTATTGTTGGAACTTGAGGACACACAAAGTGTGGCTTATTGGTATGGTCTGCGCTTGCTTCTAGAAAATGTGGTGGAGTCGGAGCAGGAAGTTATCAAACGGCTTGAAGCTATTAATCTGGAACAACTCAATCAAGTGGCTAATGATTTGTTTAAAGCTGAGGAATTAAGGCTCGCTTTAATCGGACCTTATCAGCCAGATGAGATAAAATGGAAATAAATAATTAGTGGCTAAAATTAGTAGCTAATTGGGAAAAAAGGAGGTGTTATGCAAAGATCTGCGGTTTTGGTTAAACCGGATGGCCTGCAAAGAGGTCTAATCGGTGAAATAATTAATCGTTTTGAGCGAAAAGGTCTCAAGTTAGCCGGTCTCAAGATGACCAAATTGACTGATCAACAACTTGATGAGTGGTATGCTCATCATAAAGATAAGCCATTTTTCCCCAAGCTTAAGGGATTTATGATGCAAACACCGGTCATCGCAATGGTTTGGGATGGCCTTGATGCTATCGATACCATTCGTAAACTAGTTGGTGTGACTAAGGGCAGGGAAGCAGAAGGTGGCTCGATTCGCGGTGATTTTGCGATGTCGGTCTCCAACAATCTCATTCACGCTTCAGATTCTATTGAATCGGCCGACAAGGAAATTAACATTCTTTTTGCCGATAACGAGCTATTTGATTATGCCAGCGCGGTTGATCTTTTGATCTACAGTGAAGAAGAACGAGGTGCTTAAATCAGATGATTGTTTGGTACTGATAGTTTTACCAAAACAATTTTCGACTACTTTTGATTCAGACTCGAATTAATTTAGCTGTCAACACTTGATCATGGTAAAACGCCAGCTAGACTTTGACCCTTGACCATCTAATTTCGGCAATCAAGACGCCCACCATAATAATGGCGATTGCCAAGCCCATTCCCCAGGTTAATAACTCGTCGTGCAGGTAGAAGGAAAGGGGAATATAGACCATTGGCTGGAGATAGGAAAAATAACTTGCTTCTGAGGCTTCGATGAAATTTTGTCCAGCAATATATGCCGTTAGACCGATAATTGAACCAAAAATCGCCATATAGAGCGACGGCCACCAGACAGAAGGAACTAGTAAATCAGCCACAATTGTATTAGTCAGACCAGACCAGCCTTGATTTAATTCCCACCAAGCCAAGATCAAAAATGTAACCATCCCTACCCAAAAACTTACACTAGCCACGAAAAGTTTGGGCAACCGCTGATAGTGTTTTTTCGCCAGCAGATAATAGGCCGCCGTAACGATGTTGCTAAACATAATCCAACTATTGCCCACAACTGTGCCTCTATTGTAATGACCATTGCCACTAATTAGTGGTTCAAAAACCAGAAAAATACTACCGGTTAGGGCTAAAAACAAGCCAACCCATTCGTATCCGTTTTGTTTTTCGCCAAGAAAAAAAATTCCTCCTAAAGTGACAAAAACCGGGATAGTGGTTACTAACAAACTTGCCTCTAGTGCCGATGTTTGTTTTAACCCAAAATATAAGCTGCCTAACGCAATCGAGGTGCCGAGAGTTTCTAAAACCACAATTTTGCTGATGTTAAAAAATTTAGGTCGCAATTTTTTCCAATAAATCAGCAAAATTGGTAAGCTAAAAATCGCGGCTAACGAGAAGCGATAAAGCAGGAATCTAAAAGCTGTACTGTCATCTAAAGCAAACTTGGAAATTGGTAGCGCTGCTCCCCAAAAAATTACGTTAACTAACATTAGGATGGTGGCTAGCCAGCGAGGCGATAGTCCAAAAGGTAGGTTGGCCAGTAGTTTTGTTTGGTTGCTCTTACGGCCTGGATGCTTGTTTTTGTGAGGCGCGCGCGCAGCGCGCGCGCTACCACCCCAAGCTTTTTTCCCAAATTGGCGCTTTTTATTTTTATCCCGACGGTTGTTTGTTATTCTGGCCATTTTTGTTTTCTATTTGTGTTAAAACCGACAATTGTTATTGAACAGACCTCGCAAAGGTTGCAAATATAAATTTTTATCTGATGACTGCAATCGATAATAATCGCTAGAAATCGAAAACAAAAATAATTGTGGTAACTTAATAATTTTCGTCATAAACTTATAATCAAGGTATTAAGGCATTGTTAAGAATTGTTAAAACAGCATCTTTTATCATAGCCATAATGATGAGAGAAGGGCAAGGTAGGATACTTGAGAAGGACGAACTATAATCAGGAGCTGGGTCAGCACTTGATTAAAAAGTAACTAAAAAGGAGACTGAAAGATCTTGAGCCATACGTTTTGCAGTGGCAAGCAGACAATAAAAAAAAGTTAACCTTAAAAAAGGATTAGCTGCTCTAAATAGATTGAGATTTGAAACTTTAAGAAACCCCAATTTAGAAGTAATATTTAACATAGCAGCAATGTTTGATACCACCATTGATGAATTAATCGATAGAGTACTACCTGATGAAACAGATAGAAGATAAACAGATCATTCTACAAAGGGTTAGTAGAATTTTATTGTTGTATTTGTTTAATTAATTTTTATAAACTAAGTTATTGGGAATTTTTTTATGTCACTTAGTCCAGAATTTGCCCAAAAAATTACATTACCAGTTACCGAAGCCTCGGTTAGGGGGATTTCTAAAAGTCAATTACGAGTAAGGTTGGCTCTTTTGAATGCATACCACTTACCCCAGTATCAAGTAGAAATGGAGCTAATTCAAAAGGAGTTAAAGAGAAGAACGTCTGGGGAGGACGAACTATAATCAGGAGTTGAGCCAGCTCTCGGTTAAAAAGTAACTAAATAAGTCGGGATGACTGGACTCGAACCAGCGACCTCAGCGTCCCGAACGCTGCGCGCTACCATCTGCGCTACATCCCGTGTACAAATTTATTGTAAGTTGCCTATTATTAGGCAGGATTATTATACATTTAATAATATTGCAGCAAGCGTTTGAATAAATTGCTGATCAATTCATCTAGTTTCGTCATCTTGAAAAGGCAACCCATCATCTTCAAGAGAGAACAAATTAGAATCTTTTTTCGGATATTTTAAGTGTTTAGTTTGTTTCTCTTTTACTGCAGCGATACCTGCAAGAGCTCCAAGAGTTGCAGCAATGATTATCTCTGCATCGCTTGTCATTTTATTTCTAATTGTAAAGCTAAAAATCTCTGATCCTAGAAATCCTCCAATTATTCCAATTGAAGCATTGGCTGCAAATTCGAGTGATTCGGGTGATAGCTTTTTCATAGGGACGAACTTCAATCAAGAGTTGGCCCAGCTCTTGATTGTTGTGTAACTAATTCTCTAGAATACAATTATGCCTGATTTTAGTTTAAGTTCGCCAGTTTCGAATGCGCAAGATAGATATTTAACTAGCACTGCACTAAGCGCAGGTTGGCAAAGATTTAGACAGAGGGCGTTGTATTTAATTATTTTATTAACCATTGCAATGATGATTGCGGCTTTTCCGCGATGGCTAGCTACCGAATTTTTTACTGAAGGATCCGCTTTTTTTGTAATTCTTAGCTTCATAGCTGTTATTACCGGTTTAGTTATCAATCGCGGTTTGATTAATGTTGCAATCAATGAATCTCGCGGTCAAAAAACAGGTTGGAAAAGTTTTCTTTGCTCTCCGGCTGACTTGCTGCGCTATCTGGTTGTTTACGTTTTACTGACCATAATTGTGGTTTTTGGTTATTTGCTGTTTATTATTCCTGGAATTATTTGGCAACTAAAATTTCAGTTTGCCTTGTATTTGACTGTCGATAAAAAAATGCCAGCCATCGCCGCCCTCAAAGAGAGCGCCAAAATAACCAAAGGTGTTAAATGGGACTTGCTTGGCCTGGAATTAATTATTCTTGTCTTGAACTTACTGGGTTTGTTGTTTTTTGTAGTTGGTTTGTTAATTACGGCTCCGATAACTATGTTAGCCAAGGCCAAAGCTTATGATCTCCTGGCCAACAAAGACAGATTTGAGAATCTTAAGAAAATTTCATAGGGACTACTGCGGACGAACTATAATCTGGTGTTCGNNCGCCGCCAGATTAAAAAGTAACTAGTTAAGTGCCCCCACCAGGAATTGAACCTGGATCTAGCGCTTAGGAGGCGCTTGTTTTATCCGTTAAACTACAAGGGCTTTTAGACTGATCTCAAATCTCTTTTCAAAGATTATCGATCAGATTTCTACCAGGGTATTGTAACTTATTTCTTCTCTTTGGGACGAACTATAATCTGGTGTTCGCCCGCCGCCAGATTAAAAAGTAACTAAATAATGGTAGAATGCACCGCTAAAGAGTAATTTGTGCAATTATGAGTGAAAAAATAACCCCAGGACCAGCATCAGTACCAAATGTTGATTCGGCCAGACCCGAAAGTGATGTTGGTAAGGATAATACTAAACCCAATGAAAACGATACACCTCAGGCGCAAGAGAAAGATAGAGCTTCAAAAGCTAACAAAGGAGCAATACCTTCCAATACCCCCTGGTTAAGACAAGAAGGCCTTGAAGATAAAAATCTTTATGCCAATGTTGTTAAGTGGTTGTTGAATCGTGAATTTTGGAATTATTTGTATGAGCAACTCGAAAGTAAAGACAATAGTAGTGCAAAGTACATGCCATCTAATACAGTCAGCATAATAAAAAACCTGCCCTCTAACAGGAGATTGTTATCTTTAACCGCTGAGGAACTCGTAATGATTGTTGAAACATTGCCACGCTCCGGCATTAAACTTAGCGAATTGCAATTTAATCAAAGAGGTAAGAGTAAGGGGGCAGTTGTCAGTTTTAATTTGACTTATTCGGATGAGGTAACTTTTCGATTTACGCTCGATGAGTCTATTTCTGAACGGGGACGAATACAAATAGAGAAGATAGTTGAGAATGCAGGCAAGAGCTCTCCGAAAGAAGCAGCTGATGTTGACGATCAAACTGATACCAACATACAAACTGAGCCACCAGCAGTTCAACAACCAACTCCAGAGTCAAATTCAACAAAGCCAAAACATTTTGTTCACATTGACCCAAATAGCCCAGAGGCTAGGGTATTACGTCTAGAATTAGGATTAAGGAGTGCACAAGAGAGGGTGGCAGGCCTGCCGATACAAGTCAGCTTGCAAGAAAGATTTGGTGAAATTGAGGCAAAAGCTACAGTTGTTGCGAATAGACTAAATGATTTGCAGGCTAAATTATCTGAGCTGCAACAACGCTGGAACGAAATGTTTCCTAAACCAGCTAATTCTATTGATGGTAGTAACCCACAACCATCTACCCAAACCCGATAGATCGAAAATTATTCAAACTTGAAATAATACTAATTACTTCAAATTAATCGTGTAAAGATTGATTGGCACGTCGTTTCCCTGGTTGAGGTTGGTACGAATGATCAGTCGTGAGCCGTTTGGCCAGGGGTAAACAAAACCGGTGTCAAAAGGTCCAGAAAAGACTCGAACGATATTGGTGCCATCGTATTCGCGTAAGGTTAAGCTGGTGTCATCATGATATAAAATGTGCCAGGAATTAGGAAACCACTGGTAGCGGTGGGTGTAAAGAGGTGAGTGGTAGGTGCGGAAATTTAATATGGTTTCATCAATGTCGTCTCTTTGTAACCGCGTAAAAGCAGAAGGAGATGCTTTGAGATTGAGTGGTTGCGAACGAAATAGGTCACTGCTTAAAAGCTGTTTTTGCGGATTAAAGGCGGTTGCAGATTCTTCAGCTTGATCTGACTCAGGTTGATTAAGTTGTGCGTTGTTAGTTTGGACATTAGCTTCAGAAGCTTCAGAATTAATTGGCAGCTGCATACTTGGCAACTCTCCGCCTTGTTGCGTCCAGGATAGATACTGAGTATCTTCGCCTAGCCAAAACTGCTTGTCTTCATCGCGATCATAGATGTAAATATTCCCGATTTTGGTCTGTCTAGATTCGGNNGCGGTGTACATTAATCGTTTTTCATCAGGTGAGAAATAAACATTGACCGCGCTGGCGGTGGCGACACGCTGGATTTCCAGTGGAAATTTTACCAACCTCTCGCGATCACGTTGGTACATTTCTTCCTCCCATTGACTAAAAATTGTTGATAATTGGAAGGAAATATCTGTTTGCTCGTCAACTTCATTTAATCTACTAGGATCGATTAAGACGGCTTTCCTAGGTGATACCAATAAAATTTGAGTGCTGTCTGGCGACCAAATCATCTGTGTTTCTTCTGGGGGAAAAAGATCGGACGAGCGGCTGACTTGGCGCGGCCCACGCTGGAAAGCCAGCGGATTATCAACTAATTCAAGCACGTAGTAGCCGTTTTTAGTCTGAGCCGACGACGAAGCGGTGTAATAGGCTAATTTTTGTCCGTCTGGCGATGGGGCTGGCTGAGAAGCCCCAGATAAGGTGATTGGAGCCAGACCTGGAGCAGTGGGAAAGAGTAGGGCATTAGCTTGGGTAACTACTTCCTGTTCAACTACAACATCTTTTTTCCAGGGGAAATAACCATCTTTTTGAATTTCTACTTGGTATTCGCCTGGATCGAGGTAAAGAGTGTCATCGGTAGCGGTAAGAAAACGATCATTAACTAATACTCTGGCTCCTTTGGGATCGGAATTTACTACTAACAGACCATTGCCAGCCACAATGCTATCTCTAGAAAATCGGTAACCTTTGGCGAAATTGATAGCGATCGCAGTTCCCGCAATAACCACCAAACTGGCAAAAGCAGTCCAAAGAAAACGGCGGCGTGAATTCGTCATGTCATAATGATTATACTAAGATATGGCATTTTGGGCACGCGCACTATTTAAGAACGAAGTTTTTATCGTTCCGACCAAGCAAAATACATACGTTAGTGTTTTGGATGAACCGCCGTTGGCGATTCCAACCAGGGTTCTAGTTGAGCTGCCAAAGTATTCAATTGTGGCTTATGGTCAGGAGGCTCGACCGGTTGAGCACGCCGGACTTAAACAAGCAAAGGTTGTGGTACCTTTTTCGGCGGTTGAGATTTTCGATGAAGCAGCAGCGATTTTATATCTGCGTGCGGTTATGTACGCCGTTCTAGGCAAATCTTTCTTTCTTAAACCAAGAGTTTATTTAAGTCAGCTAAGCCAGGTTAGCCCTTTTATGCAGGAGTTATGGCAGTATGTACTAGGGCAGGCCGGCGCCCGCGAGGTGGAAACGGTCAATCCCTTGTTAGCGGTGGCGGCGGGCGCCGGCCTGCCCATTAATGCTTCCGCTGGTTTTGCGATTGGCTGGTGGGATGATGACCATTTATTGTTGGGCCTGGTCGCCTTTGGCCACATTCAGTATGAACAAGACTTTGTTTTTCCAGGTAATCTGGCGGATGCTAATCGCGATGAGTTAGCCAGTTTTTTTAGTCAATGTTGGGATCAATTCCTAATCAAGCTGCCTGGAGAGTTTAGAACCATTATTGCTGTCGAGGGCGGTATTATTAGTATTGCCAATGACGATCCCATTTTAGCCACTATTTTTAGTCAACTTGCTGGGTCGCCAATCGGTGTGTTACCTAGAAATGTAGAAATTTTAGGTATGAAAAAATTAATTGGGGAACTAAAAGCAACTCGTTTTACTGGTAGTCGATTTGAACAAGAATGATAAATTTATGAAAGATTTATGAATAATTTGCGACAATTAATTGATAAGCTACACAATGGTAATCGACAATTGTGGGAAAAACACTGGTTTGAGTGGTTGGCTGGTGAAGCCAATAAGTTGCCGGTAGTCATTTTTACTCCAAATCCTGAACAAGTGGTGCAGACTCAACAAAATCCAGCTTTTTTTACGCTTTTATTGTGGGCTGATGTTCTGCTAGCTGATGGAGTAGGGTTGGTGATAGCTAGTCGGTGGTTAAATCAGAAATCTATTAAGCGATTAACCGGTAGAGAAGTTCTAGAGTGGTGGCTACAAAAAGCAAGTAAGTTGGCTAATAATCCAAAACTGGCATCCAAGCAAGCGATTACAACTCTTTTATTAGGCGCTAAACCTGGTTCGGCTGAGGCGCTGGCCAGGCAGTACGATCCAGATATTGGCTGGTGCCTGGCCAGCGCCGGCTACCAGAACGTGGCTCAGCCAACCGAAGAGGAAGAAAAAAACTTGAAATCTTTATTACAAACGGTTAAACCACAGATAATTTTTGTGGCTTTTGGGGCACCTTGGCAAGAAACCTGGGCAAGTCGCTGGCACGACTTTTTAGCTGAAATGGGAGTTAAAATCGTGATGGTTTGCGGCGGCGGCGTTGATGTTTTGAGTCCGGCCACCAGCTTGCGCCCGCCCCCGCCGCTACTAACCAAACTCCACCTAGAATGGCTGTACCGTTTATGGCAAGAACCCTGGCGCTGGCGCCGACAGCTTCGACTGTTAAAGTTCATCTGGCTGGTGATTATCACCAAGCTTTCGACCAACAAAATGACCAATAGACCAAAACAAAAAGTAAGCTCCAACCAATGAACTCCAACCACAACAATACTCAAATAATGTTTGCAGTTGCTTGGAAAAAATCAATCAGGTGGAAAAACTACGTTATTCGCTAATTTGATCGTCCATTTCAGCGTTGGGATCAATACCCAACAACCACAAAACCGCTTCCTTACGATAACGTCTGTCACCTCTGGAGTTGATCCGGATAGCAGGTAATTTTCCGCGCTTTCCCCATCTCTTAACTGTGAGGGGCGAAACACGCAATAACTCAGCTACTTCCTTAACCGTTAGAAGATCTGGTAAATCATTAATGTCGAGCTTATTAGCCGATTGGCTGTTACTCATGTTTCTCCTTTTCTGTTCCGTCCGAGGCAGGGGAGGCTTTCAAACGATTTCAAAGCACTCCGATCAGCCGGCAAACCATATCAATAGTAGTCTCAGACTATCAGAGAAATCGCCTTTGGGTCAATAAGGAAATACTTAATTACGGCAAATTTTTCGTTAAATTTATGACTATTCAAAAATAATAACGAAAGTGTATTTTATTGGTTAAATTTTTATTTTTTGGCGATGGAATAGAAATAGTTAGCGCCCTGGTCGCTTTTGCGACCAGGGCGCTACAATCACTAACTTTTCTAACCCCAATTTACTAAGTTAAAAATAACTAGGGTTGGATTTAGCCTTATTTAAGCTCGACTGTGGCACCAGCTTCTTCTAAACTGGCTTTAGCTTTTTCGGCATCTTCCTTCTTGGCGCCTTCCAAGATGGTTTGAGGAGCGGACTCCACAAATTTCTTGGCATCGGCTAAACCAAGGTCGGGTTTAAGGGTTCGGACAGCTTTAATGACAGCAATCTTATTGCTACCAGCGCCAGCTAAGACGACATCAAATTCATCTTTTTCCTCAGCGGCAGCGGCTTCGCCAGCTGGCATTGCGCCACCGGCCATCATAACCGGAGCGGCAGAAACGCCAAACTCATCTTCGATTGCCTTAACAAGTTCCGAAACCTCCATTAAGGATAGTTCCTTGATTGCGTCCACTAATTTTTGGACCTTGGCAGATGTATCAGCCATATTTTCCTCCTTTTTTGCGTTAGCTTCTTAATCTATCGCGTTTTTATTTTTGTTCACTTTCTTTTTGTTTGGCCAAAGCCTGCAAGGCAAAGACCAGATTTTGCGGACCAGCACTTAAACTGTTACGCAGACCATAAATTGGACCTTGAATACCTCTCACTAGTTGACCAAGTAATTCGGTTTTGCCAGGAATCTTTGATAACTGGTCGACATCGTTAGTTGCCAGAACTTTTTCTTCAAACCAACCACCGCGAATTTCAACAGCTTCGTTATCATCTTTGAATTTGTAGAGTTCTTTAATCGCGCTGACTGGGTCATCGTAAGAGAAAAGAGTAAATAATTGATCTTGAAGCAAATCGGCTAGACCCTGGGGTGCGCCCAGTGCTAAATTAACCAAACGATTTTTGGCTACCACGATTTCGCCACCAGCTTCCTTAATTCGACGTCGCAACTCATTAAACTGCATTACGGTCAAGCCAGTGTATTTAGCAAATATTACTGATTCCGATTGCTCAACTTTCTTTTTAAGTTCCGCAACCTCTTGTTTGTTTTGCTTGCTTGGCATTTTTCTCCTTGTTTGTTTTGTCGATATGTTTTTATTGCTGATACCAGCTTGGCCAAATAGAGTAGGGCTGATGAATTTCTACCAAAAGCCACCACTATTTAGTTTTAACAACACACATTAGCAAAGGGAAAAATTAATCTCCTCGGCACAATGCAGGTGCTGTCTTTGGATCAGACGGAAATTATACCATATGATTTTATTAACAATAAACCAGCCACTGGTAGGCAATTATTATCTGTCAAAAATAAATCGTTTAAAACTCATAACCAAAATCAATCCGGCTACGAAAGTACTTACGGCGCCAACTATATGTTCTATTTGTCTAATTTTTCTTTGATAAGCAAGTTGTTGCTGACAACCTTCATAAGTTTGTCGAGATGGACTGGCCGTTTCGCCTGAAAGAGTGGCCTCATTGACACCGGCTATTTCTCTAGGAGCCGCAAATTCATACTCACATCTTGTTTCTTCATATGAATTAAGAGGGTATTGGTCAAAAATCAGAGAGCGTGTAATCGTCAGCGAACCCTGAATAAAGCCATAAATCAACAGAATTACACCAATAACAAATAGAAGGTTAGTAAAGATAGCTTTGATTGTGTCAACTTTCATATATGTTGTTGCAAAGCTCAATTGACGTTAAAAAACCGGCCATTTTTTCAACAATTGATTGATTGTTTGATTAATTTCTTTCAACACTTTCTTACTTGATTGTATCTCAGGAAATTTGTTTAGTCTTTTTTGATCGTCTTCATAAAATGTACGAAAAGAATCAAGCAGCGGCATTAGTTTCTTTTTGATTGACAGGGATTCATTTTGAGGTACCCCACCTCTAACTCTTAGATTCGGAAATTGGGCAATTAAAAATTCAAGATTTGTTCTTAAGTCAGAGTGCATTTGGCTGGTTGATTTAATTTTTTCGTCAGGAAATACAGTAGTTGTTGCGTCAAGGTCTAGCACTAAACCATAAATATCCTGTAAATATTGAACAAATATCGCCAGCGATCGCAAATCTTCTGCTTCATATAATTCTGCCGGTGACTGGTTGCCGTCAGCATCCATAAAGTAAGGTTTATCGGGTTTTTTATCTCTCTGTAAAAATGAGCCCAGAGCATCTTTAATTCTTTGCATATGCATTTAGTATATATTTTTTTAGAAATATGACTAGGTTTTAATTTTTAAAACTAGAGAGCCCCCAAATCACTTGAAGTATCTGATTTGCTGAAGATGCCCGTTATTTTTGACTCTGTTTTGTTTTAATTTAGTTTAATATTGTTGATTTATCTGGTTAAAGGACTGTTATGCTCCTGATATTTATATCTGCGGTGATTAGTAAATTCAATCCGACCTAAATCAAGCGGATTCAATAAAGCAATGCGCAATAAATGAGCGGGATATTTATTTGTTGTTAGGTCGAATCTGTTAATTTCGTTTAAATGATTAATAATCAGAATTAACAAATCTTCAAAAATGATTCCTTCAGGATATTGATCTTGATTTGTTTTAATTTGTGCAACAACCCAATTTTCCAGGTCCAGTTACTGCACTAAATGCTCAATTTTTGCTGACAGTTTGCCCTCGACTGACATAAAACTTTAATAATATTCTACACCTTTAAATGCCAAATAATTTGTATGGTCACATATTGCTAATTTGTATAACTAGCAACTCATTCTTAACGATAAATAATTATGTTTATAGTGCTAAGTTATAACTGAACTTTAACGCCAGGACCCATCGTAGCCGCAAGAGTAATTTTGGCGATGTTGACTGGATTAATCGCTTTAATCAAGGCTTCCAGATTAGCTTGGAGTTCATTTTCAGGTTGGCTCACCTTGCCGATTCTGACGTGGAGTAGGGGAGCCTTTTTCTCGGCTCTGACTACTACTGCACCAGCCAATAATGAGGCCTTTTTTGCTTCGGGATCGCTGGTTACGGTGCCGTTTTTTGGGTTGGGCATCAAGCCACGCGGACCCAGGAAGCGAGCATGCCTGGTAAGTTTGGGCATCATAGCGGGTTTTGCCAATAAAACATCAAAATCAATTTCTTCTTTGGCGATTTTATCCAAGACTTCCTCATCAACAATAGCAACCCTAATGTTTTTGCCGGTTGAATGAGGAAAACTAACTTCAACTGGGTTAATTTCTTTAGTCAAGTTGAGATGAGCAGAAATAGTGCCGTCGAAACCAGAGTATGAAGTGCTTTTAACCAAGCTGATTGCCTCCATTAGCGGGTAAGTGCGAGTTCGGTCAACTCGACTTCTGGCCTCAACGTACTTTTTGCCTCTTTGTTTAGGTTTGGCTACTTCACTTTCTTTAGCCGAATCATCTTTAGTCTCTTTTTTTGATTCGTTTTGATCTTTTGGGTCAGCTTTTTTGCTGGCTTTTTTCTTAGAAGCGGATTTTTTTATCTTTGTTTCTGAGCTTTTTTCTTCAGTTTCGGGCCTCTCTGTTTTAGTAGCCAACTGTTCTTCAGTAAGGTCGATAGTTTGAATTATATTTTTTGCCATAATTACTCCTTAATCTCCACTCCCATGCTGCGGGCAGTGCCGATCACGGTTCGTTTAGCCGATTCAAGACTGGTAGTGTTGAGGTCGCCCATTTTTTCTTTGGCGATCTCCTCAATCTGTTGAGCGGTCAAACTACCAACTGAGCTTGAGCCAGCTTCGCCAGAACCTTTTTTCAAGTTAAGTGTTTTCTTAATCATTGCCGAAACCGGGGCTAATCTAAGTTCGATATCAAAAGATTTATCCTCATAAACCGTAACAACTGCCGGCACGGTTTCGCCCCGCCGATCTTTGGTCATATCGTTGTATTTATTACAAAAGTCCATAATGTTGATACCAGCTTGGCCCAGAATAGGACCAACCGGCGGGGCGGGATTAGCGGCACCAGCCATTAGGTTCAACTTTAAGGTTGTTTTTACTTTTTTAGCCATAATCTCCTTTAATTTATTACTAGTTAATAGTATTTACTCATTTTATTTATAACTTTTTCTCAATGGGGGAGGGTAGCAAACAAGTTAAACCTTGTTTAAACCAATAACAAATGTTTGGCGCGTCTCCGCTCCCTCAGTCTTGAGGTAAGGGGGATTATAGCATAGAAGTTATTATCTAGTACTAGCTTCACTCGCCTCAACCCAGTGAAAAGCATTAATTCTTAATGATCCATTCGGTTGTGGCTTGAGCTCAAAATAGGCTAGTGGCGCAAGTCCTTCCACCAAGGCTTGATTTGGTCTATGAAACTCACCTGTCATTTGAGCCGACACTTTAATAGTTAAGTATTGGGCGGATAAGCCAGAGTAGCTTACTCCATCTCTGCTTTCTGAACTGAAAGAAATATATGTTATTTTGTCTAATCTCTGAACATTCTGAATCCCATTTGGTCCAAAATATGTCAATTCTTCTTGAGCAGCACGGTTGGCGGCTGCTGCCAACCAAGAAGGGTCTTCGCTTAGACTTTTTGAGATTTTATCTGGATCTGGACTAAAAATTCGGGCAGCTGATAATTCCTCTTGAGTAATTTTTTCTGCCATATCACTAATAATACGTTCGGGATTAATTGTGGTTTTATCAAATTTTAAACCTGGCACAACCTTGTCAGGTAATATTGTTTGAAGATTGCCCTCAAGCAACCCATCAGGAATATCTCCAACAAGAAGTCCTTGAGCTAATTCTTCCAGAACAAACTTTTTACCAGATTCATCTGTGTAAGTTACCTCTACATTTAAAGGAATCACGCGCCGTACCAGTTTACCGTTAGGCAGTTTGACCAACCATGTTTCTTCAGATCTAATTTCCTTCCAAAGACGATTAATATCTTTACCGCCATAACCTTCAGATCCCCACGAATTCCAAGGAATATGAGCTGCACTTAATATGGTCTTCAGCTCGTCTAAACTATTGATAGCCAATATTTTTTCTTGAGAAGAATCATATTCTGACAGTGTCTGTTGTGATTGAGGCTTATCTGGTTTTCTCAATATTGGGGACATACGCAGTTGCTAATCGTTAAACTTAAAAATGCATTTTTACAATTTACTAACCTGCAAGAAGTCTAGTTCTACCGGGGTTTCACGACCGAAGATTGAGACCAAAACCGTTACCTTGCCTTTTTCTTGATCAATAGACTCCACTGAGCCAATAAATTCATTAAACGGACCTTCCACAATTTTGACGGCTTCGCCGATAATGTAGTCGGCTTTGTAACTAGGTGCGCCTTGACTCATAAATTTCTGAATTGCCTCAACTTCGTGCTTGGGTAGGGGAGTTGGTTTGTTGCCTACACCTACAAAGCCGGTAACACCTTGAGTGGTGCGCGCGGCCAGCCAGGATTCATCGGTCAGCTTCATACGAATCAACATATAGCCGGGAAAAATCTTTTCCTTAATGGTCTCGCGCTGGCCGCGCCGCACCCTGATTTTTTCCTGGGTTGGCACTAAAAACTCAAAAATTTGGCCTTCTAAGCCCATGGTTTCGACTCGCTGCTGCAAAGTTTCGGCCACTTTATTTTCATGACCAGCGTAGGTGTGTAAAACATACCACCTGGCTCCTTTTTTAACCTTGTCCTCTTCAGATAGATCAGAAACTAAGATGTGATTGGGGTTGTCGGTAACGACTTCTTGTTCTTCAGGTACCTCAATATCAGCTGGATTTACCGAGAGTTGATCGGACTTTTGATCATCAGCCTCTGACTCATTAGTTACATCTACAACATCAGTTGCATCAACCTGGTTATTTTCATTCTGATCTTTTACCTGATCGTCTTTAACTGTTTGGTTAGTACTCATGGTTTCCTTTCCTGCCTGTATCGACTTGACTGTACTTATGTGATTTTTATCCTTACAAACTCAAAATGAACCGAATTAGATTGCTAAAAACAAAATCAACGCCTGCCACAAAAATAGCGGCGACCGCCACTACTAAACCAGTAGCCAGGCTCAGCTTTAAGGTTTCGTCACGGGATGGCCAATCTACTTTATGGGCTTCTTCCCAAACGCCGACCGGATAAGCTTTCAGTTCTGCTAGAATATTTTTCCAGTTCATGAGGGCTACATTTTAACATGCTATAGTGGAATTCTTGAGAGACAAATCACAAAGGAGGCGAATGCTCAAGAAAATTAGAAAAGCGATTATTCCTGCCGCTGGTTTCGGCACTAGATTTTTACCCCAAACCAAGGCAATGCCCAAGGAAATGCTGCCAATCGTCGATAAGCCAGTAATTCAAATTGTGGTCGAAGAGCTGGTTGAAGCCGGTATCACCGAAATTATTGTGGTGACTGGTTATCATAAACGCAGTATCGAGGATCATTTTGACCATAATTTTGAGTTGGAAGCCGAGCTGGAAAAAGGCGGCAAGTTGGGCAAGCTAGAGGAAATCAGAAAAATCAGTAATCTCGCCAATTTTTATTATCTGCGTCAAAAAGGGCCCAAGGGCAACGCCACGCCGATTTGGAACGCCAGAGAAATCATCGGTAATGAGCCTTTCCTGGTTTTCTGGGGTGATGATTTTATTAAGGCCGAACCCTCAAGAGCTAAGCAACTAATTAGCGCCTATGAAAAATACGGTTCCATTATTTTGGGCGGTATTCAGGCCAAGGATAGTGAGGATTATGATCGTTATGGTTTTGCCGGTGGCCAAAGTATAGATGATGGAGCCATCAAGGTGGAAGAATTAATCGAGAAACCTGGTAAGGAAAATGCTCCCTCTGATTTGGCGATTGTTTCCGGTCAAGTTTATAACCCTGATATTTTTGATGCTATCGAAGAAGCTAACCGACGCCGTCCAGAAGGCAAAGAACTTGTTTACATTGATGCCATCAATATTTTGCGAGAGCAGGGCGCCGAGGTTCACGCGGTGCCAATTAAAGGCGGTCGCTACTATGATTGCGGTAATGTTCTTGAGTATCTCAAAACCGTAATTGAGTTGGGAATGGAGAGCAAAATCGGCCCGGAACTTAAATCTTGGTTAAACCAGCAACTGCAACCATAAATTTGTTGCCTCGATTTGCAAAAATTTACCACCTTAGTTGTGTCTGAATTTACATCTGAGCTTAGCCTGCAACCAGGCTAAAAACTTACTTTTCAGGTCTTGCCCAACCCAACCAACATGCTAAGATAAATTTGTTACCCGTCAATGCATGTCGAGTCATAGACTGCCTCGATAGCAGCAATAAGGGAGAAGCCGTGTTACCAGCCTGAGGGCTGATAACCGTTCACCCACCTGGATTTTCCAGGAGACAGTTGCCAGACATGCCGACGGGTAATATTTTTTTTGAGCCAAATATCTGATAGAATCCAGCCGTTACCAAGCCTGATATACTGACCACGTAACAGCAGTAACAGAACAGCAATAGCTGAGTAAACTTGAACAACTTGCCTTCGTAGCTCAGGGGTAGAGCGCATTCTTGGTAAGAATGAGGTCCTGGGTTCAAATCCCAGCGGAGGCTCACATACAGTCAAGTCCTTTTATTAAAAATTGTTAAGTTTTTTGTTTTTGGTTGTTTTTAGTTTTAATTTAAGCACATACATTTGATTTTTAATTTCAGACTTAATCATTAGATACTTTTCAAACTGCTCAAAATATATCAAAATAGCAGTATGAGGATTATTTTTGAAGGTAAAGAAAAACAAGTTGGTCAAGACAGACTTAGTTTAGCGGAAAATACAACTAACGATTTAATTGGTGAGCTGATAAAAACATTTGAGGAATTGCAGAACCTGAATAATGATACTGAAATTGACGCTGAGATTGAGAGAAAGCGTAAATTGATTAAACAAAAAGAGGCACAACTAATTGTCATATTTAATCATTTAGACGATCAATCATATAACTTAAGAAGTTTAATAAGTATATTTATGTTACCTGTTCATCCAAGATTAGAATTGATAGCTAAAATTTCAAAAGCAACTCAGTTTGTTACTAAATATTTTGAGTTAAAACGCGTAGGCAGTATTAATGAAATGAGGACGTATTTACAAGAAATTGTCAGTCCACGATTATTTTCCGAATTAAAAAATTCCTCAACTAAAGGTCATCGCTAAAAATTTCTTTCTCTAAAAAAATAAACCCTGAATCAAGCTAGCCAGCCAGTTTATGGTTAGACCCAAACCATTCATCACCGGTCTGACTAAAAGATCTACCGGCCGTTGATTACCGATAGGAAAGAACAGCATTGCCAGTAGAATCAGTAATCCATAACGATTCATTATATTATCGAACTCAACCGCAGTTCTAGGTGGTAAAAGGCCAGACATAATCTTGCCACCATCTAGAGGGTGGATCGGTAGAAGATTAAAGGCGGCTAGAGCTAAATTGATAGTGATGACCACCTGCCAAACAAGCGGTGAGAAAGGCAAGATCGGTAATAGAAGGGTTAATAAAAAGGCCAAGATTATATTTGAAACCGGTCCTGCCAGCGCAATTAACAAAACATCTTGTCGAACATTTTTCAGATTGTAAGGGTCGAACATAACAGGTTTCCCCCAGCCAAAACCCACCAGCAAAATCATTATGGTGCCGATTGGGTCAAGATGAGCTAGGGGATTAAGAGTTACTCTTCCCTGTGAACGCGGAGTTGGATCGCCCAGGCGATCAGCAAACCAAGCGTGAGCAAATTCGTGTATTGTGATCGAGATTACTAAAGCTGAAGCTAAAACTAAAAAAGCCACTGGACTGCTAAAGAAAATTTGGAGCATAGCTGTATTCTACACAAGTTAAGCAAAACTCCAACTAGCCTGAAAATAAGTACTAACCAGCAATGGAGTAAGAATTAACCAGTGACAAAATGTGGCAAATAGAGGTGGATAGAGGCAAATAGAGGTTTGAGCTTACGGATTTAATAATACTTTTGCTTGAGGTGGATGTGTTACAATATCGCTCTATGTCGAAAGTTTATAGATTAGTTAAGAAGAATAGTCAGGCTCACCAGCGGGCGCTAGAGTCGGTGAAGGTTAAAAATGAGTCCCTAATTCCAGTTGGATCAGGGCATATTTTCATTCCCAGTGTGAGGTNNCAGAATCAGTAATATGCAGAGCTTACGGCTCACAGCTAACGGTCAAAACTTGCAAATTAAAGTTTCTAATCGAGATCTGCGCACTTATCGCAAGCTAATGGCAGAGGCCAAGCCTGCTGAGGTTGCTGAAAATTAATTTCAGTTCTAATTTTAATTAAAACATCTTATGTTGTTGGTACTCTTGGTTTGGGGTTGGGTCGTCTTTTATTTTTTTAACAGTCAAATAAACTTTGCCCTGAACTAGGTTGATTTCCAGAGTAAAGTTGCCAATTTGCCAGAATTCACAAGCTTGAGTTTTAAACTGTTTATTCAAATAATCTTTAATGCTTGAAAAGACCATGAGGTTATCGAGATGTTTTAATAAACTATTTTCAGCCAATCCATTTTTTTGTAAAGATTTTAAAATCTGTTTAATTGTAGCCGGGCCAGTTTCAGACAATGCTTGAAGCTCAGTCGGAGTTAATAGTGAAGTTCTTATCTTTTTTGGCTGACTGTCTTTTATCTCTCTTCTAGTGATTGTCGTTGTAGTTGTACCACGCTTGATAACTTCAGTTGTGGTCACTATTTCTTGTTTAGTCATAAAAATCCCCTTATCTTTATATTATATTTACCTTTTTTGGTAACTCGCCATCGGCTTGAATAGATTCAATTTGCCAATAGGGCGCCTGGGTTTGTTGATTTGTTTGCAAACTAGCTTGCAAAATTTTCACTCTTACTTGAGATCGGTTTTTGTATTTGGGCAAGATGGTCCAAACTCCTGGCCAAGGAGTAAAAGCTCTCAAGGCGCGATCGGCCATTTGAGAGGGTAGGAGGTTGGGTTGGTGGTTTAATAAGGTGGTTAACACCGACCCTAAGCGATTAAGGCTAGTATGAGATTGCTCTGAGTCGCTAGTTTTATCAGAGTCTAGCTTAAATTTTGACCAATCAATTTCTTTTTCTCCGGATTGGGCTAACTCGACTAGTTTGTAAGGCAAAAATCCATCGGTTTTGCTAAGTTTTTTGGCTAAAATCAGCGGCAGGTTTTGATTACTTAAGCTGATCTGTTGTTGTGGTGTTAATTTCTGATTGTCAGCATATTCCTTTAGAATTTGCGGTAAATGTTGGCTAGCGAGATTAAAGGCTTTGTCATAGTAACTAGTTTGAGTTTCAAGTTTATCCAGCGTTAATGGTAGTTTGGCAATGATCTCACCCTGATCAAATTTATTGTTCATTTTAATAAAACTAACCGCTGATTCAGCATTTCCATAAAGAATAGAAAACTGTCCTGGTGAACTTCCTTGGTATTGAGGCAGGTCAGAAGGGTGGATGTTAACGGGTGCTATTTGTGGTAGTTTTAGCAACCACGGTGGAACCAAATAACCAAAAGAAACTACGACTAAAAAATCGATAGGTGCTTGATTTTTTATTTTAGTTTGCAGTTGATCGATTGGTTTTTTGCCAGCCGCTGCTTTTGTGGCGGGTACAGTAAGGACCGCAATTTTATTTTGTTTTGCCCAACTCAAAAGAGCCGGCGGCTTTAATTCTTGGCGGCGGCCGGCAGGCTTAGCCGGTGGTGTAATAACCCAGGCCAATTCAAAATTGGGATGATTATGCAAAGCTTCAGCACAAAGTACCGAATAATGGCCACTGCCAGCAAACCCAACTTTAAATCTAGATTGATCATTTATTTTATGGTTAGTAATAGGACTGGATTTAACTTTTATTGAAACACCTGAACCATTATTGAATGATCTATTTGGTGAGCTTCCAAATTTAGTCATTAATTGCTCCCAATTTAGCTCCAAGCCTTAACTACCATTGGATCCACTGGCAGTAAATCATTTTTTTCTTGTCGAAATAATGGTTGCCCTTGTTTTAAGGTGTAATCGGTAAACAGAATGCCGTTTAGATGGTCAAGTTCGTGCTGCATAACTCTACCAGGAAAATCATAAAAAGTTTCTTGTTTGGGATCAGAAAATTGAATATCATCTTCGCCAGGATTAAGTACTTCCACAAACTCCATCGTGACCCACTCCGGCCTGGCAACGGGACCATATAGTTCTGGTATGGATAAACAACCTTCCAGATCAGGACTTTTTCGATCTGGTCCAACCGATAAAACATCTGATAAATCAACAATAACTGGATTAACAAATATCCTGGCTAGAGGATGAGTGGAGGCAGGTGTTTCTAAGTAGGTAGCAAAGGCTCGATAAGAAAGATCAATTTGCGGCAGAGCCAAACCAGCCGCTGCCGGTTTTTCTTGAGCGACTAACGTTTGTTGCAGCGATCGCAAGAATTGTTTAACTGACTTATCTAACTCGTCAATCACTTTGGCTTTTAAACGCAAGGTCTTATGTGGTGCCGTAATAATCTTTTTCTTACTCATAACAAATGTATTGTACCGCAGGTTGATTAATAATGATTGATAGCGCCAACTTTTTTACTAATGAATGATGTGTCATTAATTGCTAGATTCATCGGTGTTTGTCAATTTGGCTTCTAGGCTGGCAATTTCATCGCTAAATAATGGCTCGGTAGGACGCAGATAATTGTCGATATATTTGTATTCTGAGATAGCTGGGGCATATTCTTTTTGTCGAGTCAAAAACTCGGCGTAGTTTTTTCTAGCTTGTTCATAATTTGGTTTTAACTCGATAGCTTTTTGATAATATTTTTTTGCTGATTCCAAATCATCAACAGTCTCAGAAAGTAAGGCTAGGTTATAAACAATCTTGGCATCAGAAGGAGCCAACTGTTGCGCCTGTTCAAGTGCGTTTATGGCTTGTTGATAATAGTCTGGTTCAAAAATTGCCAGCCAAATAAAAACACGCGCTCGAGACTTCCAGATATTCAGGTGGACTGGATTTTTATTGGTGGCTTGATCAATGCTGGTGTGAGCTTGCTGAGCCAGATAGGCAGCGGCAGTAGCTTCGTTTTCTGTTTGGGCACTGGCCGCCAACTGAGCCTGGGTTAAGGCTAGTTGTTCCCAGTACTCGGCTTGATTAGGCGCTCTAGAGGTTAGGGTAGTTAATGTTTGGTATGCCGATAAGCCAAGCCCCTGTTGTAGAGATTGCTTTGCCTGTGACATAAGACGGTCATTGTGCCAGGTTCCCCAAACTTGAGCTAATAACATTAAGCTAACCATGCTAGCAGTGGCAATAGTCAGCCACTGACTTTCAGACAACTTTAACTTATTAGTGTTGATGACAGATTTATTTTGCGTTGCGCGACTGACTCTTGATTTAGTGGCTGATGGGGACGAATTTGATAAGGATTTATTATGGCTGGCGCTGGCCACTTGGGCCAGCGCCAGCCAGACCCAACTAAGTAAACCCACCACAACGGTGGAGAAGCCAAAAAAGTTTGAGATCTGAAGACCAACAAAGCCACTAGCCAAAGCCAAATAAAATGTGGAATTAGTGAAATCACCGGTTTGTTTATTGGCTAATATTTGAGAAAAAGAGTACTTCAAAAATAAAAAGATAACCGCAAGATAACTCAGCAAACCAACAACGCCACTGTTAGCTAAAATATTTAGAAATTCATTGTGGGCTTTGTTATACAGAAAGTCCCACTCCGAGACTAAATTATGTTCTACCGGTCGATCGCGATAATAACTGTACGCAAAAGTTTCCAAGCCACTTCCTAGTAGAGGGTAGCGTTGCCAAACATCTAAAGCACCTTGCCACACAATGGCACGAATTTTGCCGGAGTCAGTTCCACCTGACTCTAATACCGTACCAGACACCGGCTCAGGTGGAGTAGATGGGACAGAGGACTGATTGACACTTGCTTGCTCACCAGTTGTTTCAGCGGTAGTTGATGTTGACAATGCTTGTCGCCACTTAAATACCGAACCTGTAAATGGGGAACCCACCAAAACAATTAAAATTAAACCAACCAGACCGCCAATTATTGTGTTTACCAAAGCACCTCTAGTTAAGGATTTGTGAGAGTTAGATCGAGAAACAATTAATGAACCAACAAGCAATAAAACCCAAGCCACACCAGCACCTAATAAACCTGACCGAGAACCGGTGAACAGCAAGGTTAACCAAAGCAAACTAACAAAACCAAGCAGTATAAGCCACATTTGATTAGTGAATTGAAAAACTGTTTCCCAAAACATAATTTTGAGGTTTTTAACGCTGAGGTTATTTGTCTGTTTAACTTTGATTGAAACCGATAACTTTTTTCGCCAAACAGAAATCATTTGCCACCAAGCCAAGGGCAAGATCATTATTAAGTAAGCTGCCAACCAGTTTGGTTGTCCGAAAGTACCAAAGATTCGCCATTTTGGATTAGTGCTTTCAGACCAGCATTCAGTGGTGAATTCACCAGTAAGCAGCGCGCAACTTGGCGACACTCCGCCTTTTTCTGGTAGAGCGTAAGCTATCGACAACCCAGCTCCAAGCAACAACGAGAAAATAATTTTTGGCAAATCTTGTCGATTTGAATTACTAATAAATGCCCAAAAAAGAAAGAGATAGGCCAAAGTCGAAAGCAAGCCGCCATGAAATCGCGAGTAGTAGCCAAAAAAACTGGTGTGAGGATGGATCGAAAAAATTGTGGAGAGCATTTGACTGATTAGGAAAAATAGAATAACCAACCCAAACGGAGATTTGCTGATAATTAGTCGTTTTTCTTTTATTATTCGCCAAAACCAAACCATGCCGATCAGGATGCTGAAGGCGTAAACCGTCATCATTTTATTAAACTCAAATAATTCATCGGTGCTGGACGACCAGATAAGTGGCAAAATAATAAACAAGATTTGAAACAGTCGAACAATAGTGGTTCGCATATCGGCAGAGTAGCAGATGTCAAGAAACGGTACAATGAGATTAGCACCAGTGAGATTAACACCGGTACAGCATTATGAAATATTTTGTTAAACCTTCACCGCGATACTTTGTAAGTGTCGGCGGTGCCTATTTACGAGTTTGGGCAGTTGGCCGCGGCCTCCTGGCAGAGGTTCCTACCTGTGCGGTGGTAGATAAAACCACGGGCGAATTAAAGTTAATTGGCCAAGAGGCCGCGGCCCTGGAAGGCAAAGTGCCGCCGCACTTTGCCTTCATTAGACCATTTTTTGCCGATAAAATTGTGGATCGATATTTGTTGTTAGAGTTAGCTAATCATTTACTACTTCAAGCGGCTGAAGGTAGTTGGCGTCAGCGACTCTCACTATTAAGTCAATCAACCTTGATCATTCCGGAAACTGTTTCCCAGTTACACCGTCGCTGGCTGCTTCGATCGATGCGTGACGCTGGTTGGTGGTTGATTACCGATACCCCGCTGGCTGGCGGCTTTAGCCAAAGCCGCCAGCCAGCTTCTTCCACCCAATCATTTTCGGTTAACACCAATCAATCTTTACTGGGCATATTGGATATTGGTTTTTCAGCCGCCAGATTGATTGTTGTTCTACCCAATCAAACCGTGGTGTTAGCCAATCATCAACCTGGTTTATCATTACAAGCTTTAGTAGTTCGCTTAACCGAGCAACTTTTAGCAAAGCAAAATATCGAACTGTCACCGAGCGTGTTTTATTCACAACTGTGGTTCCAAACAAGATTTGCTTATAATCACCAGACTGATTCCTCGCAAGAGTTTACGCTATCGCCCAAGTTTTTCGGGCAAGTTTTGCAGGAATATCGTCAGGATTTGAATAGGTTCGTCCAAGAATCAATCAATACTTTATCTCCCAATCAGAGAAATGAGCTATTCAAGAATGGCTTACAAGTAGTTGGTGGTGGAGCAGATCTTTTATTTTCATCTGATTTTGACAATAATTTTGATGCCAATGCTAGCCAACCAACCAAATCCGCTACCGGCAGAGCAGCAGTGGATAAATCAACGGCAGCAGTTCCACCTTATAAATCAAGTAAAGATACTAAATACACTATTTTAAGATCCTTGGCAAAAAGTGCTGAAAAATGAAGCGACAAAGCTAGCCACAACAACAGTAAATAAACGGATGAACGAAGATGAGTTTACCAACCCGTACTAAACAATTATCTTTTTGGCAACAAGCCCTGGTGATGGTTGTTGGTGTTTTAGTCTTAATAGGTTTACAGATTGGTGAATTAGATCAGATATTTCGCGATAGAGTTTTTTGGACTCTACAACCAGGTTATCAACTAGCGCAAGCGATTAATAATTGGTTTGTTAAAACCCAATCTGTTTGGACTATATATAAGGAGGGTGGCAGCAGACTGGTGTATTTAGAGAAGCAGAACCTGCAACTTCGCCAGCAAATCGTTAATCAAGAGGTGTTACGACAAGAAAATGAGCAGCTTCGCCAACAATTGGGACTGGAACCTTCTGGCAATTATCAGGTTAAACATCTGTATGGTTTCGATCAAAATTGGTTCATTAATGGTGGAACTAATCATAACGTTCTACCAGGAGATATTATAACGGCCGATGGCATACTAGTTGGTTTGGTTACCGAGTCTGGCGGACGAGCTAGCCGTCTAAAAACCATTGTTGATCAGGATTGGCAAATTCCAGTCAAGATCCAACCACTTGGGGTTTGGGGTCTTTTCTCAAATGCCAAAGGTTATTCCGAAGTGCTTTATGTCTCAAAAACTACAGAGTTGCAAGTCGGGCAAACGGTGGTTACTGCCGGCGATGAAGATTTGCCACCTAACATAGCAATCGGTACGATTGGTCAACTAGAGGTAAACAATGACGGTACTACCTGGAGAGTAATTATTGATCCCTTAGTAAAAATTAATGAGATAAATTATGTCGAGGTTAGACCAGGACAACTAAATCGTTAGGCTACTATGCTAAACAAAAATGTAATTACCAATGTTAATCGAGGGAGTAAGTTTATTACTAATTTCACTAGTGATTATCAGCGATTATGGCAGTACATCCGTAACATTTTGTTGATAGTTGGTTTGTCCGTTACCGCAGCCTGGAGTACTTTTTTTAATTTACCAATTTGGCTTTGGCTGATGATCGAAGCAGTAATGAGATATTTTCCGTTTTGGTTCCAAGCCATCGTATTTTTATTTTTAGGTTTGCAGATTGACTTCATTTTTAAGTGGTCACTAGGAACTGGCTTAATATATTTTGGTTTATTCTGGCTTGGTTTATTGGTGAGCCGTCAAATTGTTCAGCCCATCATCTTTGTTTGCTGGCAGATGGTGCTTATATCAATTTTCTTTTGGAGCTGGAATCATTTTCTGGTTGAAACTTCATTAACAACCTTGGTGATAATGTTTTTAGCGTATCTTGCATTTCTTCTTTTTAGAATCAAACAAGGCAAATGGCAATAAAAAAATTAAGTTATCACCGGCAATTTTGGCAACAACCGCAGTTTAGCTGGGCGAGCTGGCTGTGGCGCGGAATGGTTTTGTTTTTTGCTACTGTTATTAGTTTAAGACTATTTATTTTGCAATGGCAGAATACACTGGACTATCAAGCCAGAGCCGAGCAAAATCGAACCTGGAAGGTTACTGAAAGAGCGCCTCGTGGAGAAATATTTGACCGCAACGGAGTTTTGATTGCGGGCAATGATTTAAGGTTTACCTTACTGGTTGAAAAAGATGACAAATTAGTTGAATCTCCATTACCAACCGAGCTGGCAATGGCGTATTTAGCTACACAGTCAGCTCGAGTGCGGTTAAATTACTCCCGGATCTATCCTTTTGGGCCAGTTTTGTCACATATCATCGGTTATGTTCAGTTACCCCAAACTGGTGATGATTTAGTATTCGGCCGAACAGGAGTTGAGCGAACTCGAAATGATCAGCTAATTGGCCAAGATGGCTGGCGATTATATGAACGCAACGCAAAAGGGGAGCCGGTTAGGTTATTATCTCAACGTTATTCAGAAAAAGGTCAAGATGTTAACTTGACCATAGATGCGCAATTATCTGAGGTAGCCTTCAAGGCACTGGGAAATCACTCTGGAACCGTAATTGTCAGCAACCCGAAAAATGGTCAGATATTAAGTATGGTCAGTAAGCCTAGCTATATTCCAGTGGTTAAAAACCAAGCAGATCTTGAGCAAGCTTGGCAAGCAGAGATCGAATCGGGGCAGGTTGCTCCCTCAATTCAGGACGCCCTGGATTTTGCCAACAACCCCTTTTTATTAAGAGCCATTGGAGCAGTTTATCCACCAGGTTCAGTTTTTAAAATAGTTACGGCATTAGCCGCTCTAGAGTATGAAGCTTTAGATGAAAATACCATGGTGTTAGATGAAGGTTTTATCGAAGTTAATGATTATGAGTATGCCAATTGGTACTGGCGACAATATGGTCGAACTGAGGGTGAAATTAATTTGGTTCGTTCTATCGCCAGAAGTAATGATATCTTTTTTTATAAGGCAGCCGAATGGGTTGGTCCTAAACGACTAGCTGAGTTTGCCAGAATTTTATCTCTGGGTACTAAGACCGGGATTAATTTACCAGGCGAGCAAGCTGGTCTAATTCCCGATCCAGCTTGGAAGCAAGAACATTTTGGCGAGCCTTGGTACTTGGGTAATACCTATCACTTTGGTATCGGTCAAGGCGATGTGCTGGTCACTCCTATTCAAATTAATGATGTGATGGGTGCCGTGGTTAATAGAGGGAGATTGTGTTCGCCGACGATTTTTTTGGATTCAGCCGCTGTTTGTCAGGAATTATCACTGGCAGAAGAGTCTCTGACCTTAGTTAAGCAAGGGTTAAGCCAAGCCTGTTCATCGGGTGGCACGGCTTATCCTTTTTTTGATTTTGATCGTCAGGTTTGGTGTAAAACCGGAACCGCTGAATTTGGCGGTGCCGACGAACAAGGTTATCGACCAACTCACGGTTGGTTTGTGGCGGCTATTAACGATCAACCTAGAAATTTAAACACTGACACTATTGGTGAGGACTCAAGTTCTGAAATTGAATCAACAGCTGACATCGTTATTACAGTGATGGTTGAATCAGGCGAGCAACAGAAATTTGTGGAAGGTTCACAGGAAGCAGCCCCAATCGCCAGGGAAATTGCTGATTGGTGGCTTAAGAATCGGTCGCAAGAGTAGTTGAGTTTGTTTAGATTGTTAGTAAATTGTTAGGTTTGTTAGGTATTCTGCTGGAGTCGAGCAAAAAAAGTTTGGTTGGCAAATTTTCCGATTCGACAGAATATGACTACTAGTGCTGTATCGAACCTTATTTTATATTTATACATCAATTATTTTACGATGTATGATTTATTGTTACCGCTAACAAATTATTTAAGAGACAACTTATTAAGCGAGTGGTTAACCGTGGTTTGTCAGCCTGATCAACAAACCGCTATCACCCAAACCACCCAGATTATGGCCACTAATTTTGAGCGTTGGTGTGAATATTCAGATAGTCGGCGGCAAAACTGGCAGGCTAGGTTGCAAAACTGGGTAGAACAATTACGGGCGGATCAAAATCTGAGATTGTTATTAACCATTAAGCCGATTGATAAAAAGTTTTATACAGATAGATTGTCATCGAAGAAAACATTGAAAAAGAAAACAACCATTATCGACAAAATAAATGAGCAACAAATTAAATTGGCTTTGCAAACCTGGTTCGACGCCAAGCCATGGTGGTGGCGAAGTAGAGCGGTTACTTTTTTAGATGAAGCTTATCCAATATCATTGGGACTACTAGAAATTGCTTATCCACCTCCAGTTTTGTGGGCTAATCACAGCTGGGGAAACTGGACTTGGCCATCCGTTAGATTAGCCGTGATTGGGTCGCGCCAAATGTCCACCTATGGTCAGTTAATAACTCATAGTTTTGTTGGTGAATTAGTTAAAACTTGGCAAGTTGGAATTATTTCTGGCTGCGCCAGAGGAGTTGATATGTATTCGCATCAGACCGCCATAAAAAATGGGGGGCTGACCGTTGGAGTGCTCGGCGGCGGCTTTGCCGCCGCCGCCTCTCTCAACGCAACTCAGCGGCGGTTAGCCCAACAAAGAAATGCCTTATTAATTAGTGAGTTTCCACCGGAAATGTCACCTCAAGCTTGGACTTTTGTTAAACGTAATCGTTTAATTAGTGCCTTTTCTCAAGCTGTCTTGGTAGTTGAGGCCAAGGAATCAAGCGGTACCTTGAATACCGTTAATCATGCTCTTGAGCAAGGAAAAGATGTTTTTGTAATTCCACAGAGTCTTTGGAATGTGAATTATCAAGGTATCGTCAACTTAGTGAATGATGGTGCCAGATTGGTTACGAGCGCTGGTGATTTAATGTTGCAGCTATCACTTAGCTGGACTAATAAAAATAAAGAATTCGATAAAACTTTAAAACTAATAAACAATAAAAAAATGGTAGGAACATCGCCAAAATCAGTTTTAAAAACAGAAGACAAATCAGTTAATAGTGAATTGATCTTAAGTTCGCAAGAGCAACAAATGATAGATCAAATAATGGAAAAGCAGGGCCAATTGCCCTTGGCAGATTTGCTTATTAATCGTCCGCCAACTTGTTCAGAGAGAAACTGGCAAAAAACGTGGCAGTCTTTATTAGCGAAACAAGTTATTAAACAAGCATATGGTGTAGTGCACTTAAAAAATGTGATAAAGTCCTAGCATTGTATGAAGTCACAGCTAGTAATTGTTGAGTCACCAACCAAGGCCAAAAAAATCAGTCAATATTTAGGCAAGGATTACGAAGTTTTAGCCTCTATGGGTCACATTCGTGATTTGCCCAAAAGTAAATTGGGTGTTGATGTCGAAAATGATTTTCAGCCGGTTTATACCATTCCGACTAAAGCTAAAAAAACGGTTACAAAATTAAAAAAAGCGGCCAAAGCCGCTGACCAAGTTATTCTAGCAACCGACCCAGATAGAGAAGGGGAGGCGATTGCCTGGCATTTGGTGGAAGCTTTCAAGGATAAAAAGCTTCAGTCGAAATCCAAGCGAGCGGTTTTTTATGAAATTACGAAGGAGGCGGTCTTAAATTCTCTACAAAAACCTGGAGAGATTAATCTTGATTTGGTTAACGCTCAGCAGGCGCGACGAGTGCTGGATCGTTTAGTTGGCTACCAAATATCACCTGTCTTATGGAAAAAAATTCGTACCGGTTTATCGGCTGGTCGAGTCCAATCGGCAGCCTTACGACTAATTGTTGAACGAGAAAATGAAATTGAGGCTTTTGAACCAGAAGAATATTGGGAAGTTGATTTAGTTCTCAATGAAGCTGGCAATGCTGGTTCAAACACAAAAAAATCTAAAAAATCAGACGAGAGCACAACCATAACTGCCAGGGTATTTGAAGTTGATGATAAGAAATTTGAACCTAAGGCGGCGGCGCCAGTTAAAGAACTAGACGCTTGGCTAAAAACCGCTGCTTACGTGGTGGAACAGGTTGAAAAAAAACAGCGCCGCCGCCAACCCGGCCCGCCTTTTATTACTTCAACACTACAGCAACAAGCTGCCAGTCGCTTAGGTTTTAGCGCCAAACAAACCATGACTTTGGCTCAACAACTCTATGAGGAAGGCTACATTACCTACCACCGTACTGACTCATTTAATCTTTCGGTCCAAGCTATACAGATGGCTCGCGAATATATCGTTAAGCAGTTCGGTGATAAGTATCTACCCAGTAAACCGAACTACTATCGTTCAAAAAGTAAGAATGCTCAGGAAGCACACGAAGCAATTCGTCCAACCAGCCCTCAACCAACCATCGAAGCAAAGAACAGTTTAACGACCAGACATCTTAAATTATATGACTTAATTTTTCGCCGATTTGTAGCTAGTCAAATGACCCCAGCTGTTTACGATTTAACAACCATCATTGTTACCGGTCAGGCAAACTCCGCCATCTCCGGCAAACAAACGAAAGATAGTCAACACTCACTTAAAGCGCGCACTTCTGGTTCAATTGTCACTTTTCCAGGCTGGCTAGCCTTGTTTAACAGTAATCAAGATACAATTTTGCCTGATTTGGAACCCAAAACAAAACTTGATCTAATTGATTATTTAACCGAGCAAAAATTCACCCAGCCGCCGCCTAGATTTAACGATGCCTCACTAGTTAAGGAATTAGAAAAGCTGGGCATCGGTCGTCCCAGTACTTACTCCAGTATTATTGAGGTGCTAATTGCCAGGCAATATGTTAAACGAGAACAGCGGGCTTTTATTCCTACGATTATCGGCAAAACAGTGACTGAATTTTTAATGAAATATTTTCCAGATATTGTCGATTACGATTTCACCGCAGATATGGAAAATAAATTGGACGAAATTTCTCGCGGTGAAAAAGAATGGGTCAAAACTATCCGAGATTTTTATCAGCCATTTACCAAAACGCTTGACGAAGTGACCGAAAATGCCGAAAGAATGAAGATCCCGGTTGAGCCACTTAATGAACCTTGTCCCAAATGCGGCTTGTCACCAGAGGAATTTGCCAAGCGTCGCTCGGACAATTCATCTGCCACCGAGGAAGACAAAGAACATGGCGAATTAGTTTTACGCACCGGTCGGTTTGGGAAGTTTATCTCTTGTAGTCGGTATCCGGAGTGTGATTACACCGCAAACTATCAAAAGAAAATCGGGATGAAATGTCCAGAATGTGGCGATGGCGAAGTTATTGAAAGAACCACCCGTCGCGGTCGAACTTTCTATGGTTGCTCTAACTATCCCAAGTGCAAGTTTGCGAGCTGGAATAATCCACTAAAAAATGCTGACAACGATCAAGACTCGAATGAGAAAGCCAACCAGAAAGAAAAGTAAATTAGTCTAATTTGTTGGTAAATTTTTCATTAAACGCCAACTTCAAGAGTTGAGTTTTCTACTTATCCAATTTATAGTCAGATTATGTCCAATTCTATCGATACTCAATATCGCGATTTATTACAGTTAATTTTAGATCGAGGTATTAAAACCGATTCCCAACAAGGTGTAGAAGCTCTAACTTTAATGGCGCCACCGCCGCTAAGATTTGATTTAAGCCAAGGTTTTCCTCTTATTACCGAACGTAAGATTTCCCCAAAAATGTGGCAGCAAGCCATTGGTGAAATTATCGGTTTTATTAGTGGTGCACGCACACAATCAGAATTGGAAAAATATGGCTGCCACTGGTGGAAAGCTTGGGTGACAGAGAAAAAATGTCACAAACGTGGTTTAGAAACCGGTGATCTTGGTCCTGGCAGTTATGGAGTTGCCTTTCATGATTTTCCAACACCTGAAGGTCAACCTTATAACCAAATCCAAAATATTGTGGAGCAAATTCAAGAGTTGCCTCATTTACGAACTCACTTTATTACACCTTGGATTCCCCAATATACAATCAGAGGTAAGGGGAAACAGCAAAAAGTAGTGGTTTGTCCTTGTCATGGTTGGATTCATATTCGTATTATCGATAACCAATTAACCTTACATATGTGGCAGCGCAGTAGCGATACACCAATTGGTTTGCCAGCTAATTTAGCACAATACGCGGCCTTGACAATGATGTTTGGCGAAGTAACAGGCTATCCGGTGCGAGAATATATCCACAGTTTTTCCGATGCCCACATTTTTGTTGATCAAATTGACAAGGTTAAGGAAATGCTTAAGCGTGAGCCTCGACCTCTACCAAAAATGAGACTAAAAAATAAAAAGAAAAATATCTTTGATTACCGAGTTGAGGACTTTGAACTTATTGACTACGATCCTCACCCTGGAATTTGGGATATTCCGGTGGCAATTTAAAGTGATTATGTCCAAATCTTTTGTTGATATTGATAACGCTCGCTATGACGACCAAATCCAAGTAATGGAGCGGATTGAGTCTGCCGATCACTGTCCATTTTGTGAAGAGAACCTTAAAAAATATCATCGCCAACCGATATTAAAAAAAACCAAGTATTGGTTAGTGACCACCAATCAGTGGCCTTATGAACATACCAGGTGGCATTTTTTGATTATTTATCGACAGCACATTGTCAAACTTAGTCAGCTAGAACCAAAAGCCGGTGAAGAGCTTTTCAATTTAATTTCTTGGTTGGAAAAGGAATACCAAATTCCCGGTGGTGGTTTAGCAATGCGCTTTGGCGATACCAACTATTCAGCTGGTAGTGTGACTCACCTGCACGCCCAGCTTGTAATGCCAGATTTAACGGATAAAGATTACCAGCCAGTTAGAATTAAAATCGGCAAGTCGGTAGATCAATTAAAAAACAAATCAAGAAATAAGTGATTATTTAAACTTGACTTTTACTAACCTAAACTCAGCATATTTTTTGTGCTCACGCAGTTTGAACCTGAATTATTTTGACGCCCTGTCTTTTTAAAATTGATTCACCATCCAGCATCGAGTAGCCCTCTTCAAAAAATAGTTCCTTAATTCCAGAATAAGCAATTAATTTGGCACAGTTGGGGCAGGGAAAAGTGGTGACATATAAACTACAGCCTTTTAAGCTAATTCCTTGCCGCGCGGCCTCGGTTATCAAGCCCGCCTCGGCGTGCAGTGCGGTTGAAAGTTCAATAAATTCCCCCTTATGAAAGTTGCCGCGCGGATCGCCGTCTACGTACGGTTGGTAGTTGTTTGGTATGTGCCGATTAAAACCGGCCAGAATTACGTTTTGATCCTTAACGATTAAGGCACCGATCTGTCGCCACCAATCGGAGCTTAATTTTTTGTATTGACTAGCCAACTTCATCATTTTCTGCTCAAACTCTTGGTGAGAAATCTGTACATTAGCAGCAATCTGATTTTTTTTCTGAGAACGGCTGGCATCCCAACGTAAAAACACCGACTCGAAAACACAGGCCTGTTTATCTAAATATTTTTGACAGACTATTCTTGTCTCATCTTCGTCAGGAGCAATTACCTGCCAACTAAATTTGTTAAGTTCAGCTAAATCAGATTTTTTAGCGATCTTAACTGGAAAGGGTAGGGACCAACTGCTCAGAGAACTAGCGATTAACTTTGGTGGTAAGGCGCGCAAGTCCTTGCGCGCCAAATGATCAAACTCGGCAAGTAAGGATTCACCCAAAATATATAAAGTTTCAGCTTGAGGGTGCTTTTGTAACCACTGCCGATAACCCTGATGTAAAACAGGTATATAGGCCAATAGAATAGATTTAGGCATTCTTTAATTCTTCCAGTAGTCTTTCAATTTTCGAAACAATATTAAGTTGGATGCGCCTAATTTTAGCGCTAGTTGAGGTGGTAGCCTTGGGTTCCATAACCACCACTGCACCGCAATATTTTTGCAGTTTTTTAATTTGAGCTGATGAGTATGTTTCCTTAGTGGCTACCAACACATCGGGCAAAATTGTTTTAATTAATTGCCATTTTGGATCTGACAGTTCTTTTAAAATAACGTGATCGACGCTGGCTAAGTAAGAGAGGATTTCCAATCTTTCTTGTTGCGGTACCACCGGTCTGTCTTGGCCTTTACGATCTCTAATTTTTTCGTCACTATCGACACCAACAATTAAAACATCGCCTAACTCTTTAGCCGCTTGCAAATAACGTCCGTGGCCGATATGAACCATATCAAATGAACCCTGAGTCAGAACAATCTTTTTTTTGTTTTGCCGATATTTATCAACCACCTGCTGCAGCTGATCGATATTTTTAACAATTTTTTGAGTCATAGTCATAATATTTTCTCATTACTATTAATATTGCTCACTTTAGCGCAGAGTGCTCAACTTGAGAAGTCTTACCCCATAAAACTGACAAGGTACAATACTTAAATGAGCCAATCATCCTTTAACTGTTTTTTGATCGCTGCCATTACTACCGATGGCTTTATTGGGCGCGGCGATGCAGATTTATCAACCCGCTGGACCAGCAAAGAAGATGCCGCTTTCTATCGCCAGAAAAGTACAGAAGCGGGAGCAGTGATTATGGGCAGTAAAACCTTTGCCACACTTGGCAATAAACCCTTGCCCAATCGAGTGAACATCATTTATTCTAGAAGCGAAATTCCTAGAACTATTGACCTTAAATCAGTTAGCAGTTTAGAACCAGGTAGAGCTTACCGTACCAGTTTAACCCCCCCCAAACTGATTGACAGACTATCAGAATTTGGGCTAAACGCTTTGGCTGTTTCAGGTGGAGCAAGCGTCTACCGACAATTTTTAGAGAGTCGAGCGGTAAACGAAATTTTTTTGACGGTTGAGCCGCTATTTTTTGGCGATGGCGTTAAGCTTTTGGATTGCAAGATCGACACCCTTAACCTCAAACTTTTGGAGATTAAAAAGTTGTCAGCCCAAACAATTGTTTTACATTACCAGGTTAATTATGACTAAAATGAAAATTAAACTATTTGACAGATCACTGCCAGCTCCTGACTATCAAACTGCTGGTTCGGTCGGTTTTGATCTGGCTGCTCGCCAGACTGTAACAATTCCACCTGGACAGGTAAAAAAAATTCCCTTAAATGTGGGGATCGAGCTGCCACCTGGTTTTTGGGCGATGTTGGCTGCGCGTAGCTCTTTACATAAAAAGGGTTTAACTCTGGCTAATGGAATCGGGGTAGGGGATAGTGATTTTTGTGGTGACAATGATGAGTATCAAGCGGCAATCTTAAATTTTTCCAGGGAGGAGCAAATAATCGAACGCGGCGAACGCATTGTACAGATGATTATTTTGCCTTATAAGCGAGTGGAGTTGGAGGTAGTAGTTAGTCTGGGCAATCAGGATCGCGGGGGCTTTGGCAGTACGGGGCAGAAATAAGAGAAAGAAAATGAATAAGCTTGAAGTAGTCCAAGCTCTCTTATTTCATCAGGTTTAGTGTTCTGAAACTTAACAGAACACTATAGACGGCGTTAGCCGGTGAATCAAGATTTGTTTTAAATTTTTATACAGGGTAGTTTAGTCAAGTATGAGTCGCTTTGCTAAAGGTCGACCACTTGAGTCCTTAATATCTGTGCCTACAGATGCCGTTGTGGCAACCGCTACAGGTGTTAATTGGGAGAGGCAAAGAAATTTACCACCAGATAAAGAATTAGTCGTAATTTTGCAGAAGGCAATTGAGGAATTATTAGAGCTGATTGTTTATATTCTTTTTTTTATGCCAGGAAGTCTCAGTCTTTTAGAATTAGCCGATTCGCTAGCCTTTATAAATAAAATCCTGCAAGAAATATTTAAAAGACTGCAAATAGACCTGGTGGCGGAAACGACTACTACACTTAATGAAGCCAATGTATTTCTAGCCCAAGCTATGTTAGCAGCGCCTTTAAAAAGTGCTAATCTTACTCAGCCAACTTCAGCTAATAGTGCAATTGATTTTCTTGAGAATCTGATGGGTCTTAGTGGATATGTAGCTAATCAGAGAATTAACAAGCGAGGTTTAAAAGAAGCCATTTCAAGAATGAAGGATATTCTGTCGGAGCCAAGCAGTTATGTTTGGGGTAATTTTGGCGAGCCAGGTTTAAACAAAGAGGTGGAAGGACAAATTACACAACTACTTTTAGGGAAAGCTTTTCATCAACCCTTGAATGGGACTTGGAATTTGTCTAATGCTATCGATGTCTATTCGGAGCTAGTAATTGAGGTGCAAAAATTAGCCGAGACTCTATTTAATTATCCAGGTATTAACTTATTGGTGGCATCGATGTTTGCGCAAATTGTGACCGAGGGTGGGGTGAGGGTTGGTGGCAAAAATGTGGATAATTATCCTCTCCTACAGTCACCCCAAGAAAATAATGGAAATGGAAAATTGCCGAGTCAGAACGGGAATGACCAATCAACAATTAATATAAAAGAACTTAGGGGGCTATTTCCTGCTCATATGATACCCGCAGGTTATCAAATCGGCGGATCCCAAACACCTAATGAGTTTATGCAGCAAAGGTACCCTAATTTCAATAATTCTGAAATTCTTGAATTAATTGCGCAAGCAAGAATAATTTAGATTTTTTGATTGACTGGATTTTTATCCAAAATGAGAAGTCAAAAATTTCCCACACTTGAGCAAACTAACCTATTTAGCTACACTTAGATCGGAATGAAAACAGATTATCCTCCCTCCAACTATACCGGACAGTTAATTTCTTTTGAAGGTGGTGAGGGATCTGGCAAGTCCACTCAGATTCAAAGACTACAAGCCAGCCTAGAAGCTTGTGGTAAGCAAGTGATTGCACTTCGTGAACCTGGCGGGACTACCATTTCTGAGCAGATTAGAGAAGTTGTTTTGTCCAACAAAAATATTGGTATGGCTTACACAACCGAGGTTTTGTTGTTTCAAGCCGCTCGGGCACAACTTTACCGAGAAATAGTTTTACCAAGTCTGGAAGCTGGCAAAGTGGTACTTATGGATCGAACGCGTGATAGTTCAGTGGTTTATCAGGGAATTGTGCGAGGTTTTGGTGAAGAATTAATTGAACAGCTCAATGATATCTCTACTAAAAATACGCGTCCCAACATCACTTTTTTACTTGATGTCGATCCGGAAATTGGTTTAAGCCGACGCGAACAGGCGGATGGCAAGCAAGGGCTCAATCGTTTAGATATGGAATCCTTAAATTTTCATCAACAAGTTCGCGAGGCCTATCTAAAACTTGTAAAAAATGACGATCGCGATCGTTGGGTGGTAATGGATGCCAATCAAACCATTGACGATTTAGAGGAAGATATCTGGGCCGAAATTCAAGCCAGAGGAATTTGTGCTTAATTTTAGACAGAGTGATATCTTGATCGTAGTTGCAAGTAACTAATAATTACCGCCACAATACTGGAATAAAAAGTAAATGAAGGGTGGGGAAGTGATAATTAATGATTTAATCGAAAAAGAAAAAAAACGTCAGAACGATACAATTCAACTGATTCCTTCCGAAAATCACACCACACCAGCCGTGATGGAAGCGGTTGGCTCGTGCTTAATGAATAAATATTCAGAGGGGTATCCAGGCAGGCGTTATTATGAGGGCAATGAAATTATCGATGAAATTGAAAGATTAGCTATTGATAATGCTAAAAAATTATTCGGTGTGCCTCACGCTAACGTTCAACCTTATAGTGGCAGTCCGGCTAATGCCGCTATTTTAATGGCTTTACTCGAAGCAGGCGATACGATTATGGGTTTGAAATTAAGTGGTGGTGGCCACTTAACTCATGGTCATCCTCAAGTGACTTTTAGCGGCAAGTTTTTTAAATCAGTGCAGTTTGGTTTAGATGAGAAGAATGCCCGAATTGACATTAAAAAAGTGGCTGAATTAGCCAGCCAACATCGGCCAAAGTTAATGATTATTGGCAACACGGCTTATCCGTTTGAGCTTTATTTTGATCAGTTTGCCAAGATTGCTGATGAAATCGGAGCCTGGTTGGTAGCAGATATTTCTCACGTTGCTGGTTTAGTGGTGGCGGGTGAACATCCTGATCCTGTACCACACGCTCATATAGTGATGACCACTACGCATAAAACTCTTCGTGGCCCGCGTGGAGCTATGATTCTGGTTACGGAAAAAGGTTTGCAAAGAGACCCTGATTTAGGTGGCAAAATCGACCGAGCTGTATTTCCTGGATTACAAGGCGGTCCACACAATAACACAACGGCCGGTATTGCTGTTGCTTTAGAAGAAGCCTTACAACCACCTTTTAAAACGTATGCCAAACAAATTAGATTAAACGCCAAGGTGTTAGCCGCCGCCCTACAAGAAAAAGGTTTGCAAATTGTTGGTGGTGGTACACAGACCCACTTAATGATTATTGACCTTAGAAACTGGGGCGGCGGCACCCAACTGGCAGCCGCCATGGCCGCGGCCGGCTTATTCGCTAACAAAAACACAGTACCGGATGAACCGCACTCACCGTTTTATCCCTCTGGTGTGCGAATCGGTACGCCGGCCGTTACCACCAGAGGTATGCAAGAAAAGGAGATGGAACAGATCGCTGCTTGGATAGCTGAGATCGAGAGCTTAACCAAAAAGTTTAGCTTACCAAGCGACAAACTTGAAAGAAGGCAACTGGTTAAAGAAGTTAAACAATGGGCTGCTCAGCAAGCAAGACTTAAGGAAATCAGGGAAGAGGTTGGTGAGTTATGTCGCCAGTTTCCGGTGGCTTAAGTAGTTCTTTATTATCAGTGAGACAGCTTTTTAATAGCAGGTTTTGTAGTGTTTTGATAATTAGAGCAACTAGTAAAGGAGAGCTGTGACCAAAAGAGTAGTGGGAGCACATTTATCTGTTGCTGGTGGTTTAAATAAAGGAGTCGATCGGGCAGTAGCCATCAAGGCAAATGCACTACAGATTTTTGCTGGTTCGCCGCGCAGTTGGCAGCCCAAAACGATAGTACCGGCTGAGTTAAAAGATTTTAAAAAATACGCTTTTGATAATCAAGTTCGGACTTTATTCATTCACGCTTTATATCTTATCAATCTTGCCAGCGATAATAAAGAAATTGTTCAAAAATCAATAAAATTGCTTATACATAATTTAAAAATAGGTGACTATTTTGGTTGTCAAGGTGTAGTGGTGCATTTGGGTTCTCATCAAGGTAGGGGTTGGGAGGCTAGCAAAGACAGACTAATATTGCTAATTAAAAAAGTACTGCAGGAATCAGGTGGCCAAACACCTCTTTTGCTCGAAAACTCGGCGGGTCAGAAGGGTAAACTCAACTCTGAATTAGGTGAGATTCGCTGGCTAATAGATCAAGTTGGCGATCAACGTTTAGGCTGGTGTTACGATACATGCCACGGGTGGGCGGCTGGTTACAGTCCAACTCAGGGCAGCCAGAATCCTTTAACAGAAATTGAAAGACTTGACTTGTGGGACTCTCTTAAGTGTTTGCACGTTAATGACTCGCGAGATGAATTAGGTAGTGGTCGAGATCGGCACGACAATATTGGTGAAGGGAAAATTCCAACAGAGGATTTTGTACAGATTTTAAATCATCCCAAGCTGAGATCAGTTCCGATTATTACCGAAGCGCCTGGTTTTGATGGCAATGGTCCTGATGCTGAAAATATTAGTCGCATTAGACAGCTATTAAAGTAGGTTGCTTTGGGTAGTGTGATTGGTTATCGACAATTTAATTTGGAGTATATTTGAGGTGGTATATATCTAACAAACTCAGTTAGCCTGGTACAATAAGGTTAAATGAAGTCAACTAACTCATCTCCAGCCACTAGTGGTCAACCAATAGTTTTGTTTCAGGCCTCGGATCGACGCGAGCCGCCAACGATGTCTAGTCAAGTTATTGCTAGACAGTCTGGTTTCAATCAAATTGCGGAAAGGAAATTTGATGGTCGAGCCTTTGCTCAAAATAAACTTGACTTGGTTAGGCGGCGAGTCCTCAATTGGCAAAAAAATCACCATCGACCGTTAGTGATTGCCTCATTTTATCCCAAAGAAGATACTGCCAGCGTAATTTATACCAGACTCAAACGCGAAGACGCTATGTTGGTGGGCGTTGAATATCAAAGTGTGGGACTATCTCTCTCGGACGGTAGACACACTTGGTTGCGACATATTATGTCGGCCAATCAAGATAAAAAAGTTCACGCAGTGATGGTGCAAAAACCAGCCGCGCAGGCTTATCAGCAGCATTGGGAAAAAATAAGTCAACTAGAACCTGATGGTAATAAGTTACCGTTTTCTTCTTGGTGGCAGAATTTGGCTGAGGCAATTGCACCAGAAAAGGATATCGATGGTTTAGCACCAATGACTTTATTTAAATTGGAAAAGGAAGCGGAAAGGGTGGCGGCCGGCCGGAGGCCGGCCGCCACATCCCTACACAACTTTTTATTACCGGCTACCGCCCAAGCAGTTATCGATATTTGTCTGGCCGCGGCCGGCTCGTTAGCCAACCTTCGTCAATTCAAGGTGGCCGTTATTGGTCGATCAGTGATTGTTGGTCGGCCGGCCGCGGCCGGTCTCCAATTGCTTGGAGTTAAGACCGATCTGCTTTCCAGCCAGTCAAATTTAGCTAAAAAATTATCTGACTACCAAGTAATTATTAGTGCTACCGGTAAATCAGGATTAATATCAGCTCAAATGATTAGGGCAAATAGTATTTTGATTGATGTTGGCGCACCTAAGCCAGAATTTCAATCTGATTGTTATACCAAAGCTGCGTTCTATACGCCAGTGCCCAACGGTGTTGGACCGGTAACAAGAGCCTGTTTGCTAGAGAACTTATTTAAATTACAGACTCTTAATTTAAACAGCTAATTCAATTAACTTCAGATGTGTTACAATACCCGTCTAAAACAAAACTAACACCTCAGGAAAAATCATCCTGCTTGTTAATAAACCACGTTACTCATTGAGTTTTTGTAACTGGGAATAACTAAGTTACCTGGGGGAGGTGAAAGGAGAAAAAATGGCTACGAAAGCTAAAGATACTCAGGCTAGTGAACAAGAAGCTGAAAAAAAATCAGCTAAAGCTAAGACAAAATCGGGTAAGACAGAAAAACCCTCAGTTGCTAAGGCTGTAAAAAAAACTTCCGCTAAGAAAACTACTGAATCCACCACAACTAAGGTGAAGGCTAAGGCAACCAAAAAAACTGTTAAGCCAGCTGTCAAGGTTGCTGTTGAGTCTGCGCCTAATGTTGACAGCCAAACTGCCAAATCGGAAAAATCAGCCGATGAGGCAAAAGAGCAGCCAACAGCTAAAGTTGAAGCTGATAATGCAAAAAGCACCGCTGTTTCTCCAGATCAAATTGATCTAAAAGCCCTGTTGGAAGCTGGAGTTCATTTTGGTCACCAAACGCAACGCTGGAACCCAAGAATGCGTGAGTATATTTATACCGAACGCGACGGAATTCATATTTTTGATTTAGTCAAAACAGCCCAGAAACTACAAGAGGCAATGAATTTTGCCAGACAACTTGGCAAGCAAGGTAAGACTTTAATTTTTATCGGCACCAAGCGCCAATCTCAGGAAATTATTAAAGAACACGCTAGCCAAGCTGGCGCGATGTATATCGTAACTCGTTGGCTAGGCGGTTTTTTAACCAACTGGGATCAGGTTTCAAAATCAATCAAACGAATGAACCAAATCTACAGCGGTTTGGAAAGCGGTAAGTACGACAAATATACAAAATTTGAGCAGGTTCAACTTCGCAAGGAAGCCGATCGACTGTCTCGCTTTTTAGAAGGTGTTAAAGATCTCAAGACAGTTCCAGATGCTTTATTTTTAGCTGATATTACGGTGGATCAAGTGGCGGTTAAGGAAGCAAAAATCGCTGGTGTTCCGGTGATGGCGATTGTCGATAGTAACGCTAATCCAGATTTGGTTGATATTGCCATTCCAGGTAATGATGATGCCGTGTCATCGATTACGATTTTAACTTCAATGGTGGCTCAAGCCTACGCCGAAGGTCGTCAGTCGCGAACCAAATAAAAATTCGCTAGATAGATTAGTATAAGTTAATATTAATCAAGAAAAATTAACCATGACGCTATAAGCAAAATCAAGGAGAAATATGTCAGTATCAGCAACCGATATTAAAAAATTAAGAGAAGAAACCGGAGCCGGAGTAATGGATGTCAAAAAAGCTCTGGAAGAGGCCAACGGCAAGCTAGATCAAGCTCGCGAACTAATTCGTGAACGAGGTTTAGCAAAAGCAGCCAAAAAAGCTGATCGAGAAACCAAAGAAGGTTTTATCGGTGCTTATGTTCACAATACCGGTAAGGTGGCGGCATTTGTTAGTCTCTTGTGTGAGACCGATTTTGTAGCTAGGAATGAGCAGTTTCAAACAGTGGCGCGCGAGCTTGCTATGCAGGTTGCCAGTATGAAGCCCGAATCGGTCGATGATTTATTAGAGCAGGACTACATTCGCGACCCCAAGAGGAAAATCAATGAAATAATTAAAGAGTTAGCTGGTAAGGTTGGCGAAAATATTCAAGTTGGTCAAATCAAACTACTTGAGATTTAATTTCTTGGTTTAAAATTTATTGTCGGTACCGATTGCCAATAACAACAACCATTCTCAGTAGTAACCAGATAAACCAGAAAGAGTAGTAGATTTTTTCTGGATAAATTAGTCGTTGTAAAAGAAATATTTCCTCAGTAATGACAAGTAGGACTATGCCTACTTTGAAGTTAGCCGAAAATTTGCTTGAAGAACCACTCAGTTGCATTACTGGTTGAAGTAGCCAGAAAACCACAGCCATTAAGCTCAGGCGCCAAATTGGTTTGAGTAAAAGATGCCAAGTAACCAGACTAAACCACAACGAAGTTTTAAGCTCATCTGTCAGTTTTTGCCAGTGAGGTTGAAAGTTTACTAATGAACTTTTGTTGATAACAAAGTAACTTTCCTGAAATACTTCTGACCAAGCATAGTTGTGACCAAATTCACCAAAGTTAATAATTAAATGTTTCTGGCTAAAGGTCAGTAAGCCGTATTGATGTAGCTGACTATCGGACATTTGATTTTGTAGCTCATAATGTGGGTCAATTTTGATTAAGGCATTAGGCCAGGGAGGTTGTAGTTCCAAATAATTCGGGAAGTTGATTAGCAGGGGTTGATCGAAATTGGCTGTTAAAAAACCATCGTTAATTTGTATCTCAGCTTCCTGTGGCCACTGATCAAGAACTTCTTGCCAAGTTTGATCAATATTTTTTTGCCATTTTGGCCAGGTTACAACTTCAAATTGGGTTAAATAAAAAGCTGCTAACAATAGATAAGTAATCAGCAAATAGTAGATTAATTTTCGATATTGATACTTTTTAATCTCTGAATATAAACTAAGATCGATGTGAGAGCGCTGCCAGATTAAAAAGATCTGATAAAAACCCAATTTCACTGCCAAATTTTTCCCCAACTGTCTCCAATTTAGTTTGCCTAGCATAAACCTATTGTACTTGATAAGATAACGACTAATAGTTAATAGCCGTAAAATGCTAAAAAAATGGGCCAGGAAGGGAATATGCTAGATGATTTTCAAGCTAAAGCTGAGAAAGTAATTAACCACTTCAAAGATGAGCTGAGGCAAATAAGAACCGGTCGTGCACAACCAGCTTTAGTTGAAGGCGTGGTAGTTGAAGTAGAAAGCTATGGCGGCGCTAAGATGCGTTTACAGGATTTGGCTACGATTTCCGCACCTGAAGCTTCATTACTCTTGGTCCAACCTTTTGACCCATCTGTAATTAAGGACATCGAACGTGCCTTACACGCCGCTAATCTTGGTTTGTCCCCAGCGACTGATCAACAGGTGATTCGTTTAGTAATGCCGCCTTTAACGGCTGAACGCCGCCAACAAATGATCAAATTAGTTGCTCAAAAAGTTGAAGAAACAAGGATAGCAATTAGAAATCTGCGCACCCAAATTAAGGAAGAGATTGAATCGCAGGCAGACGAGGGTGGCGTTAGCGAAGATGACATTAAGCGACAAGTTGAACAGTTGCAAAATGAAGTCGACAAGCTAAATGAGCAAATTGAGCAGCTCAAAGTTGAGAAGGAAGCCGAGCTAACGACCGTGTAGAATAGGTCACATGTCTTGGATGTTAATTTTTTTAACTCTCGCTTGGTTTCTCGTTTTATTGTCGTTTTTGGTGCTAATTCACGAACTAGGTCATTTTTTAGCCGCCAAATTTGTTGGTGTCAGAGTTGAGGAGTTCGGTTTGGGTTATCCGCCTAGACTGCGACGACTTTTTGAATATAAAGGGACAATTTTTTCCCTAAATGCTTTGCCTTTTGGCGGGTTTGTCAAGCTTTTTGGTGATGAGAGTGATAATTTAGCCTCAGATGCTCATACCGAACCTGAAAAATCTACCAAATCAATCACTCAGGCAAATAGAAAACAGATGTTTTCACACCAACCGATTAAAAGTCGATTATTAGTTATTTTAGCTGGGGTAGTGGTTAATTTTGTGTTTGGTGTAACAGCCTTTGCTTTTATTTACTCCAAAATTGGTGTTCCGACTTTAACCGGCCAAGTGGAGATTATTGAGGTGGTGCCGGAATCACCGGCGCAAGAAGCTGGTTTACAAGTGGGGGAGGTTATTAAACAGGTTGAGATTAATAATCAACAACTAGCTCCTAAAACAGCCCAAGACTTTATTGAGTTTGCCAGCAATTATCAAGGTGAAAATTTAAATTTGTTGATCCAAACTGATGAACAGCAAAAACAAGTGTCTGTTTATGTTCGCACATCAGAGGAAATTCAACCTGGAAAAGGAGCAATTGGGATAGCTTTAAAGGATAGTGAGTTAAGGTTTTATCCTTGGTGGCAGATGCCCTGGCGTGGTATGGTGGCTGGCCTGCTTGAAGCTATCAATTTTGGCTGGCTGATTTTGCACGCCTTTGGTCAAATGCTGTCGCAATTATTTTTTAACGGCAATGTTCCTCAGGACTTAGCTGGTCCGGTAGGTATTGTGGATCAGGCTATTGAGGTGGAGATTATTAAACAAGGCTGGTTGGGCACGTTGAACGTGGCCGCTTTACTATCCATAAACTTGGCGATCGTCAATTTATTGCCAATTCCGGCACTGGACGGCGGGCGGGCAATGTTTATTCTTGCCGAGCCGCTACTGGGAGCCGCCCGTCGACAACGCTGGGAACAAAAAGCCAACACGGTCGGCTTTTTGTTCCTAATAAGTTTAATTGTGTTAGTAACCATTAAGGATGTAGTTAGCGTATTCAGGTAGTTAGAAAGGATTGGTTAATATGACCAGCCGCGATCAGCATCGCCAAGGCATAATCTCATTTCAAGCTGATGATTGGCAGCAAGATTATTTAAATCGGCAAGATGGGGCTAATCATTTTGTAGGTTTGAACTGGGTTGCCGGCACTTACCCTAATGGTGAGCAATGGATTCGTCTGACTACGATTCCTCAAACCAAATTGTCGGAAATACTATTTTTGGTTCGTTTCAGAGCTGATCAGGATTTATCAAAACAACTTTTTCGTTTATTACTTCTGATAGAAATTGCTCGCCATTATAGTGAGCAACTGCGTTTTTTTATGCCTTATATGCCATATTCATTACAGGATCGAGAGGTCAATCCTGGTGAAGCTGTTGGAGCAAAGGTTCTGATTAAATCACTAACTAGTTTGGGCTTAGATGAGATTAGCGTAGTTGATGTGCACAGTGAGCGAGATTTGCAGGACTGGGGAATTCCGGTCCATCATCTTTCGGCTGAAGATTTATTAATTGAACAAATCAAACAAGTGGTTGGTCAGGAAAAAATAGCAGTTATTGCGCCTGATGGCGGCGCAGCCAGTCGAGCTCAGAGTGTGGCTGATAAATTATCCGCCCCAGCAGTCAAACTAACTAAAACTCGCTTGGGACCAGGTAAAGTTGAGATTTCAACTCAAAATTTGCAAGATATAGCTGCCGATCACTTCATTTTAGTTGACGATCTATTAAATACCGGCGGCACCATGGCCGCCGCTGCTCAAACAATCAAAAATAAATTGGCTGGAAAACTAAGTATTATGGTCACCCATGGTTTATTTGCCGGCTCGGCGCTAGCCAAGCTAAACAAGTCCGGTATTGACCATCTTTTTTACACCGATTCATACCTACCAGATTTATCGGTAATCGATAAAAACGAACTTAATTGTCAACTTCACCAGGTAAGTGTGGGTAGCCTGGTTAAGTAGAGTAGACTAAAATAGTTTTATGACTAAGACCGACAGCCCTCAACCTCTAGCCAACAAGACATCAACTACTAATTCTCAACAACCTGGCAAGAAGCAAATTCGCAAAAAAAGTGAGAATATGTCGGAGTGGTATACCGATGTAATTCTAAAAGCCAAGATTGCTGATTATTCACCTGTGCGTGGTTCAATGGTTTTGCGCCCTTATGGCTTTGCGATTTGGGAGAGAATTAGGGAAGAACTTGACAAGAAACTGGCTCAGTTAGGTTGTCAGAATTCCTATTTTCCGCTATTTATCCCAATGAGCTTGTTAGAAAAGGAAAAGTCTCATGTTGAAGGTTTTTCCCCAGAATTAGCGGTAGTTACTCACGGTGGTGGTCAGGAATTAGAAGAACCGCTTGTGGTGCGACCAACTTCCGAAACTATTATGTACGAAATGTATAGCCGTTGGATTCATTCCTATCGCGACCTACCTTTGTGTTTAAACCAGTGGAATAACGTGGTTCGCTGGGAAAAGCGAACTCAGTTTTTCCTGCGCTCGATGGAGTTTTTGTGGCAGGAAGCGCACACAGTTCACGAATCACACCAAGAAGCTCAGCAAATGGTTTTGTCAGCTCTAGATGCTTACGCCGAGATTGCCCAAGATTTGCTGGCGATACCGGTCTTGAAAGGTGTTAAAAGCGAGTCTGAAAAATTTGCTGGGGCATTCCAAACCGTTACCATTGAGGCTCTAATGCCCGATGGTAAAGCGCTGCAAAGCGGTACCAGTCATGATTTAGGCCAAAACTTTAGCCGAGCTTTCAATATTGTTTTCCAGGATCAGCAAGGTGAGAATCAATTTGCTTGGCAGACAAGCTTTGGTTTGTCGACTCGGATTATGGGTGGTTTGATTATGACTCATGGTGATGATCAAGGTTTAGTTTTCCCCCCACAAGTGGCACCGATTCAAGTTAGTTTGTTGCCGGTTCGCACCGACGATTATCGACTGGTTGAATACTGCAAACTACTCAAATCAAGATTAGAAAAAAAAGGCGTTCGTTGTGAGGTTGATGATCGGGAAAAATTATCGTTTGGCTATCGACTAAATGACGCCGAACTAAGAGGCATTCCTTTGCGAGTGGAGATCGGTCCTAAAGAGCTCAATGCCGCAGAGATCCAAATTGCGGTTAGACATCTGCACGAAAAACGCAAATTAGCGGTAGCCACCTTTGAAGAAGGAGTGGAGAAACTTCTGGCTTGGATTCAGCAGGATATGTTTACCAAGGCCAAGGAGCGAGTGAAGAGCATGACCTATGAAGTTGATAACTTCGAGGATTTTAAGCGAATTATGAAGGAAAATCGGGGTTTAATTAAAGCCTATTGGGATGAAACTCCCGAAACAGAAGCTAAAATTAAAGAAATAACCAAAGCCACTACACGCTGTGTTTTACTAGATGAGCCCGAATCAGAAGGATTGTGTGTTTATTCTGGGCAACCAGCTAAGCGACGTTGGTATTTTGCCCAGGCTTATTAAATCCTATAATAGTTATTTTTCTCCAGACATAAAGTAAATATACGCTGCTGGTTAAAGCTAATTTTAGGTGGAATTTAAGACAAACTTTGCTACACTAATTATTAGTAGCTTCCGGTTAAGAAGCAAGAAGCACCACTCGCAAGAGTCGGTCGCTTCTTGTTTGTTTTTTTCTTAATTTTTGTTTTAAGTAAATGTTGATTTTTCCTAAATGTAGATTAAAGGTTTAAGTTCTAATTAATAGGGTAAGATAAAACCTATGACAAATGATAATTCTCAAACAAGTCAAGTTGAAACAGTCAGATCGGTAATTGTAACGCACCAGAAACCTGATTTAGATGCCGTAACATCGGTTTGGTTGTTAAAACGCTTTTTAACTAGCAAGTGGGGAACGGCTATAGTGGAGTTTGTGCCAAGTGGCAGCCGATTAGATTCTACTAGACAGGCAGAGCTAGGGGTGCCAGATGACCAAATAATTCATGTTGATACCGGATTAGGTGAGTTTGATCACCATCAAGAAGATAGAGGTAGTGAAAGGGTTTGCGCAACTAGTTTGGTTTTTGATCATTTGACTACTTTTCAAGTTGATAAAAAAAAGAATCAGGCCCTGCTTTATTTAGTTGAGTACGTAACACAGATTGATCATTTTGAAGATTGCTATTGGCCAGAGGCGGCTAATTTGCGTTATCAGTTATCGATTCATAATTTACTTGAAGGCGCTGTGCAGACTGGTCTCTACGATGATGATCGTTTGGTACAGTTTGGTTTTGAATTGTTAGATGCCGCTTATGCCAAATTGAGATCGGAAGTCAAAGCCGATGAAATTATTCAGAAAAAAGGCCAGCATTTTAAGTTGGGGAAATATAACTGCTTGGCGATCGCTAGCAGTAGCAAAGACGTTGAAAAACGGGCGCAAAAATTAGGTACAGACTTGGTCATTAGAAAAGATGTGGCCAGTGGTCACGTTCGAATCAAGGCAACACCTCGATCCAATATTGATTTAACGCCGGTTTATGAAGAAATTTTAGAAAAAGACTCCATAGGAAACTGGTTTTTACATGCTTCGAAACGAATGTTACTTAATGGTTCTCCCAAGTCAAATCAGGCTCCCACGCCGTTAAGTTTAGTAGAAGTTGTTAAACTAGTGAAATTAGTCTTAGCCTGATATAATACCTGCCTATGCCAATTATCGTTAAAGCCAAAAAAGGAGATGACAACTCCGGATTAATCAGAAAATTTAAAAAATTCTTGCAGTTTGACGATGTGGTAACTATGGTCCGCGATCGCCGCTACCATAAGCCGCCATCTGTAAAACGCAAGGAGAGGCAGACCGAAATTAAAAAGAGTCTGCGCCGCGAGCGGTCGATTCAGCGCCGCAATCGCGTTTAATACAATTGGTCAATGATCGAAGTTATCTTTTTTAATGAGTCTGGTTATGAGGTTAATTTTGCCGCTTTAGAGAGGGTAGTGGCGCGGGTTTTTTTGGTAAAAGGGATTACCGTAGCTAGAGTGGGTGTTCATTTAGTTGATATCGAAACAATGACTTATTTAAATGAAAATTATAAACATCATCAAGGCGCTACCGATGTACTAAGTTTTGTGATGCACGATCCTCAGCAACCCACACCAACTTTTTTAGAGTCGGACGATGCAAGGCTTCAATATGGCGATGTATTTTTATGTTATCCGGTTATAGTTGATGAAGTTGACTCCGAGGATAAGGACGAAACTGTCCAGTCTAGATTAGAATTTTTGTTGGAACACGGTTGTTGGCATTTATTGGGCGTGCACCACGATTAGTTTGCTGGTGAGTTTGTAGCTTAAACTTTTACGCAGTTATTTTTTATTTGGAAAATTAGTTTTCTAACTGATTCTTTTCCCAGTCTTTTAACGATTCGATAACATCATCTAGATCACCTTGTAAGCGGCGATCAAGATCGTGCCAAGATTTGGGAAGGCGGTGATCGGTCAATCTGTTTTGTGGAAAATTATAGGTGCGGATTTTTTCGGCGCGCTGCGCGCGGCCGATGGCCGCGCGCGCGTCGCCTAGCTTTGCTAGCCTTTTCTCTTCCTGCTGTTCCCAAAGCTTAGCTCTTAGTAATTGCAGGGCAATTGTTCGATTCTGTTCCTGGCGTCGTTCGCGGCTGGCGGTCACAACAATGCCAGTTGGCAGATGAGTTAGCCTTACGGCGGTACTCAGCTTATTAACGTTTTGCCCTCCGTGACCGCCAGCCCTAAAAAATTGCCACTCAATTTCATCATTGTTGATCTCTACTTCAGTTTCCGGAATTTCCGGAATACAGGCTACTGACGCCGTTGAGGTGTGAATTCTACCGCTTGACTCGGTCTCTGGTACTCGCTGCACTCGGTGGACACCTGATTCGAAACGAAAAGTATCATAAGCAGATTTGCCTTTGATTTTGATTACATCTGAATCAATTGGCTCTACGGTAAAACCCTTTAACAAAGCGTATTTGGTATACATCGTCAACAAATCACCCATCCAGATTTTCGATTCTTCGCCGCCAGGGCCAGGTCTTAATTCCAAGACACAGTTTTTAAACTTTCTAACTTGGGAAACTGATATATTTTCCAGATTATTTATGGTGTCGGCAACTGCCGAGATTTCTTGTTCCAGCACCTTCAACTCTTCTTGAGCTAAAGATTTTAGTTCAGGGTCGCCAGCCGCCAGTTTTTCCAGTTCCGACTTTTTTTGGTTTAGAGATTCTAAATGCTGATGAAGGTAGGTAGTTGAATCATTGGTCATAGGACTATTTTAAACCTTATTGATAATTTAACTGATGAAGTTGGTATTTATTTGATATAAAACCATAAACGCGACAGACAGCAGCAAATTACCGGCAAGTAAACTTGAGACATTAACGGTTGCTAGAACAAGTAAACTGCTATCTTTTAGCTAAGCAACGCTTTTGCGTTCTTTTTGCAAAATATCTTTAAATGATTGAATTGTAGCTTGATCGTCAGTGCCTTGAGATTGGACTTTTTTCTGTTGTCTTTGTTTACGACCACCTCGGCCAACCTTTTTAGCTGCCTGTTGTTTTTGGCGGAAACGATCAACTCGGCCCTGACGGTCAACAAACTTCATTTCACCAGTGAAAAAAGGGTGGCAAGCGCTACAAAGATCGACCTGAATGTTATCAACTGTCGAGCCAGTAACAAACTTGTTACCACAAACACAAGTCACTGTGACTTGATTGTGCCAAGCAGGATGAATGTTTTTCTGCATAAGAGCCTGAATTATATCACGGGTTGCTAACATCATTAACCAAGTTTTTATTCAGCGACTTCAACTAACAATCTAACCCGCTTAATGTATCTTTCATCATTATTATCTAAATCAGTAATTATTAAGGCTGCTTGATCTTCCTCAAGATTAGTAACAGCGATTTTTTGGCCGTTAGCATCTTCAAAAACAGTTTGCCTAGTAAAGCTCCAAGTCATACTTTGCTGAGTTTGTCTGTCTTGAAGAGTGATCTCGCTGGTTGTAATTGACACCAAACTGCCAAGTTTGATTTCGCGGTTCTCGGTGAAGTTATCGGTTCTAGCCAAGACACGTTTGGCTGCAATCACCAACTCGTCAACTGGCTGACCCATAACGGTTACTCCTGAACCAATGATTAAATCAGTTAAAGAAATATCTTTATCGGCAGAGAGCAGAGCAGTATCGCCGCTAATCTGAATTGTTTTTTCTTCACCCTGAGGCGTCATTAGGCCAAAGGTGGCTGTGCTGATTTGTGTGATTTCACCGATATAACCATAATAAGATCTCTCGGTGGTATTATTATTTTCCTTAATTGTTTCCTCAATTCTTTCTTTTATTGCTTGTCTCAGCTCAGCGGAAGTTGAAGTCTCAGGACTATTTGTTTGCGCTAAAGCGGATAAGGGTAAAAGCCAGGACAAACCAACCATCATGATTGAGACAGCTAGAGCAAGCGCTGGTAAGAATTGCTGATGTTTCATTCTTCAGTTTCTCCTTCTTCTGTGGCTGGCGGCGCATCAAGATCGACAGTGGAGTAAACTAAGCTTAAAATAACTGACTCCTGGTTGCCATCGGGTGAAGTAGCTACCACTGTAACCCGATTACCACCTAAGGCTAGATCAATATCAACGGCAAAATCACCATCCAAATCAGCCGAGGTAATGTACTCGTTACTATCAGCCAGAACTACAATCATACTGTCAGGTAATGCCCGGCCAACTACCTTAATGGTTTTTTCAGCCGTTAATAAATTGTTTTTTGGCTGCTGGACAACGAGATTAGTTTTTAGAGAAGGGGTGGGGGTAGGATTTTGTTGTCGGCTAGACTCAATTTCCTCAGCTGTTCGGTTGGGCAATAATCTTTCCCGAGCATAGAACAGACCAAAGGTAATACCAAGGCCAACAATAATGCCAATCACAATGGCTAGAGCAATTTCTTTTCGCATAATGGCTGTGTAGTCTGCATTGTACAACAGATTTATGGTAATCTACGCCCAGATGGCCTTAACCAACTTAAGAAGAGAGAAGGAGAGATATGGATATTCAATACGTTGGACACTCTTGTTTTAGATTGCGCGGCAAAGAAGGTTTGGTGATTACCGATCCCTTTGCTAGTTCGGTTGGCTTTAGTTGCCCCAAATTAAGTGCCGATGTGATTACGGTTTCTCATGATCACCAGGATCACAATCAGATTCAGTTAATTCGAGCGACCAGCAATCGTAATCGACCGTTTGTGGTGCGTCAGCCAGGAGAATATGAAATTCAAAACATTAGTGTTTATGGCTATCCCAGTTACCACGATGATCAGCAAGGAAAAATTCGAGGCAAGAACGTAATGTTTTCCATTTTTTTAGATGGAGTTCACGTACTGCATTTAGGAGACTTAGGTCATATTCTTGATCAAAAAACGGTTGAGGATATTCCTGACATCGATGTTTTGCTGATACCGGTTGGCGGCGTTTACACGATTGACCCACAACAGGCACTCGAACTGATCAGCTTGCTTGAACCATCCTATGTGGTGCCGATGCATTTTCGAACCAACAAACATAGTTCTGAGTTTGCCGAGCTAGCTACGGTTGATGACTTTATTAAAAAATCAGGTAAACAACCAAGAATTACCGATAAATTAACTTTATCCGGTCCCAAAACTAGCGATGACGCCGAAACTCAAATTGTGGTTTTGGAGGCCAGAGAATAGAGATTAGACTCGAATTATTAAAATGGCGCAGGCAGGCAGGATACCACCACACAATATTGAAGCCGAGGAAAGTGTTCTTGGATCGATTTTACTGGATAAAGATGCAATTGTTCAGGTAGCCGATATTCTCAGGCCAGAACATTTTTACGTTCCGGCTCACCGAGATATTTTTGAATCAGATCTACTGCTTTATGAAAATCGAGAACCAATCGATATTTTAACGCTCAGTAATGCTCTCAAGAAAAAAAAGGTTTTAACCAAAGTTGGTGGGGCGGCATATTTAACTGATTTGGCAAGTAAAGTACCAACCTCGGCCAATGTCAGACACTACGCTAACTTAGTTAAGGATGCCTTTACCAAGCGCGAGATTATCTCGATGGGCGCGGTACTAACCGAGCAAGCGTTTGACCCTGGGTATGAAGCTCAGCCGCTTCTAGAAACAGCTGAACAGCGAATTTTTCAATTATCGCGCCATCACGTTGCGCCTAACTTTATTCCAATGAAAAATGTGTTGGTTGAAAGCTTTGACCGGCTTGAGGAATTACATAAGAACCAGTCCGGAATTCGAGGTGTTCCAACTGGCTTTTCTGACCTAGATAATATGCTCAGTGGTTTGCAGAAATCTAACCTGATTATTTTAGCTGCTAGACCTGGAACCGGAAAAACAGCGCTGGCTTTAAATATTGCCCATAACGCGACGGTTTTATTTCACAAGAAAGTTGGTTTCTTTTCACTGGAAATGAGCAAGGAAGAGTTGGTGGATCGTTTGTTGGTTTCACAGGCTGATATTGATGCTTGGCGATTAAAAACCGGTCGACTAGGAGAAGAGGAGTTTTCGCGTTTGTCGCACGCTATGGGCGTTCTGGCCGAGGCTCAGTTATTTATCGACGATACACCAGGAATTAGTATGATTGAGCTGCGAACCAAGGCTCGCCGCTTAATGATGGAGCACGAGATAGATCTGTTTATTGTGGATTATTTACAGCTAGTGCACGGTACTAACAAGGAAAATCGGGTTCAGGAAGTGGGTGAGATCTCCCAAGGGTTGAAGAATTTAGCTAGAGAACTAAAGGTACCGGTTTTAGCTTTGGCCCAATTATCCAGAGCTGTCGAGGCCAGAGGAACTAAAGAACCACAACTTTCGGATTTACGAGAGTCAGGCTCAATCGAGCAAGACTCAGATGTGGTTACCTTCTTGTATCGACCAGATGATGATCTGCGGGAGCAAGTCAAAATGAAGATTGCCAAGCATCGTAATGGCAGCATTGGGCAGTTAGATCTTTACTTCCGTGGCGATAGAATTAAGTTTTACGGAATGGAAAAGGTTTCGGCTTAGTTTTCATTTCAGGGTTGTTTGGTCAACCCAGTTTACTCACTAATTTAAGAATTCAAACTATTTTCAATGTGCGTCCAATTACTGAAGTCACTTTTACGCCAAGAGCGGCACAAAACCAAATAGCAAATATACCAGGCCACTGGCCAAAATTAGAAACAAGATTAAGAAGCCAAGATTGGATTTTAAATCGGCTGTATTTTGTCGACCGGAGCCGTCAGTGCTGGCAATGATAATCAAAGCCACCACAAACCAGATTAAAGCTCGTAACAAAATAGCACCAAAACTATTAGCAGTTAAGAATTCGCGAATTAAATCGATATTGGGCATTAACTAGATCATAGCTGACTTTTCGCTGGCTGCAAAGAATTAAAGGCGATGTTACAATCTGCCCAGAGTAGCCACGGTGGCGGAACTGGTAGACGCGCGGGTCTCAAAAACCCGTTCCTTTTAAAGGGAGTGAGAGTTCGATTCTCTCCCGTGGCACAAGTAAATAATTTTGAACACCTTTTGGGTAGGATAAGTTTTTGTTGTATATTTAACTTAATCATTAAAATATAAAGGGTGATTATGGCTAGTATCGATACTCGTACGCCTGTTTTTTCAATGATCGCAAAACTGCAGGAATCTAAAAGTGATTGGACGCCTGAGGCTATGAAGATAGTTGCTGAGGAAATAAGTCGGCTAATTGCAGAAAATCGGACTGAGGAAGTTCATGTTTACAGAAACATCTTAAGGCATGAACGTGAAATGGGTAGGCTAAGCAAGGATGAGCATGAATCAATGTTTTTTGGAACAGTACAGACCTCAAAGATTGTTTCTAAATAAATTTAATCAACCTTCATTTCATATACCAAATTATCCACCACAAAACTATCTGTGGTGTTAAGCCTAATAAAATATTAGGGGTTGAGTGATGAAAGAGAGCGTGAAAGTCATTAATTGGTTTAATAAAACCTGGTTCCCACTTTAAAAAATTTCTTGGTGCTTCCAAAAAATCTGGCAAAATACCGACCACGGCGCCGATCCAAGCCCAGATTTGCCAGTTATCTTTACCAGTTTGGAAAAATAGATAAACAAGACCTATAGTGATTGCTAACTCGCCAAGCTCCAAAATAATAGCGGTACTTCTTTTTCTGGTACCGGCCGATAGACCAGTACCAACATCCCAATGTGGCATCCAATCTTCAAGATAATGGCTGGCTAGAATAGTTGGTAGGGCAATGGCTGGGTGCAGAGTTGCGGCTAAGTAAGCACCGGTTAAAGAATGAGAAATCGATAACACAATAAAGGTATACTACCACTAAGTATGAACTTTTGGTGGAATCTAAGCTGGTTACCAAGTCTTACAGGTTGGGTTTTGGTACTGATAGGTATTTTGGGTGCAGGTTATTATTTCTGGCGAAAAGCCAGAGAAGAGCACTACAATTTAGTGACTGCTTTTGACGGTCTAATCGTTGCCTCCTTATTAGGTTTATGGGCAGCTAGAGCAAGTTATTTATTATTGCAAACCGATTGGTCTGGATTTTTTTGGTGGCGATTTTTCAATCTCTGGTCATATCCAGGAATGTGGGCGCCGGCCGGCCTGGTCACATCTTATTTGTTTTTAATCTGGACCGGCCGGCGCCTCAAGAGAGATTCCTTTGAAATTTGGGATTTTTATACCTTAGCTTTGGTCTGGTTTTTGGGTTGGTGGTGGTTATCCAGGTTTGTGGTTGGGGCGGCGGCTGGTACCGCTACAAATTTACCTTGGGGTATAGTTTTCCCCCAGCGAGTCGAGCCAGCTCACCCAGTGCAAATTTATGCCGCCGCCGCCTACCTTTTACTCTTTCGCTACCTTTGGTGGGCGGAGCCGAGGTTTAGATTTTTTATCTGGTATCGTAGCAAAAAGAGAACAGCTAAGCCAGGTTACTTACTGGCGGTATTTTTAATTTTTAGTGGCTTGTTGGGCATAGGTTTGAGTTTTTTGCAATATCCCTTTGTGATGATTTTTGATTTTGAAATCAGTCAATTCTTTTCAATGGCCCAATTTATTGTAGGATGTGTGATACTCTATGTACGATCGGGACAATCGTTTTTCGTAAAAAAAGAGAAGGGGAAACATGTCACACCTTTCGCCTCAACAAATACAGGAACTGAAAACAATTCTTGAGCAGAAATTGGCGGATTTGGAAGATTATGCTGCTAATTTAGAGGAAGAAGACCCAACTGCTTATGAAGATCGTACGGTTGATAATGCCGAGTCAGGCGAGGAAGCTTTAGAAGATTACGGCATCATGCAGAATGAAGCTTTAGAAAATGCGGCCGACACGTCGATTGCCGAAATTAAGGCTGCTTTAGAGAGAATTAAACAGGGAACTTATGGCTGTGACTTGGAAACAGGTGAGCCAATTCCTTACGAGCGTCTTAAGCTGTATCCAGCTGCTACTCACAACGTTAAGCCAAAGGAAAATCAACCAGCGGATAACTAAGGGAGTATAATTGTTCGCTCATTATGAAGTTTAAATTCAATCAAGTTTTGCAGCTACATAATAGGGCAATCTTAATATCAGGTTTTTTGATGGCTTTATTTTCAGATCAACTGACAAAATATATTTGGCCGGTAAAATCGATTAATCAAGGTGTCGTTTTTGGTAAATTAGTTCTATCTAATGAGTTTATTCATCTCCTGTATGCTTTACTGATTATAAGTTTATTGTGGTTGGCGCGTTGGTATTGTCGACACACCACTGGGTGGCTGATTGTAGCTAGCTACGGCTTGTTGATTGGCGCAGCTACTTCCAACTGGCTAGATCGGTGGCTTTACCAAGGGACACGTGATATTTGGCCGGTTTACGGTTGGCCGATAGTTAATAATTTGGCCGACTGGCTAATTGTTGGCAGTGGAGTAGTCATAGTTATGACTGATTGGTTAAGTTATTTTTCTCACAAGCGGTCAGAAATTTACCATGAAGCATAAATCAGAACCTACCGTTATTTTTGAAGACGAGTATTTGTTGGCTATTAATAAACCACCAGGCTGGGTAACTAATCGAGCTGACTCAGCCGTTGGGCCTACCTGTCAAGATTGGGCGGAAAAGTATTTTCAAAATGACTTACAGTGGCAAGCAAGCTATCAGCAAGATGAGGTTTTTCGCTCACGTTCCGGCTTTGCTCACCGGCTAGATAAGGATACCAGCGGGGTATTATTGATCGCCAAAAGTGATAAATCTCTAAAAAGTTTAATGTCCGCTTTTAAAAATCGGCAAATGCAAAAAACTTATCTTGCTCTGGCTCATGGTTGTCCAAAATCTACTAAGGGAATCATTTCGGCCGCCATCATTCGCCACCCGCGCAACAGAGAAAGATTCTCGGTATCGGTAGCCGGTCGACCCAGTCAAACGCATTTTGAAGTTTTGACCCAACTAAACGAGATCAATCTTGATCAATTATTAAAAAATAGCTTAGGTGAAAAAGAACTTTCACCTCAAGAACGCAAACAAGCGATAAAGCTCTACGAAGATGGTTTTAGCTTGCTACAACTACAGCCCAAAACCGGTCGTACTCACCAGATTAGAGTACATTTGCAGTTTATTCATCATCCAATTGTGGGTGATCAGCGTTATGTTGGTCGCAAGCGCGGTCGAATAGATTATCTGTGGTGCCAACGGCAATGGCTGCATGCTTTTAAACTAGAAATGGACTCACCCTTTGGCACCCAAAAAAACTATTCGATTACGGCCCCAGTCGCCGATGATTTAAAATTTGTCTGGCAGAAGCTTACTCAATCAGCATTGCATCGCCGAAACTATAAAAACGATATTTTTGTTGAATAGCTTCCTGATAGGCATTTCCCAATAAACTTTCTTGAAAATTAATAAATGGCTGTTCAGTATTAGGATGACTGATAAAGGCCGATACCAACATAAGAAGACTGCTTTGGGGTAAATGAAAGTTAGTAATTAAACCTGTCGCAATTTTGAATTTATAGGGTGGAAAGATAAAAATCTCTGTTTCCTGATTACTTGGGCGAACCAAATACCGACCGCTAACATCATCAAACTCAGCAGCTGACTCTAGGGCGCGTAAGGAAGTAGTGCCTACCGCGATAATTCGCTTGTTTTCTCTAATTGCCTGATTTATTGTTTCTGCCTGACTTTTTGAGATAGAAAATTCCTCACTATGCAGAACCTGACGGTTGATATTTTTTTGAGTTACCCGAAAGAAAGTGCCAAGGCCAACCGTCAAGGTTATCGGAACTATTGCCACACCTGTTTTAACAAGCTCCTTTTTTAGTTGATTCGTGAAGTGCAGTCCAGCAGTTGGAGCCGCCGCTGACCCTTCGTGTTTGGCATAAATCGTTTGGTAGCGATCTGGATCACCAGAGAAAGACTTAATATAAGGTGGCGTGGGCATCTGACCATATTTTTTTATTAACTCCATTACGGTTAATTGTGTTTTTTCGATTGGACTAGTTAACTCAACCACTCGCCGATAGCCATCGGTCCTCAAGCAGGTGATGGTTAATTTTTGCTTGTCTTGACCAATAAAAACAGTTTGATTAATTTTTAAACCAGGTTTGCTCAAACACTCCCATTTAACTTTGTGATCGCTGGCATTCGATGTAAGTTTTTTTGTTAATAAAACCTCCACCTGACCGCCGGTAGATTTATAAGTTTTTAATCTGGTAGGTAAAACCTTGGTATCGTTAATAACCAGTACATCACCAGATTTTAGTAACTGTGGTAATTCAAAAAATCGATGATGAGATAATTCTTTTTTCGATCGATCAATAACCAATAATCTACTTTGGTCCCTCACTCTTAGCGGTTGCTGAGCGATCCTTTCAGGTGGAAGGGTATAATCAAAGTCACTTATTTTCACAACCGGAGTATAACTCAATCATCAATGAAGTTAAGCATGAATCATTTTTCTTTCACTATCCAAGGCCAGTATCAACAATCTAGAGCAGGCGTAATTCAAACAGCGCATGGTCCCGCTTTAACACCGATGTTTATGGCAGTTGGCACACGCGCCACCGTTAAAGCTTTACGTTCTGAGGATATAAAAGAAATTAACCCGCAAGTTTTGTTAGCTAATACCTACCATCTATTTTTGCGACCAGGTCATCAGAGAATTGCTGCGCTTGGCGGTCTGCACCAATTTATGAACTATGATCGTCCAATGTTAACCGATAGCGGTGGGTTTCAAGTATTTAGCCTGGGAGCACAACTAAAGCAGACCGCCAAGCGCAACTCCAACCAACCTCAATTAAAACCAGCAAAGATTAGTGATGAAGGAGTTAAGTTCTACTCCCACCTAGATGGTGAGGAAATTTTTCTTTCCCCAGCCAAATCAATTGAAATTCAGCAGTACCTCGGTGCTGACATTATTATGTCTTTTGATGAATGCTTGCCAGATAGTTCAAATGAGCAAGATATTGAAGTAAGTTTATTAAGGACTTATAACTGGGCTAAAAAAGGAATAGAGCAGTGGGAGAGTAGGAGAAGGCTGAGTGAACAAGGTCACTACCAAGCTTTATTTGGCATTATTCAAGGTGGTAAATATCGGAAATGGCGTCAGATTGCGGCCAAACAAATGTCATCACTACCTTTTGATGGTTTGGCTTTTGGGGGAGAGACGGTTGGCTACAATATGGAGGACTCCAAGCAGGTTTTAAGTTGGACACAAAGTCTGATTCCGCCGCATTTACCACGGTACGCTATGGGTCTTGGCCGAGACCCGCAAAACATTATTGACGCTGTTTGGGCGGGCTTTGATATGTTCGATTGTGTTGCTCCCACTAGACTAGCTAGGAATGGCACTTTATACTCAGGAAACCTAGATACATCGGTGGAGCCCTGGATTTGGCAGTCTGATTATCAAAAAGGTCGCCTACAAATCGGTAATGCCGAATTTGCAAACGATACAAGACCGATTCAAGTTGACTGCGACTGTTTTACTTGTCGCCAGGGATATACCAGAGCCTATTTGCATTATTTGTACAAAGCAAAAGAGCTAACTTACTATCTGTTGGCATCGATTCACAATGTTCGCACTTTTGTGCGCTTAACCGAACAATTAAGATCGGCAATCCTTGAACGAAATCGTAAAACTACGTAAGTTAAACAAAAAGGAGAGAAGATTGGCAATTTTTGGTCTTGGATCACGATCTAGTCGTCAGGCCAGCCTGGTAAGCAGAGCCAGTAGAAATAAGCGTGACGACAATTCATCTCAACCCATTTGGCGGGTTTTTGGTTTGGTTATTGGCTTATCAATCTTATTAGCCACTTTTCTTTTATTCAGCCAGCGACAGTGGAAAAGTGATCAGTTGCGAAGTGTAGTTATCATTCATAGTCTTGGTGATGAGGTGCGGCAGTCATTAACCTTAGTTGTTGTTAGACCAGAAAATAAAGTACAAGTAATAGCGATTCCACCTGATCAGGTAATAGAGACACCTTTTGGATATGGTAGCTACAACAGTGACGCTTTGGCAGGTTTAACCCAACTGGAGCACCTAAAATGGTCATTTATGGCTTATAGTTTGTCACTGGAGTATGGTGTGGGGATTGATGGTTTTATTTGGGCTGAAAACAACCAATCAATTACACAATTGGGACAGATTAAAGGTTTAGTAAGCAGATCACTAATTTCCCAGCGGCCGACCACTTTAGTGTTTTGGGATCGATTAACATTGTGGCTTAAGTTGCAGCGAGTACCTGCTTATCAGCTAGAAGTGGTTAACATAAAGCCTTATCTCGACAAAACAAATAATCGATTAGACCAGTCGCGATACGATCGTTGGGCAGAATTATATTTACAGGATCAGCATATACGCGAAAGTGATTATTCAGTAATTGTTCAAAATGATTCAGGGATTGATGGTTATGCTCAACGAGTAGGTAGAATGCTTAGATTAATTGGCTATTATGTTCGAGGTTTAGAAACAATTGAAACTAGCCAAAATAGCGAAATTATTACTGATCAAACAACTGGCTGGCCACTACAAAGATTAGAGTCGATAATGACAGTTTTCTCAAAAAGAAAGGATCGCCAGCTATTACAAGAAAAAAGGTCTAACGCCATTATTCGCTTGGGAGAGAATCAAAAAGATTTACTTAAAGATTAGGCAGATTTTACAATTTAATCTTCTTAATCTTCATCGTCACTATCCAAATCTTCTTCTACATCTTCATCGCCTTGATCATATACTTTTTTCAAGGCCTCCTCGATAGACTCGGAATCAAGAGC
>DBQK01000009.1:61574-125494 GCA_002305195.1 Patescibacteria group bacterium UBA1396
ATAAAAACAATGACGGAACCATTTTTGAGTGACTGAATTTTGACACTGTATTGATTGCCAGCTTCAATTAAAGACTGTAACCTAGCGGTTAAATCGTCTGGCAAACTACCAATATACTTACCATCACAGTGAACGCTCACTCTTGATTTTGTTGATTTTAATTGGCAGTCTAAGCCAACACTTAAGTTGTTTAAAACGTCAGGAGCAGCAAGTCTAGTTAAAGTTGTCGATTTGGTTTTTCCTGGTTCATCAACAAAATCTGAGTGACGCAAAGCTTTCGGTAATTTAACCGGTAACTTATTTTTGATGATGTCCATATATTTTTTTGCTACGGAATTTGAGCTATCCAGCTGTAATACCTGCTGATAATAATTGGCTGCTTCTTGATGATCATTAATTTGCAGGTGAGCGAAACCCAAGCGATTCAAGGCTCCGATATTTTTGGGGTCAATGGCTAATAATTTTTGATTAAGAGTGATGGCATCTTCCCAACGTTCCTCTTGAGCGGCCCTAATAGCCTTCGACTGTAATGTAAAAAGTTTACTCATAAAGTTTAATCCTTACTGTTTCGAGTGATATCATACCTGTATGGCTGGACATAGCAAGTGGCATAATATCAAAAATCGCAAGAGTGCTCAGGACCAAAAAAAGTCAAAGGCTTTTTTTGAAGTAAGTAGCATGATTAGAGCCGCTGTTAAGCAGGCTCAAGATGGAAATCCAGACAGCAATCCGGCTTTAAGATTGGCCTTGGACAAAGCACGTTCAGTGAATATGCCTAAGGAAAACATTCAACGGGCAATTAATCGCGCTCTAGGCAAAGGTGAGGCAGGGCAAAATATTCAAGAAGTTATTTATGAAGGTTATGGACCTAACGGGGTTGGTTTTATTGTGGTGGCTGCTACCGATAATGTTCAACGAACTGTTAGTAACGTTAAATTTCATTTTACTAGGTCTGGCGGATCGCTTAGCGGACCTGGTTCGGTAATGTTTCAATTTCAGCGAGAGGGGAGTACTTACCAACCAACTATGTTTATCGATTTAAATCAAACTCAATGGGACAGTATCGAAGAGTTAAAAGACTCATTGCTAGAAGACGATGACGTTGAGGAAGTCTATACTAACGCCAGGTTAGTTAAATAGAGAACCAATAATAAATAAGCCTGCCACATTATGCGCCGTCGACAAAAATTTTTCTTAGCCTCGCTGGTTTTAACTTTAAGTTTTTTAGCAATTCAGTTAGTTCCTTTACAGTGGCGTCCACTGGCTTTGTCGATTTTTGCCTTACTATCTTATCTTTTAGCCGCTTGGTCATTATTTGAAAACTTAGAAGGAATTGAGTGGGTAACGGTTGTACCTCTACCCGCTCTTTACGGTCTGTCAGTTACCTCTTTCTACTTTCTTTTGCCATCTAGTTGGGTAGCGAGAATTGTTATTTTGGGTTTATTTGGTCTGGGAATGTACGCGCTTTTTTTAGCGGGCAATATTTTTTCGATCGCTAAAAATAGATCGATTCAGTTACTAAAGGCTGCTCAAGCGGCCTTATTTTTCTTTTGTTTAATTGCAGCCCTACTGGCATATAACACTTTGTTTTCGCTTGGTTTATACTTCTTTTTTAATGGTTTAGGCGTCCTTTTTATTTCCAGTCTCTTAAGTTTTTCATTCTATTGGTCGATCAGTCTAGAGAAGCATTTAAGTCCGGAGGTAAGAGCTTTAACCTTACGAACCGGAACAACTTTAGGTTTATTAGCCATGATTATCTCTTTTTACCCTGGCCAACTCTGGCCGGTTTCTCTGCTTTTAATGTCAGCAATGTATGTTTTATTAGGAATGGGGCAGTCTGCTTTAGAAGAAAAACTATTTACCAACACGGTTCGTGAGTATGCCGCGGTATTTTTTGGTGTTTGCCTTGTATTTTTCTTAATTTTACCCTGGAAATAGCCTGGTGAGCACTCAAAAAATTTCGCCATCCCAGAGGAGAGTAGGGGAAGAAGAAGTTGAGCAACGTCCTATAATACAAAATTATATATGTTTAATTGATGGGTAGAGAAATAAACAATGTGGATAACTTAATGATAGAGATTGATATAGTTGTTACAGTTTGATTTAGTTAAATTCTTACAAAACCCGAAAAAGATTGTGTGTTTTAGCCTGGTAGCACAGATTTATGTAGGTTAGATACTGGAAACTGCAAGAATTGTTTCCAGAGGTATCTATCTGGCTTAGAAGAGTTAGCCAACAAAACCCGAATCATTAGTTTTGGCGGGCCCTCTCAAGAGGACCCGCCAAAATCCATCACTTAGGCAACCAATCTAGTCAAATATTTATGACAAATTAGGAGTATTGCCGCTGAAATAGGGGCAATTAAACACAAAATAAGCCGTTTTTACCCCTATTAAAGGAGTTGTTTGTTGATTAGTACGCCAAGATTTGTCATTAAAGTTACTTGATCTTAAGTCGCAAAATGTATATTGTGCGACATACTATTGACATAGCGAAGTAGTGCTCTCACTGCTTTCAAACAGCCTTTTTAAATGATCCAACAATTTCGGATTTAAGTAATTTCCTCTATTTTCTTAATTACTCCAACTCTACTTATTGGTGATATTAACTAACCTAACCTAATTTGTACAATAACCCGAATCTTTGAACCATAATTTAACTGAATTGATAGCTAAAGATACAATTAGACATCATTTGTATATGATGGATATATCATAAAATTAAAAAAAAGCCGATTTTAGACCCTTAGAGCGGCTTATAGCCTGGGAAACGGTGCTAAATTATCTAACAATATGTTTGTTCGGAACGCCCTGGCCAAAATAGTTGCCAGGTGGTAGATTCTCTGCTGCAGCCGCTGCATTAGATTCATCATTTGTTTCGTGGATTAGAGAAAGAGTAATACATCCTTATTTTTAATAAATATATCATAAAAAGATGTTGAATGTTTTTTCTGGATTGATATTCTAATTATTATGTCGCAGAATGTTTGATAGCTTGACATGTGATGGTTTTATGTCGCACAATAATTTAGTTATCCACAATTTTTTATGGCAACACCCTCCTCTCCTCTATCCAACCAAACCCTCGATCAACAAATTCAGGACTATTTAGAGCACCTTGAAGTTGAGAAAAATTTATCAAAATTAACGATTAGAGACTATCGACATTATTTGACCAGGTTATCCGATTGGTGTCAAAAACACCGGATTAAACAAGCTCAAGACTTAGATAACGCAACCATCAAAAAGTATCGGTTAAGCCTGGCGCGCCAGGAAACCGATCAAGGCAAGCAGTTATCTAAGCGAACCCAAGCTTATTATTTGATCGCTTTGCGCGCTTTTTTAAAGTGGCTGGCGCGCCAAGACCTGGAGGTTTTGTCGGCAGAAAAAATCGATCTTCCCAAAGCTGAACCACATCAATTATCGTTTCTAACCGCCGAACAGGTTCAGCGATTGCTACAAATGCCTGACGTACACTCGGTTAGAGGTGCCAGGGACAAAGCAATCTTGGAAGTTTTGTTTTCAACTGGATTAAGAGTTTCTGAGCTCGTGTCGTTAAATCGAGATCAAGTTAATCTGGAAACCAAAGAATTTGGTGTAGTTGGCAAGGGGCGTCGTTTGCGGGTGGTTTTTCTTTCTGACCAGGCGGTTTATTGGCTAAATCACTATTTGCAACATCGCACCGATGATTGGCCACCCGTGTTTATTCGCTATGCCAAAGGTATTGATCCAACTGATGATGGTGAAACAATGCGTTTATCGGCCAGATCGGTGCAAAGAATTGTAGAAAAATATAGAAAATTAGCGCATATACCAGTAAAAATTACACCTCATAGCTTACGGCACTCCTTTGCTACTGATTTACTTCGCAACGGGGCTGGCCTCAGGGATGTACAAGAGTTATTGGGTCATAAAAACGTGGCTACAACACAAATTTACACTCATGTTACTAAACCGGAATTAAAGCGAGTACATCAACGTTTTCACTCTCAAAATTCAGGAAAGTTATCTCGGTTAGATGAATAATTTTTAATTTTAATTATGAACAAGCTCAGCTTGTTTTGTGAAGGAGAGTGTTTATTCTTCATCCTCATCATCAAGTTCACGCTTAGTCACGGTGGCGGCCACGATTTTTTCTTGGACGGGCATACGCATCAAGATGACACCTTGGGTTGGTCGTTTGAGAACAGGAATGTTTTTGATTGGGAGTTTGATCACTTGAGCTTCTTGAGTGGTTAAAATCAGATCTTCGTGATCTTGAGTGACCAATAAGGCGGCCGAGATAGGACCGGTTCTAGTGGTTACTTCCGATACTTTAACGCCCTGCCCTGCCCTTTTTTGGGTAGGATATTCATCTAAGTCGGTGCGCTTACCCATACCTCTTTGCGTAATAATTAATAACTGGCGGAAGAAGCGCCGTCGGCCGTCGGCAGGCTTTTCCGCGACCCGCGGAAAAGCCTGCCCGCCAACCACGTAATCATCTTTTTTGAGTTTAATTCCTTGAACACCCTGGGTATCGCGAGCGCTAATTTTAACTTCTTCTTCAGGAAATCTAATTGATTTGCCTGATCGAGTGACCATTAAAACATCGTCCTGCCCAGAGGTTAATTTAGTAAATACCACGGTATCATTGGGTTTAAGAACGATTGCAATTATGCCGTTGGAGCGAATATTTTCAAACTCACTCACCGCGGTTTTTTTGACCCTACCCTCTTTGGTAGCAAACAAAATATAACTCTTTTTAACATCTAGTCCTTTGGGGACCACTAAAATATTTTGAATTATTTCTTCACTTTCCAGGTTAATGATATTCACCAAAGCTGTCCCTTTAGATTGTCGACTTCCCTCTGGCAGCTCATAAACTTTACTAGCAAAAACGCGACCTTTATTGGTAAATAACAACAATGTGTCGTGATTTCGGCAGGAAATAATTTCCTTGATAGGATCATCTTCCTTGGTTTTCATTCCACTTACACCTTTGCCGCCACGTCGCTGTACGCGATAAGCATCAGGGTTCATGCGCTTGATATAACCACCAGTAGTGTAAGCCACGATAGTTGGATCGTTGGGAACCAAGTCCTCTTCGTTAAACTCGCCGATTTTACCTTTGTTAAGTTTTGTTCGTCGATCATCGCCATATTGATCAACAAGTTGTTTGATCTCATCCACAATTACTTGCAAGATTTTTTGTGGGTCGGTCAAAATAGTGATGATTTCGTCAATTCTAAGTTTGATTTGCTTGTATTCATCCTCGATCTTTTGTCTTTCTAGCGCTGCTAGTTTACGCAGTTGCATATCAAGAATAGCAATAGCCTGAGCTTCGGATAATTTAAATCTTTCCATCAATCTGGTTTTGGCTACTTCACTATCGGCTGATTTGCGAATAGTTTCGATAACATCATCTAAATTTGCCAAAGCGATTAAGAGACCTTCCAAAATATGCGCCCGCTCGCGTAAACCTTTAAGTTCAAACTGGAATCGCCTAACTGTGACTAGCTGCCGATGGCTGACAAACTCCATAATTACACGGCGAATATTCATTAGTTGTGGTACGCCGTCAGAGTTTAATGCCACCATATTCATCGAGAAATTACTTTGCAATTCTGTCTGTTTAAAGAGGTTGTTTAGAATAGATTTCGGTCTGGCACCACGCTTTAATTCCACCACTACGCTTAAACCTTGACGGTCGGAATCGTCACGAATATTACTGATTCCGTCGAGTTTTTTATTACGAACCAAATCGGCAATTTTGGCGATTAATTTTGCCTTATTAACTTGATAAGGCAGCTCAGTAATTTCGATAATATTACCTTTACCTTCTTGAACGATCTCGGCTTTAGCCCGCATTGTGATGCGTCCACGTCCGGTAGCATAGGCATCTTTGATGGCGTTCCAGTCGTAAATAATGCCACCTGTTGGGAAATCTGGGCCATTAATATGTTCCAGGATATCCTCAACCGTGATATCACTAGTAAATTCACCGGCTAAATCCTGAGGATTAGCTAACACGGGATCAAATTTTGTTTGACCAGCAGACTTATCTTTTTTGGTGGTTGATTCTTCAGTTATGGCTGATTCGGATTCCGGGCCGGTAGTTTCCGGAGTAGTTGCTCTGCCTTTATTAATGGTTTCGGTAATGGCGGCCGCTACTTCTTTTAAATTGTGAGGTGGAATTTTGGTCGCCATACCTACTGCAATACCTTCAGCGCCCATTAACAGAAGATTAGGTAGGCGTGCTGGCAAGACTTGAGGTTCTTGTCTTGAACCGTCGAAATTATCAATAAAGTCAACGGTATTTTTTTCAATATCGGCTAATAATTCCTCGGTAATTCTAGCCATTCTGGCTTCGGTATACCGCATGGCGGCCGGTGAATCACCATCGATTGAACCAAAGTTGCCCTGCCCATCCACTAGTGGATAACGCATCGAAAAGTCTTGAGCCAATCTGACTAAGGCATCGTAAACCGCGCTATCACCGTGAGGGTGATATTTACCAAGCACCTCACCAACCACTGTGGCTGATTTTTTATATGAGCTATTCCAACGCAAGCCCATAGAGTGCATGGCATAAAGAATTCTCCGATGCACCGGTTTTAATCCGTCTCTAACGTCAGGTAGAGCCCGAGCCACAATAACGCTCATTGCGTAGTCCAGGTAGGACTTGCTCATTTCATCGATAATTGGTTTTCGGATTACCAAGCCGTGGTCTGTTTTTTCTGTTTCGTAAGTTTCGCCCTCTTCGCTTGTGAAGGGTGAATTATCCACTTCGATTTCGGCTGTTTCGGAAGTAGTTGGTTGATCCATTAAGTCATCACCGCCGTTTTCTTGACCTAAATCAACAACCTCTGAAGTATTATCTTGTGATTTAACTGCGGTTTCACGAGCTGTATCAACCACTGCCTCTGGTTTTTTAGCAGAGGTTTGGTTTTTAACCTCGACTGCCTCATCGGCTGACTTATCCGATTTAGTAGCTGCTGGTGATTTTTTCTTATCAAAAGCCATTTTTTATTTCTGTTTTTTTGGCTGATTTATTTAGCCAAACTTTCATTAATAAGCGCGACTGCCTCATCGGCACCTTTAATATCTTTTAATTTGACCCACTTGCCTTCTTCTAAATCCTTATAGTGTTCAAAGAAATGCCTCATTCGGCCAATTCTTATCTCTGGAATATCGTCAACAGAATTCCACTGACCACAAATCATATCGATTTTAGGCAAAGGTACTGCCAAAATTTTGTGATCAATACCGGCCTCATCTTCCATTTCTAGCAGGCCGATTACTTTGCATTTAATGTGACAATTCGGTGTTAAAGCCTGGCTGGCAAATACCAAAACATCTAAAGCGTCTCCATCTTGACCGTGCGTACCCTCAATTAAGCCATAATTTTCGGGATATCCCATTGTAGTTGGCATAATACGATCGATCATAAACTTGCCGTTTTCCTCATCTAGCTCATATTTAATGTTTGAGCCCTGAGGGATTTCAATATGGACAACTAAGTTTTGTGGATCAAGTGGCATATTACTCCTTATTGGTTTTGTTATTAATTTTTTATTTGTCCTTTTAAACATCCAAACTGGCTAGTTTGGCGTGAGTTTGGATGAATTTTTTTCTGGGTGGTACGAATGAGCCCATCAAGGTAGTGAAGATTTGATCGGCTTTGCTAGCGTCGTCAATTGTAATGTTTTTCAAGACACGATTATCTGGCTTCATGGTGGTTTCCCACAATTGTTCAGGGTTCATTTCACCTAAACCCTTGTACCGCTGAATACTAATATTTAGTTTTGGATTTTTTGCTTTTAGTTCGGCGACCTTCTGATCTTTTTCAGTATCAGAAAAAACGTAGTGTTCTTCTTTTTTAGTGCTGACCTTGTACAACGGTGGCATCGCTACGTAGAGATAGCCATCTTGAACAATTTTCGGCATATGTCGGAAGAAAAAGGTTAAAACTAAGGTGGTAATATGTTCACCATCTACATCAGCATCATTCATTAGAATGATGCGGTGATAACGTAATTTACTGATATCAAAGGTATCGCCAACCCCGGTGCCCAAAGCAATGATTAAATTTTTCACTTCTTCATTGCCAATAATTCGGTCGAGTCGCGCTCTTTCGGTGTTTAAAATTTTACCTCTGAGCGGGAAAATTGCCTGAAAACGTCGGTCCCTACCCTGCTTTGCCGAGCCACCAGCGCTATCACCCTCAACAATGTAGATTTCTGATGCAGTGGGGTCTTTACTTTGACAGTCGGCCAGTTTTCCTGGCAAGGACATACCCTCTAAGGCTCCCTTGCGAATAACGGCGTCTTTGGCGGCGCGAGCCGCCAGGCGGGCTCGCGCCGCCAACAATACCTTTTCTAAAATCGCTTTGGCCTCACTTGGATGTTCTTCTAGATAAGTGTCTAGGGAGTCCTTTACAACCTGATAAGCTGCTGATTGAGCTTCTGAGTTATTTAATTTGGCTTTTGTCTGACTTTCAAACTGCAGATCGTCAGAAGGCATTTTAATGAAAATGACACAGGTCATACCCTCTTTTAAATCATCGGCAGTAAAGGATTCTTTTTCGTCTTTTATTAAACCGTTCTTAACCGCGTAATCTTTTAATGATCTGTTTAAAGCCATTCTAAAACCAGTTAAATGGGTACCTCCATCTGGGGTTTTAATGGTATTAGCGAACATCTCCATAGTTTCCGAATAAGCATCGGTATACTGCATGGCAACTTCAACTAAAATTTTATATTTATCGGCCTCAAACTCACCCTTCATATGAATTACTGGGTGAATCACTTGCTTGTTGCGATTTAAATGGCGAACCATTGATTTAATACCGCCCTCGAAATAGAAGTCTTGGCGCAGTCCTTCTGCCTGATTAAAGATCCTAAAGTAAAGACCGGCCATCAAGTAAGCTCTTTCTCGTAAGAAATCTCGAATTGTCTTGAATTTATATTCCGTGGTGGAAAAAATCTTTTCATCTGGAATAAAACTGCTTAGTGTCCCAGAATCGTACTTAATGAAACTCTTGCCTTCCCAAGGAAAAAGATCAAGAACTTGTTGTTCACTAATGACAGCCACCGGTTTTTTTGGCTGACCAATATTGTATTCTTGGTAGTGATATTTACCATCTCGTTTAACCACGACTTGCATATGCGAGGACAACGCATTCACTGCTGAAGCGCCAACACCGTGTAAACCGCCTGACGCTTGATAAGCCATTTCATCGAATTTGCCTCCGGCGTGCAGCTTCGTCATAGCTACTTCCAAGGCGGACACACCACTGGCGTGTTTATCTACTGGAATACCGCGGCCATCATCGGTGACGGTGATATAGCCATCTGAGCGCATATAAACCGAGACAGTTTTGGCAAAACCAACAATTCCTTCATCAACCGAGTTGTCGATAATTTCTTTAACACAGTGATGAAGCCCCCTAGTATCGGTGGAGCCAATATACATACCAGGACGCTTGCGAACCGGCTCCAACCCCTCAAGAACCCTTATGTCCTTACCTGAATACTCATGTCTGGTTTTTTTACTATCTGATTTGCTCATAAATTTATAACAGAGTTCTACTCTACCCGATCATAATCACTTTTTCAATGGTATAAATGACTGCGGAATCAGAAATTATTAAAATAAACCGAAAATAGACCTATTGACAAACCCAGCCTTTCAATTTATTCGATTGGTAGCAGCCATTTTTCCAGGCAAAGCTGCGGATTTACGTTATTATTTAAAGCAGCCAATACTTCAATGCCCTTTTCTCTTAATTTGTGATAGTGTTCCAGTTTGGGTCTTTCTTGATTCTGTAGTAGCCAGTTTTGATCGACTAAAAACTTGGTTATCAACTTGGTAACATCATCCTTTGTTTTGGATTGTTGTTGCAAGAATAACACCATTTCTCGGTTAGTTGAACAAGAAATCATTTGATCAATAAAATTATTCGTAATACTAATTTTATCGTTTAGAAATACGTCATTATTCTCTTTTATAATTACCTCTTTACTACTCTTGGTGTGCCGATTTATTTCCGCAAGTGATCGCCAGTGCAACAATCGACAGCGAGACTGTATTGTTGGTAATAAAACCTGTGGACTTGAAACAGCTAAAACGAAGGTAGTGTTGTTTGGTGGTTCTTCCAAAAGCTTTAAGAGAGCTTGTTGGGCTGGTAAGGTAATTTTATCGGCCGGATTTAAAATTATTAACCTATGAGATCGATTCGCCAAACCAATGGCTAATTTTGATTGCAGTTCTCTTACCTCTTTTATTTTGATACTTTTTTCTGGTTCGATAGAAGTAACCTCAACACCATTGGGTAAAACTTGCCGCCACCACTGGGCAATTGAGGTACTCGAAATTCGTTGGTACTCACACACCAAAATAAACGATCCTGGTAAAAGTGTAGCTTGGCTCATTAACCTTCTTGTTGTAATTGTTCTTTAAAGAAATCGACAGTTTCAATCGGAGTTGGATCAACTCCTTGCAAAATTGCCAGATAGAAGTTTGTGTAACTGCCCAAAACCAGCATCTCAAAAACCTGTTCCAGTGGACTTTGGCTGGTTAGTTTAATCATTTCCGATTCAATGCCGGCTTGTTCGATTACTTGTTGGGTAATACGCACTCTTTTTTGATTACGCGGGTGATAAAGTTCTGATTGGAACAGTACAAAATAAAAGGTGTGATCATTGGTCATCGGGAAACGCAAACCTTCCATTAGGTGATGATTCAGTTCGGGAATAACTCGATACTCAGCGTATGTTTTACTGTTTTCATTAAATTGATTTTGCCAGACGTGAACCGCTCCTTCTAGATGTTCAGCAGCCACAAAAACCGGGATTCTTCCAATAATTTGAAAAGCCAATTGTTTTGCCTGGTTGTTTTGCTGGGGAATTTCGACATCAAATTGCTGGTTCATTAGCCTAACCGAAGCAATAACGCTATTTATTTCTTCTTCCGAAATCGATAACAAATTAAGCTGACGCATTAAGGCCATAACAGCCAGGGTTGAATAACCAAGTGCCATTCTAGGTTGGTTGGAAGGATTGTGATTGGGCTTAATTATGTAGTGGTCATAGTTATGCTGCTTGGCTTGGTTAGCCAAAATACCTCCGGTAGTGATGATTAGTATTTGAGCTTGTTTTTTTTGAGCCGATTCCAACGCGGCAACTGTTTCTTCGGTAGTGCCTGAATAGCTAGAGGCAATAACCAGGGTTTCAGGACCAACATAAGCTGGCAGCGTGTAATCGTTAACAATTTCAAATGGAACTGACAATTGTTGTTTAAATAAGGTTCTAACAATGTCCGGTCCTAAGGCTGAGCCGCCCATGCCCGTTACCACGACTTGCTTAATTTTTTCTGAATTGATGGTTAACTTCAGCTTACTAATCTGTTCCCAGGTATCTTCAATTTGATTAGCTAACGCCTGAATCGATCCCAATACATTACTTCGGTCAATTTTTTGAATCGCCTCTAAACTATCTAGATCGGTTAGCTGGGACTGTGCTTTTTGCTTATCTGATGTTGTATCCATAGTCTCCTCAATTTTAGTTTTTATTGATTTTTTTATTCGAAACTTTGTTTAGCACCCAAACCGGTAATTAGTTGAGTTAGCTCCTGAGTTTTTGTCTCAAGTAGCTGCCTTGAATTTGCCTCAACATTTAGTCTCAAAACACCTTGTGTATTGGAGGGTCTTACATTTACCCACCAATCAGGAAACCAGATTGAAATTCCATCCAGATAATCAACACTTTCCGCTTCAGGTTGATATTTTTCTTCTATTAATTTAATAATTTTATCTTTTTTCTCGGTCTCAAAATTAATCTCCCCACTCTGAGGGTATCTATCAAATTCTTGTACGATTTCTGACACAGGCTTGTTTTGTGTTGATAAGTACTCAAGTACAAAGAGCATTGCAACAAGACCGCTATCGGCACCAAAGAAGTCTCGGAAAAAGTAATGACCTGAATGTTCACCGGCAAAAACAGCTCCTGTTTCCCTCATCACTTTTTTGATGATCGAATGACCTACTCTTGTGCGCCGGCTTTTTCCACCGGTATTGTTAATTGTTTCAGGAACAATGCGTCCGCATATCGCGTTATATAGCACCATTTCGCCAGGATTTTTAGTTAAGATTTGTTTGGCGACCATCGCGGTCGTAATGGTTCCAGAGATAAATTCTCCATTTTCTGTCATTAGAAACATCCGATCGCCATCACCATCAAAAAGAACACCTAAATCGTATTCACCAGCCTGAAGTTTTTCCCTGGCTATTTTTTGTCCCGCCTCAATTAAAGGATTGGCTAAATGATTGGGGAAGTTACCATCAAGTTCAAAAAAGAGTTTGTTGGCTTGAATCGGTAATTTTTCCAGAACCGGTGGCAAAATTTTACCAGCCATTCCATTGCCGGCATCGATGAGTACGCGTAGTGGCTTAATGTTTTTAATTTCAATTAACGACAAAGCGTGATTGGTAAAATCAGTGATTAAAGCGGGGGCGGTTGAAATTTTTCCAGGTTTTTGAGTAGAAGAAAATGTTTCATCAGACAAAACCTTGTCACGAATGGGATAAATAAGTGCTTCACCATCCAGACTGACACCACCTCTTTTGGTAAATTTAAAACCATTAAATCGCGGTGGATTGTGAGAAGCCGTGATCATAACGACATAATCTACATCCAGCTTATTAGCCGCAAAGTATGAAGCATCGGTCGAAATGAGACCAAGATCAATCACGTCAACTCCCATAGCCGTGATTTCCTCAATCATGGCTTGGGCAAATTGTTTGCCAGTTATTCTCATATCGTGCCCGATCCCCACACAACGCGGCTGTGTGAGGGAAATAAAAGCTTGGGCAATGCGTCTGACACCCTCTTCATCTAATTCGGTGCCGATTTCGGCACGAATGTCATAGTCTTTAAAAATTTTGGGACTAACTATCATTAACCCCCCCTTTTCGACCTGAAGTAGTCAATTTGACCTCACCCCATCGTAGAGTCTGACCAGCAACCTGTCAATTTGTTGTGACCAGGTTGTGACAGCCTGGCCAGACTTTATATCTCTCTCTATCTCAAATAAGGTGTGCAAAGCAAAAATAATTTCTTCAGGCGTAAATTTTTTTGCTTGGGCGCGTAGTTTTGGGATGGCGAACGGGGGCGCCTGAACAGGCGCCCCCGTCGCCACCGCCAGAAGCAATCTGAACTGTCTTGCGATTAAACTATGCAGCTCCCACTCATTTTTTTGTTCCAAAGACTTTAGTAATAGTTTATGACAATCACGCAGTGGTCTAACCTTGATTGACTCGGTAAATTGGAAGAACACTTTTGGCATCTTAAATTCTTTGATCTGCCAGGAATGAGCGGTAAACTTTTTCTTAATACTTGGTGTTAATTCCGACTGGACAACAACAATTATTTCATCAGCTGACTCACTCAAAAGTTCAATTAACTCACCTTTCATTTTTGGCGATCTGATTTTTTCCAAACCTGTAATTTTCCAACTTTGCTGGTCACCAAACATCGAAATGCTGCCCAATTTTTCTCTGATTTCAGGTAGCGATAACTTATTAACATTGATTGAATTAAACGGTTGGCCAATTTTTTGTTCGTGTTGAATTTGATACTCTGTCAAGGTAGCTAAATTATCGCCGGCCAGTACTAGTTTCATATGGGTATTGTAACCTGGGATGAAGTCTTAATCGACCGTTAACACAAGCCTATTCCAGACAAAACTGTGGTACAATTTTGACCTTATGAACAAAAGAATTAAGCCTATCGATCCGCAAAATATTACTCTGGAAGAGTTAATGAAGCAGAGTTTGGAAATTCACGAATTGGTATCGTTAGCTTTTCCAGTTGGTACCAAAAATGAATCAATTTACGCTCGAATGCTTAAGTTAATGGAAGAACTGGGCGAGCTAGCCAATGAGGTGCTGGCAAAATTAGGTCTACAGCGACAATCCAAACTGGACAAATTTACCGATCGTCAACTGGAAGATGAGTACGGCGATGTTTTGCTAACCGTTTTAATGCTGGGCATTGAGTTAAACTTAGATGTCGCCGAAATTATGCGCCGAAAATTCATTAGTAATTACCAACGAATGCAAGATGAGCTTGAGCAACAAGCCCAGCAGAATGGGTTTGCGGAAGAATAATAATTTTTTTATCTTGATTGAAAAACCAATAAACCAAAAAGTAAATTATGAGTCCAAAAGATAGATTAGATGCCCAAAGACATAATGAAGATCCTCGGAAACGGCTCTCAGAGATAATATCTAGAATTATCAGCTCCAAAAAAATTACTTGGCGAGACGATAGAACCTCAAACAATGTTGCTTTAAACATTGTTGATTATTGTCCTCCTAAAATGGGAGAAACATTTACAGACTGGAAAACAAGAGCTAGAAGGCAACTTAGAGAAGATATCGGACCCACTCATCCGGATCGGGTTGGCTCTGAAATTGATACTAAATATGCACAGTTATTAACAAGTTCTCTTGACTTATTTAAGAAGCCAGACCATTTTTTTGAAAGATTATTTCTTAATCTATTTAATGAATACCAAAGATTACTTAACAGGAATACTGCTTCAAGGATACCAAGCTGGCATGATGAAACCATTCGTCCAACCCGTCCATCGACCCGACCTCAACACCGAGAATCACCACCACACAGAGAGCACAGTAGACAATCTGACCGAGATCTGGCTAGACTCAATAATTTAGTTCAAGAAATAAAGAACGCTTTTACTCTCGACACTACTTTTGAATTCTCTAAGGATTATAGAGAAGGCTTGCTTAACAGATTTGCAGACCAGTTTCGGAAAACAAGCAATTCAGAAAAAAACAAAATCTTTTCCGAAACTAACCAGATTATAAGAGATTATGCTTATAAAAGAAGACAATCTATTGAACAGCAACTGAATCAAGAACTACCTGCTTATCAGAAAAGCCTAGCTAGAAGTAAAGAAGGTCAACCAAGAAATTTTAACAACTGGTACGGCTGTTTTAATAAAATTCTCCAGTTAGCTATCGAAGTTGGCGGCTACCCAGCATTGTTCAAAGGTGATCAGTCACAAATTAATAATGATTTATTAAGGTTTTTTTCCGATTTTGTCGATGTATTTATTAACCTGGCAACAAAAAACGCTTATAGAACTACAACAGATAATTCAGAAAATTCTTATGATCCTTACCTACTTGTAATGGAATTTGATAGATTTATTGCTGGAATCGTTGGACAAAAAGGTCTGCCTACCGATTTTTATAAAAGCGAGTTTGGTCAGCAGTTTGGCGCAATAGTCCAGCAAAAAAAAGAAGAAATGTGGCGGTTAGTGAGCACTAATTTTGGAACTACAGCAACTTTTGAGGAAGTAGATTTCAGTCGCTACCAAAGACAATTTAATAAACCCATTAACAACTGGGATGAATTTAATATCGCAGTAGAAATTATTAATGAACTTTATTACCAATGGCTCCAGATTTCAGATAATAGTTTCATAGGTTATAACCGAAGAAAAGATGAATTGATTCATAAGTTGAGAAATAATATCCATGGTTTTATTGAGGCCGAGATAATTAATCTTCATAGTGCCTCAGATGCAGAGAATCTTTGTAATGAGCTTGACAAGCTTTATCCCCTTGTTTTATTTCCTTTTAATCCTGACGCTGCTTTGGAAAAGAAAAAATTATTAGACAGAGTGAAGGGTTATATTCCCAATTTATTGATTAAGGATCTAAAAGTTGGAGCGGGTGAACGAGCTAAAAGATTCCTTCAGCGTAATCTGTTTATCCAAGATAAAATTTCAATTGACGAGCAACAACTAATAACGCTTAGATACTATCTAGAAAAAGGTTTGATTAATCAACAACAAGCTAGGTGGATCTGTGAAAAACTAAATATTCCCTACCTAGATAGACATAATTAATTAGTTTTGCCCTCTTCTAACTTTTGCACTTCCGCAGTTTCCAACATTCCGTGACGGTACTCCTCGATTCGGTTAATTCGCAAGCGCATTCTGTTAAACCTAGTACCGGAGATTTTATCGTAAACTTGGCGAAGTTTTAAAAGTTGACGGTCAAAATCGCTGAACTCGCCCTCAAACCTTTCCCATTCAGTCACAAAGTCACTAATATACTTAATGATATCCCGCAAATTATTTTCAATCATAAAATTGCGATAGCTCTCCATAATTGTTCTGGCCACCACTAAGAATGTAAAAGGCGAAACAATCGCCACCCTATTCTTCATTGCCAACTCGATAACAGCCGGTGCCTCTTGGTTAATATAAGAAAACAACATTTCATTGGGGACAAACAAGATAGTGTAGTCCAGAGTACCCTCTTCAGGGTTAATGTAACCTTTTTGAGATAGATCTTTAACTTTGGACTTTACATCGTTGATAAACTCGCGGCGATACTTATCTTTTTCTAATTTAGATTCGGTCTCAACCATTTTCTGGATAGCCGAAAATGGAAATTTAGCATCCACCGCTACCCGACGATCATTTGGGAGCAAAAGTGTAATATCTGGCTTAACCAAACTCTTACCCAGAACCTGCTGCTTAACGTAGTGAACCCCCTCAACCAAGCCAGCGGTGCGTAAAATGTCGTCCAAAATATACTCACCCCACTCGCCTCGCTTTTGGTTGTTTTGGAGTACTTTATTTAATCGCTCGGTACTCAGTTGTAGTTCTTTAGTTATGTTTTGATGTTCGCGAATATGAGTGGAAACCATCGAAAACTGCTTATTCCTCTCCCCTTCCAGCTTTCTTATTTCTTCTTGCCGATTTGACAATTCACGACGTAACTCGGAAATAACTTTCTCGATTTGCTCTTGGCGACTTTTAAGATTGCTTTCAATTAGTTGTTGCTCCTGCTTCAAAATACCGCGACTTTGTTCACTGACCTTTTGGGTAATTTCACCATAAACTTCATTAACTAGGTTTTTCATTAACTCGCGCTGACCGTCCTGGTCCTTACCTAGCCCAAACTGCTGAAACTTTTTGTACAAAAATAAACCAATTAAACCTATCAAAGCGATATTAAGAATAATAATTAGTATCAATTCTATGCTCATACTTTTCCTTAATTATCTAGCTTATCACTATCTAGTCACTTCACCCTAGTAGGTTGTGTTCCAATGACTTTTTTACCTAATTTCATTCTAGCAATTGATGCCTAAAAATGCTAATTATCGTTTTGGGTTTTTTACACTTTTTACCAAAAGGGCTTATAATTGGTGAGTTATGAAAAAACAGCCGGCCAAAACAGCCAAAACTGAGAAGACTGACTACACTTTAACCAAGGCATTTGCCAAGATTTTATCCAGTCAAGAAGCTCCTGATGCCTTGCAGCTGCTGACCGAGATTTTGACCGAGAAAGAGCTTGAGTATATTGAGAGACGTTTACGAATTGCTTTAATGCTAAAACAAGGCGAATCTTATACTAAAATTCAGAAGGAACTGCAGGTTTCGGCGGCCACCGTGGCGGTAGTGGCTGAACAGATGAAGCAACCTGGTTTTCAAGCCTTAGTGAATCACTTACATAAAGAAATAAGTCGTTTTCGCTGGATTGCAAAATTTTTTAGTCGCCGCCATAACCAGGGCTTAAAAAAGAGCTCAAAGCAGGTACAATAGTCTGGTATGTTTTCTTTGTTGTTGATTATTCCCATGGCGGCGATCGTTAGTGGCGTCTTAATTTATGGCCGCAGTGGTAAACGAGATTTTTTAAAGTTTGATTTGGTGCAGTTTGTTTATGCATTTTTGTTGGCGCCACTACTATTTGTCTGGATGAAGAGCTTTTTATTCTACTTATTGAGGCAAGAATTTGATGTTCGCCTGTCGTTAAATGAAATTTTTATTTTAGATACAATGTTTTCGGTGTTATCCATTTATATTTACTCATTTATTGTGATTCACTCGCTCACTAAAAGTTTTGAACTCAAAAGATATGTTGACCCACTTTATGATGTTTTTTCACACGCCGAGGCACTACACTTGTGGATTTCACACACCGGAATGTATGTGGGCGGGATGATCATTTTTTCAATTGTTTCTTTGGTAAATGTATTTTTGCCGGCCGAAATTGAAATGGGCAGAAGCTTCTTTTACTTTGCCTTAAGCCTTGGATTTTTGTCTGGAGTTTTCGCGTTTGCTGGCATGTGGATGTCAAATTTTACTGAGAAGCCAACCTTTCTTAAAATATTAAAGCTATCGATTGCCTTCTGTTTAACTGCCCATGTCGCTGCTTATTTTATTGTTGAGCCTTCGTTTGGACCTTCAAACATTATTTATTGGACAGTTTTTATGGCTTTTTTAGCAGCTGGTCTCTGTTCTTATGTGTTTGAGAGGTCAGAAAAGGCATCAAGTTGGTTTGAGCGATTTCATCACAAAAAAGGTTGGAATTGGAAAAATGGAAATTTTCTTCGCAGCAAAAGCAAGTTTAAACTCTAGCTTTGTTAAGATAGTTTATGAGTCATTTTTATATCACTACTACTCTACCCTACGTTAATGCCAGTCCACATATTGGATTTGGTCTGGAAATTCTGGCTGCAGATGTTATTGCTCGATGGCATCGACTAAATGGTGATGAGGTTGTTTTCAATACAGGTACCGATGAACACGGCGCTAAAATTTATCAAAATGCCCTTGATAACCACCAAGATCCTCAAGAATACGTTGATTTTTATGCCGCCCAGTTTGACCAGCTGAAGGAGCAGTTAAATCTTAGTTATACAAATTTCATTAGAACTACAGATGTTAATCACCAAAAAGCTGCGCAATATTTTTGGCAATTATGTCTAGATAAGGGCGATATTTATTTGGCAAAGTATCCAGTTAAGTATTGTGTGGGCTGCGAACTTGAGAAAAATGAATCGGACTTAGTCGACGGTCATTGTCCTTTGCACCCAAATTTAGAGATTGAAGTTCGTGAAGAAGAAAATTATTTTTTTAGATTCTCTAAGTATCAATCAGATTTGTTGGAGTTTTATAAGCAACATCCAAGTTTTGTTAAACCGAACGCCAAAATGAAGGAGATCGTTAGTTTCGTGGAGCAAGGCTTACAAGATTTTAGTATTTCTAGACTTAAAGAAAAAATGCCTTGGGGAGTACCGGTGCCAAATGACGATCAGCACGTTATGTATGTCTGGTTCGATGCTTTAATTAATTATATTTCAACTTTGGGCTGGCCTGATGATCAGGATACATTTAAAAAATTCTGGCCAGGAGTACAAGTGGCTGGTAAAGATAACTTGCGCCAACAATCTGCTATGTGGCAAGCAATGCTGATGTCTGCCGATCTGCCCAATTCAAGTCAGATTCTAATCAATGGTTTTATTAGTGTAGGTGGCCAAAAAATGAGTAAGAGTTTGGGCAATGTTATTTCGCCTTTTGACTTGGTTGATAAATATGGTATTGATGGGGCCAGGTATGTTCTACTCTCTTTGGGACCCTTTGATAAGGATATGGATGTTACTTGGGAAAGGTTTAATCAGCTTTACACCGCTGAGCTTGCTAATGGTTTAGGCAATTTAGCCTCACGTGTTGCCAAGTTAGCCAATCAAAGCGGAGTCAGCCTAACTTCTTCCGAAAGGCATAAGATTACCGCTAATTTTGAGCCTGCCTATGTTGAATTAATGAGAAATTATCAGTTGGGAGTCACATTATCCTTACTAGTTGATTGGGTTAAAGAAACGGATGAATATCTGAGTCAGACAAAACCCTGGCTTTTATCCGGCAGTGAGCGCAGTGAAATAGTCAAATCAGCAGTTAAGCGAGTTTTTAAGATAGCGGTTCATTTGGAACCGTTTTTGCCTCAGACCACCCAACAGTTAACTAAAATTTTTAGTGCTCAACCAGTTGAGGTTTTAACACCCCTCTTTCCAAGGTTGGCATAAGACTTATGAAGAAAGCACCAGCAATTTCAGACTGCGTTTTTTCTAGTCAAAACGCAACAATTATCGATACTCACGTTCACTATAATCTCGACCCGCTGCTATCTAACTGGCAAATCCACTGGCAAAAAGCGCAAAGCAAAGAGGTCACTGCTTCAGTTGTTGCTAGCATAGATCTGATTTCTTCCCAAAAAGCAGTTGAGATTGCCAACCAAGACGACAACTTATGGGCATTGGTTGGTGTTCACCCCTCAGAGGTAGCTAAAAACAAATCACTTGATCAAGTCGTTACCGAGCTATCCAGATTACTTGATGATCCAAAAGTATTGGGCATTGGAGAAATTGGTCTTGATTATTATTGGCTACCAGATAATCAGTTAGCACAAAAATCCCAGGTACAGCAGATTTGGTTTCAAGCACAGCTAGAGCTAGCTCGCCAAAAAGGAGGTTGGATTTCTTTACATATTAGAGACAAAGCGGAGCCAGTTGAACAAACTAAAGGTAATGCTTATTGGGATGCTTATCAGATAATGAAGCAATATGACTGGTCAAATCAACCTTTTATTTTGCATTGTGTATCAGGATCTAATACCTATGTAAAAGCAATGTTAGAGTTAGGCGCTTTTATTGGCTTTGATGGCAATATTACTTATCCTTCGGCTGCTAATTTAAGGTCATTGTTAGATTTGGTGCCGGCTGACAGATTGTTGGTTGAAACAGATGCACCTTACTTGCCACCCCAGTCTCAAAGAGGCAAGCTCTGTGAACCTTGGATGATTGCCGAAACCGCTTCTTATTTACAATCTTATTTTCAGGCTAGGAATCAATTAGAGTAAAGTACAATAGGTCTATGGTTAAAAAATGGGTCAGAAGACATCCGGTTAGAACTCAACGAGCTTTAGAGATTTTACCCGGCTTTGTTTCCTGGTCCTTAATTTTATTTCCGATATGGGGATCCCTGGTGATTCCTGTCGTGGTTTCCTATTATGTGCTGGCTTTTTCTATTTATTGGTTATATCGATCCTTAACAATGTCGGTATTGTCGTTGATGGCTCATTATCGAATTAAAGCTTCGCAACGAAATGATTGGCTCAGCGATGCTAGGAAACTTGAGCATTTTGAAAAAGTTCACCACATTATTATTATTCCTACTTACAAGGAGCCGCTTTCAACTTTAGAGAGAACACTCGATGGTTTGTTACAACAGAGTTTTCCGAAAAAGAGACTCCACATTGTGTTGTCATTTGAAGAGCGCGAGGGTCAGCCAGCCAAGGAAAAAAGTGAGCAGTTACTTGCTAAATATAAGGATAAATTCGGTAATTTATGGTCGGCTTTTCATCCTGATATTGAAGGAGAGGTTAAAGGTAAATCGTCCAATACTTCTTGGGGCGCCAAACAAGCCAAGCAGTTTATTGATAACAAGCCTGACATTAATCCGGATTTTGTAACGATCACTTCAGAAGACGCTGATGTGATTTTCGATCACCAATACTTCGCCGCTTTGGCTTTTGAATTTCTCTCCCACTCCAAACGCTACAACCGAATTTGGCAGGGCTCGATTCGTTTTTACAATAATATCTGGAAGGTTCCGGCGCCAATTCGCGTTTTAGCTAGTATTTTTTCTGTTACACAAATGTTCATCTTGATGCGTCGGGATCGGCTGGTTAATTTTTCTTCTTATAGTACTTCTTTAAGACTCATTGAGAAAGTTGGCTATTGGGATACCGATGTGATTCCTGAGGATTACCGTCTGTTTTTTAAGGCCTACTTTGCTTTAGGTGGCGATTTAGAAGTTGATCCCATCTTTTTGCCCATTAATGCCGATGCCCCAGAATCACATAGCTGGTGGTCCTCAATGGTTAATCAATATGAGCAAGTTAAGCGTTGGGCTTGGGGTGTATCTGATGATGCTTATATTATTCGCAATTACATTTTAGCTGATCACATTCCCTTTTTTGATCGAACCATCAGAGTACTAAAAACAGTTGAGGACCATTTTCTTTGGCCGGTTAACTGGTTTGCTATTACGGTTGGTGCCTTGTTGCCACCATTGTTAAATGAAGATTTTGGGCGAACCGTGATGGGCAAGACTTTACCCCAGGTAACATCGACAATTTTAACGATTGCCCTGCTCTCTCTTCTAACAATCATTTTTATTGACTGGCAATCAAGACCCCCGCGCCCGGAAGGCTCATCTTGGCTTCGCCGAGTTATGCAGCCGCTAGAATTTTTATTATTACCGATTGTGGGTTTCTTTTTCTCTGCCCTACCAGGTATTGACGCCCACACCAGATTAATGCTGGGTAAATATATTGAGTATCGAGTAACTGAAAAAGTTTAACGATTTAATTGTTTCTACTGACGTATTCGCCGGTGGACGTGTCGATTACGACTTTATCGCCGGTCTTAACAAATATTGGCACCGCGATGGTTGCTCCAGTTTCAAGTTTAGCTTGTTTTTTTGGCGCGGTAACCCGATCTCCAGCTACTGCCTCCTCAGCCTCAGTTACTTCAAGAGTAACTTTTTTGGGTAAAAAGATACCGATTGGCTGGTCATTGTAAAATTGAACGTGACAAGTCATTTCTTCTTTAAGAAAGTTACGATCACTGCCCATTACTTCACCAGAAACCTCGACTTGATCATAGGTGCGAGGGTTCATAAACACAAAGTTATTGCCTTCTTGGTAGATGTACTGCAATTCCCTTGTTTCCACTTCCGCTAGCTCAACTTGCTCAGTGGTTTTGTAGGTAAAGTCCATCATTTTACTGGTGAGGACATTGCGTAGTTTTACTCTGGTAAAGGCCGAGCCTTTACCTGGACTAACAAATTCGTGAGATATAACTTGGTGTGGTTCATTGTGATGTAGCACAAACATACCTTTGCGCACATTGCCGCCGTTAACTGTTGACATAGGAGGCTATTTTATCAGTTCTGGCCAGAGGTGAGTAGCGGGGAAAGCCAAAGTTTCTTGAATTGATGGTTGATCGGTAAAAAGCATTACCAGTCGATCTACCCCAACCGCAATGCCGGCGCATTCTGGCAGCCCGCTTTTGAGGGCATTAATAAAGTTATAATCAATGTCGAATAAGGTTCTACCAGTTTTGGCTTTTTCTTGTTGATCCTCCTTCAATCTATTCAACTGTTCCTGCCAATCGGTTAATTCTGAGAAGGCATTTCCCAGCTCAAGACCGTTGATGTAGAACTCAAACCTTTCAGCGAATCTGGGATCTGACTTTTTCTTTTTCGATAACGCTGCCTGACTGACAGGATATTCGTAAATAATGGTTGGTTTGGTTTTTCCTAAGTTAGGTTCTATCTCATTTAAAAATATTTGGTTATACACTTCTTCCCAGGTTGTTTGTTCGTTAACCTGATAACCTCTTTCTTTGCTGGCGGCTAATAATTTAGGAGTTGTAAGTAGGATTTTCTGATCAATTTGAGCGTATTTCTTAAAAGCTTGGCTGACAGTTATCCTTTCCCAAGGCTCAGTAAGATTATATATTTCTCCCTGATATTCTAAAATTGGTTGTTGGTCTGGGTGAATGGTTTTGGCGATGGATTTGAGCAACTGTTCACAGTCGTCCATAATTTGAAGATAATCTGCACCCACGCGATACCATTCTAGGATGGAAAATTCCGGATTATGCCGAGGGCTTACGCCCTCGGCATTACGAAAACTTTTTGTAATTTGGAATATATTACCTGATCCGGCTGCCAGCATCTGCTTCATCGCATATTCCGGGCTGGAAATTAAAAAGGCTCTAGTTGGCTGACGATTTTGATCAAGTAGTTGAGTTTCAAAAACCTCTAGATACGGCTCCATACTTGGTAGTGGTACTAACTGAGGAGTTTCGGCTTCCCAAAAACCTGATCGCCGAAAAAAATCGCGGATGGCTTGAACAATTACCGCACGTTGTTTAAGCACGGGGAAGTTAAATTGGTGGGAGCTCATGCCTGGATTGTTGGTTAGATAGATTTGTTATTTAATCTAAAAATTTGCCTTAATTTTTCAGCAAAGATTTCTTGGAATTCTTGATGAAGGTGCGGAGATGCAATTGGACTGATATCGGCTACTTCAAGGAATTGTTGCAAAGCTTGTTTATAGGTAGCAAGGAGCCTTCTATCTCCTTTTTTATTTTTTAATTGAGCATAAATGGCGTCTCTTTCACCATTATTCAAGTCTGTATTTTGTTTCAGTGCATCTTCTGCATTTCTCAGATTAATTGACCAATGACCAATTTTTTCCTTATTTCCAACCAACTCGCGTAAATCTTCGGTAGTTAAAGCAGTTTGAGTGCCAAGCTCATCATAGATTTGATTTGCGTTCTTGTAGTTTTCCAATCTATCTTCCATTGACATAGAAACCGATTCTATCTCAATTGGCTGATTTTTTCTAGATAAAGAAAAGTTAGCGCGTTATTATTCCAAACGCTTTTCAACCTCAGCCCAGTTAACTATCTGCCACCAGTTTTCAACATATTCTGGTCGGCGATTCTGGTACTGAAGATAGTAAGCGTGTTCCCAAACATCCAACCCTAAAATGGGCTTTAATCCATCCATAATTGGACTATCTTGATTAGGAGTTGATAAGACTAAAAGTTGGTTATCTGGGTTAGCCACTAGCCAGGCCCATCCACTGCCAAATCTGTTTAGCGCGTGTTGGGTAAACTCATTTTTAAAGTTGTCGAATCCACCAAAAAATTGCTTAAAGGCAGACATTAGTTTTTCACTTGGTTCTTGTGGGCCATTTCCTTGTAGACTAGTCCAGAACAAGGAGTGGTTAGCGTGGCCGCCACCGTTGTTTCTAACTGCCAGTTGAATCTCAGCCGGAACTTGATCGAGGTTAGCCAGCAGATTTTCAACACTCATTGTTAGTAAATCGTGATGTCCTTCTAAAGCAGCGTTTAATTTGTCAACATAACCACCATGATGTTTAGTGTGGTGAATTTCCATGGTTTTGGCGTCGATAACCGGCTCGAGCGACCGGTAGTCATACGGCAATTTTGGCAATTGATGCATAAACCCTCCTTACTGAAAACGTTAACTGTTTATTATTAAAGGTGTAATACAAAGTATACTTTATTCCTAGTAAGAAGACGGTAAGCCTTTAGCAACTACTTATAAAGGAATTTCTACACCTTAACTAAAGTGAATGATTACAGGTTCTGAATGATATTCAAAGCCACAAAAATTACAAAGAAAGTGAAGGCAATTAACATTACCAGCTTACGCCACCAACTGGCTTGAATTGATTTGGGCAGCTCGCGACGATTAAGCCAGTAAATAAGCGGAAAGGCAATCATCATAGCGGTGGCATTTAGAACAGCGCTTAAGGTGATTAAAAATCTTGGTTCTTGCCACCCAGACAGTAAGACCAAGATTCCCAGTGTAATTTGACCCCACAGGGCAAAGTAGAAACCTGCTGATAGATTAGATTTTTTTCCTGGTCGATAAAATAAAAGCAAGATATTTTCAGAAATAATTCTTGAAGAAGACTCAATGACCCCTAACTGAGTCGAAAACAGCATAATGGCTGATAACAACAAGAATGACGTGCCAATAAACGGCCCAACCTGTTGAGTGATAACAGCAGCTTCATGATAGAGAAACGATATACCCTCTGTCTGCGCTTGTCCAAAGACTAAGGCATAAGCCAAAATAGAAAGCAAAGCAATTGTTACAAATCCCAAGACCCAGAAAACCAAGAAATGTTCAATATTAACTAGTCTCCACCAACGTTGCCAAAGCTTATTGTTGCTGGCAGTCTGGCTAAAAACCCTACCTTCCAAATACATTTTTTGCTGACCGCCGCTAATTAAAGAAGAGATTTTCTGGGTGCCTTTGCCCATGCCAAATCCTTTCTCCTTTATATAGTAGGATTGAGCCAAATTTAAATTACCGCCGGCACCGGAATAGGCAAAGGCACCTAGAAAGGCAAAGAAGCCAATATTGGTAGGAAATAACCACCAGCCATCGCCTCTACCAACAAGCCCCCAAGCTGCTGATTGCCAGTCTGCTAGAGAGCTGAGATAAAAGGTCAGTAAGATAATCATCGGCACCCCAATCAGGATGATATTGCGCTGTATTGTCTCCATTGTTTTGTATAAGGTCTTGCCAGCGCTAAGGATGATTCCGGTTAGTAATAACAAGCCAATAGCCACAATTTTTGTGCTAAATATCGGTATAAATTGGGCAAGGATCTGGGAGCTGGCTGAAGAAAAGCCAGGAATCGACCAGGGAATAAAAGTAGATAAAATAAACCAAATTGGTAATAAAATTGATAAGCGTCTGAAACCGACAAAAATGCTTTCTCCTTTGGCCAAGGTGTAGCGCATTGCTTCTGTATTAAGTATAAATTGAAAACTTACACCAAGCAAAGCTCCCCACAGAAGACCTAGTCCATAGTTAGCGGCTAAATATGGCCATAAAAGCAACTCACCACTACCAAGCGCTAAACCTAGTAAAATAAATGACGGTCCGATAGTCCGCCACAAACTTGGGGGCGTTGGTAAATTGACTGATTGACGTTTTTTGGACGCTGGGCGAGGCACCTTTTCACAATAGCAAAAATCTGGTTTAAGAAGCAAATTCTAATTTGGTAGTATGGAATAAAAATTTTCTCAAGTTGAAACTTGCCAGCGCTAGAAACCCTATTAGAAATTTACTGTTGGCATACTGGACAATAGTGGGTGCCTCGCCCAGCCACTTTGGTTTTCTGAATAATCGAACCACATTGGAGGCATTTTTCTTCGGCTCGACCATAAACTTGCAAGAATTTGGCATAGCCACCCTTTTTACCTTCATGGTCGGCATAATTTCTAAATGTAGTACCTCGGTGTTTTATCGCTTGAGAAATAATATTTTTAATCGCTTGATACAAAGCATGCTTTTGAGAATCATTTAGAGTACCTGTGTTTCTATTAGGCAAGATGCCAGCTTGAAGGCAAACTTCATCGGCATATATGTTGCCTAAGCCGGCAATTTCCTGTTGATCCAGTAACCAACTTTTGACCGGTCTCTTTCTTAAATCAATTTTTTCTTTAAATGCCTGCCAAGTAAAGCTCGGAGTTCCTGGTTCTAAACCATAGCTATTAACCAGCTGACTTAATTGGTCGGTGGTAGCTAGTTGGGTGTAACCAAATTGTCGAAGGTCGTTAAAAAATAGGGTCGACTGATCTTGAAAGTGGAACATTAAATGTGTGTATTTATTGGGTAATTCTGATTTAAAATCCGGATATGGGTGCCCACCAGCTATTAAGGTTTGATCGGTTGGGTAAATTAACTGGCCGGTCATTTTCAGATGAATTAACAAATATTGGGGCTCAGATTTTTTTAAATGAAAGATTAGAAGTTTGGCTCTGCGACTAATATTAGTAAATTGATTACCGATAATTGCTGCTTGAAATTGACTTAAATCGCCACGTACAATTTTAGGCAGACCAACCGTGACATTTTCGATCCTTTTAAAAAGGACATTGTTTTCTAGTCCTCTTCTAATGGTCTCTACCTCTGGAAGTTCGGGCATAAGAGATTATTATAGGTGTTTTTATATAAATATTAAGTAAGAGTTTATTGGGAAATACTTGACAGAGCTTGGTTTTCTATCTTAGAATTTCCTTAGCAGTCAACACTATAGACTGCCAAAAACGAACAAAATACAAAACAGGGAAAGGAGGAAAAAATGACCCTAACACGTTGGAGTCCAGTTAGCCGAATGCTGTCTCCTTGGTCAGACTTATGGGAGGATGATTTACTACCAGTAGGCGGCAGTTCTCTAGGAGGTATGGAGGTTTACGAAACCGAAAAAGATGTTGTGGTTAAATTAAATGTGGCTGGTGTGCCGCAAGATAAAATCGACATAACTTTCGAAAAAGGAGTTTTGTTTGTTAATGCCCAACTTGAAGAAGAAAAGCATGAGGAAAAGCGTAACTACTATAGTCGTTCCACCAAGCAGTACAGTTACCGAGTAGCTGTACCAGGAGAGATTGATCTTGGCAAAGAACCAGACGCACAAGTTGACCAAGGCATCTTGACCGTCAAGTTTGCTAAATCTCAAGCTGCCTTACCAAAGAAGTTGAAGATTAAAGCTAGTAGTAAGTAAAACCAATCCTTGGTGAAAATTGGTTAAAGATAATTAAAGGCGCCGGCCAAACTGACCGGCGCTTTTAATAACCACTAAGTAAAAATTATACTTGCTACTCTACTCTTTTTAACTTCCTTGCCAAACTTGGTATCATAGAGTCATGATCGATAACCAATTGTTTAACTTTGGCAGTTTTTTTCCAGCTTGGTTTTTAGACTTACTCACACATCAATATTTTGGCAATCGGCTTTGGCAATATTTAATCACTGCGTTTTTGGGGGCAATCGTATTTTTTTCATTGTTAATTTTGAAGCAGATGGTTATCAAAAAATTAGATCGACTGGTGAAGAGAACTTCATCTGGACTTGATGATGTTTTGTTGAAAACGCTTGGGAAAATGCACTGGTATGTTTACTTATTGATTGCTGCAATTTTGGTGCTACCCATATTGGATGTCGACGAGCAAATCACAAAAAATATTGACCTTTTGGCTCTAATCATTATCACGATTGAAATAATTTCCTTTTTGCAGCGAGTCATTAATTACTTTATTGCAAGACAAAAATTATTAAATACCGACACTCAATCCTCTGGAGAAGCGATTAAATTAGCCGGTCGGATTGCACAATCGGTTTTGTGGTTTTTTGGTGGTTTACTAATAATTTCTAATTTAGGTATTGATGTAACCTCTCTTTTAGCTGGAGTTGGTGTCAGTGGTATTATCGTGGCTTTTGCCTTGCAAAATGTTTTATCTGATTTATTTAGTTCACTATCAATTCATTTTGATAAGCCTTTTAAAGTTGGTGACTTTATCGCTTTTGGCGATTATTTAGGTACTGTGGAAAAGATTGGTGTTAAGTCGGTCCGTATTAGATCATTAAGTGGCGAAGAATTAATCATTCCTAACCAAGATATTACTAATGAGAGAATTAAAAATTATAGATCATTACACCGGCGACGAGTGCAGCTTTCCTTTGGCGTTGCCTATGGGACAAGTAACAACCAGCTAAAAAAAATTCCTCCAGCGGTGGCTAAAATTATCGACGATATAGAATTAACCGATTTCAGTCGAACTCATTTTTCATCTTTTGATTCTCATGCTTATACTTTTGAAGTTGTCTATTTTGTCAACAGCAGTGATTATCGAACTCATATGGATATTAAGCAGCAGATTTTATTGGGGATTAAGTCTTACCTTGAAAAAGAAAAGATTGACATTCCCTTCCCCACTCAAACCATCAAGCTGGAAAAGTAAGAGCAAATAATAGTTTAGCCAGCTAAACCGATTTTTTGTTTAACTTCTTGAATAGTGTCTTGAGCAATTACCAGAGCTTTTTCGGTTCCCTCTGCAATAATTTGATCGACATATTGTGGATCAGACAAAATTTCTTGACGTTTAGCCTGAAAGGGCTCAAGTTCTTGATAAATTGCTTGGGCGACAGTGTCTTTTAGCTCAACATACTTAAGTGTACCGCCAGCAAATTTTTCTAGAAATGCTGTATGTTTCTCTGGGGCAAAAAAGTTAAGCAGTGTAAACAATACCTCTACTCCACGGCTCATCTTACCGCCGACCTCAGTGGCTGTGGGAACGCTTCTGACTTTCTTTCTAATGGTGTCTAAGTCATCGGTTAACAAGATGTAACTTCCAGCTACTGATTTACTCATTTTGCCTTCACCAGTTAAGCTGGGGATGTATTCCCCTTTAGTGGCGAATCTTTGTGGTTCGGGGAAATTAGTACCGTAATCTTGATTCATTTTACGAGCAATATTTCTAGCCACTTCAAGATGAGGTTCTTGGTCAATGCCTACCGGAACCAATTCACCTTGATACAGCAAAATATCAGCTGCCTGCAGAACTGGATAATTGAGTAAAGCCAAGCTGGTGAAGTTGGGGTACTGTTTAACTTTTTCCTTAAAAGTTGGTAGATGCTGCATTTTGGCCACGGTCGTTACTGACGCGAAATAGAAGGCCAGCTCGAAATGATAAGGTATATCAGCTTGACAAAAAAGAATGCTTTTTTGGGGATCAAGGCCAGCTGCTAAATAATCGATAATTATTTCGCGACGTTGTCGGCGTAGCTGGTTCACATCATAAGGTGTAGTGATAGCGTGAGCATCTGCCACCATATATAAGGTTTCGTACTCACTACTATCCTGCAATGCTAGCATTCCCGATACTGCACCTAAATAGTTGCCAAGGTGTAGTTGTCCGGTTGCTCGGATTCCTGATAAAACACGTTTGCTCATATATCTCCTTTATTTTCTTGTGTTTATTGCTAACAAAAAAGCCCTAGCGTATTTCCAAGCCTAAGGCTTAGAAACACGCTAGGGCCATTTTTTGGCGGTGCCACCTAGCTTCACTTAGAGTGTTACCACCCTAAGTCTTAACTACCATTCGTTTGGTAGTTTGAACTTGATAACGGATTCAACCCGAGATGGCTACTTTCTTTATTATTAAAGCCGTTTCACCACCCAGCTCGGCAGGCCCATTTTCCTGCCTCTAGCGCTTTGTGACCCAGTATAATGTAGAGCCAGTAGGTGTCAATAGACAAGTCAGGAATATAAATGACTCAATTAGATTCAATAAACCGAGTCCTGCCGGTTTTTAAGCCAGTAGGAATGTCCTCGCACCATGTTATCCGGATCTTTAAAAAGCAAGCCGATTATAAAGGAAAGATAGGTCACGCCGGAACTTTAGATGTTTTTGCCAGTGGTTTATTATTGTTATTGTTAGGTAAAGCCACCAAACAATTTGACTATTGGCAAACTCAAACTAAAACATATGTCAGCGGTTCAAGACTAGGAATGGCTAGCGAGACCCTAGATGTTGAGGGTAATTTGAAAGTCCAATCCAACGTTTCTTCCCCTTCTGCTGATCAAATACGAGGAGTTCTCCCCAAATTTATTGGTGAAATTGAACAGGCTGTTCCAACCTACTCCGCCGCCAAGTTTCAAGGTCAGCCTTTTTACAAGTATGCCAGGCAAGGAAAAATTATTGAAAAATCAAAAAAAGTTAGGATAGATAAGATTGACTTGGTCGCTTGTCAATATCCATTGGTAACGCTAGAGATTCAATGTGGTTCGGGAACTTATATTCGGCAGCTTGCCTGGGACATATTTCAGTCATTGGGGATTGACAGTTTTTTATATTACTTGACTCGAACTCAAGTTGGCGAGGTAAATCTTGCTCAGGCAGCACCAATTAGTCACTTTAACAACCAAAAGTGGCAGGATTTTTTAATTGATATCAAAGCCAGTTAATTAATCAGAACTAGTTATCGACCGTGAAACTAGCTAAAGGTTTACGAGTTGGATACAATGTTAAATAAGTAGAGCAAGTGCGAGGAGGTTGTATGTCGAAGCGAAATAATTCTTTTTTGTCGTTATTTGGGGTTGTGTTGGGAGTTGCCGCAGGTTGGAAATTGCGAAAGATAGTTCAGAGAGAGTATGAAAATATCAAGGTTAAACCAGGATCTTCACAGAAAGTCTCAGATAAAGAACTATTAAATACAATCTTTGGCAAGTATTCGCAAGAATTAAAAAGTTACTTTCAAGAAGTGAGAGACGGAATTGATTGTCAGGTAAAAGAACTTAAGCTTGATTTAAAAAGTATTGATACTGCTAAGTATAAAGATATTGTGAATGAAGTTTTGACTAGTTTGAAGTCTGAGTACAAGGTTTCTAAGCAAGAGATTAGCCAGCTGCGCGATTATTTATTGTCCGATTTTGAAGTGATGACTAAAAAAGTTAAATCAAAAACTTCGAAAGACACAAAAAAGAAATAAATATACAGAAGGTGTTTTATGCAGCTGGAACAAATTTTTTACATCTTAAGCATTGCCTTTTTCTTTAGTTTCTGGATATTAATAGCAGTTGTGATTGTTTTTTTATTGTCACTGTATCGCAACTACTCCGATTGGAAAAAAAACTTTTGGCATGGAAAAACATTTCTATCTGGTTTGTTAACTATTACTACCCTGGCTGGTCCTTTGATTAAAAAATTAACCAATAAGCGTCGCTAATCACTAGGCTCGTGCAAGTTGAATTTATTAATTAGGAATAAAAGAATAGGAATGTAAGATAACAGCGGTTTACCAACTACCGCCTCCTCCGCCTCCCCCGCCACCACCTGAAAAACCACCACCTGAAAAGCCGGAAGATCCGGAGCCAGATCCAGAACTAGAGGAGTTGAAAGCTAAGTTTTTATTAACCTGCTGGCTGAAATCATTGGTGAAATTAACTAAAGTACTACCAACCACAGCATTACTACCTAGATATTCTGGAGCGGCTATACCAAGATCCTTCATATCATTGGCAATTTTATCAACTACCCCCAAACCGATAGCAAAGGGAAGCACTTCCTCGATGAATAGGTTTTTTTCCTTGATTTCTTCTCGCCACTTACCTCTTTCAATAGTCTTTTTTAAACCATTGGCAAGTTGACTGATCCTCCAACCTGCCAGAGTTTTAGCTGGCATTTGCCAAGCAAATATTAGAGCTGCCGTTGAAGAAATCATAAAAATTAAAACGAGACCAATCAAAATAATAGGCCAAAATAAAAATGTTTCCCAGACTGAAAACAGTGCAGCTCCGGAGACTACTATTAAGCTACCAGCCACGGCAAAATAGATTCCCTTCTGCTTACTGGGAGTTGCTGTAAAGTACTTTCCGGATTTAAGACTTTGTTCAACCTTCTTTTTCCACTCCAAAAATTGTTGATAAAAAGTGCCCTTTAACTCGCTAAGCTTAACTTTATTATTTTTTTTAAATATTGCTGAAACCAAAAAAGATTGGTGATCCGGCAAATTTGGCTGTTTACTATTTTTAATGAGAGAATATTCGTCTTTTGTAGAAAATAACCGTTTTTTCTGTTCAACCTTGATGCTAAGGGCTTTTTTTCTGGCTAGATCGATAATTTCGGCGGCCAGCGCCCGGTTGGGAATGGTCTCGGTCCGGATTAATTCAACTTGGGCGGGAGAAAGATCAGTAAATGGCTCATAGTGAAACGGCACTGGCCGCCGCCAAAACAAAGGTTTCTTGACAACCTCATTGGTTTTAGCGGATAGATAAACATGAGATAACGAAACAGTGTCCCTACCCTTTCGCCACCACAAGTAGCCCATTATCGGACCTGAAATAACAGTACCGATTAACTGTAGAATTACCAGCCAATTAATATTATTTTTTTGCCACCAAGTGGGAAAGGTCAGTTGGTTAGGCAGCTCAAGTTTTAGGACTACGGTTAGGTTATCGCCTGGGTTAAACAGTTGTTTGGAAGTTACGCTAACTTGACTAGAATTAATGAACTCTATGTTACAGTTGGAGTCGGTGCTACCAAACTTACCAGTAAAACATTTAGCATCAACAATCTCAGCATGTGGGGAAGATATTGTAGCTGCCGCTTGGTTAATGGGGAAATTCCAATCTTCACCTGTAATATCCCAATAAAGCTCATCATAGCTGTCATAATGATCAACAGCGTAAGAAACTTCATAATTTAGTTGATAATGCTGCTGACCGGAAAAAGTACGGTTAGGATCGCCAATTTTTGCCACAAAATTGTTATTTTCAATTTGGGAGGTCCAAGGAACTGAACCACCATCAATTAACTGAACCGAAAAGTTTTTGATGGAAAATCTCTCTACTCCACTTGAGGATTTGATCTTCAGAGGAATGAAGCGAAAAATACCATGTTTTTCCAACTGAGTTTTGAATAAAATCTTTTCCGATATTTTTAGTGATGTGTCTGGCAAGATCTCTATCTCGGTTGTAAATGATTCAATGAATTCCGGCACTGCTTGTCTACTTAGTTCGCCTTGAGCATATGCCGTACTTAATATAACTAAAAAATAGGAGCTGCAAATAACCAATCCAAAAATAATCAACCGAAACAAAGAAATTTTTTTCAGCCAGCTCTTAAAATGAGACATTTTCATAGTCTTGTTATTTAAACTTTATTTTACTTACTTTTTCTGTTTTTTGGCTGACTGAATAATTTCAGTGAAGAAGTAATAACTATAGTAGTTATGGTTATTAATCCGAGTTGATAGAGATTTGCTGAAGTGATAATTGTTGCAGGTGCTGCAGTTGGAAGAATAATCTGTTCTGCCGCTTGTACCCTGGCACCAGCAACTTGAGACTCATTTGCTTGGGAGTCTGTTAATGAATTTTCTGAGTTGGTACCAGATTCTTGTCCAATGTTAGGACTATTTAGTGGTTTGCCAAAAAAATTAACCACTAGTGTGGTGGGGTTATCTTGGTAACTTCCAGATAAAACCGCAATTCCGATTTCGGTATATTCTGGGTTTAAAATATTTTCTTTATGGGTTGGTGAGCTCATCCAGGCTTGAACCATTTGATTGGTGTCACTAAAATTTCTAGCTAAGTTTTCGCCAGCAAATTTATAGTTGTAACCTACCCTATCTAAAAATATCCACGGTTCAAAACCGTCCGGACTATTGTGTGACCAGTATTGTCGATTCATCATATCTTGTGCTTTTTCCCAAGCAGCTTCTGATAATTGATCATTGAGTTTTAGCGGCAGCAGATTTGCTTCGGTTCTTTGTGAATTAATTTTGGTCAAAACCTCTGGAACCGCAATAGAACTTTGAAAACCAATTATTCTGGCAAGCTGCGGTAAGTAAAAATTTGCCCACAAGCTAAGCACCCAGCTAACACTAATAATGATAATTAGCCAAAACCAGCGATTATTGACAGGAAATTTTTTATGATTGGTTCGATGATAAAAAATTGACTTAGTTGGCACGATAACATCATATCAATTTTGCGATAAGAAAAGCTAACAACAATTACTATCAATATATATAGAAATCAGTCAATTGCTAGTTATCTATAGCATGGTGTATATTGCAACTATGCTTACCCTACTTCTGGTTGAGGATAATCAAGAAGTAGCAACTTTTATTCAAGAATATCTTGGTAGAGGCGGCTACAATGTGCTACGCGCCAGCACCGGTTCCAGAGCTCACGATCTTTTTGCCCAAACTCAACCTGACCTAATTATTCTAGATCTAGATTTGCCTGATGTTAGAGGTGAGACTCTTTGTGAGGAATTTAAACAAATGAACCCTGAGATACCAATTATTATGTTAACCGGTGCATCTCAAACTTCCGATGTAGTGCGTGGGTTAAACATTGGTGCTGACGACTACATCACGAAACCTTTCGAGGGTAAGGAATTGACCGCCAGGATTAAAGCTCGTTTAAGAGAAAGAGGTTTGAGTAATAAAATTTTGCGTGTTGAAGATCTAACTCTTAACACCGAGACGATGGAGGTTTTTAGAGGAGAGAGACAGATAAGTTTAACTCCCCAGGAATTCCGGCTACTTGAATATTTGATGCTTAACCCTAATCGAGTTTTAACCAGGGATATGATTTTAAGCAGGGTTTGGCAAACAGCTCCTGATATCGAAACCAGAGTAGTTGATGTCTATGTTGGCTACTTAAGAAAAAAAATTGATCAAGGTGAAAAATTAAAATTAATTACTTCCGTTAGGGGTTTTGGTTACACGATTAAAACCAGCAAAACTGTTAAAGTGAAAAATAACCCTGAAAAAAACAATTAAGCTGCTTTTTTAGTATCATTATTAGTATTAGCGATTGGCAGTGAAAAGCTGATGGTAGTTCCTTTACTTTTTTGGCTAACGATCTCTATTTTACTTTGGTAGTGATTCAATATTTCTCTGACTAAAAATAAACCAATGCCCATACCTGATGGCGAAGGCCTTGACTTGACTTGGTAGTACAAATCAAATATTTTATGTTGTTCTGGTTGAGGAATACCAACTCCTTGGTCCTTAACCGATATTTGAACTCTATTTTGTGAGGTTAGTTTTTTGATTGAAATTTTTATCAAAGTGCCAGACTCAGAATTTTTGATAGCGTTTGACAATAAATTATCAAGAACTTGAGAAAGTCTTTGTGGATCAAAAACAACTTTTGATTTTATACTTCCGGAAATTTCGAGCCAATGTGTCTGATGAGACAAACGATATTCAGTCACAAATTTGTTTAAAAATTTCATTAACGACTGGGACTGGTCATTATAGATTAACTCGCCACCTGAAAGTCTGGTGACATCAAGAAAGTCAGCCAATAAAGTGTCAATCAAGATAATTTTTTGCTTAATTTTTTTAACATACTCAAGGCGCTTTTTAGCATCTGATTCCTGATTTAACATAGCAATTGTTTCAGACATGGCCATCAGACTAGCAAGTGGATTTTTTAGTTCATGACCAACTACTTTAAGAATGTGTTCTCGTCTTTGATTACCTTTAATTTCTTGAGAAATATCTTTTAAATCAAGATATAACTGATTTTTATCGGCTTGCAAAGTAATTTGAACCACAATTTGCTGGCCGTTCAGTAGCCAGGTTCTAGTAACGGTGTGTGGCTTATTTGAATGTTCAATTTTGTTAATTAATTTTTTGAAATCAGAGGAATGTTTATCGACTGAAATTTTTCGATCAAACGCAAAAAAGTTAAGCTTATTGGGTGTTTGATGAACAATTTTCCAGAAACTTTGGTTCGCCCAAATTAGATCACCTGTCAAATTGAGAATTGCTAGTCCCGAGTTACTTAGCTTGGCTAGCTGTTGATAATTTTGGTAATTGCTCATTATTTAGATTGTTAGTTTATATTTATCCAGTAAACAAACTGATTGTGCCGATTTGTCCCAGTTTAGCTCATAGTTGGGATTATCTGAAGTCCTTTTTTTAAATTTGCTTGCTGGAAAAATATATTTTCTTTATACTTCTTTAGTTAGGATTAACTTAATAAGATTGTTTTGGTCGTTATGAATATTATTTACCTTTTTAAAAAATACCCGCCCTATTTAAAAGCAGCCGTCTATGGCGCCAATGATGGACTGGTTACCACCTTTGCTGTGGTGGCCGGCGCCGCCGGCGCCGGCCTACCTGTTCCTTCAGCACTAATCTTGGGCATCTCAAATGTAGTTGCTGATGGTTTGAGTATGGGACTGGGAGATTTTTTGGGCGAACGTTCAGAAAGAAGAATTGATTCCAATACTAAGAATAAAATTGCGGTGTGGCATACAGGTTTAATCACATTTTTATTTTTTGTGTTAGCTGGCCTATTGCCCCTTATATCATTAGTTTTTGTGGTATTAGATATTCCAATACTGATCAACTTGTCGGATAATTATTTATTACTGTCTTCAGTAACAACCGGCTTTGCGATGTTTGCGTTTGGTAGTTTACGAACTTTAGTCACTAAAGGTTCCTGGATAAAAAACGGAATGGAAATGCTGCTTGTTGGCATGTTGGCTGCCGCCCTTGCCTATGGTTTGGGTCATTTTTTACAGCGACTATTTTCTTCTTTTCTCTTATAAAAATAGAGTAATTAATGCACCAAAATCAAACTACTGATTGTCATTAAGATGTTATTTGCTACACTTATAACAAGTGTTTCTGCATACATCAAAAAGACTACTTTTTACTCTTTTGCTAATTATCTGTTTTTCTTGGCCTTTTTTCTCCTCACCTTCTGTTAGTTATTCCACCACTGAACATTGTCGATCAGGTTTTGAGATAAAAATTGAAAGTAAGGATGCTCCATTTGAGTACACAACTTCAGAAGGTAAAGTCATACGTAAAATCTGTGTTAAATCTGGTACTAAAACTTTTAGTAGCCTAAGAAATATTAATAACGGATGTTATACCTTTAGTGGTATTGGCACAAAGACAGGCAAAGTAGAAAAAACAGGAGCTGATAGTCCAACCTGTCAGGATATTTCTTATGCAGTCTTTTATACCAAACGCAAATGTGGTGGCCATTGCCCTCAACCCTCACCTAGCCCAGTTGTCTCGCCGGAGCCTTCATCAAAACCATCTCCCGAGCCATCTCCTACTTCTTCCCCCGAGCCATCACCATCGCCAACACCTTTACTTTCTCCGATTCCTTCACCTGCACCCTCTCCCGAGCCATCCCCGACTCCTACTGAGACACCTTTGCTAACTCCTTCACCTCAGGCCTCGCCGGTCTTAACTTCTACACCAACACCAACGCTTTCTGCAGTTCCCTCTTCAAGTCCAACACCCATACCTACTCCTACTCAGGCTAGTCCAGAACCCTCTGACGATGATAATAATGATGACCGAGACAATGATGATGACGACCACGATTCTACTAACGATGATGACTCGTCCGACAATAAGTCTGAAGAGCCAACCACAAGTAATGACGTGGCTCAAGCAGTAATTGCCAGCACCGTTCTACCTCAGGTTTTAGGTGCATCTGATACTTATAATCCCTTGATTGAAGGTTTGAAGCTTGGTTTTGGCCAAATTTTGGGTGCTGCCACCTACCCATATACCTCTAATGAGATTGAGAATATATCCTCTGAAACTGGGGGCAAGCCGAAGAAATCGGCTAATAACTTAACGATGACAGATTACTATCTTCTCTCACCACAAACCAATCAATTTTGGTCGGTTTATCAGGGGTATCGAGTTGGTGAAGATTTAGCTGTTGGTAGTCAAGAAATATCTTTTTTGCCTGGTTATAACAACCAAGTAATTTACGGTCACAACACTAAGGAAGTTTTTGGTCAGGTTAGAGCCTTGCCTTACGGAAGTAAAATAATGTTTGGTGAATTGGGAGACTTTTCTGCCTATCAGTTAACAAAATCTAAAGCAGTGGGAGTTTTAGGCCGGGATTTATCAAGTCTTTCGGTGGCAGATGATGAATTATTACTAATAACTTGTGCCGGCCAAGGTGATGAGCTAAGGCTAATCTTAACCTTTAAAAAATTATGAAAATCAACAATCCAGAAATAACCCAACCTAATTTAAATCCAGTCGATCTTACCTGGCTGAAATTTGGTTTAATTATTGCTTTTGTTTTGATTATGGCTGGTGTTTGGTGGCAGTCGTGGCGAAACACTAATAACGTCGCCGACCAATCAATGATAGATATTTCTCCTACTTTAACACTGCCCAGTGGTTGGGTTGAGGAAGATGTCGAAGAACACGAAACAATGTTATTCCATGCTAAAAAAGAAGCTCTTTTTGATAATGAAAAAACTGCTCAGGTAGCGGTTGTAGTTTTACAAAATGTTTTAGATTCTGAGCAAGATCCAGCGGAGTATGCCGCCGAAATGATTGCTGGTGCCCAAAATACCCTACCAGGCTTAAAGTACACAGATAGCGAATTTATTAGTCAAGACAGTTTTGATTTACAAAGACTTAAAGGTGAATACCAAGTGGGTGATTTAACCTTCGGAATCAAACAACAATTATATTTCGTTGATGACCAGGTTTTTACTTTTTCCGGGTCATACCCTCTCGACGACTCTATTACCTCTGCTGAAGTTGAAATAATTTTTGATCAAGTAATTGCCGATAAAAAACTAATTCCGCCCCAGGCAGAAATTACGGAAATCTCAGAATAGCTAAATCTGCACAAGCTTAACTAAATTTTTGGTTTTAGCTTGAATATTTAGACCAACCTGTTTGAGCAATTCTTGTTGGCTGATTAATAATTGAGTTATCCCAAACCACACAGTCACAAAAATCAACGTGCTTTGAAGTTGCCAGCGCAAAAATGGTAGCCCATTAACGTAGGCCATACCTAGACCGGCGAGAGTATTAGGATACATTTGCCAGTGGTCAAGCCACCAAACACCAAAATTTGTCCAGGTAAAGAAAAATAAATTAAAGCCAATTCCAGTTAGGGCAGCCTTAAACATGAGAGGTACGCGATCAAACTTTTTATTTTTCAGCAACTTATTGGCAATTAAAAGTGGAAAGAGGAATCCTGACCAAGTAAACAGAAAAATACTGCTATTACCGATAACTAAGTCTGACAAAATCAGCATTAATATAGTAAAGGTAATACTAGTTTTTCTACCCCAGTAATAGACTACCAGCAAGGAACTGGCAGTTAGAATCTCTCGATTTGGGCCAAGATCTAAAAGAGTCCTCTCACCCAAAGTTATCAGCCCAAGAATAACTAGCGGCCAGTATTTACTACCAAATTGACTCATATTTCCATTCAATTATGTCGCCATCATTTAATTGGTAATCAGCCGCTCCAACTGAAGAAACCGCTCCATTGGTGTAAAAAATCCAGGCTTTTCGTTCGTCTTGCGCAAAGCTGCCAATTTTTTCAACTAGTGAACCAAAGTCATACTCCTTGATGGACAACTCTAACTCATTCTTAGTTGCCAGATCTTTTAAGAGCTGTAAAGCGGTGCTATCGGCTCGAGTGACCGCCGAAAACTCGGTTGGTTCTAACTGATTCGGAAAAAATATTTTAGTATCGACCTTGATATTTTGAGGTTTGTTTGGCGGTGATTGAGATAATGATGTTGTATCAGGTTGTGGAATTTGATCAGTGGTAGGCATCGATTGCCAGATAAAGAACATCGCCACCACCAATCCAATGCCGATGAAACTTAAAAGTGAGATTAATTTTGATTTATTCATTTAGCCTTAATTTTGCTTGGTATTGTTTTTCAAGGGTGGCCACAACTTTATCACGAATAGGCCGGACTGTGTCAAGGCTAATTGCTTGCTGAGGATCATGGTAGGTAAGTTTTATAAAGACTGACTTTTGGCCGTCAATTAATTGAGGTTCTTCGCCAAGTTTAACCTGATATATTAATTGACTAACTTTTTTGATAGTGTCTAGGAGGTCTCCAACCTGAATTTCGACCGGCACCAACAAAGATAAGTCCTGAAAGATTACTTGTGGTGGAGAGGTTAAAACTTGAGTTGTCTTGGTCTCTTGGCTTTTTAATAGAGTATCCAGATCAAGTTGAGCTACGTATCCAGAGGAAAAATCAACTACTTTTTCAATTGAGTAACAGGTAGAGTCTGGTTGATAACCAAGCCTAATGATCATCTCCTCAATGTCACCTTTTATTTGTCGATAACGAGCATCATTACCAAGAGCAATTACGCCAACAACATTCTTTTCAAGATACTGATCATCTGATCGATAATAAATTTTACCTACTTCAAAAATCTTTATGTGGCTATAGTGATGTTTGCGACGATAATTGGTACCTCGGACAAGCATTGGGATTAAGCTAGTGCGCAACATCCTTTTTTCACTAGTAAGTGAATTTTCCAGTATTACCGGTTCTAAAACGGGGTTTTGTTCATCGGTTAGTGGCTCGGTTATTTGCTCGTGATATCCCAGTCCAACTAGATAATCTCTGATTTTTTCACTGATGATGTAATTTTTTGATTGAATATCCTGAGGTGGAGGCGCTGCGGGCAAGTCTTCCGGAATTCTATCGTATCCGTATATCCGTAAAACTTCTTCTACCAAATCAGCTTCTTGCTCAATGTCGGTTCTAAAATAAGGTACATTAATTGTTAAAGTATCGTTGCCAGTTTGATCTGCCGGCAAATGAACTTTAGCTAAAAGTTCTTTGGTCTGATCAGCTGAGAAATCAATACCGGCAATCTGGTTAAGATAACTTAAGCGTAAATTAACTTTGTTTTCTGGAATAACTGTGGGGTAATTATCGACTTGTCCAACTAGTTCGCCCTCGGCCAGCTCGGTCAATAGTTGAGCTACTCTGGCTAAAGCTAGCTGAGTTAACTTGGGATGTAAGAATTTTTCCAGACGTGTGGAGGCTTCGGTGCGTAGATTGTGGCGTAGCGAGGAGCGTCTCACAGTAGCTTGGTAATAGTTGGCTGCTTCGACAACAATCGTAGTAGTGTTGTTGTTAACAGAGCTTGCCTCACCGCCGATGACGCCGGCCAGCGCCAGCGGGCGCTGGCCGCTAGCAATAATCAAATCATCCTCCACTAGAGCAATGGATTTGTTGCCTAAAACGGTTAGTATCTCGCCTTTGGCAGCTTGTCTAACAACAAAACGTTCTCCATCAATTTTTTCCAGATCAAAAGCGTGAAGTGGTTGTCCTGATTCCACCATTACAAAGTTAGTAATATCAACCACATTATTAATCGGTTTAATACCATAAGCAGTTAATCTTTTTTTAAGCCAATCTGGCGACGGACCAACCTTAAGATTTTTAAAGGTTAAGGTTTGGAAGCGAAAACACAATTTTGGATCGGTTATTTCAACCGTAACACTGCCTGATTTATCGGTGAGCTCTGCTTCGTAAGCAGCCGGTAATTTTAGTTGGCGGCCGCTTACAGCGGCCGCCTCCCTGGCTATACCAAGCATCGACAAACAATCTGAACGATTTTGTCTAACCTCCAAGTCGTAAACTAGATCTCCCTCAATATCTTGAGGTGGGCCGTCTTGCATATGGCCAATAGCGGTCAAATCTGCCATCAACTTTTCTGCCTGACCATCAACTTCAACATAATCGTTAAGCCAACTTAAAGGAACCTTCATGCTATCTCCTCAATCACTAATTCACCGTTATATAACTTACGCACATCGCTGATACCGTATTTAAGCATTACGAGCCTATCAAAGCCCATGCCAAAAGCGAAACCAGACCATTTATTGGTATCAACTTTACAAGCTTTTAATGTATTAGGGTGTACCATCCCGGCTCCCAACACTTCAATCCAGCCTCGGTGCTTACACACGGGACAGCCCTTTCCACCGCAGAACGTGCATTGAATATCCATCCCGGCTCCTGGTTCAACTTGAGGGTAATATTTGCATCTAAAACGTGTTTTGACTTCTTCTCCATATAAAAATTTTGCGAGGGCAACTAAAGTACCTTTTAAAGACGACATATTAATATTTTTATCCACCACTAAACCCTCATACTGATAAAACATTGAGTTATTGGTCGTATTGGTAGTTTCATTACGATAAACCTTGCCAGGCACAACAATTCGAAGCGGTAATTTTTCATTTAACATTGCCCTAATCTCAACCGAAGAAGTATGTGTCCTTAACAAGTAATCCGGTTCTTTAATATACAGAGTGTCAGCTAGATCGCGAGCGGGATGATCTAGAGGTAAATTCAATTTAGCAAAGTTGTTATCATCGGTTTCGATTTCTGGTCCTTCATACACGCTATAACCTAAATAGCGAAAAAAAGAGTTAACTTGCCTCATTACCTGAGTTGAGGGGTGTAAAAATCCGGTTTGTGGTCTGATTCCAGGCAAACTTGTATCCGTTTGATCAAGCTCTTTTGTTCCTGACTGTTCAAGTTCTTTTTTACGAGTTGTTAGAACCTGTTGAATTTCTGTTTTAACTTGATTAATAACTCGTCCCAATTGCTGTCTATCCTCTAAAACCAGCTTTTTTAATTCTTTTGACTGCTGATTAAGCTCACCTTTTCTGCCAAGGTACTGAACCTTAGCTTTGTTTAAGTCATCGGAGGATGAAATTTTTTCAATATCGGATAAGGCTTTATCCCTAATTTGATTTAATTTAGTTATTTTTAGATCGATATTCATAGAGTCATTATAGCTTTCTTGTTTCGGCTTTTTTTACTAAAAAACCCTCCTGGTTAGGAGGGTTGTACTTACAGACTACCCTCCCTACTGGTTAAAGAAAAAGAAGGTAGAATTGAAGTTTTTATTCACCATAGCTAAATAATTATACCAGGACTCCGGTAATGGTGCCCGACTGTTTAAAAGCAGATAAATTAGTAAACCTCCAAAAACAACTAAACTGATTATTAATGTTAACAACCTACCAAGCCAAGAATCTCCTAACAACCAGCTAGTTCCCAGCAAAATTAATAACATCGGCCACAACTGCCAAATCTGCGGCCAGATACTCTTATCTAGCCAGCCAAAATTGTTGAGTAAAAAAACGATGCCTAAAAAAATTAGTAAAAAGGCCAAGATAATTTCGCCTGAATTCGGCTTATCTCTTTTTAAATGGTGATTAGAAATAGGCTTTTCCATATTATTTTTTTGTTAGCAGTGAAATTCCGATAATCACTAGTATTAGAGGCCAGAAGTGTTGTAACCGAATAAAGGTAAAGTTATCTAAAAAGAAAATTAAACCTAGAAAAATTAAAATTAAACCTAACCACTTTTTCGAGTTACTACCTTTGTATGTAGTTTCAACATCTTCGGCAATATTTTTGGCTTTTTGGCCTATTTCTTCGACATTGGTTTTAACGGTTTTGTCAGTAGGCTGATCAACTCGCGATTCTGCCGGCAAGACTAGCCACAACAAAATGTATAGCGGAATACCGGCTCCACCAAAAACTGTTAAAAAAATGAAAATAATTCGAATTAATACAGGGTCTATTTCAAAGTAATCTCCTAGACCAGCCGAAACCCCAGCTAAAACCTGATCTTTTTCACTTCGATATAGTTTTTTTGGTCCCACTGTGGCCATAATGATTCCAATCTAAACAATTTTCTTGTTGCTATTTACAAGGCTTTTTTCTTTATTATTGTTACTGGTTGATAATTTTTCTCAGCCAACCGAAAAGGCTGAAGGAATTCGCAACTTCATTAATTCTGGTGTCAATGCTTTGTTGTTGTTCCTCCAGAGCGATTAAGGTTTCTTCTATTATGGCTTGTAACTCTGGGTCATCGGTTTTATTTTGTAGTTCTTGGAGAGCTAAAATTCTTTCTTGACTTCTTTCCTGATGTGTTTTTAAAGCTTCTAGCGCTCTGGGATTGGGACCTAGAATTGCTTTGACTATTGTTCCATCAGATTCTAGCTCACTAACAACTTCAGAAATTTGGGTTTGGGTTTGACCCTGCTCGGAAGCGATGACTCTTATTTCTTGGTGAATTTCTCCATTATCATCGGTTACTTCTAGTAGGACTTTGACCTGTTCTCCAGCAGTCTGAATTCGATTGTTAATTCTGGCTTCTGTCTGATTCTCTTCACCTTCTTTAGCCAATAACTCCTTAACGAACTCTTGTCGTTGTTGGATTCGCTCCTCCACCCTATTTTGCATTTCGGTCATCGATTCCTGCATTTGTTGTTGATTCTGTTCCATTTCCTTTCTTCTTTGCTCCAACTCTTCTCTTTTTTGTTCTAGAGCTTCTATACGGTTTGCAGCTTGGGTTTGATTTTGAGTTGGCAGATATGTTGGAAGGTCCTGTGGTTCTGGCATTGCCGGTTGCTGTTTTTCTGGTTGTTGCGCCTGCTGAGAATTATTTTGACTAGGCATAATGACAGAGTCTTTTGGAGCCACCATTGTTGGTCGATTCTGTGCTTGAGCTTGACTGGAAACCGATGCAACCAAATACATCAGTGCTACTAGCCAAATTAACCTCTTTTTATTATCCATAATGCCTCCTTCTTTAATTAAGAATTACTTATTAACTTAGCAGTTTTTTTGATGTCCCTCAATGATGGCCAGGCCTCGCACTTTAACAGGATCGGTTTGATGACCATTTTGCCAAACCGAAACTTCAAACTGATGTTGAGTCAAAAACTCAACAATTGGTAATAAATGATTATCTGATCGGCCATGAAACTCAACAAACATATGCTTAACCTGTCTAATGGTTGAGCCAGTGGCTAATAAAACATCTTGCTCAACGCCCTCAATATCCATTTTTAGAAGATCAATCGGTTTTTGTAGGAATTCTCTTAATGGTACTGATGGTACGGAAATAGGTTTACCTGGCTGGGTGTTGGCCCAGCCTTTTGAGTGCAGGCTAGCGGTTGAATTCCAGTGATCTTCTGTGGGGTCAATATATAGTGATATTCGTCCAGTCTGAGTTGATAGCGCCACTGGCTCGATTGTGATATCTGTTAATTGATTAGTGTTAATGTTTTCTTGAAGATAAATGACAGTGTCAGGATTGGGTTCGATAGCAATAACTTTTGCTGTTGGCCAGGCTTGTTTGAAGTATAAAGTACTCAAGCCAATGTGAGCACCGGCATCGATAATTGTTGGCGATTCAAAATCTTTATCAAGATAATAATGGTGTTGAGAAAAAATCTCTCTTTTTAGCTGATGAAATTCGGTGGAATTGGGAAAAGTAACCACAAACTTCCCAAGTTTGGCAGAATTCTTCATATAAAATATAAACTCCCATTTGCACCAACCGAACTTACCTGTCTAATTTTACAGGGGTAAAAACTCAACCAATTTTTGGTTCTGACTAGAAATTTAACTTTTCGGCGTATTGACCAATGATGGGTAGAGGTTTCTCCTCACCATTCAGAGCGTTAATAATGCCCATTAACAAGAGAATCAATATTCCAACTCCCATGACAAAACTAATCGCCCAACCCAATACAGGTACCTGGCCAATAATCACCGAAACCAACCAACCAATTAATAAAATAATTGCTTGCTTAACGTGAAATTTGACAAATGGATCATTTTTAGCATCGGTGAGTAGTGGAACAAAGAATAATAGATAGGCAACTACAGCCATACCGGTATTTTTTTTAGCGCTACTTTCTTTAGCCATAAATCTCCTTTTTGTTTAGTATACGCTACCATTCGTAACAAAATAATAAGAAATTTACTCAAAAAAGTTTGTTTAACTCAATCGGTTGCTTGACAACTTTAACTGCCGAGGTTTGTAGTAAGGTTTTAAAAGAGTTTAAACCCCAACTAACGCCAACAAAACAGACTCCGGCTTTCTTGGCAGCCTGAGCGTCTCTAACTTCGTCGCCTATATAAACAACTTCCGATTTTAGCCAGTTGTTTTGTTTTACCAAATTAATAAGTTTTTCATTCTTTTTAAACAAATCTGGCTCTGAAGAGATTAATGAAAAATAGCTTAATAAGTTATGTTGATTTAAAAACTCTTGTACGTACTCGCCAGAATTAGAGGTAACGATACCTAGCTGATAATTATGTTGGTATAGATTCATTATCACTTTATCGATATCAGCAACTATGGGTGGAATCGGTTTAGTTTTTAAAAGCTCTCTGGCTTCTGATAGCAATTGTGGTAATCTCCACCATGGTATTTTCATCCAATTGATAAGTTGCCTAACGCTATAGTCGCGCAATTTGGAAATTTCATCTTGTCGAATGATTGTGCCACCATATTTTTTTGCCAGGAAATTATAAATTTCTAATTGATTTAAGATGGAGTCGGCTAATGTCCCATCAAAATCAAATAAGATGATTTTTGTTTGTTGAAATTGGTTTTTTTGAATACCTGCCGATTTAATTTGAGACATAACCCAACAATGGATTGTTTCACTTTCTAATCAAACCAAGAAATTATCTCTTTGTAATATTTGGTGTTAAGCAGAATCAAGGGGCTTAACTTTTTTGGCTTTAAGTCGCCTAATAAACCAGATCACTGCTCCGATTGCGAGAATTGGAGATAAAATAATTATGGTTTTCAATCCCACAATCAGAAGTTCCTGATACAGATTAATGGTATTGCGAACCGAGATTTTAATTTCTTCCCAAATAGAGTCACGTTCTGGATCAACAATTGGCAAGGCAGATTCTTGGGTAGCAATCTCAATCTGGATAACAGCCATAGCTTCTGAGCTTTCCAGATTTGTTTTTTGCGCCGTGAGTCTTTCAATTTGAGTTCTAGTTTGACTTAATTCTCGTTGTACCTGCAAAGTTTCTTCAACGGTTTTAGCCTCCTCCATCAAGGTGAGAAGGCGCGATTCAGAAGCTTGTAGATTTCTTAATTGGGCGTCGATATCTACTATTCGCTCAGTCTGATCACTAGCAGAAACCGACTCGTGAGTAACTTTAACTGCAAGGTCGCGAATGTGGTTCAAGGCTTCATCAAGCCTATCGACTGGGATGCGAACAGTTAGACTGGCGTGAATGTCCCCTCCAGTCATACTAGTCTCATAAATATTAGAATTGGTAACTAAGCCATCAATTGTGCCAACAAATTCATTAATTTTGTTGACCATATCTCTGGTATTTTCGGCTGTTAAGTTTAGATTGGCGGTTTTAACGATAAGGCGATTTTCGGACATCACAAAGCCGCTGTCTGGAGCTGGTTCAGGCAAGATCATAGTATTACCATTATTACCAAAACCAACTGCAACTCCGGCTTGAGGTTCATAGCTGTTTGGTAAGGGCTTGCTGTCAACATCTTCTGCCAGAAAAGACTCGGCTCGCATTGTGGAAGTACTTGGCATTTGAGTCTGAGGATTTGCTTGATGGCGAAGTTCTAAAACCGACATCGAGAATAATCCTAAGAGTGGCAAACCAATTATTAAAAGCAAAAAAGATAAAACAACAATTTTTTTCATACAACTCAGTATACCCTAATTAAAGTTAGTCTCAATCAGAAACAGGTGGTATTTAAGAAATTAGTCAAGGCAAATCGAATTTAGCGCTGCAGCGACTTTTTTATAAGTTACTCAACAATTAATTTGCCAACCATTCCCATTTGTCGATGATTGCCAACGCTGCAGTAAAACTCGTATTCGCCTGACTGGCTAGTGTCGAGCGTAACGGTCTCGGTTTGGCCAGCGGTTAGCACTTGTGTTTTTACATCAAGTTCATCGATTACAAAATCATGCATTCCCTCCTGGATTTCCAGTTTGATTTCTACTTTTTCGCCTTGTTTAACTCTGATTTCTGAAGGAGTGTAAGCATAATTAGCAGCCATGACAACAATTGTTTTAACAGACTCGTTCTCGGTCATTATAAATTCGGTGTTGTTGTTTGGATCCATAGCGTCAGTTGTTGGAGTAGAAATATTGGTTGTCGCCGGCGGTGTGGTGGCAATGGTTGGTGATGCGGTTGAACCGTTGCTTGATTCTTCTTGTAACGCCTGAGCCAAAACCAGCCCGCCGGCGACAACCAAAAAAATTAGCAATAAAATTTTGAGATTGTTTGACATAACAAGGAGCATTATTTTCGACGGGAGTAAAAATTTAGTAAGATAAGTGCTAGAACTTTTACTAAATCAACAATGTGATTTACTTTTTAGTAGATTTTTATTTTATTCAAGATTGGCTGCGGCAGTAGCTGCTTCGATCTCGGAAATCTGCTGTTGTAGCCAGTTATGCAAAATTGTCCAGTTAGAAGTTACACTGGCTGAATCAATGGCGTTGCCAGAACTAGTCGATGTCGCAGAGTCGCTAAGAGTTTGTAAAGTCGAGTTGTTTTCGAGAATTTTTGCTTCATCAACAATTAAGGCAAATTGGCCGTTAATTCGAGCTTCTTTTAATGCGTTCTGGTCGTTAATCGACAAACTGGTAATTGAATAATCACTTAATTCTTCTGGTTTTTTAGCTGTTTCTAACAGCAGATCCCAAGGAATATCTGTTTTAACTTCATTTGCGATGTTTTCAATAAAGGGAATTAATCTTGGTAAGAAACTTATACTCAAGATTTTATTTTTAACCGCGATGATCAAACTTTTTTGCCGATCTGATCTAGCAAAATCATTACCAGACTGGTTTGAGTGCCTGGAGCGAACATACTTAAGTGCCGTTATACCATCCATATGTGTTTTACCTTGATTAAAATGCAAGGATTCATATCGACAAGGAAACTGTTGCTCCAATAAAAAGCCAGACATAGTTGCAGTAAGACTGGCTATCTCTTCATCTGTTTTATCACAAGGATTATCTTCTTCTCCCTCAAGGGGATACCAGTCGTCAATAAAAGCATTAGTTACGTTGACATCAACTCCGCCCAGGATATCAATAGCCCTGGTAAAGCCTTGGAAGCTTACGGCTGCGTAGTAATCTACTGGCCAGCCAATTACGGTTGTGATGGTTTCTTTAGCCAGCTGGCCGCCGCCAGTTTCGCCAGCGAAGCGAGCTGACTTATTGGGGTAACTTTTATCGTCACGACCAACCTGATATGCCAAATTAATCTTCCCACTTAATTGTTCATTATCCGCTAGCTGCATATTAACCCACAGATCCCGGGGAATTGAGATTAAGGTTATTGTTTTAGTTTCTTCATTTAGACGGGCAACGATGATGGTATCGGTCAAATTGCCGCCCGCGTGAGTACCGCCGCCATAACCTAGTAGGGCGATGGTGGTAACGGGTGATTTTTCTTCAATTTGTTCAGTTTGTTCGACGCTAGTTGAATTCTCAGGTTGGTTTTGATTGGAAATAAATATTTTATTAAATGAAGTAGTTAAAAAAATAAGCAAGAATACCAGTCCGCCAGTTAGTAAACCAAAAATAACAGCTAGGACTAATTTAATTGTTAATTTTGGTCTTGGATTTTTAGAGATGCTATTAACCTGTAATTTTACGTCCTTAACATCAGGTGATGGCTCAAGTGATTTAATCAGCGGTTTCTTAGTCTGCTTAGTCATAAGTTAGGCTTCTTAATTATCAATATTATGAAACACTTGAGTATAGCATTGTCAGTTAGCTATACTCTCTGAAGGTTTAAGATGTTTAAATCAAATTTTTTTTCTATACTCTGGTCCTGGCTGGTGGGTTTTTGCCAGCAGTATAAAGTGCGGCTGGCAGTATTTTTTCTCTTCTCGTTAAGTCTTTTTTTTTGGTTCAGACTATATCGAATAACTACATCAATTCAGTTCTATAATGATATTGGTCGTGACTTCTGGGAGCTTTTAAACTGGTACCAAACAGGCAAGCCTCCTTTGTTGGGTCCACAAACCAGCGCCCTACCCTTCAATCAAAGTGCAATTTATTTCTACTTACTTTTTCCTGGATATGTATTAAGTGGTCAATCGGCTTACTCCACTATTTACACTGGATTGTTTGTCTACGTTTTGAGTTTTTTAATTGGTTGGCGCTGGCTTAAAAACAACAAGGACAAATGGATTTTGGGGCTTATTTTTCTTTTCACGACTGTTCACCCTCAAGTTGTAATTCAGAATCGATATGTTTGGAATCCAACTTTTGTTCTGCCTAGCTTAGTAGCGGCAGTTTTTATTTGGCTATCGCTTATTGATAGGTGGTCATCTAAGAAACTGCTGGCCTGGTCTTTTTTTAGTGCTTTAGCAACTGCCTTTTCTTATTCAGCGGCTCCCTTGGTTTTATCGATGTTGGCTTTAACTCCCTGGCTCAAAATAATTAGTTGGAAAAAGTTTTTTAAATATCAAATACCCTTTTTCATTTTGTCATTGGTCGCTGTTAATTTGCCAACCATTGTCTTTGAGATTCGACACCAGTTTTTACTTACTAAGATGTTGCTGTTTCAGCCAAAAACCGAGCATTTAGGTACTGAGCTAACTACAAAAATTTCCGCTTTAGCAAATTATGTATTTAGCACTTCCTCTTGGTTGGCAGTTGTTGTTTTGGTCTTCTTACTTGTTTTAGCAATTAGAGCATATTGTCAGTATCGATCAAATCGCCAATATAATTTTGCAAAAAAAGTTTTTGTAATTCTGGCTTTAACAGTTATTTCTTTAACCCTTACTTTTTTAGCACCGGTGCCGATTCACCCTCATTACGTCTTTGGTGCCTTAACTGTACTTTTGTTTTTAGTAGCACTTTTACCTAAGAAAGTGGGTGTAATTATTTTAATTATTGCTTCTGTTTATTGGTTACAACCAAAATTTACTGATCAATATTTTGAACCAGTCGGTAGGTCACCCTCTGATTTGCTGGCTTGTTATACAGATTTTTGTGATAAATATCAGCAACCTATTTATGTTAGTGTGCAATCGAGTTTACACCCCTATCATAATGGGCCTGAGCATCGTTACTTTATGAAATTTTCTGGTTGTGATGTCAAGGAGATTGAAAAGTTTGAGCCAGCCGAACTGATGGCGGTTGTTTTGGAAGAGGGAGACTACCAACACGGTTCAACTAGTTATTATGAACTATCTTTATTTGGTGAGTCTATTGAACTGGAGCGGTACACTTGTTTACCTGAAGTTTTGGAAGTAGTAGTTTTGTCCAAGTAAATTAGCATCTATTATGGTGGTTAAAAAATAGACAATAAGTTATCAGCAATATTTTGCTGAATTTTGCCAATTTTCAATTTTTACTTGCTGGAGTTAATTAATTCATTAATGTGACGTCTATTTCCCTCAAAATCACCATCCGCCAACACTCTATTAGCTAGAAATAGCCAGTTCAGAGCATTGGTTGGTGTTAGCAAATCTTTGCGAGCTAATTTTCTAGCCTGTTGTGACATCTTTTGATATAAATTTTTATCTGATAGGAGTGAGTGAAGATGTCTGGCTACCTGAGTTGTGTCGCCCACTTTATCAACTAAAAAGCCACTTTTATTATGTTCAATTTGGAGAGGAATACCGCCAGCTCTATAAGCTATAACTGGTCTGCCCTTCATTAGGGCTTCGGTTACCTTAAACTCAAATCCCTCTTTATGAGATAGTTGCAGAACAATTTTACTTTTTCTAACCAGGGTATTGGAGAGCTGATCAATATGCGGCAGCCTAACCACTTTTATATCGTCAGTCAGATTGGGATAGTTTTCGTGAATAAGATTAAGAGTAAGGTTGTAGATCGGGATTCCATCTGGGTCATCTACCGAACTATGCCCCACAATCACCAGTTGTGGTCGCTGTGGATCGTCAATGGTATACGCCTTCATTAAATGTGAGAAAGCCTCGATGGTATCCGGAATGCCTTTGGAAGGATCAAAGCGAGCATTTTGAATAATATATGGTCTTTTTAAATCCAAGGGCGTTTGGTTGCTTTCGAGCAGTAATTTATTAAACAATTTCAAGTAATAATTCATTTGTCCACTTGTTAGCGACTTGTTGAGTCCGTCCAAAGGATCGGTGGTTGGCGGCATTAGCACGGTTTTTTCCTCTGGTATTTGTTTGGGGATAAATTCTTCTACGGGATGTGAAATAAATAGATCGCAATTTTTAATATTATTCCAAATAAAATCCCAAGTTTTAGCTTGGGCGGTTCCTGACTTGTTTGTTAGGTGAGATTCAATTTGGATATGAGATCGATAGATAATTTTGGCTTTAGGGTTAATATTTTTTATGAACGGAACTAAACCTGATGGCTGTGGATCGTCAATAACAATGACATCACTGGTCTTAAAAACCGGACTGAAAATTTCGGCATTATCCTTGATCCAGCCTCGGTAAATCTCCTTGTCCTTATTTGACAGCTGGATATTTTTATTGGCAACCGCTTGCAAAATGTTGTGGAATTTTGTTTTGGTTACTTGGAAAGCTTCTGGGGATTCTGTTAGCACATACCAGTTAGCCTTTACTCCCATTAATCGATAAAGCCTAATAAGAGCATGCCTCATAATTGATACTCCCCCACCCTGAGGTGTAGCGCTAATGAAACTAATAGTTTTGCCTCTAAATTGCTTTACCTCTTTAAGAAGTTTTCTGAAAGTTGAACTAGGTGTTTTTCTTTTATAATCAGCCAGGGTTACCAACCAAGCTGGGTTAAGTAAACGATTTTTTGCAATATCTATCTTAACTACACCATTGTCCTGAAAAGATTGTTGAGCAACTCTAGCTAACTTTTGAACATCACTTTGACAATTAGTTTGTTTGCGTTGACTGGCGATAGGAACAATATCATCAGACAACCAAAGCTTAGACATAATTTGATCGTCTGCTTGTGGTTGATTAAAAGCACAGGCTAAAAACTTTAGGTTATGACCTTTAGAATGACGCCTGAAGCGACTGTGAATGAAGCTATTGGTGTTTTCAGGAGAAAAATGGTACTGGTGGTGGCTTTGATGAACGGCGCTGTTTTCAGACAAATAGAATCGCTTATGGTTAAAACAGATACCGGCAAAAGCTGAGATTGGAAGGTCTAGCTGATCAATTTGTTGGCGAATTTTTACTAGTTGTTCAGTTACTTGAGCAGTGCTCTGCCTCATAATCATCGCTTGTTCTCCTCAGCTTTGGTTAGCCAGACTTTGGTGCACTGTAAAAAATTTAGTAATAAATTGTCAAGTGATTGGTAAGTAGAATGAAAGTTTGCTGGCGTTTCTATATCAAATTAGTAAATAGCTAAAAAGATTGGTAAAAAATATAATTTAGCACTTGTAATTTGAAAAAACCTGTTATAATAATCCCTCAAAAGTTTCACTACTGAATAGATAACTGATGGGTTTACTTTAAATACTTTTCAAGTTTTGATTTCGGCAGTTAGTCAGTTAACTAGGTCATCGGTGAAGCGGAAAAAAGAAAGAGGGAGTAAACCCATATGTCAGTTAAGTTATTCGTGGGTAGTCTGTCGTGGGATACGACTGATGAATCACTATCGGCATTTTTTGCCAAAGTTGGTACGGTTGTATCGGCGACAGTTATAAAGGATAAATTCTCAGGTAGATCCAGAGGATTTGGTTTTGTGGAGATGAGCTCTGAAGAAGAAGCCAATCAAGCAATTGAACAGTTAAATGAGCAAGAGCTTGATGGTCGTGTCATCAAAGTAAACATTGCCAAGCCAAAAGAGGATCGTCCTCGTGGCGGCCAGGGCGGTTTTAACCGCGGTGGCGGCAGCGGTCGTGGCGGCAGCTGGCGTGATCGAGATAATAATCGATCCGGTGGTGGTCGTGGCAATCGTGGCGGTGGTCGTCGAGACTACTAAACAAGCCTTTAAGTTTCAGCCATTAAGCTAGTTGAAATTGATTAGGCGCCAGGGCTTTGCCCTGGCGCCTAATTTACATTGATTTAAATTGGTATTTGACGGGCGATTAAAAATCGTTTACACCAATAGTTATGAAAAAAAATCCGGCAAATCGCCAAAAAAAGTCAACAAATAATCTGGACTACGACCCTTTGGGTGGCTTAGTTTTTAAAGTTTCGCCGCACTTAGAAGAATTAGCCAAGCGTTCACCGGCAGTAAGAAGAGAGTTTTATCCCTCTGCTGAAGAAACTAGACCCACCAGTCAATCCTTGGTTGATCCTCTTTTAGAAGATGCCCACGCTGTAACCAGGGGTTTGGTTCACAAATATCCCAGTCGCGTGTTGGTTTTGTTAACAATGACTTGTGCGGCTTATTGTCGCTTTTGTACCAGAAGGCGAAGAGTTTCAGACATCGAAGCCGGTAACATAACACTTGAAGATATCGAGGCAATGGTTAGTTATTTAGAAAGTCATCAAGACATTAATGAGGTTATTTTTTCTGGTGGTGATCCTGTAACGGTACCTCGATTGTTAATAGCAGCCATTAACAAGATTAAAAAACTTCCGCAGATCAAGATTATCAGGGTTCATACTCGAACTCCGGTGGCTAATCCAACCTTGATTACGCCCCAACTTTTAAAAACTTTTCGCTCGATTACCAAACAAGCTCTTTATGTTTCTATTCATTTCGAACATCCTGATGAGCTGACGCCAATTACCAGAAAAACCGTCAAAGCAATCAAGGATACCGGTGCCATCTTGTTATCTCAATCGGTTTTTCTTAAGGGAATCAATGATGATGTGGAGGTTTTGTATAACTTGTTTTCTGAACTGCCGATGCTAGGTGTTCGTCCCTATTATATTTATCGCTGCGATCCCACGATTGGTGTGGAACATTTTATGGTGTCTTTTAAAAAGGAAGTTGCTATTATGACCGAGCTAAGAAAAAGACTTTCTGGTATTGCTTATCCAACTTATGTTATCGATGCTCCAAATGGATCAGGGAAAATTCCGGTACCACTAGAATTTTGGGAATTTAAACGGACAAACCACACTGATTTTTTAGATAAGAACATAAAAATTGTTGGTCCTAAATAAAATCAATTCTAGTAGTTTCAAGTTTTTACTTAACCAAGAAATACCAGGCAAGTAACAATGTGGAAATAGCTACTAACAGTAGCCAAGCAGTCATATTCCAGCTTACTATTGCTGTGAGAAATAAAATTGAGATGGACAAGGTGGTAATAATTTGATCTTTATGTTTGTTCACAGCTCTCCTTCTTGTCTTGATAAGTTAACCAATAATTGTTTTGTTGTAATGTTTATTGTGATTTATAAAGTATTTGCGCGCAAGCATTGTTTTTATTGTCAGTGATGAACCGCTAAATTCAAAAGTTCAAAAAATGTAATAATTTGTTAGAAACTGATATGCATTTATAGAAAAATGTAAGTACTTCGATACAATCTGATACTAAAATATAAGCCTGATAATTTTATCATCTTCTTCGTCTGGATTGCCTCTACCATCTTGATTGCTGGTTGAGATATACAAACTATTATTTGGACCAGCCACAACTTCTCGAATTCGGCCGAATTCGCGTTGGAAGTGATTGGTAATAGACAAATCATCTAATTTTACTTGGTAAAGAGTTTGCCCTCGCAAGCCACCAAAAAATACTGATCCATCTAGGTAAGCTAAACCAGAGGGTGCCCAAGTTGTGCTTGATCCCGAGTGAAGCTTGGGCGCTAACATCTGCTCTGTTTGTTCATCTCCTTGAATCGACGGCCAGCCGTAGTTGCTCCCGTTTTTAATTAGATTTAACTCATCAAAACCTGATTGAATACCTGATCTTCCGTGCTCGGTTGCCCACAATCTGCCCTGCTCATCCCATGCCAAACCCTGAACGTTTCGATGGCCGTAGGAATAAACTCGATTATCAAGTGCATTACCTGGAGCCGGTTCTCCACTTGATGTGACTCGCAAAATTTTTCCAGCCAGAGAATCTGTGTCTTGAGCCAAATCTGCTTGCCCTGCATCGCCAGTGCCAATGTATAAGTAATTGTCTGGACCGAATTTTATTCGACCTCCATTATGGTTGTTTGAGCCTGGTATCTTGTCGACCACAATCTGCTCATTTGTCAGAGCATTGTCAGCTAAAAGAAATTTAGAAACCCGATTAAAGACATTGCTATTTTCTCTATAGGTATAGTAAAGATAAACTTGATTATTGGTGAGGAAGTTAGGATCTAAAGCAATGCCTAACAGACCACCTTCGCCAATTTCTTCAGTTTGACTGATCTGGACAAGTTGAATACTTACCGATGCTCCTTCTGTTGTAATAAGTTTTACCCTCCCAGGTCGCTCGGTAACCAACAAATTACCATTTGGAAGAACAGATATTCCCCAAGGAGTATCAAGATTAGAGGCAATAATTGTGGGGGTGTTAGGGTTGTCATTAGTTGGACTGGCACCATTGGTACCAACTGCCGATGATGACAACCTATCTTGATTGCTCTTATTGTATTGTTGTTCAGTTGTGCTAATTGGTTGTTTAATTAACTCTGTTCGATTTAACCAAACCCCTATACCCGCTAGACCAAGTAATAAAACAACAATTAGCAAACGTTTCATATCAGACCAATCAGACCGAAACATCATTAATTACTTTTGAATGTAAGTTAAAGGCTAATTTCTGGTTAGAAAATTGTATAAGTTTTTTCCAGCTTGGCACCGAGTTTTTTAGAGAAAGACAAACAGGTTTAATAATATCGATTAAAAAGAAATCATAAAAGTACAGTTCAATATTTACAGCTTATGGCAAATCTTGTTTAGCTTCTGGAGTTGCTGCTTGCTGCAGTGACTGATAAAGATTAATGAAGTCAGATGATCTAGTTTGTTTAGCTAAATATTCTGCCATAGGCAGGGCGGTTCTAATTTCATCAGGCTCTTCTAAGCTGGACAGATAGACAAACCAAAGTGTTAAGTTATAGGGAAAATAATTAAGAGCCTCCTGTGTGAAGTTTTTAGCCTCGATAGTTGAGGTGTGCATTAATAATTTGGCCTGGTTTTCATAGGCTAGATAATAATTTCCATTATCGATTGCCTTCTGGTAAGCCATTCGCGCTTCTTCATTATTACCCTGCTGTTCCATAATGGCCCCGTAATTATTCCAGTTCGTCCACCAATAAGGAGCAATATCAAGTGAGTGTTTAAACGCAGTCAAAGCTTCTTCTACTCTTCCCTCTCGATATAAGGCGACCCCATAATTATTGCTCAAATCAAAAGCGTCGGGATTATTTTTTATATCATTTTCATACAAAGTTAAACTATTTCTCCAAGTATTTATTCGATACTGACTTCTTACACCAAGCAGGACAATGATTACAATTGCAAAAAGTGAGACTGCATATTTTCCTACTTTCCAGAAGTGATTGCGTTTCCAGCGATTGAATGTTAACAACTTACCAAATGCTAGACCTAGTAGGCTTAATAAACCCACCATAGAAAAGTAAAACCAGCGATCTGCCACGGTCATATCAAGTGGAAAAATATGTGAGTGAAGCAATAGTCCTAGAAGTAGCCAAGACAAACCAAACAAAAAACATCTTGATTGCCAGAGTTTAAATCTATAAATAACAAAGAGAAGCAAGATTGCGCCTGTCAAAATTATAATTAGAGGCTGCCAAAAATTTATCCAATCTAAACTGCCAACATGCCAATGTTGAGCAATAATTAGTTGTTGGGGCCAAAAAAATGTGTGTAAATAAAACAAAATAATTTTTGGCAAACTTGCCAGTCTTTCGAGCAGTGATATTTGCGTAATGGGTGAGAGTCCGTGGCTGGCTAGATCTAAGCCAGCATAATAAAATCTCAAGAAAACATAAATTATTCCGATTACTACTGATAAAATTCCACCATAAATAAGTTCTGTTTCTCTAGCAATTTTTTTTGATTGCACAAACATTTTTTCGTTTGTCTGCAGCTTGAGTTTCTCCAAATGGGAAGATTTTGAAGCTGCCGGCCAAAAAATTGTTGCCAACCAAGTTAAGGGTACAAACAAGCCGCCGGTTTCTTTAGATAAAACGGCTAGTAACAAGAATGTGCCAGTTAAAAGATATCGCCAAAATGTTCTTGGCAACCTTAAGGCAGAATGTAAAGCAAGCATTCCCCAAAAAAATGATAAAACATCTTGCAAGCTGGCAATATAAGCCACCGCCTCAACGTTTTGTGGATGAACTAAAAAAATTAGAGTAAGCCACCAGCCAATTAATAACCATACCTTTCTTTTTTCAGATGGTGAAAAGTGTGAAATATTAGATGAGTAAATATTTTGATCAATGAGCCACTTTACTAGTGACCACAATAAGCAAGAATTAACAAGGTGAATTATTGTTTGATACAAATGAAAGAATTCAGCTCTTGGTCCAAAAATATTATATAAAACTGCATAGTTAAGCGTCATAACTGGCTTATAATACAAACCTCCACTAACTGATTTTCCTCCGGAGTTAAAGGTCGATCCGCCAAAAAAATCCGTCCAATTGGCCAGGCTGTGTACGGATTGATTTAAAACAATCTGCTCTTCGTCGTCCCAGACAAAATCGTTTTTAAAGGATGGCCAGTATACTATCAAACCAATAGCAAAAATAACAAAATATGCCAAATACTTATTTTTGAGTAACCGAATCAAGAGACGCTTAATCACATCTTGATACTAGGCTAAGTTGACTATTTTGCCAAGCTAAACATGAACACTCAGCAATATATTTTTATGACTGGTGGGTGTATTAGATTTTTTACTTGGTAGGTACTAATGAAGAGTGATGATGAAATATCTGCCACTCACCGTCAATTAATTGCCAGCCAAATGTAAACCTTGCGTGTACAACTTCACGCTGATCGTCAGGACCAACCTCAAAATCATAAAAACCGCTGTGAAGATATGCTTTATCGCTAAGATAATGAACGGACTCAGTAACCACGACACCTTCTGGGTTTTTAGCTAAAAAATGTTCAAAATAGTTTTCTGCTCCTTGATGTCCGTGGTGGAAATCAGGTGACAAGGTTGGTAAAAAAGAGTTGTTTGGTGTGTAAAGTCTGGCGACTTCTTCTGGATTTTTAGTTAATAGAGCATCATTCCAACGTTTAAAATTCTGCTTGGCCAAGGTTAGTAGAGTTTCTTGATTGTTTCTCAATTCAGTTGCCATTTGTCCTCCTAATTTTTTTTCAATTGTTTAACTCGAGTATTCTACGACCCAGATAGCTGATTGTGAATAATTAATTCAGACAAGGTTTAAACAACACACTGATTATCTTAAGAAATAATTTCTATCATGAAAGGAGGCGCTTTTGCCGCAACTGTTGTCCAAGATGGATAACGATACCAATTGCTAGGAAAATCTCACTTAGCTCCTCCCAACCTTGATATTTCCAGGGCCCGTGGTGTTCACGTAACCACACATAGAGTGAAATCATCGCAAAGTTAAAGAACAGATAGCCGCTGGGAGTAATTAGATTGATAAAGCGATTACAATAGTCTTTTTTAGGTAGAATATCCCTTAGACTCCATCTAACCAACCATAAAGACATACCATAAATACCGATCAGTAAGTAAGCCAGATAAACATATGGCCAAACAATATCTGAGTTATGAATATTAACCTCTGATTGTCGATTAATAATGGCAATTGATTCAGGAGTTTCAAAACCGATTATTCGCTGTCCCCAAGAAATTTCTTCTGCTCCAACAAGCATCAGCGCTGCCCCAGCCAGTATAAATAATCCCTGAAATACTCGTTGAAGCCAGAGGGATTTTGCCCAGTATTTTGGTTGTCGGCTTAACAGAATGGCCAATATGGCAGCCACAAAATAGCTAATGGCAGTCAGATTTTCTACTAAACCATCTTCACTTGTGTAATTTTTGTAAAGTTCTGGTTCAATGTAGTAAGTCATAAGAGCAGCGAACATAATCGCCAGACAGCTATAAAAATACACAACGGGAGCCTGTCTTTTTAGCCAAGCAAAGTCCACATGAATAAATCCAAATAGAGCGACTATTATTGCCAACGGGAAAATACCCAAATAGTGAAAACCAAAATTAGTGAAAAAATAGTTAGGGTACAAAGGACCATATTCTTCAAATAAAAACAAGAAGGCTGGTAAGATGCCAAGGACAGGGACGATAAACCCCAGATTAATTTTGGCAAATGATTCCGAGAGTGACTGTTTAAATTTCAACCTTATAATTAAATGTATTGCACCAATAATTGTAGCTAGGCAAAGAGGAGAAATACCTAGGTTATTTTTAACAGCTCCAAAATAAATGAGAACATCAATTAAGCCAATCAGTAGTACTCCAAGGTAAGAAAATTTTAAAAATAGTGGCCAAATAATTTGCCGTGACCACACTTTTTTCAAAGAAAATTTATCTTGTAACATAGCTAAACCAACGGTTGGTACTGCAGAAGTGAAAAGCGAGCATCTTTGTATTTTGTTTGAAAAAGTTGTTGCAGTTTTTCTAAAGCATCCGTCGATTGAGGTTTAATCAAAAACATCATAACCTGTTGTTCGTCTTGATTTAAACGAACTAGAGTAATTTTTTGACAATATGGTTGCATTTCTTCCACAACCTGATTAAGTGACCGTGGCTTTTGAAAAACTATTTCCAGATGAAGTGAGTCTCGATCAGTAAAAACTCGACTAAAAGGTTGGCGCAACACAGCTTGCCCTAAAACCAACAACAAGATAACAGCCAAAAAGATTAGTGTAATAATCGGTTGGCCGGCACCAAAACCCAAACCCAAGGCAATTGCCAAAAAAATAAAGGCCAGCTCTTCTGGATCTTTAATTGCCGAACGGAAACGAACAATCGATAAAGCACCTACTAGTCCCAGAGACAGCGCTAGTGAAGATTGAATAATCGAGATAATTAGCATCGTGGTGACTGACATTAAAGGCAAGATTGCTGCGAGGCGTCCGCGATTAGATAGTGAGTTGCCGGTGTAGTAATACACCAAAGAAACCAAGCTACTGCTCAAAATTAAAATCAGCGCTAGTATCAAGGTTTGTTGCGGATCAAAAGATCCCGATACTTCAAAATATGAACGTAGGGTTTCCAGTTGCATAACTCGCATCAGTATAGCATTTGTTTTGTTGTGGCTAAGGGATATTGTGACTATTTTTTATAAACTCTTGAGTGTGATCTTGGAAAGCAGCAGTGCGAGTCCGCAAGAAATCTTTTAACAATTCCACTTGACCTTCCCATTCTGTTAAAGAATCGACACTGTCTACACCATCTTGAGCCGCTTCTTTACCCCACCTTTCAATGTGACGGGACATCTCCGGACGAATTTCGGCGGCTAGAGCCTCAGCAGTTTGGACCAGATTACGCTGTGATAATACATTTGCTGTTAACTCATTTAATCGTGCTTGCCAGTGTTGTTGGAAAGTTTGGTTAAAGAACATATTACGAAATGGAAAAGCGTGGTCTTCAAAGTTGGTATAAGGGTTGTTGTTTGCCACCTTAATCATCTTTTCTGTACTATCACGACCAGCACCAAAACCAACATCGACATCAAAAAGAAGCCAGCGAAACCGGCCGTCTAATTCTGGCTGAAGTTGCGATTCAACCGGCTGATTTGTTGGGCTACGATAGCGCCAGGCTTTAGTATTGTTATATGGCCAGTCGGCATTGGCAAAAAAGAACTCAAAGAGAAAGTAATCGATTAAGTTGTTAGTATCGACTAGACGATCTAAGTGATTGAAATCTACACAGTCACGACACCTGCGAATATCAGATAAAAGTTGATTATAAAGATCGGCATCTGCCTGAGACTTTTTGGAATCTGAGATAGCTTGACCGCGTTTTTCGGCATTATTTAACGGTACTTCTACAATCGACAACAATTCAGGATCAACTTGATATTTTTCCGAGAAATAAGTTTCGTCAAATCTTTCACGTAAATAATATAACCCCCAATACTGGCCGTTAAGATAAAGAACAACTGGTCTAGCTGATTGTGTATCCAAATTAGAGTCGCTTTGCTGAACTAGCTCACTCGCCAAACGATCCCTCATAAAAGTATGTGCCATATCACTACTGCTGTTGCGTAGGACGAATGAAGAATGCTGACGATTACCAGCTTCACCAAATAATGGGTAAGTAAGTTTTACTTCCCTACCTTGCTCATCCCGCACATAAATGCGGAAGGCTTTCTGTGGCATTCCACGCATTGCATTGCCGTGTAATCTAAGTCCAATTAGACGTTCAAAACCCAACTTTTGATCTGGTTCATACCAGCGCATCCAAGCCGACCTTTCCCAATCAGATCCAGTTTGACGATAGTTATTGTGATTACCCTCAACATAAATACCGATCTCATCATCCCAGAGTGATTCTGGAGGCAAATTGATTGACACAATCGGCATATTGTGTTTGGCGTTAATGAAAAAATCGTGAGACTGAATATTTGTTTGTAAGTTATCGTCAATAAACACAGCTGTTTGTAAAATTGCACTTTGAGAGACATCGAATGGCTGAGTATATATGGGAGAATTGTTGGTCGGAATTGTACCGTCGAGGGTGTAATGAATTTGACCTCTTAGCGGTGAACTCAAACTTACCTTGACAGGTTGGTAAAAGAAATTTTCACTAGGGGTGACAGAGATTGGCCGATTAAGAATAGATCGTAACAACCAGTTTGGTCGCCAAATTACCATTCCAAAAACAAAAAGAGTTGCCATTAACAATCCTGCCAACCAAAACTTCAACCTGGGAGTTTTGACTTGGTAAAGGATCATAGTGTTATTAGTATACGTTGTTGGGAAAACACTGCTGCATGCCCATCACAAATTTTGATGATCTGCTAATCTGAAGTGGAATTTTTTGAGAAATTTTACCTAAATAAAGATCCTGTTCTATAGCGTATTTCGCTTCAAGAATGGTAAATGGTAGTTGATGAGTGTCATAGTTTTGTTGCCAACTATCAATAGTGGCAAATTTTAAGTCTGAATCAATAGTAAGGCGATAAGGAACTTGATTGGAGATATAGTATCGTCGTTGATAATGATTCACTATAGCTGGTAAAAGTACTTTGCTTTCAGGCAGGTGCGATTCAAGTTGCTCTTGAACTAGGCTGGTTAGATTTGATAATGTTAATGACGTAATTTTAATGTTAAATGGGTAGATTATTTTTTTCAAAACTTCACCTAGTCTTTGTTTGATCTCAATTTGAAAATTATCTAGCTGGCCATGATGTTCATACCAACGAACTCTAATCTTTATCCTTCGTTGATGGCCAAGTAAATTCTGTTGGAAATATTCTTTTGTTGGTGTATCAAAATACAGCGACCATACCTCTCTTGGATAAAAAACTGGGCTAAACATATTTGATTGAAGCAAAATTGATTTCTCGATTTGCCAGGGTGAAGCAAGATTACTGAGATACTTTCTCTCATATCTATAAGCCGTTTGTGGTGGGTTTAAGATCATTTCCTGTTTAGTATACGCATCCTATTGATCAAGCGCACTCTAATTTTAAAACTTTTTATTTTAAAGACATCTTGTTTGCTATACT
>DBQK01000005.1:0-3710 GCA_002305195.1 Patescibacteria group bacterium UBA1396
CAGCACTTTAGGACGAAAAAGTACCACCGGCTGGTTTTCAGCAGCATAATGATGTTCGGTTTTGCGTTAGTTGCTGGTGATGAGATTTCTTGGGGACAGCGCCTCTTGGGGTTTGAGACGGGCGAATCGCTTCAGGAGATAAATCGTCAGGGTGAAACAACCTTTCACAATCTTTACTTATTCGAATGGTTGGTTATTTATGCTTATACGTCTTTAAGTTTTATGGGGGTTCTTTTAGGTTTTTCGGTTTGGTTATATAGCAGATTGAGAAGTTGGCAGCTCTTGTCACCTTTAGCACTCTTGATTGGTTTTTTTATTTTTCCTCTTATTTTTTTTGCTCAGCAATTAAGAGTTATGTGGGGGGTTTGGCATTCTTGGTCAGAAGTGGCCGAATTATCGCTATATTCAGGTTTAGTATTGTGGATTGTTTTATTTGAACACTGGCCTAAGTTGCAAAAGTTTTTACCTACTTCTTTAAAAAAATATTAATGCTGGCTAACGTCAGAACCACAATCTAGCTTGTTATTTTTGGCAAACTCTAAAGCGTCGTAGACATAGGCGTAAGTATGAACCCCATTCATAGAAGTAAATTGATCAACTGGTTTTAGCCTTGGGTTATATTGTTGATCGGTGATAAACAAAGTTGGTTGGTTATTTAAAAGCGCTTGGCAAGCTACATCAGGTAACTGAGTGTTAGCAACCTGGAAATTACCCAATGCTACTGCGTGCTGCCAGCCATCACTCTCTAATGGTCCCAACTTTACGTTTTGTTGGTAGTATTTAGGTTTAATCTGATTATAAAAAGCAAAAAACATTACGGGATCGGACATCATCGGTGTGATAACCAATTGATGTGTCTTAGCATATTGACCTATAAAGGGCATTAGGTCACGAACGTATGAAGTATAGAGCTTATCGTTTTTCTGCGTATGAATAAAATAGAAATCCAGAAAGTATTGAGTGGTTTGAAAAGTAAACCAAGTTATTAGTACCAGCACCGGCAGGTATTTGACGGCAACTAGCCACTTGCCCGGATTTTGCCAAAGAGATAGTCGTTGTTGCCACAATGACCAAGCATAATTTAAACCAGAAATGATTATCAGCACAAAAAATGGCCAAGCAGCTGACAGGCGTATCTTTTGCGGATCACTGGCAATAATGTTAGGTACGACAGCAACCAACAAACCAAACAGAATTAAGAACTTGGATTTTGGTTGGATTTTAAAGTTTGACAGTCGATGATTTTTACCAACAATGAACTGAAATAATCCCAGTAAAAAGAATGGGTATAGAGGAACAGCAAATTGTCCAAAACCTTCCACGGTTGAGTATTTTGCCGGACCCTCCCCTCTTACTACTAAATATTCAGGTGAAAAAATCATTAGGAATCGATTCACAACTGTTTGAAACGCCAGAACGGGTTTGTTCCAATTGGCGTAGCAAACAAGTTTTGGTAAGGACCAATCACAAAAAGTGCGCTTTTCATCAACAATCAGTGAGGTACTGCTTTGATCAGCCAAAATTCCAACCTGGCCAATTCTGGCGGTATTAGCTCCAGTTATGCCAGGTAATAACATTGGCAAGATGGTTAGTAGAAATGAAATTGCCACCACCAAAACAGTTTTTTTATTTAGTTGTTTAAATAAATATTGGTAACCAAGATAACCTGTTAGAACTATTACACTAATTGGACGGTAAGCAATGTAGCTGTACCAAGTTAGGGCAAGTATAAAACCAGGTAGTATTAATCGCCAGAAGGGCTGTTTGTCTCGCGTTTTAATTAATGAAGTTAGGCCAACCACCCAGAAAAATAGACCAATATTGGATTCTAAGCCAAATCGACTCAGAAAAAATGGCCAAGGGCTGACGGCGGTTAAAAAAGCGGCCAAAATTGATGACCAGACTGGAAACTTCAGCGAACGAGCCAAAGAATATATTGCTAGGGCTAATAGACTGCCAAAAAACACCGAGGGCAGACGAATACTGATTACCGATAAACCAAGCCATTTTACAACCGGAATTAGCAAATAGGTATACATTGGTAGTTTGTAATCACCAAAGCCTTTAAATACCAGCGGCCAGGATTGCCCGTGTTCGTCAGCTCCGGTTTCAACTAATGAATGAGCCAGATACCCAAAGTGCATTTCATCGACCAAAGCGCCATAAGGAGAAGCATCAAGTCGATAGAGCCGTAAAAACAAACCCAACAAAAATATGATTAGCAGAGTGAAAATTTTAAACTGGTGATTTTTAAGTTTGGCAGAAACACCAGTTAATATATTCATTGCCTACTTTTAGCATAAAATCTCAGCTAAAAGCAATAAATTTAATACTCCTTAATCATTAAGCGCCAAATGGTAGCGGCAATATTGGTTCCACCACTGGCCAAATTAACTGCTTTTTTTAACTCATATTGGCTCAAAGTTAGATCTAATGGTTCTCTATCTGGAATGTTGCCGGTGTAGTATTTTTGAAGCACCGGCAAGGAGCGGCTATCACCAAACTGGCCTAAAGCCCAGACAGCATCATTTCGATTGCGATAAGTCTGATTCTCATCGTCAAGCTGGGCAATCAATGCCTCAACACAATCTCCATCATAAACCCGCTGAGCCCTTTGGCATTGATTTTTAACTTCATACCCAATCCAAGTACATCCAATGACAAAAAAAAGTAAAAATATACTCATACCAATTGCCATAATATACAAAGCTAGGTTAACTAGTGATTTATTTTTCATAGTCTCCTTCCTCATCGATAAAAATATCTTCAATTTTGGCATTAAATAATTTAGCGATCTTGAAAGCCAATCCTAGCGAGGGTAAATATTTATTACTCTCTATGGCGTTAACGGTTTGCCGAGTGACGCCAACCCTATCTGCTAATTGCTCTTGGGTTAGATTGTGCAGAGCCCTAAAAACCCGAATTTTATTTTTCATCGCCACTACCTCCATACTTGCGATTCAAAAAAAAGTAGGAAAGCGAATAAACCACGATCATAAATAAACTCAAGTAAGCCAAGATCATTCCCAAAGATTCAATGTATAAAAACTCACCTTTAGAAAAGACCTCAAAGCCTCCCTGAGTTGGAATGAGCATTATGACTGCTCCCAAACCAATGGTTGGCGCAAAAATGGCATAGGTTAAATGAGCGGCTTTTTCTCTGAGAGCAATTTCTCGTTCATCTAGTTTTATGTTCGCTTGCAAGCGAACCAAAACCATTAGAGCCATGCCGGTTAACAGAGTTGTTAAAGCCAACAGAAAACTATGATTGCTAACAGCAATAGCCATCATGGTGGCCACAAATAATGCTACTAGAGCTCTGATTTGAAGATAACGTTTTTTATTCATACCAGATAATGTAATACATATTTGACTAAATGTCAAGTATTTATTACATTTGTTGATTGATTTTTGAGCTTTTAGTAAGCCAGAAAAAAAGCGTGGAAATCTAATTCACTTCAAAAATAATGTTTTTTAGAAGTTGATGGTTTGAGAAAAAATTGAAGCTATATTTACCAGAGTCCAGGTTGATCATTCCCTTATTTTTACCAAAATCTAGACAATTAATATTAGTCTGGGGATCTGTTGTAAAAATAATATTTTCACCAAGCAAGATAATTTGTTCAGAGTCGACATCACTGATTTCTAGCTTAACCTTGTTTATTGTTTTTTTTGGCTCAACAACAAAACAGAATTTATCGGTATCGATT
>DBQK01000005.1:3793-6804 GCA_002305195.1 Patescibacteria group bacterium UBA1396
CCAGATACTTTAAAAATTGGCGGTTCAGTTGGCAAAATATGTCGGATAATACCAAGTCTAAGACTGGAATCATCTTTAAATAGAATGAGCAGTCCCTCGTTTAATTCTGAAAGGTCATAACAGCGATCAAAAACAAGATTCGAACCAGGTTGTACAATTGGCGACATCGACTCGCCGCTAACATTGACAGGATATTGGCATAGAACTTTTTCAGTACCAGGTATGTTATTGATAATAGGTAATAGAGCTTCATTGGGAAGAAACTTAATCCAAAGAGGAGAAGCCAAGAGACCAATAATAACTAAAACTAATAAACTTCGCCCAACTTTACTAATAATTACCACTTTATTTATGGTAGTCTAAAACCTAAAAAAAAGAAATAATAATTGGTGCATGCAGATAATTAATATAGAGAGTTTATTCTTTTTGGTGTCTTAAGCTGTTTTTGCCATGGTCGATTAATGTTACTACGATTGTTTAATTGTTGGTAAAATCGCTGCATTGGCCCCCATCTTGACCAGCTTTCATTGATACCAAGGTAGTCAATCATTATACCGGCAATTAACATAGCTACCACAAAAAATGCTGCAATTAGGGTAAAGTTTTTTTGATAAGAAAAGTCATATTTTTTCATTAACCAAATGCCGAGTATGATGCCAAATATAGCCAACACTGGTATCCACCAGGGAAATCCAGCTAACATTAATTCCAATTTCCACTGAGTCATACGACCATGACTTTTTAAGAGAAAAAGAGTTAAATTAATCGCAAAGACAACGCCAATTGATAAGCCAACTAGGCTCAGCGTGCTAATAATTGAGCCAAGTAAAAAATACCATTTAGGTTTCATGGTTACTTTTCCAGATTTAATAGCGCTCATGACTGTTTCATTCAGATTTGGTAATTCTGATTGACTGTTTATTTGTTTTTTAACTGGTTTTGGCATATAACCCTTATTTGTTTTTTTGCTCTACTAATTCTGGTGGCGACTGTTTTGGTTGGAATACGCAGAATGTCACTAATTTCTTTATAAGATTTTTTTTCTAAATAAAAGAGAGTTAAGGGTTCTCGATAAAGAATGGGTAAATATTCAAGGCAGTTTTGTACCTGATCTCTCAGTTCGGACTGTAGCAGGTCACCTTCAATATCTTGATCGCTGCTGATATCAAGATTATCGATAATTGGTGAGTGTTTTTTCTGTTTTTTTAAGGCATTGATTGCCTGATTATGTGCAATTCGATAAATCCAGCTGGAAAACCGTTTTTTGACATTAAAACTTTGCAGATTGATAAAAGCTTTAATAAATGTTTCTTGAACCACGTCTGCTGCCAGATAATCATCTTGGGTTAAATATGTGGCATATCGCAATAGTTTTATCTGGTAACGATTAATAATTTCCGAAAAAATTTCCTGATCTTTGGTTCTCACTAGCTCAACAACTTGCTCATCAGATTGCTGGCTAATATTATTCATAGTTTAAGTTTAAGCTAACTAACACTAACTAAGTAATAGGGCGATTTGATAATAACAAATACAAATCAGTAAGGATTAGATTTGAAAAGTTTTTGATTGATAGTTGGGCCAAAGCCGCGCGGCAGCGCGGCTTTGGCCTCCCACACACCCGACTTATTGATTATTTTTACCGTAACCTTGGTGTTGACCATTCTGGCGGCCGCTACCGTTGTTCAGTCCTGGTCCCAATTCAGATCTGATCTGATTGGCCTCATCAGTTTTACCTTCAATTCTCAGCTGATGCATTTGCACAAATTTAGAAAAGTTACTTTCATTTATGACTTCAGAAATTCTACCTTTCCCTTGATGTAAATTTTGCCAGGCATTATAGTCATTATTTTCTAGTGCCTGTTGCATTGCTTGATGCTGTTCGTCCGAGGAGCAATTTGGACCTTGGACATTTGGATCACCTCGATAAGCTAAAACACTGGGAGCAGCGGTGATTAGAGCAAACGCTCCGAGCGTTAATATAGAGGTGGTTAACATTAATTTTTTCATGTTTCCCCTTTCTAACTGTAATACAATAATTCGGTGAGGTTTCTTTCAAATTGGAGCAACTTTAAATATTTAGTAAGAACAAATAGTTTGAAAAAATCTAAAAAAATTAACTAATCAATTTAGTCATTAACCAATAACCATATGCTCCAGCCAAGGAACCTTGAAAAGTTCCCCAGATTATATCAATAAGAGTAATTTGCCAAGGCCAATCCTTAATGAATGATAGATTTGTTAAATCATAGGTGGCGTAAATTACAAAACCAATTAAGGCTGATACTAAAATACTTTCACTCAAATTTCCGCCGCTTTTATACACCAAGGCTACTACTAAACTTAAACCGAAAGCAATAATAGCTTGAGTAAGCAGGCCAATCGGTAAATTAAAAGTTATGTTACCGTTTTTTAGATTGGCTAAATAACCTAACTGCTTGGTATATAAATTGCTAGCAATAAATCCTAGCCAAAGCATATCGATGAAAATGAAAATAACTATCATTAAAATTGCTACCTTCCAGTAAGAAATTGTGAATAAAAAATCAAGGTTAGTCATTTATCTCCTTTTTTGGCAACCAAGGAATGAAGGAACTGGTTTGCTGTTTATACTTTTGAAACTCTTTATTGTCAGCATATTTCTTTTCAAGTAGAGGAACACCGCTTATAAATAGTAGCAACCAAGTTATTGTTAAAGGACTAACAATTGTTAAATAGTTAATTACTGAACCATAACTACTGATAACCAAAATCCAAATTCCCCACCACATCATTGATTCACCAAAGTAATTAGGGTGGCGAGTATACCGCCACAAACCAGTTTTCATAATTTTGCCTTTATTTTTAGGGTTAGCCTTAAATTTTTGAAGCTGCCAATCGCCAAGACTCTCAAAAATAAACCCAATTAGCCAGATGGTAATTCCAAGCCAAATTCCAATATTCCAATTTACAATTTCTAATTGTGATTGTAATTGTAATTGAGATTGCACAATTCCTATCCAGGATGAACT
>DBQK01000008.1:0-35693 GCA_002305195.1 Patescibacteria group bacterium UBA1396
GGTCTAGTTTTATCCTTGCCGGTAGGATCGCCAATTTTAACCGTGCCATTGCCAATTAACAAAATAACCTCATGACCAGCCTCAACAAACTGCTGAAGTTTTCTCAATACCACCGCGTGTCCCAAAGTTAGCTGATTTCCGGTTGGGTCAATCCCTAAATACAACTTAATTTTTCTATTTGCCATTAACTCGGCTAATTTATCAGCCGAAGGCATAATCTGCGAAACGCCTCTTGTTAATATTTTTGGTAACTCTGACATAACATCTCCTCTGGAGAATCTTAACATGTTTTATTTTCTCAGTTTAGAAGGATTTACGGAATTTATGATCTTTTGTGGCCGCCACCAAGTTGCCAGTCCACCGCAGTGAGTAATGGTGCGTAAAGATCGTCTTCCAGGGCAATCTTAAGACTATCAAGTTCTTCGCTGCTCGGTACTCGATCTTGATAAACAATCTCCCTCACATTCTGAATTAATGCCAAAGGTGTCTGCTCATTAGCCTCACCCATTTCCAAAACACCAGCAACCGCTAGTGCCTGAGCTACATTAACTTGGGTCATTTTCATTTCTTGTCCATATAAATCTGGTTTGCCAATTTTTGAGTTCAATGCCACAAAACCTGCGTGGGCTAAGCTAGCTCCTGTTACGCCCCAATGAAGTGGCGAAGTTTTACTATCAGAAATAATTACACCTACTCTTTGTCGATCATATTCTTCCCGCAAGAACAGCCAAATTTCGTTGGCCCATTCCTGTAAATTAGTTGGCCATAAAACATAACTGTTATCAACATTGGACTCATCAATGCCAGCGTTGACAAACAACTGATTATTATTGATGGTGAGCATTAAGTTGTAGCGTGAATTGTGCGGTTCCAGATAATATTCGGCTTCTTGCCTGGCTAGCTGATGTTTATCGGTGTTGGTTGATTTGGGTATCACCCTGCCTTCACAAACACTAATAATTTTAGAGGTAATTACTAAAACCGACTCCTCAGGTACATCAATTAGCGACTCAGACAGTACCTCAAAAAAATCATCACCAGTTTTGACTAAAGGAGTCTGAATGGCTGTAACCTGCATGGAGGGGATTGTAGCAGAGTACAGCTACCAGTGAAACTCAAGAATTGGTTAAAAAATCTCAAAGCTACTTTATTTTTTTAATTTCAGAAACCAAAGTTCTTATTATTTCATTTTGTTTCTTGGTAGCTTTACTATCACCCGTACTCATTCCCGCCAAATTTGTCTCCAACTTATGAATTGCGGTATCTATATATTCAATAATTCTATCTCTGTTACGTTCAATAATAGCTAGATCATGAAAATGACCATGTTCCATCAACTGGCCTTGCAGTGTTTTGAGGAGCAATCTGTACGCTATGTTTAGTGACTGATCATTGGTATCATCTATCTTAGATTTTATTTCATCCATCTTATCAGTGTAAAAACTGGGCACTTGCCTGACATCTAGCTTGCCCTCACCTCTTAGCATTTGTCTGGCTTTTTCTTTATATGATCTTTCAAGATCGTTTAAATCAACGTTTCTGCTAACAAACATATCATTCAATTCTCTTAAAAAGTAGTTAAGTAGACGATCAGTCATTTCCCTATATTCTTGTGGATATCTTTCGTGCAGTATTTGATAATACTTTTCTTTTAGTGCCCTTAGTGCCTCAAGAGAATCTGTTTGCTTCTCAGCAATACTTAAAGCTTTAGATGCTCCTAAAGTTTCGATAATATCTCCCAATAAACTTACAACCCAACTTGTATCAGTGTATTCTTCTTTGGTCAAATCATTTTGGATTGTTTGCTGCACATCCATTAACTGCTTAATTGCTTCATTCGAGTCCCAAGTTTCAATTTCTGGCAATCTAGTTGCCGGATCTGTTAAATCAGGCCGGTCAGACCTTCCTCCAAACAATCCTCTCAAGCGATCTGTAACCCTGGTCATAAATCCCCCTCATTTTTTCTTTCTTTATAAAAAATACTACCATAAACACCGCGGTTGTAACTTTACAATTTTAGAGTAATAATGGTGATCTATGGATATTGCCAAACGACTCAGTAGTTTTTTTCTGGACATTATCGAGACAGTTGTGGTCGCTTTATCAATTTTTCTAGTGATATATTTATTTTTTCTTCAGCCCCATCAGGTTAAAGGTCAGTCGATGTTTCCCAACTTTCACGACGGCGAATATGTACTGACAGATAAAGTTTCCTACAAGGCTGGTAGTCCTCAGCGTGGTGATGTGGTAGTTTTTCACGCTCCACCGGCCGCGGGTTGTGTTGATGGTACTGGTTGTGACTTTATTAAACGCATTATCGGCGTGCCTGGCGACACCTTGGTCGTTAAAGATAACGCTTTTTGGATTAACGATGTTAAATTAAATGAACCTTATATTCCTGCTGAAAATTACACTAAAGAAGCTGAGTTTACGCGCAATGGACGGGAGATTACTTTAGGTCCTGACGAATATTTCGTGGTTGGCGATAATCGCCCTCATTCTCATGATTCTAGAGCTTTTGGTCCTATTAATCGCAATGAAATAGTTGGTCGAGCATTTTTTCGTTACTGGCCATTAGAGCGCGTGGAGATTATTCCTCGAGTTTCTTACGGCGACTTGTCAACTCAGGTGCAACTGCAACTAGTTCGGTAATCATTACCACGCTCCAAGCGACTATCGGTAAACTGGCTCTTTCTAAAAGCCTACCCTTATTTGCCCAATCAGCAATTTCTCGAGAAATTTCGAAAACTAAAGCAAAATATAGAGTTCCCATCATCAAAAGACCTAAAAATAGCCACTTTACTAGTGAAGATGTAACGCAGCGTCGACTATAAAATAATAATAATGTAAATAAGCCTAAATATGAACTGGCTGGGTTTTTAACTAGCCACACAGTCATTGCCTGCAGCCACCACTCTGAGTGATTGAAGATCGTGCTTATACCGGCGTATTTGGACCAATCATAGCTAGATAAGGCGGTAGTTGAGGTTGTGCTGGTATTAATTATCACAACTTCTAATTGGATACTTTGCCATTGATTAAACCAAATTAGTGGTATCGCCAGTGAAAAGAAGGCTACGGCTAACAGCTTGTATTTAGAGAGTTTATATACAGAAAGATAATAAATATCAAAGAACAATACCCATAAAAACATTATTAACCAAAAAGGCTCACTTACGCGCGTAAAAATAATACCAATTATTAAAAATAGCTTATAAATTAAATTGATAATCAGGCTTGCCGGTCTTAATGGTTTGATAAGTCCTTGTTTTTGTGTATCGATTATAAATAGAAATAAAGTAAGCCAGACGAGTGTGTTCGGAAAGCTAGTATAAATTTGTGTCCAGACTATTTGCAAAGGTTTGGTAGCAAATAACAACAATAAAAACATTAGCCAAACACCGGTTTTCGACCAAATAATTCTGGCATAAAGTACAAGTGATATTAACCAAGCTATATATACTAATCCTGATCTTTCCCAACCACTTTTATGAAGAAAAGCTTGCCAAATTGAAGCGCCAAAAGGATGAGAAAAATCATAGCCAGTAAATCTAGCGTCACCAAGGAATTGTTGCCCAAAATCAGCCAGATGCCAACCATCTGCAATTGCCTTTGCACGAAAATCATATAAAGCCAACGAGTCCCAAACAACAGGGTAAGTGATCAGCAACCAAAGTACAATTAATCCAATGGCCGGAAATATGATCAACAGCATAATTATCTCTAAATATCCCATCTCAGCTTTTGTAACCAATTTTTTTAATTGTTCAAACCACATTAACCTGGTCCTAATTGAAAGATGGCATTGTTTAATCAACCAAAACAGACTGGCTAACACGACTATATAGAAACCGCTATATATAAGATGAAAAGGCACGTTGGCTAGCCATAAACTCCAGGCAGATAGTCCCAACATAAGCAAAGCTGTTGGATATGCTAAAACAAAACTGCGAGGAAAATTAAACCTAAACATCTTTTGGTTGATAAAAAAACCAACCACAACTACTCCTAAAAGCCAAATAAAGGTAACTAGGGCAGTAACCAACATAAAACCTCCTGATTACTGGCTGGTTGCCAAGATAAATCTTCCAAACAAAAACAGTTTTTCCCCATAATTTCCCCATCACTACAGAATTTGACCTGAAAAGAATTTGAATTTTGTCGGGTGAAACTCTGAGTAACTACCACTAATGAGTACGGCATCAACTTCAATCGATCTCTTATAACCGGCACGGGATAATTAATTGCTCTCAAGATACTAGGATCGGTGGTTAGAGGTGAACTGGACGATCTTTCCGGTGCAAAAATAGCTATATCACTAAGTGAATAATCATTTTGATTTATTAAGTAGTTCTTCATATCTATTAAACTTTGTATCTGTCTAGCCGGGTGCATCACTACCAGGCTTTCATCTTTAGACTGACCAATTGTTCTCAAAAGCTCTAGCGTTTTGATAAAGCTATGACCCAACCAAGAAGGTGCAAAGATTAATAGCCAATAAAGTAAAACAACCAAAATTGCGGTAAAAGGTTTGCTTTTGATGGTCACAAGGCTATTGTAACGCCTGTAAAAATATGCGAGTTTCAAATTATGAGTTAATCACAAACTAATTACTTATAGCACCTATTAAACCAGCATTAATTTCTGACTCATTAAAACCAATGACACTTAAGTTTTCACGAATTTCACTCTCAGGTAAGTTCTTGGCCAGCCACTGATTATTTAAATCTCGAATGGTTTCGAATGTTTCGTAGGGAAAGATAATCCAGTCGTCAATTTGTTCACCAACGTAATCAGCTGACCTTACGGCCTTATTTTTTTGAATCTGGGCTGCCACTTTATATTCCTTAACACCTAGGGCGGCAAAATAATTATCAACCACTTTGAGTGTTGCACCAGAATCAACAATATCTTCAAAAACTAGAATTTTTTCTCCGGAAACATTGATGGCTAAGGGTTGTAATAGTACAGGTTCCGGCATCTGCTGTGCTACGCTGTCATAAGCTGAAATCTGCAAGAGATTTATTGTCTTGATATTCAAGTGATCAGCGAGATATCTAACCATTGTTAACCCGCCGTTAGCTAAAGCAACAATTCGATCATACTGTATCAGAACCTCGTCTTTTTGAATCTCATCGGCAAGTTTACTGGTTAGGGATGTTAAATCATCCCAAGTAAGTAAGGCAAAATTAATTCCTGCTACATTAGAACGTTTCATTAACAAATGTTAGATGAAAGATTTCACAAATGCAATATAATAAGCAAGTTGACCACATATTTGTAAGTTGGCCCTGTCCGGGATGTAGCTCAGATGGCTAGAGCGCGTAGTTTGGGACTACGAGGTCGCTGGTTCGAGTCCAGTCATCCCGACTTTTTAGTTACTTTTTGATCAAGAGCTGGTTTGTCTCCTGATTATAGTTCGTCCTCAATGAAAACTAGCACCTCCCACACCCACAACCACCAGATGCCTTCTTAATTATTGCTACTGTTTCTTCTAAAGATTGACTAGTTTGCTCGCCAGAAACTAAATCTTTTAAGGCCACCTGCTCTTTAGCAGCTTCTTCATCACCAATAACAATAACGAAAGGTATCTCTTTCCGGCTGGCATACTTGAGTTGTTTGCCGATTTTAGCATCGTCAACATAAAGCTCAGCACAAATACCCGCCTGCCTTAATTTTTTAACTGCTTCAAGTGAGTTGGACAGAAATTTAGAATCAAAAATTGTTACCAGGACCTCGGCCGAGTTAGTTGATTGGGGAATTAGATTGAGGGCGGCGGCGGCCTCAACCGTTCGGTCAAACCCGATTCCCACGCCTACGGCCGGAATTTCAACACCGGCTAAATCATTAATTAATTTGTCATAGCGGCCGCCGCCGCCCAAACTTCCGCCATCAAAACCTGGCGCAACAATCTCAAAAATAATCCCGGTATAATAATCTAGACCTCGTGCAATGCTGGGAGAAAACTTAAGAACATTCTCAGGCACTCCTAACTGAGTAGCCAAAGATATAATCTCTTTTAAATTTTCCGACGGCTCAGCCTGATCAATAATATCTAGAACCTTGCTTGCTTGATCCTTCGCCAAGCCTTTACCAACCAATTCCTCAGCAACTTGATCGGGTGCTAATTTATCAAGCTTATCAATACTTTGAATAATGTTCGCTGTTGTCAGTAACTCATTACTAAAAGGAGCTAATAAATCAAACAAAATCTGACGATCATTAAGCCGCAACTCAATCGTCTCAAAACCGACAGATTTATAAGCCTGATAGGTGGTGGCTAAGACTTCGGCATCAGCTAAAGGGCTTGAACTACCAAAAATATCAATATCACATTGGGTAAACTCTCGATACCTTCCTTTCTGAGGCTTATCAGCTCGAAAAACATTTTGCACTTGGTATCGCTTAAAGGGAAAAGTTAATTCATTTTGATATTGAGCAATAACCCTGGCAGTGGGCACTGTTTGATCATAGCGCATAGCCACTTCTCGACCACCTCTATCCACAAATTCATACACTAATTTATCTGCTTCATCACCATATTTGCCCATAATATTTTCTTTGTAATCTAAGGTTGGTGTTTCTAAAGGCTCAAAGCCGCTTTGTCTGAACGCCTCAAGAATTCTTTCTAACACAAAATCCCGCGCTTTTTTTTCTGGCGGTAAAAAATCCCGAAATCCTTTTAAGGTTTGTAGTTTTTTTCCCATATGTTCTCCTGCGAGTAGTTTAACCCATACTTGTTTCTGACACCAACTATTAGCAATTTTAATCTCGTTACCTTTATTTGCCTTTATTAAAACGCTATATTTAAAGCTATCGATAAACCCTTATGCCCAAAACTAACCAACCAACTAGCCTTCATTCAAGTTTTACAAAGTATTTTATTGGACTGACTTTGCCAGAACCAGAAAATAGGCTGATTACCAAAATAAAAATTAAATATCATCCTCACAAACGTTTAACTAGCCCACCACATATAACACTTATCCCGCCTTTTTTAATGCCCAATCAAGCATATTTAAACGAAAAACTTGTTAAACTTACTCAGAATCTGACACCATTTACCACTGAATTAAATATGATTGGCAGTTGGCGGCAGCTTAAATACGGTACCGTTTTTTTAGAAACCAAAAAAAGTGAACCCATTAAGCAAATTGTTAGACTGCTAGAAGAAAATATTGCTTTTTTACCTAAACAAAATGGATTTTATCCACACTTAACGGTCGCCCAGAGAGTACCGCTGGACCAACTCAAACAAACAAAAAATGAGATTCGGGCTCTTAATCTTAAATTAAAGATGATTGTTGATTCATTAACCCTGTTTTATTTTGACAGCTCAGAATCAGCTGGAGTCTGGCAAATTCGCCAAAAATATCCGTTCAAAGAAGTAGATAAGTTAAAAACAATTAAACTTGTCAGGTGAGTTAATTCAGCCACATATTATTTTCAAGCTTGCTCATTGCAACTGAGTTGCTATAATCGCTAAATGTTAATCAGCTATTTATCTTCAGCACCAACTATTTGGCAAATTGTTTTAGCAACTTCAGCGATCAGTCTAATTGCTCTTATAACAGCTTGGTTAATGGCCAATAACATTAAGGTAGTAAAACGTTTTCTACCAGGTTTAATTGCTTTAGCAGCCGGTACAATGTTGGCTGCTGCATTTTTGCATTTATTGCCAGAAGCAGCTCATGTCTTACCCATTGATCAAGTATTTCAGATTACCTTATTCAGCATTATTTTCTTTTTCTTTTTAGAAAAGATTTTCGCTTGGAGCCACTGTCATAATGTTGATTGTCCTGATCATTCGGTTGGGTATCTTAATCTAATCGGCGATACTATTCATAACTTCTTAGACGGACTAGTTATTGCCGCAGCATTTATTGTTGATCCTTGGCTTGGTTTTATCACAACACTGGCGGTTGCCTTTCACGAAATACCTCAAGAAATTGGCGATTTTGGGATATTACTACTGGCTGGATTTAGTCGATTAAAAGTTGTTAGCTTAAACTTTCTAATCGCCACAACAGTAATTTTGGGTGCTTTAACTGGCTACTATTTTCAAACTCAAATCGGCTCAATTGCTCCCTACTTATTACCAATTGCCGCCGCCAACTTTATCTATCTGTCAGCCAGTGATTTAATACCTGAAATTAAGGGTCACCAATCAAATCTTAAGTCCTGGTTAGTTGTGGCTTTATTTTTAAGTGGTATTGGCTTGGTCTGGACAGCAATTTATCTCCAACCAGAGCATACACATAATATTGATGACGATAATCATCAGCATTATGAAACGGAAATGGTTTTGATTGATCAAAGCGACCACTAATTAATTATTGTTTCTTTTCAAGCAACTAGCTTGTCAGGCAATTCTGTTTTACAATCGATTATAGATAATCAATAGATTAAATTGCCAAAACATAAGGTGCTGTATGCCAAATCTAAAGTTTCAAACTCAAGTCAGCGGGGAAATTGATGAAGTTCATCATATTCGCTCTAAGCCTCTAACTGAACTGGTAGAAAATTATTCTTTTGCTGGTGCGGTCTTTTATATGATTACTGGCAGCGAACCATCTGAAAGTGAGGAAAAGGTTTTTAACGCGATTCTAGTAGCCAGTATCGATAATGGTCTAAGCCCTGCCTCAGGCTTTATACCTAGAGTTATAGCTAGTACCGGTAATGACCTGTTACACAGCTTGGCTGGTGGAGTGATGGCTTTAGGTCCTTATCATGGTGGAGCCATATCAGGGGCTGCTGAATTAATTTCGCAAGCAAAAAATCAAGATCTATCGGCAGTGGTGGAAAAGTATTTAAGTCAAAACAAGCGCATACCTGGTCTGGGACACCCTCACTACAAACACAATGATCCTCGGACAGACCAGCTATTTAGTATCGCCAAAGACAATAACCTCTCTACCGAAAATCAGGCCTTAATGATGCAGGTTCAGGAAGAGTTTTATAAACAAACTGGCAAACATTTAGTGATTAATATTGATGGTGCGATAGCTGCTCTACTTCTTGACTTAGGTTTTCCGCCTGAAGCCGGTAACGGACTATTTGCTTTGGCTAGGGTTGGCGGTATGATCGCCCATATTTTAGAAGAGAAGAACGAAAAACCGGTTCGCCGGATTGATGAATCAGACATCGAATTTATCACACCAACCGGCGCCAAAGCCGAATTGGCAGTCAAACAATAAGCCAGAGAGGAAGAAATGACCAATATCACAGCCGTTATTTTAGCCGGAGGAGTTGGGACCAGATTTTTACCGTTTGCAACTGATAAAACTTTGTTTCCGTTTATGGGACAGTCTTTACTACACCGAACAATTACAATGCTTGGCAGAGCTGGTGTAACCAATATTATCGTGGCTACTAATTCAGCCAACCATGCTTGGCTACAGCCCAAACTGGCCGGTGATTTTTCTCATTTAAAAATTCAGCTTAAACGACAAACTCAACCAAAAGGTATGGGTGACGCCCTGCTAGCGGTCAAGGATTTATTACCAGATAAAGACATTCTAGTGATGAATGCTGGCGATATGGTGGACGATCGGTTAGTTGCTGGTCTAATTAGAAATATTTCTGATCAATACGCCATCGTTACCGGTATGAAAACCCAGACTTATCAGCCGTTGGGCTACTTTGAGTTAGTGGGTAACAGTGTTATCGGTATTAAAGAGAAGCCTGGACCAGCAAATATGCCCAGTAATTTAGCAAATTTAGTTTTCCATTACTTTTCCGATCCCAAAAAGTTTATTGAGCTCGTCACTGAGGCGCAAGAGAAAAGTTTGCAAGATGATATCTATGAACAAGCCTTATCGGAACTGATGAAGCAGCACGATGTAAAGGTCTACCACTATGATGGTCCCTGGCAAAAATTAAAGTTTGGTTATCACGTCTTGGATATGGCAGATTATTTTTTACGATCAATGCAGCCATCAATCGATAAATCAGCCGAGGTGGCAGGTAGCGCTGTGGTTAAGGGTGATGTTCAAATATGTGCCAGAGCTAAAATTATGGACCAAGCCGTAATTCAAGGACCTGCTTATATTGGCGAAGACGCTATTATCGGCAACCACGCCCTGGTTAGACAAAGTATGATCGAACGCGATAGCGTCATCGGCTTTGGTAGCGAAATTGTTCGCAGTTACGTGGGGGCGGCTTGTGATCTGCATCACACCTACATTGGCGATTCTGTTTTAGAGGGCGGTGTTCATTTCGGATTTAATGCTCACACGGCTAATTTGCGTTTTGACCGCCAACCCGTTGAGCTTAAATTAACTAGCGGATCATTAGCTACAGATAAAATTAAATTAGGTGCGCTGATCGCTAAAGGCACTGAAATCGGTGCTAACGCAACGCTTATGCCTGGAGTCACGATTGGTAGCAACTCTTTAATTTATGCCGGTACAATGGTCTATGAAGCTGTTGCCGATGATACGTTATTAAAAAGCAGGCAGGAACAAATCACCAGAAATAAAGATCAGTAAAATTATTGTCAAAGCAGACCTGATTTTTTCAGGTATAATTTGAACATTGACTGCCGGGGTGGCGGAATTGGTAGACGCGCGAGACTTAAAATCTCGTTCTCGCAAGAGAGTGAGGGTTCGATTCCCTCCCTCGGCACTTTAGCTTTCTAAGCTTGACTCAACATAATAGCCCAAAACCGCTTCAAGTCAACTAACTATATGTCTCAAGAACTTTTCCCAGAATCAACTTTATTATTGCGAAATTGTCTTTTTGAGGCCGGGCAAAATCAGCAGGTATCAAACTTATCAACTTATGATTCCTATACACAACTGCTTGCTAGGTTAAACCTGGAAAATAATCCTATTGCCAAAGAATTTATCTTGATCAAAATATTAGAAGAACTCATTAATTTGGTTAATAAAAATAGCCTAACTGATCGAAATATTTATAGAACCATGGCCTTAATTATTAATGAAGTTGGTAATGTTAAACTCACCGATGATATTGAGGCAATAAAAAAGCTTGCCCTGGATTATTTCAACCAATTGGATAACTAATATTGTTTCTCGATAAATAGATAAATTACAAAATCTTGAGGATTGACATCACCAATCTACGAAAGGTTTAATGAATTTATTGTTTACGAAAATGGGTTTTTGCGGCTTGTAATCCTATAATTTTTCTATATTGACAAAATAATGGTCATAGATTAAATTAGCTACATCGTTCAAAACGGGGAAACTCTAGTTTTGATCCAAGCAACGCATCTAGAAATATTTTCTAGAGTGACACCAAGCATCACCGCTAGAGTTTTTTGTTTTTTATGAAGCAAAAAAACATACTTGTCGAAAGCGGCCAAAAACCAAATTTTCATCCTGATGATCCTAAAATAGTGCTGCTGGCTTCAGGCAATCAGGTGCGGGCCAAATTTCTTCAAGATGTAATGCTGGGAGGTAGGAATAATCAGCCAATTAATTTCTTATTGGCGCCAGGTGGTGAAGAAGTTATTCCAAATGAAACCAGAATAATTGCTTGGGAAAAGGTACGTTTTGCTCTAAATGAATATAAGAGCAGCCAAGAAAGGATACCAATTCAAGCAGCTATTGCTCAAGATACTCAAAATGAAACTCTATCTCGACCTAATAATTTAGAAAGTATCAAACAAACATTTCACAATATTTACCAACGATTTTTAAAAACTGGCAAATGCTATTACGTTTCTGAAACTGCTACCGCTCTAATATCCTCAACCAGTCAAAAAGTAATTGAAGAAAAACACACTTATCAGCTGAATCCAAAATTAATTAAAGATTTATTAACTAATGACCATTTGTTAGATACTTACAACATAATAACGCAAGTGCTTACAAATATTCAGCCGGTTAATATTGCTGGCGGCCTCTGCTTTGAAGCACTACTGGCAATGAAAGTTATTACACACATCGATGGCCAACAGTTAAGTGGGCTTACACTCAACCAGTTAAGCTCACTAATTTACAATACAATGTATCATTTATTATGTGGCTTCCCTCAGGCAGTTTTAAATGAAGTTAATTCTGAAGCAACTAATGATCTGGAAAAATCTGCTACGCTTGAAAAAATATGGCTTGGTGCCAAGTCAGTTCGTCAGGAATCTGGCGTATCCTCAAGAACTTTTTACCCTTCCACCAGATGATAGTGTTATAATTTCCTCCGTAAGATTATGAGTATTAATAACTTGGATGAGCAGAGAACCATTACTGGTGAGCTGGCAATGGAAAGTGCTAAAAATATTATTTTGGTTAGATCAATTAATGCAGCTCTTAACAATCCTCATATAACAGACCTGGAGCAAAGTTTGTCTTTTGAGCTAAAAAATGCACACTTAAAAAATATTAATGAAGGTGAAGTTTTAACAATCTTAATGCTATTAGCTATTGCAAAATTTCAGGATGTTAAATATGTTGTTGGCTCCTCTCCGGTAAACAGAGGTCAACTGGAAAAGATTGGAAATTATTTAAAACTCATTTTTGAGTATTTAGATAATAAGCTATCAAGAGCTGAAAAAGCACATAGCGATTATCAAGATCTATTGCTGGAATATGAAAGTATTCAAACAATTATGTCCGCATTTCTAATTGACTGGCCAAATATAAATAGATAACAAATAATTTATTTTTCTTGTAAAATAAATTGGTAGACTTGAAAAATAGCAACAACTAGCGGGAATAGCTCAGTTGGTAGAGTGTCTGCCTTCCAAGCAGAAGGTCGCGGGTTCGANNAAATAAACACTAATTTACATTAACTGATACAAAATATATCAACAAATATGCTAAAAGAATTAGATCAACAAATTAAAGATATTCAAGCCGGATCTACAAGTGAGTTACCGGCTCAATATGGGCATGCAATAGCAGTTATTGCTCATGTTGGACAATTGGAAGCTCTAGATGGTAAAAGTGAAGAAGATCAAATAAAGGCTATGAGAGAAAAGGCAGAAGATAATGTACTTCTTTTTGGACCTAAAATTCTTGAATTTTTAAGACCTGAGTTAAGAGAATTAATTGAACCTGAGAGGTTGGACCAGTTAACGCAGATTTATGAAGAGCTAAAAAATAGACAAGAATAAGTTAGTTAATTTTGAAATTCTTAATATTAAGGTAATTTTTGAGTTCTTTAAGTTGTAAAATTAAATCGCTGGTGATGAGTTCTCTAAGAATAATATACAACTGAGAACCAAATGGCAGTTCTGGATTTGATTTAAGATATTCTTTGATATAGTCATCCAGATCAAACAGGTTCGAGCTGAGTACCGTCCCCCGCTCCAGATGTTACAGAAATAAACATAAAGTTACACAAATGTATAATAATGACTCAACTTCAAAAGAATGCGTCTGGATTGGTGTTGGTATAGACATCAAACCTGAAGATAGCTATTACCCTGAAATTGTTAAGTTGAGTGAAATTCTTAAGCAACAATACGGGAGCAATTATGAATTCAGTACATCAAATCCCCCACACATAAACTTATATGATATCGATATCCCAAAGACTAATCTTGAGAAGGCAAGTCGCTCATTAGAGCGGATAGCAGAAAAGTGGAAACATTTCTCTGTTAAGCTGGCTTCTATTGATTTCTTTAAGCACAGAGCAGTTTATATTCAATGTGAATTAAGTAATCCATTGAGGCAATTAGAAAAAGAGATTGTGGAAGCACTTGCTGATTATAGAGAAGGTTGTCGTACAGAAGATTATTGGCAACCATGGAGAGAATATAACCAACCACAGATTAATAACAGGAATAAATACGGCAACCCCCATGTTTTAGATACGTTTACTCCACATATTACGTTGGGATGTGTTAAGACCAAATTGTCCCAAGCCGTTCAGGAAACCAAGAGGTTTTTTGTTCCAACAGAGTTAAGTGTTAAGCAAATAGATATGGTTATTCAAAATTCGAATGGGGAATTTATTGCCAGAGAGCATTTTAAGTTTGCCTAAGATAGTAATAAAAACTCTTAATACCTAAGTGTTCTTTAAGAAGTTGAAGCTGGAGTTCAAGCTCAGACATAACCAGAGATCTTAGGTTCGAGCAGTTTATCGTTTCCCGCTCACAGTAGTAACGGAGAACGATTTTTGGTAGTTGAACTAAATGAAATGTCAGGACGTTTAAGAAGATAAAAGATATTTTTGATACTACCCTCCAAGCTAATCAAGCTTTATCCAAATCCCTTGGCACTTTTGAATTAATGGTTTAATGTCTTATATCGCTTTAACACTCAATATATAATTAAAAGATTAGTATGATTGTTCTGAACCAATTTCTATGACTTCTAAATTTAAAAAACTTGCTAGCCAAATTCAGAAATCATATTTGTCAAACATAGACCAGTTAGACCCTATTCATCAGCGTCACTTTTTATACAGATTATATTTAAGCAATAAAGATAAAAGAAATAAACAGTTTTTAATTCAAATAGCTGAGCAGACAAATTATTATGGGCTAAATCTGGTCGATGAATTTAATCAGAATTTTCGTTATGGTTTGGAAAAGATTAAACAAGAAATTAGGCGCAAAAAAGCGCACTATCCGCATGAGAATAATCGCTATCAAGTTTGGAGTCAAAACCCCGACTTAGTATATTTTTACACCGTTTTAAGAGAGTGTTTTTATCTAAAATTTTTTAATCAATCTTTTTCTCTCTATCAACAACAAGTTGAACAACTATATCACAAATTAATTAATTCTCCAGAATTCTTAAAAGAGTCCAGCACTCATAGTTTATGTATAATTTTTTATCTTGATTATCTTAATAACTTGCCGATAAAAATTGATCAAAATAAGTGGAGTTTTGTTAATCTTGTTAAAAAACAATTTTTACCTCACCAGCTAATATCAGTCGAGGCTAAATTTAACTATCTCTATGGTTTAACTCATATCATCATTTGCGATTCTCATTTTTATCTTAAGCAACCAGATGAAATACTAAAAGGCTATGCTTCGGAAATCCAAGCTCAAATTTTAAATCATTACACTTCACTTAGTTTAGATTTAAAAGCCGAGGGGCTTTTGTGTAGTTTATTACTCAATCAAGTAGATGAAGAGTTTAAAAATAAAGTAATTAACGATTTATATCTCAATTACGATAATAATCTAAAAATTATTGACAACCACAAAACTTCCAGGCCAACACATCAATCCTGCGAACACACTAATGCCCTGGCAATACTTATTGCCAGGGCTCACAATCTCACCCACCAAAATACAAAGCCTCAATTAACTTTGCGTACTGACTAATTTTTCTAATGGCTGCCTGCTGCCTCTTGTTGGCAATTTGATATAAGTCCCTAAGTAAACGTTCGTTAGACACAAAGCTTAAATGTAGTTGTCGAGTCGGCAATTTACCTGGATATCTTTGACAAAATTTTTGGTGGAGATTTCTTAAGTTGGTTATAAAAGAGTCATCCGGCCATTGCCTAAGTATGCCTTTATAACTAATAAAAATTAGATTTAATAAAAGATCAATATCTTTTTTAATTGTATGAGTGTCTTTTAACTTATCATTAATATGTCGATTGAGTTTCCATTCTCCCCTAGCAAAACTATCTAAACCATATATTACCTTTGCCTCCGGTTTTAATATTGTTTCTGATTTTTTGGCAACATAGCAATCAACAACAGTTAAATCACCATTGATATCATAAATAATTGAGGTGGCACTTCCACCCACTGGGCTCCAGGTTTTAGAGTAGTGTTTAACAAGTGCTGGCGAAATTTTATTCAAAACAGTTGGCTGCTTTTTTAAGAACCCTTTTATACTTTTATCACTAAAAGTAACCCAGATATCGATATCAGAAAACTCGTCAGTAAAACCCTTAGCACCCGAACCAAACAAATGGATAGCGATTGGATCGCAGGATATAAAATCAGCAATAATTTTGGCTAACAACTGCTCTCTGTTATTGCATCGTCTGACTTTAAATTCTGCAAGTGTCATATGACTTCAGTCTAAACTGAACATATAAAAAATACTAGCCAGCCACCTATCTTTGTTACAATGCCTTAAAGATAGAAGGACTAAAATGAATTTATCAAGCCGCGATCCGAGACTACAAAAGGCCGTTAGCAATGTTGGCTTAATCACTAGCAATGGATCATTCGGTCATAACATTATGGCTTGCGAATGGACAAATATTTTCTCATTTGAACCCGCTATGATTTCACTGGGTATTAGGCCTCATAAAGCTACTGCCCAAAATATTCATGAGACAAAAGCCTTTGGAGTTAATATTTGCGCACAAGATCAAAATTTAATTTCCAGCGTAGCCGGAAATTACACTGGTAAAGAGATTGATAAAATAGCATTATTAGAAAGTTTAGGCTATTCATTTTACCAAGCAGAATCTGCTAATTTATTAATGGTTCAGGGCGCTAGCCTAAATGCCGAGTGCGAGCTGGTCAAAACTGTTGATCTTGGTGATCATCCATTATTAATTGGAGAAATCAAGGTCATAACAGCTTCGGAAAAACAGCCGCTAGTCTATTTCCAAGGTAGATACCATAAAATTGGTGACGAGATTCCCAAACCATCTCGAGAATACAGAAATAAGATTAAACAATTAGCTCAAGAGTTTAATAAAGATCCAAAAGCTACCAACTAAGTATTATTTTTAACCTTCTCCCCGGTAATGGTGCGCCTGTAAGCTAAAGTGGCAATTAGCAAAAGAAGTAAAAGCCACCACAAGGAAATCATATTCCAAGCTGTTAAGACTTGCCAAACAAATCTGTGCCACCACTCGGACAACCAGTTCCCACCATCCATTTGATCATAAATTATTTCTCCATCGGTTGTGGTAAAACTTAGACCTGTAATTTTGGCCTGACTTTGTCCAGTACTGGAAATTTCTAATTGATAAGTGGTGTTGGGTTGCAACTGATCAAACCTTACTTTGTGAAATTTAAATTTATCATCAAGAGCCACTTCTCTAACCTCACCGTCTGGATCAATAATTCTCACCACTGACTGCGAATAATGATTGGTCTTCCAACTTATTACCACATAATCAGGACCGATCTCATTAAAACGAATATCATCAATTGTGGTATGACTCTGATCAAGTTTTTCAAGCTGCTTTGCCCAGGCTATGTAGACATCTCTTAAACCTTCTGTTAAAAAGTCCAACATTGAGTTAGCTGGAAGCGGCAATATACTACCAATCAGGTTAGCGGTGGTATCAACGCTTTGGTAAATGTCACTAATAGCATTTGATATTTGATCCGATATATTATCGATTATGTCAGAAATAATTTGTTTAGCTTTTTCTGGGGTAAGAGGACCGGCTGTGTCTGAGTCATCACTACCATCTGACTGATCATCACTGGTGGCAGCGTCACCATCATCGGAAGTACCTGGCCAATCCTCAAGTTCAACGGTGTCTTGAGATTGTTCATCTGTTTGTTGATCATTTCCATCACCAGCACTAGTATCAGAGGTTTCATCTCCAGACTCATCAGTACCACTAACTTCATTAGAAATATCATCACTGCTGGCTGTCAAGGTTTCTTTAACCTCCAAATTAAACGAGGTTTCCTTAGAGTTACCAACTTTGTCGTAGGTTCTAACCCTGACAACATAAAAGCCATAAGCTAACGGGTCGCTCAGCTGGTGAGTAAAGTGAGCATGCTTATCAGCTAGTTGTTGATTGTTATCAGTAATTATTTGATCTTGCTGCTCGCCTCCACTCCAATAAATATCACCCAAATTAAGTGTGGTCAAACTATGTGGTTGATAATTATCATCATCAAGCAATCGGTTGATCTCAATTTCAACCTTTTTTGGTCCACTAGCCACGTAATTATCGAGTTTATCACCCTTAAGAGGATCATTAATTCTGCCAGAAATGGTAGGTGTTTGGTTCGTGGTAGAGAGACCACTTGAAAAATCAATCCCATTTAGTTGTAGCCATTCTAGGTTGGCCGCTGTCCGATCAACAAAAAGAGTTCTTTCGGTTGAAGCAGAAAGTCCACCAGATGCAAAAGCGGTAATTTGCCACTTTCTCTTTCCTTCTCTAAGTTCGCCGTCATTGTCGTCATTACTCCAATCAGAACTAGATTTAGTTTTCAAGGAAATAATATTATTATCGTTGTTTAAATCTAAAAAGTTATAATACTTGCTAATAAAAGTGTTTGTTTCATAGATTGTTCCTGATGAGGGAATATTTTCCACCGAAAAATCACCTTCATCTCCATTATCAATATTAAGCACGTATTGGGTTACCCCCTGATGGCTTTGTGAATACCATTTAAATGAAGGTCTAGTTTCTCTAGTGTATGACTTATGATCAAGACCTGCACCTAAATCAGGACTTTCTGGGGCAGCTGCTTCCTCGGCATATTCAATTATAAAAGCAACCGCTCCAGAATTAGCGGTAGAGTAAGAACTTTCTTGATCATAAGTATCAATCGCCTTTACTCGCCAATAATAACTGCCCTCGGTTAATGATTGATTAGTTAAATAGTTTCCACTACCAGCAGACTGACCAGCGATAAAACTAAAGTCTCCTTGAGATGCTAAGGTAGAAATGTAGTTAATTGCCAAATCGGTAAAATCAGAGTTACGAGAAACTTGAATTTGATATTTTACTTGATCACTGACATCAGGATCACTTAATGAAAATTCAAAAGTTGGCGTGTTGTGAGAGATCGTACCACCATTAATAACTTCTGCTGTACCGGTAATAGTTGGAGAACTAGGTTCGCTGTTATCTAAAAAGCCCTGGCCACCAGTGCCGGTAAGACCATCTACAACATAGTAATAATTATTGGCAAAATAGATTTCCCTAACCGACGGATCATCAACACCAACACTGTAACCATCCTGGCAATCTAAACTAACATCTTCAAGTGTTTGAGCGTCAGGACATATATAAATACTGTTATAACTATCATCCTTGAGAATATATAAGGAGTGAGTGCCTGAGGTTCCCTCGGCTTCCGACAAGCGATAAGACACTGACTTAAATGTTTCCGCATCAGCATCACCTCTAACTTCCGGCCAGGAGCGATCCTCGGTGAAATCGGTAGCAACTTCAGAAATTGCCAGGCCATCGCCGCCGCCAATAAGCTTAACCGGCTGATCATCTCCTTTTAGACCATACTCCGCTCCAGCCCTAATAGAATTAAGATCATCATCTTTGGGGTCTAAAGACTCATCTAGATCTTCAATTTGATAATAAGTTTGCAAAGATTGAACATACAAATTAGTTTGTTCGTTTTCCTCAACTGCATAAATTAGATATGCACCCCAAGAAGTACCAGCCGCAGAGGCTATAAATGAAAAACCAGCTTTATCAGAAACCAACAAACCATTGCTACCCCACTCTGGATCACCGGTATTACTGTATCGCTGAGCTCTTAACTCTCCATTTTTGTACCACAAGCGAATGTAACCATTGTCGGTTCCGTCAGGCATCATGCCTCTGATTCTTGTTGAATAAAAATAAATTCGATCACCTTCATCATCTACTAATTGCCCAGTTAAGCCGTATGTTAACTCCCCTGTATCTGGATCAACAATTTGTCGATAAGTTTCAGTACCACTGTAATCTAGAATTGAAATATAGAGATCATTATCAGCCGGATGTAAGTACATATCAGCAACTCTGGTAGTGTCACCATCAGTAAAAACCTCAATTCCTCTATCTGAAGACCAAATGATGTTTCCATCGCTGTCAAGTTTCTGAATGAAAATTCTTGTATAAGGATCTTCAGCGTCAAAGGCGTCACCAATTTCTATCGCAACATAATAATTGCCACTGCTGTCTCTAACTATTTTTGTTGGAAATGAGAAGCCATAGACATAGGGAGATGGAATGAAACTGGCAATTTTTTTCCCGTTGCCTGGGGCTGGAGAACCACCCTCAGATACTCCTGGAACTGAAAGTGCAGCAATAGACCATGGCCACTCAACTGTACCCGTCCAACCGACAGTTTCGATACCTGTTCCCGCTTGGTAACCACCGGCTGACAAGGTGTTGGTGGTTAGTACATTCCAAGCTTCTGTCATTGTACCGCTTTGAGGAGTTAAACTGTTACCACTACCCATAAATGCTACTGCAGCGGCTAAAATCATGTCTCCCTCAGCCGAGTTAATACTCACCTCTGGATTCATTGATCCAGGCGGCCAGTCTTCACCAGCACAAGCACTAGTAATTACCGAGTTAGTGGTATCAACTCCATCAAGTGAAAAAGCACCTACAATAACATCTTCGGCGGCGCCAGAAAACTCAACCGTTATATCGGTTGTCGTCATCTCTGCAGAATTGAGGTACCAAGCTTCGGTTACATATTCGTTACCGGAATCTTTACATTGAAAAACATAACTATTGGTAGCCGAATCAGTAACCGAAGTAATTACTTCACCACCATTAGCTCGATACGTAGCTAACACAGCTACGGCCGTTTCGCCAACGGTACCATTGGTAGCTAAACCATTTAAGTTTACTAAGTATTGACCACCGCCTCCCCCGCCACCATCTTCAAGGCCAGCTAAAGACATTGCAGCGGCTGACCAAGGATAATCAACCGCTCCTGTCCAACTCATTTGAGTGGTAGATGAGGCGCCAGATTTAATACCATTTGAAGATACAACCAAACCCTGTGCTTGATTATTGAATTCAACTATATCCATTTCTGGTGTTAGTGTGTTGACACCAGAATCTGAGTATGATGTTGCTCCGCCATACACTAAATATCCCGATCCAGAATTAACTGTGACATTAATATCTGTTGACCCCGGGGGCCAACCATCAGTGTTACAGGCAGATTCAATCGGAACACTATTATCCACACCATCAAATGTTACTGCAGTTGCTATTACATCAGACACTGGACCAGTAAAATCAACAATGACGTCACCAAACTCAACTGTTGGGGCTTGAAGTGCCCAAATCTCAGTGGTGTATTCATTGCCTTGATCACCACAAAGCTGGCCAAAGTTTTCAGAAAAACCCATTGTGTCGTCATAAGCAACACTAGCAACCGAGTCATAACCTCCACCTCCATCTAACGAATAGTAAGAAACTACCAAGCCTACTACTACGTTATCTGTTGGGTAACCTGCTTCAAAGTTGCTAATTATTAAAGCATTATTTTCATCAAATGATGGTCCGTAGACGGTATCGTCATAAGCTGTAATTGGCTCGGTACGACTTACTTCACCACCAGTTTCAGAAACAGTTTGAACTGTAATTGATTGGTTGTCGATAATGGTTGGAGGATTATTTTCAGGTACATCTTCCCAGTTAATATTTCCACTAGAATCAATGTGTACGGCATACGCATCCGACCAGTTATCAATATTACGATCGTCATCCCAGGAAATCACAAGACCGCCGGCTTCATCACTAATCATTGCTGCTGAACTTGAACCACTGATACCTGTGCTTATATTTGAAACATTAATTCCACCTGAAATCCATAATTCTTGACCGGCAGTGTTAAATTTTTGCACAAAGATATTGGTACCTACACCTGGATGGCCTCGGTAGCTTGAGTACATTAAAAAGTGATCACCATTGGCATCACTGATGAAATCATTAGCGATTAAACCATCGCCAAAATTGATGGCCCATTGAGATTCACCTGCATTATTAAACCTAACACCAAAAATTTCGCCATCAGATGTGTTTGGTTCTTGAACATAAATCAAGATAAAACCATCTGATCCGTCTGGAATCATATATTGTGGATATAGCGTCCGACCAAAACTATAATCAACTACAATTAAAACGCCATCTTCGCCCCACAAAAGATTGCCATCACCATCAATTTTTTGAGCTCGGATTTGGCGACCATCGTCAGCCCGATACACAACTATCACACCACCATCTGAAGTACCAACCGCCTTGCCTTGGTGATGAACTGGATTGCTACCAACATTTTCTTCAACTAAAACACCATTACCTGGCCAATCTTCTCTGATAGTGGCAGCAAGTGCTTGATTTTTAGCAAGAAGAAAAAAACTTAAAACCAAGATGGAAAGAAATATGTGTCTAAAAATGCCGGTGCTTTTCATTAGCTTGGAAAAATTCATTACTCAATTATTAAACAACAATTCTATGGTCAATGACAAGCTAATGTTTTACAATTACTAAAAACCAATGATAGAAACTATGAGATTATTAAAAAACTTGTTGATTGTACTATTTGTATTAGGTTTGATCATATTTCCCTTAAGAATATCTGCTCAAGTTGCCGGAGAGACTATTTTTCTTGAGGGCGAAATAGTGGCGATTCTTGAATCTGGAGAAGAACTAGTTAATGAAGAACTAATTGATTATCAACAACTGCAAATAAAAATTACCAAGGGAGAATCGCCAGAAGATTTAGTGACGGTTCATCATTCAGAAGTTAGTTTGGGACAAAAACAGGCACAATTTGAATCATATCAAGTTGGAGATCAGGTTAAATTAGCCGGTTGGTCGGATTCTGAGGGGAACTGGAGCTACTCTATTGACGGTAAAGTAAAACGAGGTGGCTTGATTGCCTTAACTGTTTTATTTGTTTTTGTAGTTGTTGTTGTCGGCAGAGTTTGGGGTGTGTTCTCTTTGTTGGGTCTTTTGACCTCATTTTTAGTGATTTTTAAGTTAGTAATTCCCCTAATAATTAAGGGTCTAAATCCAGTGTTAACAGCAATTTTAGCGGCAATAATTATTGTGCCTATCTCATTTTATATTTCGCATGGTTTTAATAAAAAAACTCATGTAGGCGTAATCTCAACCTTTATATCTTTAATAGTCACAGGTTTTTTAGCAAAATACTTTGTAGATGTTGTTCATCTAACCGGGTTTGCTTCTGAAGAAGCTGGCTTTCTTCAAGTGCAACGCCAAGGTTCTATTGATTTGCGCGGTTTATTACTGGCTGGAATTATTATTGGTACCTTGGGAATTTTAGATGATGTAACTATTGGTCAATCCTCTACTGTTGAGCAGCTTAAAAAGGCCAACCCAAAATTGTCAATGATGGATCTTTTTAAACAGGGAATGAGGGTTGGTCAAGATCATATATCTTCTATGGTTAACACATTAGTGCTGGTTTATTCTGGATCGGCTCTACCTTTATTACTGTTATTTTTTGATAGCCAAAGGACTTTTATCGATATTGTTGAGTCTGAATTAATAGCTGAAGAAATTGTGCGAATGCTGGTTGGAAGCATTGGGTTAGTTCTTTCTGCTCCTCTGGCTACTATCTTAGCTGCTTATTGGTTTTGTCAAGAGAGTTCCACTAAAAACGATGACAAATCAGTCTCCAAGAGTAAAATTGCCCATCATCATTAAAAATATTATGCAACATGCCTTAACTAGCAGCTGGTAAACCTAATTGTTGGCACAGATCAGCCACGCCGTCCTCAAAGCTAACTGTTGGTTCCCAACTAAATTTTTGCTTGGCTAAACTAGAGTCCAGTGAGCTAGTCTGTTGTTCCCCAGGTCTAGCTGGCCCATGTTGGGCTTTTTGCTGATAGCCAGAGTGTTTCGCAACAATGTTAAACACTTCATTTGCCGAAGTTTCTATACCGGTGCCGATGTTAAAAATACCTGAATTCCCAAATTGTAAAGCCGATAAGTTGGCTCGAGCCACATCCTTAACATGAACATAATCTCGTGTGTTAGTACCTTTACCATTAATCACTGGCTGCTCGCCCTTCATTATTTTTTCCAAGAAAATTGCCACCACTCCTGATTCACCATGAGGATTTTGGCGTGGACCATAAACGTTGGCGTATCGTAAAACGACGTAATTGATGTGGTATTGAGATTGATAGTAATTTAAATATAATTCAGCTGATCTTTTGGAAACACCGTAGGGAGATAATGGTAGGGCAGGCATATCTTCGCGAAAAGGCGTTGGCTGATTGCCATACATTGCCCCGCCGGTAGAAGCAAATATAATCTGTTTCACAGTTCCAACTTGCTGTGCTGCCTCGAGTAAATTAATAGTACCTAAAATGTTATTTTGGGCATCAAAAATTGGATCTTGAACCGAGTATCCAACCTGAATATGAGCCGCGTGGTGATTAATTACATCTGGCTTTTCATTAGCGACAAGCTGTTGAACTTCCTGAGCTGAGGTAATATCAATCTGATAGAACTTGGTTTGATTAGGTAAATATTCACGTTTGCCGGTTGATAGATTATCGATAACTACAATTTCATGACCATCGTTCAAATACGCCTCAACCACATGTGAACCAATAAACCCCGCTCCTCCAGTGACTAAAATTTTGGACATAAATCTCCTTTGCTAAACAATTTGTATTATATCTTTATAATTTATTTAACTAGATCGCTGCAGTCGTAATTGGCAAAGATAATACCCAGCTAGACCCAACCAGGCAACGCCAGCCAGGCAACTAATGGCTTCGCCAAGTTGCCTGGCTGGCGTACTACCGCTAAAACTAGTTGTAACTTGATACGGCTCATTTGGTCTAGCAGGCAGCTGATATGCAATCTGACCACCAGCTAATTCTGGTTTAATCTCTGTGATTTGATTATCAACCTTGGTAATCCAACCAGGAAAATAAACCGTCGATTCCTGAATCACCAAATCTGTTTCTGCCAAAATTGTATAACTTCTATTCAAACCAAGCCATTTTTTGACTTCAACAACCTCTCCACTTCCCTCAATAATACTTGGACCGGGCTGCCAATCCTCAAAAACATTAATTTGTAAAGTAGTGGGTCTGTTTTCATTTTGAGTCAAGCTTGTTAATGGAGACAGTAAATAATACTCCTTTTGATAATGAATTCGATCTGCCGGTTGCACTTGAAGTGCCAAAACTACTTGCCACAAAAGCAAGAACCAAAGAACTAATTTTAGCTTCCACCCAGAATGTTGATAAAAATAAATACCTACCATCAACAAGCCAAAAGTTAGCGGCATAAGCAATCTCCAGGGAAATTGCCAAATACCGATTAAGGACCAATTTTGCCAAAGCCATTGGGATGAATCGGTGATTAGATAAACCAGAAAACAATTTAAAAAGATTAATCCAATAATTATTAATAATTTTGGTTTTGGTAAATATATCTCATTTTGAAAACGAATCAGCTTTGTAAGCATTGCTAACAAGCTTTGAATAAGATATACCAAACCAAGAACCGCTAGGCTCACAAAAAGCGGACCAAGACCAAACCCCATTGTGTCAAGTCCGCTAAAGTTTGAATAGCCAAATCGCCAGGGAGAAAAAAGAAGTTGTGACAAGCTTAGTGTATGTTGGTAGGCAAAGCTCACAACATTTGCTTGAGCTAAGTTTACTAACGACAATTCCATCATCGCCGGTAACCAAAACCAAAAAGTTAGAGTAAACCCTAATAACCAACTAATTATCCAGTTAAAAATTAGGTATTTATACTTGAAAAGTTGGCCTTGGATGACCTGACATAAGTTAAACAGACTAACAATCCCAACAATTCCTACCGAAAATAAACCAAGTAAATTGTGTGATAACAATAAAAATGCTGCTACTAAGCTATTTACTAACCACCAACCAATTTTACGTTCCCGAAAAGCAAAAAACTGTGTTAACAGTAGTAGCGGCGCTAAAGCATAAGCCCAGATTTCACCAATGTTGCCACGATAAAATATTAAACTTGTCACATACCAGGATGATAAATAAGCAATAACTGCCCACCATTTTAATCCTGATGTATTTTTTTTGAGGGTTAAAAGCCAATAAATACTCAACGAGCCAATCAAAACCGCCATAAAAGACTGGATAGCAAAAACTGTTTCAGGGTGAATCTTTAACACCAACAGGGGTATCGAGAGAATATTGGCCAGCGGGTAATTATAGTTAAAAACCGGAAAACCATAACCATTAAGCAAATATGGGGCAAAACGAGGCACAGCTGGTCTTTCACGTAAAGCGGCTAAATAATTTGTAAATCTAATTAAGTGGTTTTCTCCATCATGGGTATAAGGAAAATCCCCCTGCCAATATACCCTGGTTACCACCAATGACATTAACAGAATAGTTATCCAAGGCAACAATGATTTTAGTAGTCGCCACATTTTTATCTTCATATATTGGTTTTCCAATTATCGATTGTTGTTTGATAGGCTTGATAGGTTAGTCTGGCTGTTTCCTGCCAAGAAAATTTTTGGGCTTGTTTCAAACCAGTTTCAATTTTTTCTTGCCTGGCTGATCCGCGTAGCTTTTTGGCCGTTTCGATTCCTTCAACCAGACCAATAAGAGTTGGTTCAACTAAAATCGCTGCCTTTCCGGATATTTCTGGTAATGAACCGGCGTTAGTGGCCACAACCAGTGTTCCAGCTTGAAAGGCTTCCAAGACTGGCAAGCCAAATCCTTCCCACAAAGATGGCTGTACTAAAGCTAAGCTTTGATTTAAAACAGCACTTAATTGATCAGGTTGAGTGGAAGGTATATCCAGAACACGCACTCTTTCATCTAGATCATTCTGTTTAATAATTTCCTTCAACTGCCTCCCTTCTGGGATGCTATCGTTCTGCCAGGTTCTGCTAACAACACACAGATGGATTGACGGCGGTAGTTGAGTTAAAGCTAACAATAACGTCGGCAGATTTTTGTTGTAGTTGATATCACCTACATAAACAAGATAGTGAGACGGTAAATTGAACTTGTTGGCAATTCTTCTGGCTTGTGATGGTGAAGGTTGCTTAATTTCGGGGTTGCCAGCCAGGTGTATAACCTTTATTTTTTCTTCAGAAATACCCAGCTTTTCTCTAATGCCCTCTTTTGATGCCTGCGAGTCAGTAATAACCAAAGAGATTTTCTGTAAACGATGTCGCTGCCTCAGATAATTAATTGTCCCTTTAATACCTGGAGGATACTGCTTTGGAAATAGAAGCGGAATAACATCATGAATTGTCACGACGGTGGGCAAACTTATATCGCTTGGTAAGGTAGGAAAAAAGAAATCAAAAAAAGGATAATGCACTACATCAAAATGTTCGCTTGGTTCAATTATTTCACTGGTTAACTCATGAGAGGCTTGCACTAGTAGTGGGAATTTCTCACTGGCAATGTTTCTTAAGTTAGCTAGAAGAAATTTAGTGTAATTGCCGATGCCTCGATCTCGGTTAGCATCTTTGAGAGGTGAGGTGTCAAGATAGACTTTCATTATTTTCCTCTATATTATGATTATGATTTTTTACTGTCGGTATCAGCAAAATTAAACATTTCCCAAAATTTGATATATGCCAGAACAAAATGTAATCCCGAAAATGCCGCAAAAACAAAACCGGCAAAACCATCCAACAATCCTTTATGACGGAAGTAAAGCATAAAAAAAGTTTTGATTGGAAGCCAAACAAAATATTTAGCAGCCAACCACCAATTTGGCTCTAAATCCTGCTTCAGCATTTCTCTGGCGGTTAGCGAAGTATAAGTATTAGCCTTTCTTAAATAAACGCTAAAATCTGGTGAGTTATAGTGTAATAAGTGACCATTTAACCAACCAGTTTCGCCCTTAACTTCCATTTGTTCGTGCACAGACTTCATAGGCAGGTATGCTTGACCTGTTTGGTAAAACCTAATTACCGGATCGGGGTATTGACCTCCCTTAGTTAAAAATCGACCTAAAAAATAGTTTTTTCTTTTTAACCAGTATCCTGCCGGCAATTTAACTGGATCTTGCCGAAGAATGTGCTTGATGTGCTCCCTCACTGCTTCATCGAGAACCTCGTCAGCATCCATCTGCAAAGTCCAGTCCTTGGTCGCAGCATCCATTGCCATTTGTTTGTTAATATGAAAAATTGGTTTATTAGTTGTTTTAATTACTTTAGCACCATATTTTTTGGCAATCTCTCTAGTTTCGTCGGTTGAGGAACCATCAACAACTATTAGTTCGTCGGCAAGATCAACTACGCTATCTAGGGACTTAGCCAGGTTGGCCGCTTCATTATAAGTGGCATAAACCACTGAAAGTGATCTTCGAGACTGATTTTTCATAACTTTATCATAGACCATTCTTGATCGTTTCTGGGAAATAAGTACCAGCCAGTTTGGTTCATTGGTTTCCTAAATACAAAGTGGTAGCGGCCAACTTTTTCAACTCGCTGTAGACCAGCTGTATCTGGATCACTCCGAACCACGGTGGCTTGAACTTCTTCAGAAGATAGACTAAAAAAGTTGGCCACTCGGGCGTAAAGAATTCCATCAGGATCCAAAATGTAAACTGGGAAATTATCATCTGGAACATCCTCTAGCCTGTTCTCCAATCCTAAATACCAGTGGCTATCTACCTGTGGAGATTCCCAAATACCAATTAGGTTTCGTCCCCATTGCCAACCACCGAGGCTTAACAAAACTATAAATAAAAGACTCCACATCCACCAAATAAATTTTGAGGCATGACTGGCTCTAATATTAGCAATGGTGGTGCCGCTTATTAAGGTTAGCATAACAAAGAAAAATAAACTTCTAGTAGCGTGTGGGGCATCAACAGTTATAACAGCTGGTACTAAGGAGCCAAAAAATAAGCCTAAAACTAACCAGTTTTTTTGATTTGACAATGAATTCAAGGTTTTTCTGATTATGATTCCTAATCCAGCTGCAACTATGATTGGCAGCCAAAAATGGAGGTGTCCAACTCCAGGCAAAGTATGCCAAGGATTCTGACCACCACGTAAAACCAAAAAATCATAGCTAAATGAATTGTAGGTATTCTTTAGAATTTCTCGAGCATAAAAAACCCACTGGTTGCCCAAAATTGACCTAAGCAGGGGTCGACCAAATTGCAATCGGTACTCAGGGTAAACTGCTTTCAAGGTTGGGTCGGAAAAAATTGAGATGCCGGTTTTTTGCATGGTAGCAGGTAAAGATATTAGTACCACTAGTACAATCGCTAAAAGTAAAGGAATAATTTTCAGCCACTGTCGTTTAGATTTGGTGATATTACCTTGTAAAGAAACCAAAATAATTAAGGGGCTCAATAGTAGCGGCGAGTTATAAGTTAATCCTGATAGTAATAAAAAGAAACTAGCAAAAATAGATCTTTTCCAGGAAAATATTTTATTAAAAGTTAAACTCAGGGTTACTAAAAAAAACATAAGGCCGAGATTAGCCTCGAAACCAATGCTGGAGTAATGCCAACCCCAAGGAGAAAAAAGGAGGAAGGCGGCCGCCCAGCGGGCGGCCGCCAACCCAAACATTTTCTTACCTAAAACATAAACCAAATAAATGTTGATAATCCCACCTATAAATGATGGTAGTCTAACCGTCCAATTGGAAAAATCGATTAGACTGCCTAATAAAGAAGTTAAATAAATGTATCCAGGTAGCTTAAAATCGCCAAAGGATTTAAAATTCAACGGCCAACTTTTGCCCCATTCATCAACACCGCTCTCGGCAATTAGCCTGGCGTTGAGTAATAAAGCTGATTCATCTTGATTTAATGCCGGTACGTTGTAATAGATAAAATAAAATAATCTACCAACTAGAGCTAAAAATAAAATACCAACTATCCACCAATCCACCCTGGTTCTCAATTGCCGAAGTCGATTAATTAATCTCATATTAATTTAAACCATTTATGTCAATTACGAAAAATACTGGCTCATCCCAAGTGTTATTAATCATGGCCATAATTTCATAAGGGTTTTTTTCATTATTTATCTTTGAAACTGGTCGAATCATAACACCATCCGGATGGTTAATAAAAAAACTATCATCAGGCTCAAAATATATATTTTCGATTTGTCTCCGCTTAAAACCATCACTTGGCAACTGCTGAATTTGGTTCCAATCAAGTTCGGATAGTGGTTGATAATACAGAAAAAATCGGTCATCACCAATATTAACTCCTATGGCTGAAAATTGATTATGATTTTGGGATAAATAAGTTGCTAGCTGGTGATAACCCTCTTGCCAATCTAATGCACTTGTTCTGGAATATGTCGAGAAATAATGATAGTACCCCATCAAAAACTCAACCGATATCAAAAAACCAATTACCAGAACAACTACTTTGTTTAACTGCACCACTCCCAGTTTTCCTAGTGATAGAAGGCTGCCAGACAATACCTTGTACAAATTAACCCCACCAATAGCCATAAAAAGCGGTATAACCGGCAAAGCATTCAGTGATCTTAAGGCGTGAGGCGTTTCCAATGGAACCGCAGCCGGCAAAATACCAATTAACCACCAGGCACCCAAAAAACCCAGTGTTCTCTTGTCTTGTCTCCAACTGGAAATTATCCCCCAAATTAGTAACGGTAAACTAAAAAACCAGGTTAGTCCAAAAAATCCGCTTCCATGTCTTAAATTTTTATCGCCAGTTAAAAAAAGATAGGCTGGATCAAAAAAATTTAACATTTGCCACCAAAGTTCTTTGGCAAAAAAGGTTAATCGATTGTAAAGCAGCCTGGTAATAAGAGAGTTGCCCAGATTTTCACGCCACCAGTTAATCTGAATTGGTATATCTGGCTGATTTAAAATGTTATTAGTACTCAATCTAAATTGATTGCTAGCCTGGTAAAAATCGGTATTAAACATTGGCCAGGTAGCACCTAGCCAAAATAGACCAGTGAGTAGTAATCCCAACCAATGATGTTTTATTCTTGACCACCACAGTACCGTAACAACCAAAGTCAAAGCCGGCCACACAAAGCGAAAGCTAAAGTATGAATAAAAGCCAGCGATGGCTGGAGTTAAAATGCTGGCGTAAATAAGCATTAATTTAACAAAATTCATTGTCCTTGTTTGATTAGTTTTAGCGGTAAGTGAGTGATAATCTCGCAAATAAAAAAGGCCAACAAGACTCCATAAGAGAAATGCGGCTGCTAAATGGCCTTCAAATCCTAATCTTGAAAAATGTATCGACCAGGGCAAAGTGGCCAAGCTAATTGCACATAGCAGGGCGGTAATCTTGGAACTAGACAGTCGTTTTCCCAGAAAATAAACACCAACAATCATCGATAAACCAGCCAGAGAACTAACCAGCCTAGTTCCAACTAAAGCATTATCTGTAATAAGACTAACAAGTGAGGTCAACCAGATATAAAAAGGCAACTTATAATCGCCATAAGAAATAAAAAGTGGTTGCAACCAAAAACGATTGTGCATATCCCGACCGGTTTGGCTAATACTTTGAGCATCATTCCAGATAGCCATTTCATCCCAGTAGAGTGAAGTTGGTACCCTTCCAAATTGGTAAAAACGAACAAAAATAGTCGTTAAAGCTAAACCAGCCAACAAAAAATACAACCATTTAGTTTTAAAAACTAAAATCAAACTATTTAGTGTTTTGAAGCCTAACACATAGATATTGTAGAAACTTGCTCAACCAGATACAAGTATTCAGTGTTGATAGATTTGAGTAAGATTGCTTAATTAATCTACATCAATGATCGATTGGCCGGCGCTGGCTCAAGAAAAGTTTGGTTTCTCAAAACTAAAAAGGGTCCAGCTGGAGTGTCTAAACTACTTAGGTGCCGGCCAAGATTTGATAGCAGTTCTGCCTACGGGTATAGGCAAATCATTGATTTATCAACTGGCTGGCCTTAGTGCACCACATCTTTCTGTAGTTATTTCACCCCTGGTAGCCCTGATGTTCGATCAAGTTAGACAATTGCACCAGCGTCATATTCCGGCTGCAAGTTGGAATAGTTTGACGCCACCTGATATGGAAAAACAAGTTATTGCCCAATTACTAGAAGGTCGTCTTAAATTTCTGTATTTATCCCCAGAAAAATTACAGTCAAAAAAAGTAACTAGTATTTTAGATAAAGTCTCGATCAGTTATCTTAATGTTGACGAGGCCCACTGCATTAGCGAGTGGTCACCAGATTTTCGACCTGAATATGGCGAAATTGGCACCTGGCTTAACAACTACCAGCTTAAACAATCTCGACCTATTGTCACAGCTTTTACTGCCACAGCAACCAAGGCCACCGTTAAAGACATTGTTAATTTATTAAAACAAAACCAACCCCAAATTGTGGCTCTACCGTGTTTCAGACCAAATTTACGCTATCACATTTTGCCGGTGCCCTCTGAAGGCTGGAAGCGAATAATTATGAAAAAAATGATTAATCTAACTACAAATAATATGGGTGGAAGAGTATTAATTTATGCCTCAACCAGATTAATGACTGGCTGGCTAGCGCGGTGGCTCATTACTCAGGGATTGACCAAAGTCAAATACTTTCACGCTGGATTGTTGCCCACAGAAAAAGAAAACACTTTGTCTTGGTTTGCTAGTGTTAAAGCACCAGTACTGATTACAACCAATGCTTTTGGTATGGGAATTGATATTCCCGATATAAGACTAGTTCTTCATCACTCACCACCCGCTAGTATTGAAGCTTATGCCCAAGAAGCCGGTCGGGCAGGTCGAGATGGTCTAGAATCTTTGGCAATAACTCTCTACCGATCAGTTGATTTAGAAAATAATCTTAAGTTTCTGCTAAGTTCCGCAAGTTTTGAACATCGAAAAAGACTTCTATTCCAGGCTAGGCAAATGTATCGCTTACTTGAACATAAACAATGCATCAACCGTACTATTGTTAAGTATTTTCGCTTACCCCAAACTCAACGTTGTAGTCTGGCAAGTTGTCACTGTGGCCGATGTTACCCAAAGTTCTTTAACAATGACATCCCGCAACAAATCAAGCAGCTAACTAGACAAAATTAATACAATTATTTTTTTAACTTGGTCAAGATTCTAGGACCATTCGGAGTTGTTAAAACCATATGCTCAAACATTACTGAATACCCTTTATCGACCGTTCTGGTTGTCCAACCATCTTGGTCATGAATTAGTTGAGCCGAGTTCTCACAAACTTGACACTCAATACATAAAACCATATTTTCTTGTAAAGTTTCACCTGTTCCTGGCTTCCCAATAGCAGGAATCTCTGGCGATTCGTGAAGTTTTTTACCAATAGCATGACCGACATAGGTTGAAACTACACTAAAGTCAGCCGATTCTGCTGTACTCTGCATTTGATAACTAAGGTCACCAATTTTATTGCCTATCTTTGCTTGTTTAATTGCGTTTAAAACCGCTTGCTCGCCAACCTGCAATAAACGCTGATGTTGCGGCTTTAGTTTGCCAACCGGAAAAGTTCGACAGTGATCAGAGTAATAACCATTAAGTTTCAAACCAAAATCAACACTAACAACATCACCAACTTTAAAAACTTTATCCGCAGTTGGCAGGGCATGAACTACTTCATCATTCACGCTTACACACAAGGCATACTTGTAGCCCTCATAACCTAAAAAAGCCGGCTCGACTCCTTCTTCTTGGCATTTTTCGAGAGCAAAATTCTCTAGATCCATCGCCGTTACACTAGGTTTAACTAAATCTCCAATTTCATCAACTAATTTAGCAGTTAAACTGGCCAGCTCTGTTAATTTCTCAATATCGTATTTTGATTTTTGTTTTGCCATTGTCATTAGTTATTCTACCGCTAAATTTCATATGGGGGTTACTCCACTCGTCTAATTTTTGCTCCCATACTATTGAGTCTCTCGGTAATTGCTTCGTAACCACGCTCAACGTGCCTGCCTTGATCATGCAAAACAGAGGTGCCATCAGCAATTAAACCGGCAATTAAGATTGTGGCTCCAGCTCGTAAGTCTGGAACACTAAATTCGCATGCTTTTAATTGACAAGGACCAGTTATCTGGAGGGCATGTCGATAATCAGGGTGGTCATCCTCTAAATTGAAATTATAAAATTTTTCCGGATTTTTCACAGCGGGGTTGTAAAGTTTTACCGGTACGCCCATCTGCTTTAGAGCTTCAACATACTGAAAACGGCTGGTATAAACTGCCTCATGAATTTCACTTGTACCCTTCGCCTGAGTTAATAAAACCGACCAAACTGGTTGCCAATCGGTCTTAAAACCTGGATATGGTTCTGTAACTATATCCAAAGCTCTCAATTCACCCTTATAGAAAAATCTAATACCATAACTGCCGATTTCGTAACCACCGCCAGCTTCATCTAGTTTATCTAAAAACGCTTTCATATGCTCTGGTCGAGCATTTTCGACAATGATGTCACCCTTGGTAATAATCGCTGCCACGGCATAGGAAACAGCCTCATTTTGGTCCGGCATAATTTGGTGGATGGCACCACCTAATTTATCAACGCCTTCAATCTCCACAACCCGATTTGCACGACGACGAATGCGGCCACCCATGTCATTGATAAAATTAATTAAATCATCGACTTCCGGCTCTTCGGCGGCATTTTCTAAAATGGTCTTTCCTTTAGCTCGGGCGGCCGCCATAATAGCTGTCTCGGTTCCGGTGTGAGTATTTTTATTAAACCGGTAAGTCGTACCAATCAACTGCTCAGCCTTAACAACTAAAAATCCATTCTCGACCTTGGTTTTAGCACCTAAGGCATGCAAAAAGTCCATATGCCTATCCACCGGACGGTTACCTAATCGATCGCCACCTGGCAAAGGCACCTTAACTTCTTTAAAACGATGAATTAAAGGCGCAACAAACATAGTGGATGCCCGTGATCCTTCACCATATTTTTTCGGAATATCGGCGCTCTTTAATTTAGCGGGATCAACAAAGATTGTTCTTTCACCGGCACTATAAACTCGGCCACCTAAGTCATTAATAATGTCAGAAACCAGATCAACATCACTAATTTTGGAAAAATTTAAGATTCTTGATTCTTTGTCTCCTAGCAAAGAGGCAATCAGTAGTTTATAACTAACGTTTTTGGCTCCGCCCAGTCTCACTAAACCATAAAGAGGACCACTTTTGTCGACAAAATAGGTTGGCATTATTTTTCCTTTCCAATGAAAAATACTTCTGGTTCCAAGTCTAAATTAAATTTTTGCTTAACTGTTTTTTGTATGTGCGATACTAATTTTTCAACATCATGGCTACTGGCACGGTCGGTGTTAATAATGAAATTAGCATGAACATCGGAAACCATAGCTCCACCTTGTCGATAGCCTTTTAATCCAGCTTGATCAATCAACCAGCCAGCCGATAATTTTGTTTGGCCATCAAACCTCTTGGACTCTTCAGGAGATAGCGATACATTTTTAAAAATACACCCTGAACTGGCAAATCCCAATGGTTGAGTTTGAGCTCGGTGCAAACTGCTAGCTTGAATCTTTTGCTTAATTAAATCTTTATCCGCCGGAAAAATCACCAACAAAGCTCTTAAAATTATTTCACCGGTTTGCTGAAATCTTGAGTAATCATAAGCAAAATCACATTCTTTTTGTGGCAACCAATTTCGATTACCTTGCTTATCCAAAACCTCAACAGCGACAATAAAATCCCCAATTAGTTCGCTTTGATAGTGTGAATTATTATAAATTGCCCCGCCAAGAGCACCTGGCACGCCAACAAATGGTTCCAAACCTGAAAGACCTTGGTTGGCCGTTGCTGTTGATAGTCGAGCCGTAATCAAACCTGACTCTGCTAAAACCCAATGGGGTTGTTGCCAATTAAACTGATGATTATCATCTTCAATTTTTTTAAGTCTGGCAATGGTTACTTCAGTACTTGTCAAAATAGAAAAGTTATCTGGTAAATCAAACTGTGACAATTCTTTTTCTGACTCAAAGATCTGAAAATTGCTGCATTGGTTAAGAACTACCAATCCCGCAATACCTTCATCCATTACGATCACGTTGCTTGCACCACCAAAAATGGTGACTGGAATTTGTTGTTCAAAACAAAAGCTAACCACCTTTACTAATTCGTCAAGGCTGT
>DBQK01000008.1:35794-93869 GCA_002305195.1 Patescibacteria group bacterium UBA1396
CATTGTAGCAACTCCTGATAGTCTTTGATATATCTAGCGGGTTTGCCCAGTTGATTAAGTGCTTCAACTAAGGATAAAGATGATATTTGTGAATCGGTTGCCTCTCTGGCAGAAGCAAAAATCGGCAACAACCAAACTTCAGCCGGAAAATCCTGAAAGACATCCACAAAATCATTGAATAATACCTTAGTTCGTGAATACGTGTGAGGTTCAAAAGCCACAGTGACCGGTCTATCTGGAAACCAAGCTTTGATAGTTTGGGCCACCGCTGCCAGTTCGTGAGGGTGATGGGCGTAATCATCATAACAAAGGAGGTGCGGCGTTTTTCCCACCAGGGAAAAACGCCGCTGCACCGACTTGAAAGATCTTATGGCTTCTACTGCTCGTTCTAACTCAACACCCAATTGAACACTCATCACCACTGCATAAGCGGCATTAAGAAGATTATGAAAACCTGGAATGGTACTACTTATGGTGGCATTTTGCCTGATACCAACATCATGAGTTGAGTTCCAGGCCAAATCCAGCCGCCCTACACCGTCAGTGACTCGCCGATTACTCAAACGTACTAAGTTGTGTGGTTGAAATCCAGCCGTTATCGGTCTAACTGATAGATTTTCAGTAATCGCTACTAAGTTTGGATCATCACCATTAATTACAAGTTGAGATTGATAACTACTTTTTACGCTAGCTTCTGGTAAGAGCTTAAAAAAATCTTGGAAGACTTGCTTAGTTTGTTCAAAACTGGCATAAACATCCGGATGATCATATTTCAAGCTGGTACAGATAGTGTGCTTGGGCTCTAAATACATCAAACGTGGTGTCAAATCAGAGTTGGGATCAGCAACATATTCATCTGCCTCCACCACAAATTTACTACCAGTTGTCCATCTTGCGGGAACACCAAAGTTACCTAAATTTCCTGTTCCAACCGCAAAAGCCGGCTTATGACCTGCAAACTCTAAAATCCAAGCCAACATTGCCGTGGTCGTGGTTTTACCACCCACACCACAAACAGCGATTGTATCCTTTTGAGCCGACAGTAAACCCACTGCCTGTGATAAAGAAAAAATCGGCAGTCTTCGCCTAACAGCTTCTTTTACTATAGGATTGTTTTTTCCTTGATTGGCACCCGAATACACCACGACTTGTGTGTTGACTGGTAAAACTGCCTGATCAAAATCGATAACGTTTATCTTCTTTTTTCTTAAAATCTCATCTGTAATAAACTCCTCTGAATAATCAGCGCCCGACACCTGCCATTTTTTATCTTTGAGCATTAAGGCCAATGAAGTCATGCCCACACCTTTGATTCCAACCAAAAAACAGTTGCCTTGATCTGTCAAAAAGGAGAATTGGTCTGTACTAGACATATTAAGTACTATTTTGCTAAAAAATTCGCCTCAAAGAAGTTTGCAAATTTAACTGGGTCGTGTCTCAATATACTTCGATCAAGCTTGTCAGCCTGATCTTTTTGATAAACCGTACCACCAAACAAATCGCCGCGCAAAATCTTAACATTCTGATAGTTTTCGCCGGTAATATCATCCTCAACTGGGAGAGAGTTTTGGTTTTGGTATAAGTCTAAAGCTGCTTGTGGGTAGTTTAAATTGTTGTTAACAATAACATAATCTAAACCACCTAATCCATAATATTTGTCGATTTCATTTAAGAAAGTTGTTAAAGTAAAGCCGAATGTGTCGCCATATTTTGTCATTAGGTTAGAAACAAAGATTTTTTTGGCTGGCGATGATTTTAAAGCTTGGTTAACACCCTCTACTACAAAATTGGCGGCGGTGTTGGTATAAAAATCACCAGGACCAATAATAATAAAATCGGCGGATGTGATGGCTTCTTTTGCTTCTGAACAAATTTGTGCCTGAGGTTCGGTTTTTAAATCAGTAATTCGCAGACGACCATCGTGTTTGGGTTCATCGATTTCGTGCTCACCAACAACTTGGCTACCATCCTCATAAGTCGCCACCAATCTGACATCATCGTAAGAAACAGGTAGAATTTTCCCCCGAACCTTTAAAATGCGCTGGGCTTCCTCAATTGCCTTCTTTTGTGAGCCCAAAATATCGGTTAGAGCGGCCAAGAACAGATTGCCAAACCTCATTCCGGTTAAACCATTGCCCTGGTGATATCGGTAATTAAACAACTCTCGTAGCAAAGTTGTCTCATCGGACAAAGCGACCATACATTGAGAAACACCTGAAGTTGGTAATAAACCAAATTCATCTCGTAACACACGATTTGAACCACCGTCATCAACCATCGTTAAAACCGCGGTCAAGTTTAGTGGTAGTCGCCTCAAGGCTTGCAGCATCATAAAAGTGCCGGTTCCGCCTCCTAGAACCACCACCGACGGTTTGTCAGTCATACCTGGAAGGTTACTGGTGATGGTGTTGGCTGTCAAGTAGATTTTAGAAAAAACATTTATTTATCAGTAATTATTCTTTTAAGCAATAAATCAGCAATTACTTGCTGATCGGACCAAGGCACTTCCTTTTTACCAAAGCACATACTTTTTTCATGGCCTTTGCCAAAAACACCGACGGTATCGTTGGGTTTTGCTAAACTTAGGGCTAATTTAATGGCATCCTTCCGATCTGGTTGAGTCACCACCTTGCGAAAGTTTGTTTCTTTAACCCCCTCCTTCATTTGGCGGAGAATAACCTGAATATTTTCGGTTCGTGGATCCTCGGCAGTAAAAATGGCTAAATCAGCTATTTGAGAACCAATTTTCCCCATAGCTGGTCTTTTTTGCCGATCCCTTAAACCAGCACTGCCAAAAACAGCAATTAACTTCCCCTTTGTTGCACCTTTTAATGCAGTTAAAGCCTTTTCCAAGGCGTTAGGAGTATGGGCAAAATCAACCACAATATTTATGCCTAATTGATTTTTAATCAGCTCCATTCTACCTTTGACCCCAGGAAAATCGTTAATTGCTTGGCAAAGCTTACCATCGTTAATGCCTATCTGCCTTGCCATAGCAACAATTAAGTTAGCGTTCCAGCGGTTATACACTTCCGGAAACCGAGCTTTAATGGTTTTGCCCAAAACATCACTGGAAATATCCTGGGAATACGTCTGATAAGGAACATTAGTTTTTTGACAGTATTGTTTAAGAAAAGTAAATGACCGATCATCAGCATTCAAAAAAGCGAGTTTGGCCTGTTTAAAAATTAAACTTTTAGCTTTCACAAGTTTTTCCCAGGTGCCAAAGTAATCTAGGTGTTCGTTGGTAATGTTAGTAATTCCAACCATTTTAAATTTTATTCCCCAAATTCGATACTGAAATAAACCGTGAGAAGTAGTCTCTAAAACCACATGCTCAATATCCGCGTCTAAACAACGCTTTAGCAGCTTATGTAAATCCCAGGGTTGTGGGGAAGTAACATGGAAACCAGTCTCAATTTCCTGATCGCCAATATAAGCAGCCACCGTACTAATTAAAGCAACCTGATAGCCACTTTTTTTTAAGACGTGATATAACAAAGTGGCACTGGTGGTTTTACCATCGGTGCCGGTTATACCATAAATTTTCAACTTTTTACCTGGATGGCCAAAAAAATAAACTGCCGGCAGAGCTTGCAGCCACACCGTTTTAAACAAATGCCAGTATCTTTTAATCATTAAAATTAGGCCAAAATTGGGCTGCATAACGATCATTATACGTAAAAATTAGATAAATGTTACAAATCATTAGCTGGTCAATATTTGTTGAGTATTGATTTACAATGGATTTTTGGCAAAGCACCAAATAATTTTAGTTGTACCACTTTAAAACTTCCGGCAGTATTGCGAACCATAGCGGAGCGGCAGTTTCAGAGCCCCAGGGTGATGAGCTTGGTTCATTAAGTTTAACCAACATCACAAACTTTGGGTCATTGGCCGGCGCAAAACCAATAAAACTAGCAATGGTTTTATCCTCTAGATATCCGCCTTCACCAGCAATTTGAGCCGTGCCGGTTTTACCAGCCACCTCCACTCCTTCCGGCAGTGCCCACTGTGCATCACCGTGCTGAGCTGTGTAGACCATCATTTCGGTAACGGTAGCAGCGGTTTCTGGAGATATAACTTGACGAATAATTTTTGGAGCTGTCTTAGAAATGTTATCTTCTTGAATAACTTCCAAAACCACAAAGGGTTGGATTAGGCGGCCGCCATTAGCAATGGCGGCCGCCGCTCTTAGTAGTTGAATACTAGTAGTGGCGATACCTTGACCAAATGAGGCTGTAGCTGTATCAATCGGTCGCCATTGTTCATTTGCTCGAAAATTATAGGTTGCTTCACCTTGCAAATCGATATTAGTAGGTTCAGCAAAGCCAAAATCACGTAAGATCTGTAAGAATCGATCTCTCCCGATACGCTCCTGAACAAAAACCATAGCGGTGTTGTCCGACTTAGCCAAAGCATCCCACATATTGATATTTGGGTTATAAACCTCATTCCAGGTTCTAATTTGGTAATTATTAATCACTCTTGGTCCTGAACAACGATCACAAGTTGTCTCAGGATTAACGGCACCGCTTTCTATGCCTGCAGCCATGGTTACAATCTTCATTGTGGAACCTGGTTCATAGAGTTCAGAAACAGTAGGATTCCGATAGTATTCACTTGGATAGCTGGGAAAATCTGAAGGATCATAGTTGGGGAAAGAGGCCATTGTTAAGATTGCCCCAGTTTGAGGATCCATAATTATCACCTCGCCGGATTTTGCACCATAGTGGATTAGAGCATCCTTTAATTTTTGTTCGACCACAAACTGCAACTGTCGATTAAGGGTCAGTTTTAAAGTGGCACCCTGTTCTTGAGAGACACGTTGACCTGCTTCAAGCAGTAGCGGCAAACCGATGGCGGTCTTTTGCTGCCGCAAAAGACCGCCCCTCCCTTGCAGCTCCAAATCATAAAAGCCCTCTAGTCCGAAATAACCTTGATCATCACCGGTTTGAGTTTTGCCAACAAACCCCAATAAATGAGCAGACAATGAAGCATCAGGATAAGCTCGCACCGACATAGAATCAAATCCCAAACCGTGAATCTTAAAATTCTCGATGACTTGTTTTTGCTGTCGAGATAAACCGGTTGCTAAAGCAACCCATTTCTTACTTTTATCGAATAATTGCTGACCCAGGCGATCCTCAATAGATTGCTTAGTATCTTTTAACCAACCTTCATCGGTAGCCTCGATTGGAGATGCATCGGCAATCAAATTTTCCTGCAATACCGGTGCCAGTTGATCGACAATTTTCTTAATGTCATCGGTCATAATATGCGGCTGAGCAAACAAAACATATTGCTCAACATTGCCCACTAACGCCCTACCCTGGTTATCTAAAATATTGCCTCGTTGAGGTGATAAACGTTGATTTGACTCGTACTGATTGGCCGCTACGGCCGATAATTCGGTATGTTTCCAGATTTGCCAAAATGCCAGGCGAAAAATAATTATTAAAACACCTAGACTTAAAATTACTTTAAATATTTTAAGTCTCTTAAATAAACTCTCAACCGAGTAACTATTTTTTTTAGCAGCCATAACAAGCTAATCAGTGATTGACTTGAGCAAAATGCTTAGCAATCGACAACTTACCATTATATTCAGCTTGACTTAAGAAGCCAGTTTCTTGAGCGTAACTCCAGATTCTTTCAAGCGATTGTGCTTGAGCTAGTTCTTCTTGCAGTAATTGTTGACGTGCCAATAATTGAGCCTCTTCAACCTGTAACTGAGCGGATTCATAAGCTAATTGTGAGACCTGGGCTGTGCTAAAAACCGCTCCACCCAATAATCCTAGGCCACAGAATAAAACCACCCAAAATCGCCAAGAAAACTGACTGAAATTGCTTGAGTGACTAATGGTTCTGACTATTGCTTTTGACATACTCTTAATTTGGCACTTCTGCTTCTATGATTTTCTTGTCTCTCCTCTTCCGATGGCATTATTGGTTTATTCTGAATTTGACTCACTTTTCCCTGTCTCTCCCACTCTTTAAATGTTTGCTTAACGATCCTGTCTTCTCCTTCGTGAAAACTAATAACCAAGAGTCTGCCATCAGGAGTAATCCATTCCAAGACTTGTTTAAGCATGTTTTCCAGATTATCCATCTCGGTATTAACCGCAATCCGCAAGGCTTGAAATACTTTGGTGGCCGGATGAATGTGTCGATCTGGCCGCCGACCCTTTACTTTAGTCACGATAGCAACTAGTTCATCTGTAGTTGTTAAGGGTTGCTTCTCGCGTTGCCTAACTATTTCACTTGCGATTCGACTGGCTTGAGTTTCTTGAGCATATTCCCAAAATAAATTTTTCAAATGTCTTTCGGGTAAAGCATTAACTAAATCAGCGGCCGTAACACCAAGTCTAGGATCCATACGCATATCCAAGGGCTCCGAACCCTGAAACGAAAAACCCCGTTGTGAATCCTCAATCTGATTGCTGCTAGTTCCTAGATCAAACAATGCTCCGGCAAAAAAAGGCGGTTCATAACTAGCTTGCTGGAGTACTTCATCAATCTGATTAAAATTGGCGTGAAAAATAATAAAGTTGCCTGTCTCAATCTGTTTACTGAGGCTTTTTTTTGCCGCTTCGACGGCCTCAGGATCCATGTCAAACGCCACCACTCTGCCCCCTGCCCCTAAAATCTTTTTAGTGTGGCCACCACGGCCAAAAGTGCCATCCAAATACCACTTTCCAGGTGTAATTTTTAGGTTGTCGATTACCTCATTAAGTAAAACTGGTATATGCATTGTTAGCTTCCTGTTTGTGTCTGGTTTTCCCAAGACAAAGATTCAGCAATTTCTTCCGCTTGATCACTAATTTGATCTAGATACTGGTGATATTGATTGCGATCCCAGACTTCGATGTACTGCATTGAACCAACAACAACTACCTCTTTTTGCAGCTTAGCCAGCTCAGTTAGACTAGTGGGCAAAGTAATTCGTCCCAAATTGTCAGGCTGAACTTCATAAGCCTCATTACTTATATAACGCCAAAAATCACGTGCTTTTTTCTGAGTAAAAGGTAAATGAGTCAAATTGTTCACGAGCTTGAGCCAATATTCCTGTGGAAACAAAAATAGACCCCCATCAAGTCCTCTAGTTATTACGGCAGAGGCACCAAGATGGCCACGCATATGCTTGGGAATAATGACCCGTCTTTGGTTGTCTAGCGAGTTATATGCTTTCCCGAGCAACATGTTGTGATATCTATTTATATAGGATATTTTTCCTATTGTTTCCTATTTCTAATAATAATGACGGAAATCGGCAGGTTTGTAAATAGGTAAAGCAAGGAACCAGCGAATAAAATTAGCTTGCAAAATGAAGATTGATGTTAGTTATATAATTAACAAATATGCAGATAACTCGGCCTCAAGGTTTGCGACCAATTCCTAAAAATGCAAGTAAGGTGTTTGAGGGACAAATATTTGATGTTTATCAGTGGCCACAAAAAATGTTTGACGGTAGTACCGTTACTTTTGAAAAACTCAAGCGTCCTGATACCGTCAGCATTCTACCTATTACCAACCAGAAAACCATCCTCATGGCTCGACAACAGCAACCAGGAATGTCTGAGTTTATAAGTTTATTTGGCGGACGAGTTGATCCAGGTGAAAAACCTTGGCAAGCTGCCAAACGAGAGTTGCTTGAGGAATCAGGTTATCAAAGCTCTAGCTGGGAGTTGTGGAAAGCCGAACAGCTATTGGAAAAAGTAGATTGGGCAATCTTTACTTTTATTGCTAAAGATTGTGAACTAGTAAAACCACAAAATTTAGACAGTGGTGAGAAAATCTCGGTTTTTGAAGTACCTTTTTCTGAATTTGTTGAGTTAATTTTTAAATCCAACTTCAGAGATCGTGAAATAACCATGATGATGTTGCTTGAAAAAGAAAAGCTCGGAAGCTGGAATAAAGTGGCTGAAAAATTATTGAAATAATCTCGCTCGACCTAATTTATAGTGGTAGTCTTTTATTTGTCGTTGACCAATAGTCTTAGCTGGTATGCCACCAACAATATCGCCTGAATTAACCGATTTTGTCACCACCGCTCCGGCGGCAACGACTGCGCCTTTGCCGATAGTTACCCCTGGCAGAATAATCGCTCGCGGTCCAATAAAGGCATAATCTTTTACATCTACGGGTTGTTCAATTGGCAAAAAATCCTCTGAGTGGATATCGTGCTCACTGTTATAAATCATCACAGCCGAGGCGATATCTACGTGATTACCAATTGTTAAAGGAGCTCGACCATCCAGTACAGCATGATCGCCAATAATGGTATCACTGCCGATAGTGACACCACCTGGGTGATAAAACTTTGCACCAGTGTGAATTGTTGAGCCGGCTCCTAACTTCACTCCAGCTAGGCGGTAGCAAAGGTGCCTAAAGGTATGAATCGGCACTCCACCTACAAACCGTAACCATAGCAAAAGTAAATCTTCTCCATAGGCTTGCCAGCGACCAATAATTTTTTTAATTGCTTGCGGCCAGGTAAGCTGGTTGCCCATCTTGTCTTTAAAAGGTGAATAAAATTGTGCCATACAGGCATTATACAGTTGTATTTGTCTCGCTTAAAAACCAGTTAAAAGCCATTTGACAGGCAACTTGACCATCGGCCGTCAAAGCGTGGTTACTGGTGGGTAAAATGACTGATTTTGCTTTAGGCAAACGTTTTTTTAGCTGCCACATTTGGTCAAGCGGACAAAGCAGGTCATAGCGTCCGTGGACTAATACTGCGGGTAAAGATTTAATTTTTTCGATATCTTTTATAATTTGGTTCTCTTTTAAGAAAAAGTTATTAGATTGATAGTGTAGATAAATCTTGGCGTAATTAATATGTTCAGCAGTAATTTCTTCTGCCGATGCATATGTTGTTGCTTGCTGAGCACTCATCAAATTACTCTCCCAGTTATTCACACCGGCAGCCATTTCTCTAGCCGTTTGTTCGTCGGCCGAAATTAGTTTGGCCAATAACTGACTGGCTACTTTCGCTGGATCTTTATCAGTCAAACGATGCTCTAGTAAAAAAGCCTGAAATTTTTCCCACAAATCTGGAAATAAATAAGCCGCACCACCCTCGTCTGAAAAAACCCAGCGGTTATCGATCGATCTAACCAGAAAAATACTTGAAAGCAGCAAACCATTGATAACCGTAGGGTGGGCTTGTGCATAAACCAGAGCTAAGGCTGATCCCCAGCTACCGCCCTTAACAAACCATTTCTGAATACCAAGGTGTTCTCGCAAGCTTTCAATATCGGCAATCAAATCATTGGTTGTGTTGTTGTTAATTTCGCCAAAGGGCAAACTTTGACCACAACCTCGCTGGTCAAAGGTAATCAAGCGATATTTCTCTAAATCAAAACCAGCAACGTGCTTTGGCTTAGACTGTGAACCTGGACCGCCATGGAGAGAAAGAACCGGTACTCCTTGTGGATTACCAAACTGAGCGTAAAAAATTTTATGCCCGTTTTTAACAGATAAATGACCTGATTGATATGATTGGGGAGAAGAAGTCATTATAGGTTAACCAATACCCTTCCTCTTGGGGTTCGTTTTATTTTTCCTAGTTGAATTAAATAAGGCTCAACTACCTCCTCTAAAGTGGAAATGTCTTCTGATAGAGCGGCTGATAGTGTTTGTAGGCCAACCGGTCCGCCATGAAACTCCTGGCTGAGAACCTTTAAATAGCGTCTGTCGTGCTCATCTAAACCCTCTTGATCAACTTGCTGTAATTTAAGGGCTTCATCTACATGGCGGGGTTGAATTTCTTGAGCTCCGTCCAGCTGGGCAACATCGCGAACACGCTTGAGAAGTTTGAGGGCGACGCGCGGCGTTCCGCGGGAACGCCGCGCTATCACCACCGCTGTGTCTGAATCAATCTGCATCGATAGCTTGCCAGCGGCAGTTTGTAAAATCACACTTAAATCATCCGGTGTGTAGTACTGCAGACGATGTGTCAGCCCAAACCGATCACGTAGTGGTGCCGATAAAGCACCGTACCTAGTTGTGGCACCTACTAAAGTAAATGGTGGTAGATCGATCCGCACAACTCTAGCACCAGCGCCTTTACCCAATACAATATCTAGTGCAAAATCTTCCATTGCCGGATATAGCGTTTCCTCCACAGCCCTAGGCAAACGATGAATTTCATCGATAAACAAAACATCCATCGGTTGTAAATTTGATAATATTGCCGCCAAATCACCAACTTTACTTAAGGCGTTGCCAGACGCCAAATGAAGTGATCCACCTGATTCTTTAGCAATCAGATGAGAGAGGGTTGTTTTACCAAGCCCTGGCGGTCCGTAAAGCAAGGTGTGCTCCAAAGCTTCCTGCCGCTGTTGCGCAGCCTTGATTGCAACCATTAAAGACTTGGTCACCTGTTTTTGACCGTAAAAATCCTCCCAACTTTTGGCTCGCAAGGATATGATTAGCTGCTCTTCCTCTGGTGCAGTGCTGTCTAATTTCATAGCTATTGCTTATTGGCAGATTTTTGTTTGTTTTGGTCATTAAGTTTGCCGATATTCTGCAGACTCCATTTAATAGCCGTAGCTACATCCCATTCTGGATCAAGCTTGGACATAACTTCATCTATCAATCGAGGTGCATAACCCATACTTTGTAAAGCATCGTAAACATCTCTGGCGGTACCATTTCCGGGTGGTAAAGAAAACTCACGCCACGAGCCAATCTTTGATTGTAGATCGACAATAATTTTCTGAGATGTTTTTTTTCCCAGTCGAGGAATACTCTGGAAAAAGCTAACATCCGATTGCTGAATAGCTTCAACAACAGCCGAGGCACCTCGATCGACAATCATCATTGCCGATCTAGGGCCAACACCTGATACCGATAATAATTGTTCAAATAAAAGTCTTTCTCTAGACTCTAAAAAACCGTAGAGACTTAAAGCATCTTCACGAACTAAGGTAAAAATTTCTAAAGTAACCTTTTCTTGAGAACAAATTCGGTTCGTCTGACCCAAAGGTACCTCTACTCCATAGCCCACACCATGTACATCAATAACAACATTATTATCGGTTAGTAAAGTTGGTTGACCGGTTAAAAATCTAATCATTGGTGACCTAAATGTTGTTGTCGCTGATAAGTTAAGTGCGTTAGAGCGACCGCTAAAGCATCACTAGTATCGTCAATCTTCGGGATATTTTCAAGTCCAAGTAGCCGACAAACCATTTGACTAACCTGTTGTTTATCGGCTCGGCCGTAACCAGTAATGGTTTGTTTTATCTGGTTTGGTCGATACTCAAAAATCGGCAAATTATACACAAAACTTAAGGCAAAAAATAAACCCCTGACTTCACTGACAGGTAAGGCAGTCGAGACATTTCGAGCAAAAAACACATCCTCGATCGCAATTGAGTCAGGTTGGTGTTGCACAATTAACTCATCTGCCAAATTCCAAATGGTTTTAAATCGGTCGACCTTGGGCTGTCTGGCCTTGGTGACGGCACAATCAAAAAATATAGCTTGTTCTTGCTGCCGCTTATTTTGTTCAACCACGGCAAGACCGCAGCGGTCAAATCCTGGATCAACACCTAGTACTCGCATATCAACAGCATACCTTATTACAAGTATTGTCACTAAAAATGATTAACAAGCTGCATATGTTAAAACAAAAATTTACAGATAAATTAAACAGATTATCGATTTTTTGCCGCGGATAATAAAGCTTTTTCAACTTGCTTAACTGTGTTCTGCCAAGTAAATTTGCTGGCTGAGTCTTGCAATAAAGAAAGCCAATGTTTTTTATCCACCTGGCTAGCTTGATGTATTAAGGTCATCTTCGCCGCAATTTGGCGATGATCCAGTGGATCAAAACGCAGCTGATTAATCGGCACTACTTCCGGTAAGGAAGAAACATCAGCTACCAGAGGAATTGTGTTCAACCTTATCGCCTCAAGTGGTGGAATACCAAAACCCTCATACAGACCAGGTAAAACTAATGCCTGAGCTCCAGCAATTAAAGCTTTCTTTTCTTCATTATCGACAAAACCAAGATGCTTAATTTGACTTGAAACAGGGCTGTTTTTTAGAGCTTGTAAGATTGGTTCTGCCTGCCAGCCAATTTTTCCAATAATAACCAACTTGCCTTCATAACCTTGCTGAACTATAAGTTCAAAGGCCTTAATCAATCTTGGTAAATTTTTGCGCGGCTGTAATGTGCCAATAAACAAAAAGTATGGTTGGCTCAAATTTTTTTTATTGATTATTTGCCTAACCCGTAATTCACCAGGAGATTCGGTCGGCTCGTATCCAGGATAAGCCACCATAATTTTATCGGGTTCAAGATGATAATACTTTTCTAAGTCACTGGCCGTTGATCGAGAAATAGCCAAAACTTGGCTTGCTTGACGGACACTTAGCCTGGTAAATAATTTAAGTTGCCAGCGATCCTGCCAGCGAAATTGCTGAGGAAAAAACTCATAGGCCAAGTCCATAATGGTGGGTACAGTTGGTAACGGTGACCACAGTGGTGTGTAGTGACCTGGTGAAAAAAATACATCTAGTTCTTGTCGATGTTTATGCAGGGCTTGCGGCAGGCGGCGCCAAGTCCACAAAGGTGCGTTGGGCAAAATTTCATAGCGCCAGCCTGGTCTGGCAGCTGGTAAGTCAGGCCGCGGCGCCTGCCGCAAAAAAACCACCACTTTATTGTCACTGTGGCGCCAGTATTTTTCTAAAGTTTTTATAACTTCGAAAGCATAAACATTACTACCTACTCGTTTAGTTACGTTAGCCTCATTACCATCGATCCCCACCCGCAAGCAGCTAGGTTGCGATTTCTTTAACGATTTGCTTTTTGACATATCCTCTTTCAAATTGATTAGGTCTCAAACTTGGCCAACTGATAAACATCGACCGTTCGAGCGGCAGTTTCTCTCCAAGTGAAGCGGTTAACAACTTCCGCCATATCTCGTTGTCGCTGGCGGCCGGCCCGGCTGTTTTTTTCTTCCAGCGCCAGCACCGCATCTCGAATTTCTTCGGCCAGAGTGGGATCAACTAAAACGGCCGGCCGGCCGCCAATCTCTGACATAGATGAATTATTTGAAGTTATAACCGGACAACCATGGTAATAAGCCTCCAAAATCGGAAAACCAAAACCTTCATATAAACTAGGAAAGAGTAAGGCTTTTGCCTGCCGATACAAGGCTGCTAGATCAAGTGGTTCAACGTAACCAAGAATATGCATGCCCTCCTGAACTTCAAACTTATCCCAACCGGCTGATCCAGCTATTACCAAATCATATTTATCACGCAAGCTCTCCCAAGCTTGAATAATTCGAGCCAGATTTTTTCGTGGTTCAGTGGTACCCACAAACAGCAAGTATGGTTTTACTAAACCGATAGATCGCAAATATGAATCAATTTCTTCCTTATTTGGCACCAGCATCGATTCCTCTGGTAAAGCCTGATAAATTACATGAATTCTGTCAGCCGAGATGTTGGTTAATTTTAAAATATCATTTTTGGTAGCATGCGAAACTGCTATCACTCTAATCTGTGACTGTTTTTCAAGTTGCTCTAACAAATAATCATAATGCTCCACCACCGAAGGATGCGCAGTTTCTGGAAAAAATTTGTAGGCCAAATCGTGAATCGTTACCACTTGGGGAAAATTTTTTAGCGGCGCCAACTGCCAATCCCAAGCGTGATAGACATCGATTCCTTTTAGCGGCGGTTTGGGCCAACCAAACCGCCGCCACCCCTTACCCACCAAGTTAGGTGGTAAACGCCACCAATGATATTGAACTTTTTTTGGCAAAGTCTGCCCCCATTTTTTAAGCTGTTTGTATCTCCCTTGTGAATAGCCAAAAACTGACAATTTTACATCAGATCGACTCGCCAACTCTTGTACTAAATTACTGGTGTAACGAGAAACGCCTCGGTTATATGGCACAGCCGAAACATCAATCATCACTTTTAGTGTTTTTTTCATAACTTTGTAATACCGTTTAATTCCCTATTAATTATATTGGCTTACTTTCAAATTTGTTGGGCATAAATTTTAGGCTGTCGATACCACCTAATAAACCCAAGTTGTTGATAATCGAAAACTTCCTGTAGTTGAAAGCCCCTACTAGTCAATGCTTGCCAAATAAACCGCTGTGGATCACTTAAATCCAATAAGTAGTCAAAAACCAACACATTTTCATATTGCTCGATACCTTCAAGAGACTTCTGAGCGATAGTTAAACTTGCCAACGGTGCAAAACCGGTACTAATTGTTGGTAAGTCTTCACGCTGATACCAAACCCAAGGAGCAAAGGGAGCATCAAAACCAAAAACAACCACTGAATTTGTAGGCTGAAAATTCATCTCCAAATCACTGACCGCTCGACGCCAGTTCTCGCGTTGCAAGCTTGGTTTCTGCCAATATTGACCAAGACCAATTAAATTTACTCCTAAAACAATAACGATCAAACTCACTGCCGACCTAGAGAAACTACCAACTAACTGGGATATAAATAAGAATAAAAAGGGCAATAAAAATAACAGTCTTTTAGGGGTAACAACCGGGGTCCAAAAAGAAAATAGCCAGGCAAACAGCAAGGTACTACTAATCAGTAATCCTAAAGAAACTAGCTGTTTTTTAGCACTCTTACTCATTGATTGCCAATGATTTTTAATTAGATAAATTATTAATATATTCGGTAAAATTACGATTAGAATATCAGATAAAACCAAATCTACCGGCAAAATACCTGTCCAAAACCTAGCCCAAGTTAGTGGTATGGCCTTTAACTGAGTCAGACTAACCACTCGCTCCCAGTCTGGTACGGCTTGCCTCAAAGCGAAGCTGGCAGCAAGTTGCTTCAAAAGTCCAGGTAGCCAAATTAGCCAGATAACTAAACTCACCAGCAGTGACTTAAGTATTGGTACCCACTTTTTCGGCCAGAGCAAAAAAGTGACTATCAACCACCCCGGCCAGACGAATAAATAGACGTATGATGTTAGAGCTCCCAAGGCGTTGGTTAAGCTAAAAAAGATTAAGCTCAAATTAGATTTTAGGTTAAACACTTCCCTGAGTTTAGTTTGAGATTGATCGGCAATCTGCCATCGCCAGAATAAAACCCAAGCCAAAGTGGCCCACCCAACCGCCATCATATATGGTCTTAATTCCTGTGAATAAAATATCAATAAACTTGAGGTAGATAAAAATAAACCAACCACTAGGCTTTCAGCTTTGCCTTGATGTCGATTGCTCCAAAAAAAGATCAAAAAAATAGAAGCTAGAGAGAAAACCACCGACGGCAATCTTAGCCACCACTCTTGATGTCCACCAAACTGCCAAAAATGCAAGAGTAAATGAAAAAGCGGTGGTTGAAAATCGGCGGCTAAATCCAGCTGCTCGGACAAAGGACGAATAATTTCTAATGCCTGAGCAGCTTCATCCAACCAAAAAGATTGATTAAGTAATGGTAGTCGCAAAAGTAAGGCTAGACCAACAATAAATATACCTAAAAAAACAGTCGAGATTTTAGAAATAATGTTTGTCGGCAGTTTACTTACCTGATTGTTGCTTGAAATACTCATACGTTTTTTTCAGTCCGGTTAGCAGATCAACTTGGGGTTCCCAATTAAGTAACCGTCTGGCTTTGGTAATGTCTGGTCGGCGACGAGTTGGATCGTCAGCCGGCAGTTCTGAGAATTGTTTTTCTAAGTTTTGTCCGCTCAGCTCCTCAAAAATTTTAACTAATTCTAATAAATTGAACTCTTGCGGATTACCTAAATTAATGGTTTGACCAGACAAATCGTCGTTTTTGGCAAAACGAATAATTCCTTCGATTAAATCATCAATGTAACAAAAAGACCTTGTTTGTTCGCCGGTACCAAAAACCGTCAGCGCTTCATTGTTTAGAATCGACTGAAAAAAACTAGGAATTACGCGACCGTCATCAATATCCATTCGCGGTCCATAAGTGTTGAAAATTCGCGCCTGTCTAACATCGGCGCCAGTTTGGCGATGCCAAACGCCACAAATTGTCTCTCCCAGGCGTTTGCTCTCATCATAACAAGAGCGTAAGCCATTGGGATTCACATTGCCCCAATAAGATTCCGGTTGAGGATTTACCAGTGGGTCCCCATAAACTTCGGAGGTTGAGGCAAAAAATAACCTAGTTGAGTATTGACTGGTGTATTGAGCTAAGTGGTGTGTAACTAGAGAATTAACTAAGTACGTTAATACCGGTCGAGCTTGATATCTGGGCGGACTGGCAGGTGAGGCAAAATGAAAAATGAAGGTTAGAGGCTCCAGATTCTGAGATGCCAACCAGTTGGCTAGCCAAGTAGAATCAGTTAAATCTTGTTCGATTATTTCCACTCGATGATCATTTAACAAATGGGTCACATTTTGACGCTGACCGGTAACAAAGTTGTCGATAATTATAATTTTATCTGCCCCTTCTTCAAGTAGTCGGTCTACCAAGTTAGAACCAATAAAACCGGCTCCGCCGGTTACCAATACTTTGCGAAATAAATTTGACATTACATTATCTTAGCAGGGATCGGGTTGGCTGACGATTATGGCTGTCAAGTTTGTTGTTCGCCAGATTGGCTGATAGAATACACTTATGAATCCACTACAAATGATTAATGATCAAATTAAGTCTGCCCTCAAAGCTGGCGATAAAACCAGACTAGATAGTTTGCGCTATTTAATGAGCCAATTGCAAAATGCCCAGATTAATAAAGGGCGCAACAATGAGTTAACTCAGGTAGAGTTTCAACAAATTGTAAAAAAAATTATCAAAAATAGTGAAGAGGCAATCGAGCAATATCGGCAAGGCAATCGATCAGATCTGGTGGAGTCGGAATCGGCTAAATTAGATGTTTTGAAAGAATTGATTCCTCAACCATTATCGGATGAAGAAATTAAGTCTTTAATTGAACAGGTTAGGTCACAACAACCAGAAATTCAAGTAGGACCGCTGATTGGACAGGTCATTAAACTATCTGGCGGTCGAGCTGATGGACAAACCGTGGCGCGCTTAGCCGCGAGCTTGAGCCAATAAATTTTTTACTCCGGATATTAACCCCGAAATTAGTGATGCTCCTCTAAAACTAAGATTAATTCTTGGCTGACTGGCTTGATAGTCTTGAGGCTTAGCCACAGTTACAGCTACCGAACCACCAATCAGTTTATCAAAACCGGCCTCGGCTAATTCCTGACTAATAATAATTTTGGGAACTTTAGCTTTTTTGGCTTCAAATAACGGGATACCCAATCCCTCAGCAAACGAAAGAAACAAAAAGACTTGCGCTTGAGCCAAGTAGCGCCACTTAACTCGTTCATCCACTACCCCAACAAAACTAACCTTTTTACTAACTCCAAGTCGCCAAGCTAATAGCTTATACTTGATTTGCTCTAGTTGACCTAAGCGGCAGATAACGATTAGTTTATAACCATGCTTGGCATAATGTTTGGCAAAATATTTTAGGGTTCCGATTAAATTTTTGCGCCACTCACCACCACTTATGGTGACTGCTAATTTAGGCGCGGCCACCGATCGCCACCATTTGAGATCAACCTCTCGGGGAGGATTTAACCAGTTGTTAGAGTAGCCAAACTTCAAGATTTCAATTTTTTCATCTGGAACATTAAGTAGATTAGTCAGTTGTTTTTTTGTGTAAGGTGAAATCGCAAGTAAATTATCAACCCTGCTTAGCAAATCAAGTCTTTTTTGATAAATCTTCTGATCTTCTTCTGGCCAAGATTTTAATACCTCATTTGGAAATTGCTGGGGAATTAAATCGAACACGATCGCAGTGGTGGGTAAATTAAAATCTTCAATCAGTAATTGCCAGTCCAGAAGTGACCATGGTCGCTCAAAGGGGGAACTATAAAATACTGCCTCAACTTGCTTTTCGCTCAACCACCTAGCTAGCAGTTCTTGCTGGCGAGGTTTATCGATAGAAAAGTCAAATGATAGGGTTTTGCCACCGTAATTTTCAAGTAATTGGTTAATTAATTTATCAGGTGTCGAGGCGGATACTAACCATAATCTTTTTTCTGGGGGAACTTGTAATTCGTGCTTAAAATAATAATCTAGATAATAACCAATGCCGCGCTCTCGATTGTTGCCAAAAAACCATTGTGCATCGATTAGAACCATACTTGGCGATTTTATTTTTTCTTAGATACGGGTTTTTGATCTAGCTTCTTCCTTAGAAATTTCAAGCCAGCATCGGTTCGCCGTTGATAATAGATAAAGACCATCAGAGCACCAATTAGACCAAGTAGAATTATATAGCCAAATTTCTCAAGACTGTCGATGCCCTCATTTAAAGATTCAAGTGTGTCCAGACTGGTGTAACCAAGATACAGATAGAAAACATTACGAACCAAAGTACCAAAAAAAGTTGAGACTATATAGGTTCTCAAGTTGAGCTTAATTAGACCGCAAACAATTGAAACCGGCGCTGTCGGCATTATCGGAACCGCCCGAAACAAAAAAAGCAGAATGTCGTCGTGCCAGCCATGATTGAGATACTTGCCGATAACTTCGACTTCCTTGTGCGAAACTCCCAAAAACTTGCCAAACTTGGTCAGAACCAAGTCCTCACCTTTATCTGAAAGCCAATATACTAGATAGCTGCCGATAGTTTTACCAACCGCTCCAATAAGAGCCAAGATTAATAACCAGTCCCAACCACTACCCTGCGATGCCGCCAAAGACCCGCCAAGCGTCATCACAATCGGTGACGGTATTGGCGCGATTAGTTCTTCAATAAAGGCACCTATAAAGGTAAACCAAGTTACCGGAACAACTTCTGAAAGTTGAAACAGAGCGTCAATAAAAAAATCAATGATTGTACTAAACATATCCTTCACTATAACTAAATTTTAGAAGGCGGTCTATAAGGACGAACTATAATCAGAAGCTGGGCCAGCACTTGATTAAAAAGTAACTACAAAGTCGGGATGACTGGACTCGAACCAGCGACCTCACGCACCCCATGCGTGCGCTCTGAGCCATCTGAGCTACATCCCGTAGTCTAGGGGCAAGTAAACCGTATTGTAACTTATAAAAAGACCTAGAGACAGACCATAGCTTGTCATAACCGCACAGCAAACTAGCGACTTTTAAATTTACCAAATGAAAATAGTGCCAACAAACCACCAACTATGTCGATTAAAACATCGGTTGCAGCCGCGGTTCTGCCTAGAACTAAGGATTGATGCCACTCATCGTGAATTGCTAAAGCAATTAAAATCACACCGGTGGTCATTAGGGATTGAGATAAAGCTAAGCCTGACCACTGTTTTTTTACACCCCGGTGAATTAACAAGGTTAATAAACCATAAACAAGTAGATGGGCAGTCTTAAACCAAAAAAATCGCCACAAATCATCCTCTGGACCTGGTAATTTAGGTTGGCTTGAGAGCCAATAAATCGCGGTATAAAGAAAAATTACCGGCAACCAAGCAGACAAAACTGTACCTATCGCTTTAAACCAACCTTTTACCATCTGCATTGTCTGTCATTGTACCAATGCCAAAGCCTTGGCACACTAATTAATTCCCAACACAGCCCTGAAAAAATTAAACTTAAGGAGCCGAAAAGCGCCCGCCGCTGCCAGTTGAGAAAAACCGCTTGCTCGGCGGCAACATCCGGAATTGGGTTAACTGATGGGGAAGCGGCGGGGGGCACTTCATTAGTACCATTGTCATCCTGACTTGCTTCTAGAACATCCAATCGGGGTTTTAAAACCGGCAAAACTAAGGATTGCTGATAAGAAAAGTCTGTTAACAGCTGCCTTTCGACTTCATTTTGTTCAAATCCTGAATCAGGAGTAGACAGGTTATCATCGCCATTTTTTGTTATCGTATTATCGATTCCTGGTTTACTAATATCAGCGCCAGTATTAGACGGATAGTGCTTTGGTGTAGCTGAGGGTGCGGTTATGCTAACTGGCTTGGGTGTGCCTTGACTTTGGGTATTATTATTTTGATCCTGCTTGTCTGCTTTTTCATCTTCCTTTTCTGCTGGAACTACCAGCCAATCATTGTTTTCCAATCTAGTTTGAAAATCCTCCAAATCAATTACCGACCAACCATCGTCGAGCTTAACAAATACCTTGCCTTCAGTCAGATTTTTGTAGGTATCAGAAATATCCACTAACTCGTCGTCTTGCCACAATTCAACCCAATCTGAGTCATTATTGAGTGTTATCTTGGATATAGACCTTGGAATCTCCAGATATCCTGGCTGAAATTGATCATTTTGCTGATACTCTACTACCTTGCCAGTACCATCGCGTAAAATATAATTTCCTGGCAAAGTCTGATCGGTAATATTTTCTAACAAAATCCACTCGGCATCATCGCTGCCAGGCGGATTAGGGTAAAGTGCACGAATAATTATTTCATCACTGGCTAAAACTTGTGCAGTTGACCAAAACAAAAATAGCCACAAGCTGGTAGCTATACACAACACCTTAAGCACTCACTCAGAATGGCAAATAATACTTACTAAAAAGTAACAAAACAATTTTAACGCAAGACAGCTAACTGACTTATTTGGCTCAGGCTGTAATAGTCCGAAAACTTTTTATCATACCCCTCCCAAGGATCGTGCATAATATAATCGCCGTCTTGACCCTCTTTAATCACGATAAAGTGCCCATCACCCGTATTTACCCTGAGGTGAGCAATCACTGGACGATCAGCTTTTAACTCTGAATCTAGCGTGTCTTGATTGAAACTTAGATGCTTGTATGAATATCCTGACGGTGCTGGCCAGGGTCGCAACATATATGCCGTATTTGAAAAGAAATAAGAAGAATTTCTAGCTATGTCAGCTGGTGTTACATCCTCACCATACTTCTTCTTTATCATAGCTACATCAGCAATTAAGCAACCAACTTCATAAATGGTCCCTTGATTATTAGTACCACAACTAGAGCCGATACAAAGACCGGCCCAGCGTTCATCTCGTTGGCTGAAATACCAACCATCCGGACTATTTTGTGGTGGCAAAACACCACCACCGTGACTGGTTGTAAAAGACCGTAGAGAACGTAGTTCTGCTTCAGCTTGAACCAATAACCTTTGGAAAACTTGCTCATCATTTTTAGTAACTGTTAGTAGATTTTGCTTTTCCGCTCTTTGACTGGCTAAATCATTTTTTTGACCTTCCAACCGATCCTGTAACAACTGCACTTCAAGCTGTTTTGCTTCAAGTTCTGCTTTCTGTTCATCAAAAACCTGCCGCTTAACCTCGGTAGCCAGCATAATATCCTCGGTATGAGCCCTGGCACGTTTAATATATCTCTGCTCACGAATAAAACCTGCCAGCCCAGATGAGGCCAGTAGTGATGTTAAAGGGTCGACCTGACTTTGTTTATACTGTTCTTGGATTCTAGACAATAGAATTTGTGATAATTCTCCCAACGAAAGTTCTAATCCAGATATACGCTGTGATAGATCTTCTATTTGAAGCTCTAAAATCCGAATTTCATTTTCGGTTTTTTCAATTTCCTTTTCATTAAGTAAAATTTTGTTGTTTAAAACCTGAATCGTACTGGCTAAAGAACGCTGTTCCTGTTGTGAAGCATTGATTTTTTCTCGAAGTTCATTAATGGTGTTCTCAATTTCCTTGAGTTCATCCGTCCTTTCTTCCTCTTGGTCCTCCTCATCCTGGGTATCTGACTCTTGGTCGCTCTCCTTGGCTGATTCAGTTGCATCTTGAGCTTTAACTGATGGCACACTTAAACCTGGCTGCCAAATCGACAACCATAAATAGAGGCCAATAAAGATCACTCCGATCAGTTTTTTCAACATGTTTACTAATGTTATACCCGAAATAAACGGCGAGTGCTAATCAAACCAGCAACCAATCCTAATACAATAGCTGCCAACCAACCACCAGCTAACAAAAGCAACATTAAGCTAGGTTCTATTGGCAATAGTTCAATTTCGCCAAAAAATGACTTAATTGCCGGTGTGGCGTAAAGCATTAAAATATAAACCGTTAGCCAGGATAGTACCGCACCTACCGTGCCATACAGCATACTTTCCACCAAGAATGGCTTCATTATGTACCACTTGGTGGCACCAATTAAGCGCATCACCTTGGTTTCATATTTTTTACTAGCGATGCGCATGCTGGTAATTAAAACTACTACCAGCAAGGAAGTAATTGAAAAAATTGCCAGAACAGTTAAGCCAACATAACGCAGGTTGGTAGTCCACTGGCGCAGGCTATCGATCACATCTTGCTGATAAACAACCTCATCAATGCCTTCCAAGGTTTGCATTATTTCGGCCACCTTGGCTAAATCATCAATGGTAACCGTAGAGACTTCCAGTGATGATGGCAAAATATCGGCCGTAACAAGCTCCTGTAAAAGCGGATCTTGTTCAGTCTGAGCACGATAAATTTCTAAAGCTTCCTCTTGAGTAATTAATTCGACAGCCTGTACGTATGGTTCTTGTTCTAGTCGTTGTTGATGAGCCTCAAGTAAACTTTGTGGTGTCTGTTGATCAAAAAAGCCGGTTACTTGCGGCCTAGTTTCAAAAAAATTAATCACTTTATTTGAACCAAAAATAAATAATACTAGGCTGTAACCAATAAAAAAAGTCAGATACAAAACTAATGAAGCAGCCAGTGCCTGATAAGGAGAGCGACGAATACTTTTAAGAGCTTGTAAAAGAGAGCGCATATTTATACTTTACCTGATTATTTAGCTTTTGTGCTACTCTCAATCGGAGCTTTGGTTTTTGAAGGTGATTTTTTATCATCCTTATTTTCTTTTTCAGTAGCTTTAGATTTTTGGCCATCGGACCTGCCAGGTTGGTTTGTTGTAATTTTATCTAAGTTAACAATTTTCCCTTGTCGAAGCTCTAAGTGATCGCCGGGGTTTTTGTCTCTGAGAGCTTTGTCGTGAGTGGACACAATAACGGTTGTACCCAAATCACGAATCCTTCTGAGAAGAGCGATAATCCCCTCAGCAGTTTCTTCGTCAAGGTTGCCGGTTGGTTCATCGGCAAATAAAAGATCTGGAGCTGTAACCATAGCTCTGGCAATGGCGGCTCGCTGCAGCTCGCCGCCAGAAAGCTGCACCGGAAACAAATCAACTTTATCTGGCAGACCAACAATTTCTAGCACATCCGATACTCGCTTTTTAATTTGATCAGACTTAACACCCATAATTTCTAAAATTATTGAGGTATTCTCTCTAATAGTTCGGTCAGGAATCAGTTGATAGTCTTGAAAGACAACACCAATTTGGCGCCTTAATTGAGGCAATCGATGGGCAGGCAAATCCGCAACACTCAAATCTTTAAAATAAATTCTGCCCTGAGTGGGCAAAATTTCTCTAATTAAAAGCCTCATTAAAGTAGTCTTCCCGGCGCCTGATTCGCCGGTCACATAAAGCAAACTACCAGGATCAATCTCAAAGGAAATATCTTCCAAACCAATAAACCCATTTGGGAAAACCTTGGTAACGCTTTCAAATCGAACCATTTTTTTCTCCTGTTTTTTTGATCAAAAAATTGATCCTAGTTTGCCTGGTACCAATCTGGCTTTGTCGCCGAGGTACTTAGCACTTCAACACGTCCTACATCCATTAGCCAACCAGCTTTTTGACCTTTAAAGGTTTCGCCCCAAACCTTAATCTCCATATCAACGAACATATCTAGATCAACAACAGATGACGTCAAATACACATTCTGTGATTCACCACCAGGTCTCAGCAAAGTGTGCGAGCCTTCCCCATCAATACCACCTTTAATTAGTACCCCCATCGTCTCATCTTTAAAAGTTTCGGTATCTGCCGAGCCAAAAATGGCGCCTTTCTTAACAGTTGAACCGTCCTCTTCCTGAGTGACAGAGGTATCAGCAACTTGAGTCTGTCTAGCAGGTGTTAGATAAGCAGCAATAAAGCCAGTTCCTATGCCAAACAACACCGCCACCAATACAACACCGATTACTTTTTTCTTGGCCTTAGTTTTCATATTATTTTTCTCCTGTGGCAATTCTTCCCAAGGTTTAACAACTACTCTATTTGTTGGACCAACTTGCTTGCCAGAGTTATCAACTGATCCCTGCCCACTCGAAGTCATTGGTTGGCTTTGATTGGTTGAATTTCCGGCTTCTTTTGTTTGTTGATAATTACTCTGAAACGACATGCCTTCCTTCCTCTGGTAACTTTAACACTATACCAGCTTCAATTTAGGTGCAAAAGAGTTAGTCTTTTAATCAAAAGCGCTCATTATTGATTTAGCAGTGTAATTTCCGCAAAAATAAATTCATCCAGATCACCGTCTAAAACTGCTTGTGTATCTGTTGTTTCCACTTCGGTGCGAGTATCTTTGACCAGATGATACGGATGTAACACATAATTGCGAATTTGATTTCCCCAACTGGCGTGTTGATTGCCGCCTTTAACCTTGGCCAATTCATCTAGTCTAGCTTGTTCGCGTCTTTGGGCAAGTTCAGCCCGTAAAAGCTGCAAAGCAATCTTTTTATTTTGTTCTTGATATCTCTCTTGTCTTGCCTCAACCACAATGTCGGTAGGAATATGTCTTAGCCTAACTGCCGTAGCCACTTTATTGACATTTTGCCCTCCATGTCCACCTGCTCGGCTAAAAGCCCATTCCAATTCATCCGGTTTAAATTCTATACTGGTGTCATCCTCTGGTAACCAAGGTAGTACCTCTACTTTAGCGAATGAGGTTTGGCGCAAGGCATCGGCATTAAAAGGGCTTTGCCTGACCAAACGATGGGTGCCAGCCTCACCCTTTAAATAGCCATAAGCGTATGAACCAAAAACTAAGTAGCTAGCCGACTTGATGCCTGCCTCTTCACCTTGGCTTTCGGATAATAACTCAATCTGCCACCCCTGCTTTTCAAAGTAACGTAAATACATTCGCTGTAACATACTGGCCCAATCCATTGCCTCGGTACCGCCTTGACCAGAGTGAATCGAAAAAACAACTGGTTTATCATCATATGGACCGGAAAGATAGGTAGTTAGCTCTATCTTGGCAGTAAGTTTGTTTAACTGGGCTAGAGAGGTCTCTAACTCTACTAATAAAGATGGGTCGTTGCTGTCGGTAAGTAAATCAATTAGGGCATCGGTATCTTTGAGCTTGGTTTGCAAACTGTTAATTTGCTGAATCGAAGAATCTAGTTCAGCAATACGCTGGTTGATCTCTTTAGCTCGCTGAGCATCGTCCCAAAAATTGGTCTCAAAGGTGTTTTTCTGTAAGTCAGCTAGCTGTTTTTTCTTGTCATCTAAATCAATTGCTTCTAATAATGCAGAAGCTTTAGCTCGCAATTCTTGCCAGGTATCTAGTTGCTGTTTATTAAGCATAATCTATTGGGAGTATAACAAAAAAATATAGGTTCGATTGAGTTTAGCGAGTAAAAAAAATTATGATACTAGATCCCATTCCTTAAGTTTCTCGGTATCTCCAGATTGAATCTTAAATAAACTGGCATAAAGGCCATTTTTGGCCAGCAATTCAAAGTGGTTACCTTGTTCAAGTATTTTTTTATCTTGTAAGACAATGATTTTGTCGGCTCGCTGAACCGTCGATAAACGGTGGGCAATAACAATTGCGGTACGATTTTGCAGCAACTGATGTAAAGCTTGCTGAATATACATCTCTGACTCAGAATCTAAAGCACTAGTAGCCTCGTCTAAAATGATAATTTCTGGATCGCGCAGGATTGTTCTAGCCAGCGACAACCGTTGCCTTTGCCCCCCAGAGAGTTTAACTCCCCGCTCGCCTATCTGAGTTTTGAGACCCCTAGGTAATCTTTCTATAAAATCCCTGGCATAGGCGGCCTCGCAGGCTGTCCACATTTCTGATTCGGTGGCGTTTGGTTTGGCATATCTTAAATTTTCCTCAATTGTATCGGCAAATAAGTGTGAGTCTTGGCTAACTAATCCAATCATAGCTCTTAAATCTCGCTGACGAAGTTCACGCAAATCAACACCATCCAGCATAATCCTACCTTTATCAGGATCAAAGAAACGTAATAACAAACTGGCAATCGTGGTTTTACCTGAGCCAGAAGCGCCAACAAAAGCAGTTGTCTGATGAGGTTCAATTGTAAAGGACACGTCGTCAAATACCTGAACTTTATCCATCAAGCCAAACTGTTTGTCTTCGTTCTCTGATTCCGACTCTGCCAAAATCTCATCTTTAGTTAATAATTGGCTTAACTTATTCTGATAGGTAAAACTGACTTTATCAAAAACAATTTTACCTTGAATATTGGTCAATTTTTTTGGATGAGTCGGGTCAAGCAGGTCTGGCTTGACGTCCATAATTCTGAAGAAATCTCTGGCACCAATCTGGGCTCGCTTCACTTCCCAAAAAATCCAGTTGAGCTGCCAAAGTGGTTGGCGGATCAAGGAAATTAAACTTACTAGCAACATCATTGTACCGATAGTAATTTGGCCTTGCCAAGCCATCCAAACGATGTAAGCGTACATCATCCAACTTAGTGATTCTAAAATTACATCGCCAGCAAAAGCTTTATTGGTATTAACCTCCATCTCTTTCCTAATACCAATATATTTTTTAAAGAATTTTTTAAATCTTCTTGACTCAAAAACTTCGGCTCTAAATGCCTTAATTAATGGCATCGAGTTAAGCACTTCCCAAAAATGGCTGTACTGTTCGTCAACAAGACGGTATTCTTTTCGCTCAAGAATATTATTACGCTGAAATCGCCAGTGATTGATTAAAATATAAGGTATAAAGGCAACAACGGTAATAACCCCGATTCTCCATTCATAGTAAATAACAATCATAAAAGAAACTATGGCTGTGGTTAGGCTGGGAATAAAGTGCATTCCGGAATTATTTACGATGTTGATAATTCTATTTACACCCCGATCCAGCTTGCTCATTAACTTGCCGGAAGCTTGATCGCTAAAAAAAGCAATTGATAATGTCATTAGATGATCAAAGCCAATCTGCTTAAGATGGGCTTCCAAATTGACCACAAAGACATTGGTTAAGTACCAAGTAAAACGATTAAGACTGGTGTGGATTAATTTGACTATCAATAGAGCACCCACAAATAAGATAACTTTTTGCAAAGCATTGGTGGATTTATCTCCCGCAACTAAAGCATCGGTAACCTGCTTATAAACAAATGGCTCCACCTGATTTAAAGCCGCCATAACCACAATGCCACCTGAAATGACCAGTAAGGTTCGCCGATATGGCTTGACGTAAGTCAAGATTCTTAACCACATACATTTTGCCCGAGGCCAACTAGTGGCACACAATTGGGGATTTGTAATTCTAACATAGCTAAATTTGCTGATGGAAGTAGCAAAATTGACAATAGAAAAAAATTATACGAATAGATTGATTATGGTTCTTTAGATTGCTGAGATTCATATTGTTTAACAACACCCAAGCAATATTGATATCTGGCTTCATCAATAACTTGAGTCGACAGATCATTCACATTAAGTTCAATATCATTGGCTATACCCTGAACCACTCCCGCTCCTCCCGATTGATTAATATCCTGCCAAATTTTTTCCGGTGTGGTTGAGTAAGTGGCTGATAGGCTGGCCTGACTGGCTTGCTCAACCATATTTGAACCGGGTAATTTTGGCCAGGAAATACCATTTTCTGCGGTTTTTTTAATTTTATCGGCTAATTGAGCATCAAGCTTGGCAATATATTCTCTAGCTACTTGTGTGTTACCGGTCACTAATTGATCAGTGGACCAAAGTTGTTTATTTATCAACCACCAGGCGATAAAAACACCAAAAACAATTAATAAAATAAGAACAATTAACCGAGTATTTCTCACATCACTAGTATAGCGAATATGGTTAGCTGAAAGCCAGTTTATTCACTTCTTAAAGCTTCAATTGGGGAAAGTTTGCTGGCCTTGCGGGCGGGAGCCACACCAAAGATTACACCTACCGAAACCGAAACACCAAAGGCTAACAATATCGACTGCCAGGTTATGGCGGATGGAAAATCGGCCAATGACACCATTAAAAACGAGGCTAAGCTGGCCAGTCCAACTCCGATAGCTCCACCCACCAGTGAAAGCAAAGAAGATTCAATTAAAAACTGTAATAAGATTTGATTAGGAGTGGCACCAATAGCCTTGCGCAAGCCGATTTCTCTAGTTCTCTCGGTAACCGAAACCAACATAATGTTCATAATCCCAATCCCGCCAACCAGCAATGAAATGGCAGCAATACCGCCAAGGCCAATCGTTAAGACACCCAAAACTTGATTGATGGTATCCAAAATTTCGCGCTGATCGATCACGTCATACTCTTTTGCATCACGGTTGTCAGTCTCTTCTAAATACTCCGTTAACAGCTCAATAACCTCTGGAATTTCCTCTTTATTGCGCACCTGGACCGTGAAGCTATTGATATCTGTACTATCAAATAGTCTAAAAAAAGCTTCTAATGGAATAAAAATGTAGTTATCAAAAGGAGGTCCTCCGAAAGCACCACCTCCCTTTTCTTCGGCTACACCAATAACTTCAAAATTGACGCCTTTCAAACGAATCGTGCGACCAACAGGATCGCTATTACCAAACAAGTCCTGTGTAATTTTGTAACCTAATACGGCGACTCTTTGACCTGCTCGTGTTTCACTATCAGAAAAAAATCTACCTTTAATGGTTTTGGTGTTACGTACATTTTCATAAACTTGAGTCGTACCTGTCACAGTAATGTCTTTTTGGGTATCCCGGTAACGAACGGTGGTTCCGCGCACCGACTCAGGCAAAACTTCCTTAATTTGACGACGATAGCGCTGAAGATCTTGAAGATGCTTAGTGCTAAATTGTTTGGCTGCCACAAACGAACGCTCATCCTGCTGACCAAAACCATTTTCACCAAAAACTTCAGTTGGGTAAACATAAATAGCGTTTGAGCCCAAATCCTCGAAAGTGTCTTCAATGTAAACTTGCAGCCCATTGCCAATTGAAACCAGCAAGATTACCGAACCAACGCCGATAATCACACCTAGCATGGTCAAAATTGACCGAGATTTGTTGGTCAAGATAGCTTTCCATGCAACTTTTAAGGCGTTAACAAAATTCATAATTATTTGCTTTTCTTTGGTTTCTGCTGGCGATCAAATAAGATTTTTCCATCCTGCATCCTAATAACTCGCTGGGCATAATTAGCGATGTCTTCTTCATGAGTCACCATTACAATTGTGCGTCCCTGCTTATGAAGACCGGATAAAATATCCATAATCTCCTCACCGGATTTGCTGTCCAGATTACCGGTTGGTTCATCGGCAAATAGTAAAGTTGGATCATTGACAAGGGCGCGAGCGATTGCTACCCGCTGCTGTTGGCCGCCACTGAGTTGATTGGGCGTATTATGCAATCTATCTCCCAAGCCAACTTCTTCTAAAATTTTTGTTGCCCGGCGCTGACGCTCTTTAAAACTCACTCCAGTATAAATCAGTGGCAAAGCTACGTTCTCCAGGGCGGAGGTTCTATTAAGCAGATTAAACTGCTGAAACACAAAGCCAATTTCCTGATTTCTAATCTTGGCCAACTTTTTTTCCGAATAACTAGAGACATCTTGGTTGTGAAGCAAAATATGCCCTGAAGTTGGATTATCTAATAATGAGGCAATCTGCAACATCGTGGATTTACCGGCTCCTGAAGAACCCATGATGGCAACAAACTCTCCTTTAAAAACCGTCAGGTCAACATTATTTAGAGCAGTAATGGTTTGCTCTCCTAATTTATAGACCTTGACTACTTCAGTTAATTGGAGAACAACATCTGATTTTTTCATGGCAGAATCACTTGATCTTGAGGGGATAAGCCGCTAACTATTTCAACGTAATCTTGAGTTTCTAAACCCAGCTCAACGATTTTTTCTTCACGCTGACCCTGATTCCAAACTTCAACATAAACATCACCGTTTTTTGATAGCAGCGCATCGACCGGAATGGAAAGCACTCCTTGGCGATCATCTTTGAGTAATTGCACTTCACCATTTAAACCAGCGCGCACTTCCTCAATGTTAACCTCATCTAAAAACTTAATCTCAACCATAAATACTGCCCCTTCGGCAGTATCTACAGTCTGGTAACTAATTTTGGCCACCTCACCTCGATATTCACGATCAGGGTAAGCGTCAAGTTTGATAAGGCCTTGCTGCCCAACCTTAACTTCCTCAATTTCGGTTTCATCAACCCAAACTCTAAAATATAAAGTTTCGGGATTAATTAATTCCCAAACATCGGTGGGGTTAACCTGTACGCCTGTGACATTATGGGGAGCTTGAACTAAAATGCCAGCAAAAGGAGCGGTCAAACTGTAACCCTCAAAAGCTAAATATTGAAGCTCAACATCCATTACAGATCTGTCTAAAGCTTGCTGATCTTGATCAGCTGTTCTCTGTTCTGACTCATCAAGCCAACGATACTCACGACCATCTTCTTGCTCTTCATAAGTCCACCGCTGTGTTTCATAAAAACTCAGAGTCTTGTCAAGTTGTTTTTGAAGAGATCTTTGATCTAAGCTAGCGATGGTTTGCCACTTTTTAACCGTATCACCAGATTCAGCCCCTAAATAAACCAACTTGCCTGTTACACCAAAATGTAAGCCAACTCTTTCTTTAGCGTCCACTCGACCAGAAAAATCAACCGTTTGCACTAAATCTCTAGCTTGCGGGTTGACCAACTCTAACTCTGCTTTGGTTTTTTGTTTACCAGACCACCACGACCAAGCAACTAAACCAGCAATAACTAGAATTAAGATTACCCACCAAAATTTTTTTGCCAGAGATAGTAATTGTTTAATTTTTTTCATAAATTTCCTTATTTAGCTTGCTGCAAATTATCCAGTTAGAGTATTCTAAACTCAAAGCGTTGATTATACATCTTTCTTTAAACTTGAGCGATAAGTTTTCTGTATATTTTTTTGAGCCTGATTCAATTGGGCATTTTATCAACCTGGTTGCTATACTAATTGAGCATGCCTCAGGTTACGATTAATCAAATCCAAATTAATTATCAACAAATTGGCCGACCAAGTCAAAAGAATGCCCTTTTACTTCATGGCTGGCGAGGCAGTTGGCAAAGTTTTAGTCCCTTAGTTCAGCCTCTGAGCCAGCAATACCAACTTATAATCCCTGATTTGCCAGGATTTGGCCAAAGTTTTGCTCCAGCCAAGGGCTGGCCAACAAGTCATTTTGGAGAGTTTTTAGCCGATTTTCTAACTTCTTTAGAAATTAATGAGTTAGATCTGGTTATTGGACATTCATTTGGTGGAAAAGTGGCAGCTTATAGTTGGCTGGGGAAACAAACAAAAATGCCTGTGGTGCCAAAAAAAGGACTATTTTTAATTGGGCCATCAGGAATTCCGGCTCCACAAACAAAATTAGTTCAAATAATTAAAAGTGTTTCAAGTTTAGTTCCCGAATTATTAAAAAATCAAATCAGTCCCAACTGGAAAAAATACCTTTACGCCCAGATCGATACCGATTTGGATTATGCCCACGCTACACAATTTCAAAAAGACACCTTAAAAATCATTCTTGATGAGGATCTCAGACAATTGGTATCGCAACCCAGCGATATGCCGCTGCACCTTTTTTGGGGTGAAGATGATCAAGCTAGTCCTGTGCTGCTGGCCTATGAGTGGTTGAAATTAAGTCGTCATAGTCAAGTTTTTGTGGTTTCACAAGCTGACCACTTTGCACACCTAACCAACCAAAATCTTTTTCTAAAATGGCTAGACACCTGGACAAAAATATGAAATCAATAACCTACCCTTTATCAACTAAGCTAGCAATTCTTCAACAGTGCGAGTATGACCTGTCACTTTGGCAACAGTGGCTTGATGAGACAAGAACGGCTGATCAGATTAAAAATTTAGCTTCCTTAGAACCAGAAAAGTGGACCTTGAAATTGAAGTTGATTAGATGGACAGTACGAATTTTGGGCAAAATTAATACCAATCTGACAATTAAATTAGCGGTCAATGTATTTAAAATACTGGAAAGTTTTTTGGTAAGTTGTCTAATATTTTGGTCCTCTGCCAAGCTCAATCTTTATCGCCGACAAGGACTTAAGGTAGTGGTTATAGCCGGAAGCTATGGCAAAACAAGTGTGAAACATTGGCTTAAGCACCAGCTTAGTCATCAATGGCCAATCTTAACTACCCCAGCAAGTTATAATACACCACTTAGCAACGCTCTAACTATTATTAAAAAACTACATTCACATCATAAAGTTTTAATCCTAGAATTGGGCGAATATCAGATTGGCGATATTGCTGGTTTTCTTGAATGGCTTAAGCCAGACTATGGCGTTTTAACTCCGGTTGGTTGGGCTCACGGATCAAGATTGGGCGAAAAAGCTATAATTGAACAAGCTCTGTTGGAGTTGGTTGGTCATCGTTGTTCACCACATGTTGTTTTGTCAGATGTAGTAAATAAATCTTTTCTTAGTCAGAAAAATCTAATTAGAGGAGATCAAAAATTAATCTGGTACGGAAGCAATACCGATGAGTCCGAAATAGATTATCAATTAATACTAACCAAGGCTGATCAAAAGGGATCTGGCGGAAAAGTTAAATATCCAGTAAATAACAAAACAGTATCTAAGAAAAAATCAAGTATTGAAACAAGATTACTTGGATTAGCTGCCCTAGAAAACGCATTGCCTGGAATTGCTTTGACAAACCTGTTGAAGGGAAACATCGATATCGCAATTAAAGCAAGTGCTTATATTCCTGACATAGAACGCCGCCTGGCTGTTAGCCAGCCAGGCGGCGTTACCCTCATCGACAATAGCTACAACACCAATCCTGGCAGTTGGCAAAAAAATTATGAATTATTATCCCAGTTGAAATTAAACAATTTGGCCGTAGTGACCGGCGGATTTGTAGAATTAGCGGCAAAGGATAATGAGTCTCAACAAATATTGTTAGCCAATCAATTAATGGAGATAGCTTCAGTTGTTGGAGTAATTAAATCAAGATTTAATCAACCTTTAATTGCTGAGCTGGAAAAAAAGAAATTTAGTTACTTAGTTGGATACTCACAAGCCGAAGTCTTAGAAAAACTGTCGAACTTAAACCTAGAAAAACCAATCGAACATCTGTGGCTTGAAGGTGGAATGCGGGAAATGTACCAGTAACAAAGCTCTTTCATTTATCGATTTTTTGCCTACTTCAAAAGATCATCGACATATTTGGCTAAATCTTCATCCCAAGCCACTGTGTAAGGAAGTTTCATCTTGGTTATATGTTCTCCACTTGGGGAAGGAATTAGCAAAACAATCGGTGTCTTGCCGTGACTTTTTCTAAGTAAAGTTCCAAGCTGCTGCAATGTTTCCTGCTTCGTCTCTCTTGGTATAGTAATCTCAACTGCATCAGCTGGAGTCTCGGTTTTTTCATCCTTAAGTTCACCATTAATGATCGGTCGCCAAATCTTTTCGGCAATTAGCTGTGGTTCACCATCTCTAACCTCAAGTTTGGCCTTGACCATCACGGCGCTGTCTTCAATAAAGACTTCTCGAGATTCAGCAAACACTCTCGGAAAGCAAACCAACCTAATTGAACCGGTATCATCTTCAAGTGTAGCAAAACCCATTGTATCGTTATTTTTCTTAGTTTTGACCAAACGAACATCTTCGATAATGCCTCCCAAAACAAATGTTTGGTTACGGTGAATATCGGGGTCTAAATCGGAAATTCTTCTATCGGCTTGCTTAACAATGTAATCCAGAACTTTTGACATTGGGTGGTCGGTTAAATAAAAACCAAGCAACTCTTTCTCATATGAAAGTAGTTCAGCGGCAGGATATTCTTCTAGATTAGCAAAGGTGTCTTGTACCTGAGTCGCATGATCTGCCTGAGATGAAAAAAGTGAATCCTGGCCCTCTAGTTCGCTTTGGAATTGAGACGCTTGAGCCCGAATCTGATCAAGATTTTCAAGCATGCTTGACCGAGTACCAAATTGATCAAAAGCACCGACTTTAATTAAGCTTTCCACGACTTTTTTATTAACTCGACGTGAATCGGTTTGTCTAAGAAAATCAGTAAAGGAATGAAAGCCTTCTTTGCCTCTGGCTTCCATTATTGCTTCAATCGCTGCGGTACCAACATTTTTTATCGCTCCTAACCCAAATCTTATTCCCAAACCTTCTAATGATTTCTTGGTGGGCTCAACTGTAAATCCAATCCCAGATTTATTAATATCAGGTGGTAAAACCGAGATTTTCATTTCTCTGGCGGCTTCGATTGCTCGCTTAACCCTTTCTTCACGTTGCTGACTGTGAGACAAAGACTCGACTGAGGCAAGCGCTGTCATATACTCTACCGGATAGTGAGCCTTCATATAGGCGGTACGATACGCCACCATCGCATAACTAGCGGCGTGGGCTTTGTTAAAACCGTAACCAGCAAATTTTTCAATATAACTCCAAACTTGCTCGGCCACTTCCTTTTTATAGCCGTGTTCAACCGAGCGACGAATAAATTCACTTCGCTGTTGAATCATTATCTCTATGTTCTTTTTACCAATTGCTTTACGCAAAATATCGGCCTCGCCCAAACTGTATCCGGCCATAATATTTGCCACCGACAAAGCTTGCTCCTGATAAACCATAAAACCATATGTCTCTTCAAAAACAGGCTTTAAATCAGGGTGGGGATAGGTAACTTTTTTCGAGTTATGTTTAGCTTCAATAAAGGCCGGAATAAGGTCCATCGGCCCCGGTCGATACAGAGCAACCATAGCGGTAATATCTGAGAATTTATTAGGTTTGAGTTGCCTAGCAACTCGACGCATTCCTGGGGATTCTAGCTGAAAAACACCGGTAGTATCACCGCGAGACAGCATTGCATAAACTTTTTTATCGTCCAAAGGAATTCTGTCAAGATTAACGCTTTTTTTCTTAGTCTGCTTAACATTCTCAATTGCTTCACCCAGAATTGACAAATTTCTCAATCCCAAAAAGTCAAACTTGATTAAACCAATCGCTTCAGAACCACTAACATTAGCGTCCAAAGCATACATATCATACTGGGTAATAATCTTACCTTCTCTGTTCTCACGCTGCACAGGACAGTAATTAGTAATGTCATCGTCAGCAATCACTACCGCCGCCGCGTGAACACTACTGTGACGAACCGCTCCTTCAACTTTTAAAGCCAAACGAAAAAGCTTTTTATACTTAGATAGCTGACTATACTGCTTAAGTTCCGAGACCGACTCTAAAGCCTCACCCAAGCCAACGTTGGCCGGAATTAGCTTGGCAATTCGATCACAATCGCCATAACTAATACCCAGCACTCGCCCAATGTCCCTGATGGCTACCCTAGCCTCCATGCGACCAAAGGTAATAACATTGGCCACTTTATCGTCACCGTATTTTTTAGTGATGTATTCAATTACTTCTTCTCGACGAGTATCGGCAAAATCCATGTCGATATCTGGCGGAGAAGGTCGTTGCGGATTTAAAAACCTCTCAAATTTAAGGTCGTGTTCCAGTGGATTAATGGTGGTAATCCCAAGTGCGTAGGAAACCAGTGAGCCGGCCACTGACCCTCGACCCGGACCAACATAAATACCTTGGTTCTTAGCCCACTGAACAAAGTCACGAACAATTAAAAAGTAGGTTGCGTAACCTTTGCCGGTAATGATATCTAGCTCATAATTTAAGCGCTGCTTTATTTCTGGTGAGATTTTATCAACCACTTTGGGAAGGTTATCAGCAGCCAACTGCTTTAAAAATGAGGTTGGTGTTTCACCCTCAGGAACCTCAAAAAGCGGCATTACCCACTTGCCCATAGGAATCTTGACGTCACACTGTTTTGCAATTTCCAGCGTATTAGCTACCGCGTCAGGATATTTGGCAAATAATTCCTCCATTTCTGACGAAGAGCGCAAGTAAAATGTAGGTGAATCCATCATGGTCATTCGGTTTTTATCACTAACCAAATGGCGGGTTGAAACACAAAGTAAGGCGTCTTGAGCTTCAGCATCATCGGCATCAACATAATGAACATCATTGGTGGCCACCAACGGAATTCCTAACTGACGCGAAAGTTTTGCCATTTCCGCAGCCAATTCTTGCACCATGTCCAAACCCTGGTGGTGTTGAATTTCTAAATAAAATTGACCTTCAAACAACTCGTAATATTGCTTAATTTTTTCGATTGCCTCATCTTTTTTATTATTTAAAATTAACTGCGAAATCAAACCGGCTGCACAACCACTAGTGGCAATCAAGCCCTCATGGTGTTCGGCTAATAGCTCATCATCCATACGCGGTCGATAGGAAAAACCCTCCAAGTGGGCTCTTGAAGTTAGCTTCATTAAGTTTTGATATCCCTTAAAGTTTTTAGCTAGTAAAGTTAAATGATAGGCATCGCTACCCGGTTTAGCTTGTTTCTGGCGACGATCATTTTTGGCTACATAGGCCTCAAGACCGATAATTGGTTTAATTCCCTGCTTTGTGGCTTGATTATAAAAAGGGATAGCACCATACATTGCACCGTGATCAGTCATAGCTACGGCTGGCTGACGAAAATCTCGCACTCTATCAAGAAGTTTAGGAATTTTACTCAAACCATCTAATAACGAATATTCTGTATGAACGTGTAGGTGTACAAAAGACATTTAGCTAATCATACCAAGGATTGGCAATTTATGATGAGAGGACTAAATCTTCTAGTCAGCGGCAGTTTCTAAAGGATAGTCGGGCTCAGCTTCTTCTTGGGGACTAACTACTTGATTTATTGGTTGCTGAGCCAGTATTTGAGCATTAGACAAATAGGATTCAGTCTGATAGTGAATTTTTAGGGGATTACTAATTATTCTTAATAAATTTAGCATTCTGGCATTATCCTTAGTCCAATTGTTATTGGGTAAACTTCCTTCCTTTAATGCTTTAATAAGGCCATCACGCAAAAAGGTTAGAGTTGGTACAACGGTAATTAAATCTGGTAATTTATCAATAATTGGGAATTGCTCCATAAAAATGTCAATTTGGGTAAAAACAGCTTCAACCCTGCTATTGAACTGCTTATACGAAATCTTATCCTTCTCACTAGCGTGCGAGAAAATCAGCTCAGAAATAAAACTTAGACCATTATCATGATGGACAAGTTTAAACTCACCATTTTCCTTCAAGCCTATAGCATTTTTAAACAAATTCAACAAAAACCATTTTTGGGTTTTCAAAAAGCTATCTTCATTCTCTTGATCTTCCAAAAATGATTCAAACTCTTCTGCCAACATATTTGCACTTTGATAAATATCATCCAAGCTGCATATCAACTCATCAAGCTCCTTATTATTGAGTAACTCAACAAATTCCTCTCTCTCCTCTTGCGATAAACGGTCGGCAACAAATTGGAAGGCCCGAAAAAAATTGCCTACCAACTCTACCACCGATGCATCATTTACTTCTGATAAGCTTAGGGTCTCATCAATATTTGTAACCAATAGTTTTTTGGCTTGGGTTTGATAATATTTATCTAATTCTGTTTGTAATTCTGATAAAAAATTTTCAAGGGTTGGGATTTCCTGAAGAAGAACTTTTGCTACTGTAACGATGGCCTCTGAACGATTATCAATGCCGCCTTTTGATGAGTCGGCACCATTTGCTTGCTCTCTTTTTAAATCTTCAATTAAATCCCTAATCATCGAACTATATTCACTCAATACCGGTAAGTGGTTTTCCACAATTTCGTTTGGTAAATTTTCTACACAAAACAATATAGTTTCTAAATCAGCAATAAAGGCTTGAAGCCCTTGCTGTTGGTTTGCAATGTCTTTGTCGGTCCCCTCAAGGAGATACTCAATAAAAGAGTTCTTCATTTTTTCAAGATGCTCGGTCAAGGTTAGGATTAATGAGATTTTCTCAATAATCTTGTCTTGCTCAAGCGAAGTCAGTGCCTTAACGGATAGCTCAGTTTTTGGAGGGCTAATATCAGTTATTGGCTCTGGCTCTTTTCTTCCAAAAATTTTCATAGAACTTTCAAGATAATTTCTTTTAAGTGAATAATTGCTATAAACGAATTTTAAACTAATCTGTGGTTGTTTGCGAGCTTACTTGAAAAATAAGACTTCAAATCAGGAAGAAAACTTTACCTCTGCTGCTGCAATCTGTTAGCCACTATCTTGGCATCAACCTTTTTGCCGATGCGGTGCATTACTTGACCGATTAAAAATCCCGCAATCTTATCCTCACCATCTCGCCAACTATTTACTGCGGTTGACAATTGTTTATCTGATAACACTTCTTTAATTACCTGATCAATATCTGTCTCAGCGACCTTATCGAAAGAATAATGAGATTTAATTTGTTCAATGGTTTTAACAATTTCAGTCTGAATTTCTTGTTCCGACTTTTCAACAAGTACAGCTGGTTCTAAAAGCCAACTAACTACTTTTTTATTTACCAGAGCATTTACGCCTGCCTGAATATCTAGTTTCTGCTTCTTTAGCTGATCTAAAAATTGAAAACCTACTTCAGCAACCTGTCTGTCTGAGGTTAAGACTTCAGCATTTTGGTCACTCAGACCATAATCGGTAATTAGTTGGGCTTTTACTTGATCTGGCAGTGACGGCAATTCTTGTGCAATTGTCTCAATCATCTGCGCCGATATCTTTAATTCTGGCAAATCTGGATCTGGAAAATATCGATAGTCCTCGGCTTCTTCTTTACTTCGTTGCGAGTAGGTATAACCCTGAGAGTCATTCCAGCCGCGAGTTTCTTGCGATGGCAGCTTACCCTTATCTCTAATTTGGATGTGACGATCGATCTCAAAATTAATAGCTCTTTCTAAAAATCTAAAAGAGTTGAGGTTTTTAATTTCTACTTTGTAAGGCGGCAGCTGGCCAGCTGCCGCCTCCGCCTGAGTTTGAACCGAGATATTCGCCTCTAAACGCAGGGCGCCTTTTTCCATATCACAATCAGAAACGTCCAAATAACGTAAAATCTGTACCAACTTTTTGGCAAACTCTCTTGCTTGAGCCGCACTGTGAATATCAGCTTCGGTAACAATTTCTACTAGCGGTACACCAGAGCGATTAAAATCGATCAACGATACTTGATTATTATCAACACCTGCTTCCCGTTTTTGTTCATCTGTTAATTTTATGTGTGCGATCTTAGCAGTGTCTTCCTCCAGATGAATTCTGGTCAATCGAACAGAACCAAAACTAGTATCAATTTCGCCGCCCTCACAAAGAGGTTCGTCATACTGAGAAATCTGGTAACCCTTAGGCAAATCAGGATAAAAATAGTTTTTACGATCAAACTTGGAGTGACTGGCGATCGCGGCATCTAGGGCTAAGCCTATCTTGATTGTTCGACGGATTGCTTCTTCATTAGCGATCGGCAAGGCGCCTGGCAAACCATAGCAAACTGGGCAAACTTGAGTATTAGGCTCAACGCCAAAATGATTAGCCGGACAACCACAAAACATTTTAGACTTAGTGTTAAGTTCAACGTGAATTTCTAAGCCAATGATCGGGGTATATTTATTCTTCATATTACAACTCATTCTTTAACCACTCATTGATTCCAGCCGCTTGCTCATAGGCGTAGGCTACTTGCAATAGTTTTCCTTCCGTAAAAGCCGGACCGATTAGGTTCATACCTAAAGGTAAATTGGTAGTTGGATCAAAATAAATTGGTACATTAATACCTGGTAAGCCGGACATCGAGCTTGGTTCCAAAAGCTTATCCATTAACTCCCCAAAATAAGGGTACTTAGTGCTGTCGCCCAGTTTTAGAGGAAACCCAGGTGAGGTTGGGGTGGCCAAAACATCATACTTTTCAAACAGTCGCTCGAAATCCTTAATAAATAAGGTGCGCACCTTTTGAGCTTGCACATAAATCTTTTCGGCGTAACCTTTGCTTAAAGTGTAGGTTCCAATCATAATTCGACGCTTTCCCTCTTCTCCGAAGAACGAACGGTCTTGACCATAACGAATACCATCATATCTGGCTAAATTACTACTAACTTCAGCTCGCTGAATTACAGCGTACATTGGTATAGCGTATGAAGGATCCATTGCCTTAACTGGTTCAACGGTAGCACCGAGCTCAATCAGTAGGGAAAATGCTTTTTCATACATTGGCCAAATTTCTTTCAATTCAGGCAGGTCTGAGTACATTATGCCGATCTTTAAACCTTTAATAGATTTGCCAAGATAAGATGGGTAATCGGCCACCGGTTCTGGGCTGCTAGTGCTGTCATACTTGTCGATCCCTGCCATATGTTTTAGTAAAATAGCAGCATCCTCAACGGTTTTGGTTATTGGTCCAGGACTATCTAGGGACGATCCCATGGCAATAACGCCATAACGGGATACTCGTCCATAAGTTGGTTTTAATCCCACTACACCGCACCAGGCTGATGGTTGGCGAATTGACCCAGCCGTCTCGGTACCGATAGCAGCTGGGCAAAGATTTGCCGCTACGGCAACCGCACTTCCCCCTGAAGAACCTCCAGGCATATAAGCCAGATTGCGAGGGTTTTTGCTGGGACCAAAGTCAGAGGTCTCGGTACTTGAGCCGTGAGCCCAGGCGTCCAGGTTGGTTTTACCAAGTATCGCGGCTCCAACCTGTCTCAACTTGGATGTGACAGTTGATTCATAATGAGGTTTGTAGTTCTGTAAAACTTTAGAGGCAGCAGTAGTTGGAAAATCAACTGTTAGATAGTTGTCCTTAACAGCTAGCGGGGCACCTAACAACTCTAGTCTATCTACTTTTTTGGGTAGTTTTAAATCATCAATTTTTTTCGCAAAAGTCAAATAAGCATTTAACTCACCATTGTTGGTCGCAATTGACTCAAAAATATCTTGGTACAACTCTGCCCTAGAAAATTTTTTATTTCGTAAACCAGTTAAAACCTGCTTCAAAGTCAACTGGTTAAGCTTGCCCGACATTTTTTCCTTTTAAACAAATAATTTTATTGCTCGTCAATAATTCGATCCACGACTACTTGACCTTGCCATGAGTTTTTAGCCTGATCAAGCACCTGTGACTGATCTAAAATCCTAGACTCATCAACCTCGTCCCGCCGCCAAACATTAACGAGACCGTTTACCTGATGCGTTGGTTCAACTTTTGAAGTATCAATTTCTTGAAGTCTCTCGATTTCTGCTAAAGTAGCCGAAAAAGCTTGAGCGAGCTCGGTTTTTTCACTATCATTAACCGGTAAATTTGCTAAGTCGGCCACGTGTGCCACATCAGCAGGAGTTACAGAGTTAGCCATACAGTGGGTAGTTTAACACGTCTGGTAGGAGCCAAACAGATGGTTTTCTTAAATGGTCAAGTGTCGTTTAAAACCATGAAAATCAGGGAAGCTTTCATTGGTAAAAGTTACAAAAAACATTAATCGAACATCCTCAATTATCCGTCCTTTGCCAATTTCAGGATCAAAAACCTCGTTAGTGTCCCACCAGCGGCGCAAGAAAAAGTTGATCGAGAAAATTCGATCCTGATTGGCAAAATCTCGATATGGGTCAGCAATTGTTAACACCTTACGGTCCTCATCAATATTAGTAATTACACTATAGTGGCCGTAGTCTCCTCCCTCCTCCTCTTCTTCCTCTGAGTCATAAAATAAACCTTGCCATTCCACCCCTACGCCATAGCCCTTGGCTAAAACTGCTCGAAGATCATCTAAAGAAGATTTGTATTTGTACCAAAACTGAAGGTGAGGCACTAGCTTGGAGCAAGCCACCGCCAACTGATCAACTCTGAGGCCGTGCTCGGCAATAGTATGCTCGGCACCGGCAGCTGTAGTTATTTCTTCTTGATTAATATCTTCACCAAGAGCTCGCAACATCATTTCCAACACCGCGGCTCCGCAGTGAAACTCGGAAATTTGGCGCACCCTTGGGTAATCCATAGATCTTTTAACCAGCTTTCTGCACTGACCTGGCGTGCTTACTTAGCAAACTTTTTAACAAAGTTATAAAGTCGACACCGTTAAGAGCCAATACCTCGGTCATTGGCAAACCTTTATCTGGACCAAAAGCAGTATTAGGATTACAGTCAATAAAGTAAGGCGTGCCATCGTTTTCATCGAGTCGAATATCAAACTTAGCGTAATCTTGATAGCCTAGAACCTCAAAAGCTCTCACCATTAGTGGTGAAATTCTATCAATAACCGCCTGTTCAGGTATTATATATTTATAGGCTCTAGCATCATCATAGCTCTCTAAACTTGTAAAATCATGTTTTCCATCTGGTTTAACTCGAAAAACTTTTTGGCCGTAGAATTGATGTTTTTTACGGCCGTCATCGTAGATGACGGCCGTTATTTCAGGACCGCCAACAAACTGTTCAACAATAACCGGAATTTTATAAGTCTCGATCATCTTGGCTACTTTTTTCTGAGTAGCTTCAAGTGTTTCCTTGACGGCTTTGTTATCGATTCCCACACTGCCGCCACTTTCATTGAGTTTAACAATCAAGGGCAAACCCAAATCCTCAGGAATCTTGAAACGTAAATCACGAATAAATTTGTAAGCTGGAGTGGGAATATCGTGAGCTATTAACAACTGTTTGAATAAGTGACGATTATTGCCAACCACCAAACCCATCATGCCGGCGCCGGTGTATTGGACTTGCGACAACTCCAAAGCACCTGGAATAGCTGGCTGCAAGCGATCCTTACCCCGCACTGTATCAACTAAATTTAAGACCAAATCTGGTTTATCGACCAAAATATTAGTGAAAAAATACTGATCAGCAGCATATCCTTTTACTGGAATGCCCAGTTTTACTACTTCAGCAATTACTTCCTCTGCCCGGTCTTCAACTTCTTTTTCGGCTTCATACGCACCTTGTGTGGGATAGTCGTCTCGATCAACATAAGAGTAGGCAATCGCTACCAACTTTAATGCCTTTAGAGCGGCATCGTGAATATATAAAGAGGAAGAATTATTTTGTTTCATAGTAATTATAGTGACACAGTAAGTTTAGCTTTGTCTAGCCTATTGAAAAATACTCTAAGCAATTAAAGTAAGGTAAGTTTTTGAACAATCAAGCCAAATCAATATCTGGCGATAAATAAACATCCTGAATGGCATGCAATAGTTTAACCCCTTCAGGAAGTGGGCGTTGAAATGCCTTGCGTCCAGCAATTAAACCGATACCACCAGCCCGCTTATTAATCACGGCTGTCTTAATAACTTCGGCAAAATCATCATTTCCAGAAGAACCACCACTATTAATCAGTCCTATTCGTCCAGCGAATCCATTTAAAACCTGATATCTGGTCAGGTCGATTGGGTGCTGACCGATTAATTTTTCATCAACCTCAGAACTATATTTCCCATAACCAGGGTTAACGGTGGTAATGGCTTTAAAACCACCAGTATTTTCCGGCAACTTTTGTTTGATGATGTCGGCCTCAATTGTGGCTGCCAAGTAATTGGCTTGACCGGTGACATCGGCTGAGCGTTCATAATTAACTCCATCAATATTAAAGGCTGGGTGGCGAACATACGCCCATAAAATAGTTGCCAAGCCTAACTGATGAGCTAAGGCAAATGCCTGAGAAACTTCGACAATTTCTTCTCTACTAGAAGAAGAGCCAAAATAAACGGTGGCCCCAACCGCCACCGCCCCCATTTGAGCTGCCTGTTCAACCCGAGCAAACATTATTTGATGATGCTGATTGGGCAAGCTTAATAATTCATTATGGTTGAGCTTGACAATAAAAGGAATTTTGGAGGCGTATTTACTGGCTGCCAAACCCAACACTCCAAGTGTTGAGGCTACGCCGTTGCAGCCGCCTTCGATCGCCAGCTTAATGATGTTTTCCGGATTAAAGTAGGCTGGATTTTTGTAAAAGGAATAACCAGCGGCATGCTCCACACCTTGATCAACCGGTAAGATTGATAGGTAACCTGTCTTACCAAGTCGACCGTGATTAAACAATCTTTTTAAGTTTTTGATAACTTGATCATTACGATCGCTATTAGCAAAAACTTCGTCCACAAAGTTCGGTCCAGGTTTAATTAATTGGTCAGCCAATATTTTTGGTGAATTGAAGTTTAGTAATTCATCTGCCGAGTTACCCAGATATTTTTTAATATCAGTAAGTGTTAATCGATCTGTTTTAGAGCTGGCAGGCCACATACAAATCATTATATTGAAGAACAATGAAGATGGCTACTTGGATTTTTGTTGATTGATTTATCTTGACAAATACAACAATTAAGTTTGCCAGTTATGGGCAAAATAATTTCTTATGATTTAGCTTAATTTAGAAACTAAAATCTCAAACTTGAAGCTCCAGTTGTTCTTGATCTGGTGCAACCTTAACTTTGATATTGATCGGCTGTGAGTCATCTTCTCGCTCCAACATTTTAATGGCCACTTGATCGATAATCTCAGACTGGATTAGTCTTCGCAAGGGTCTAGCGCCAAAGGCTGGATCATAGCCTCTCTCGGATAACCAAGCTTTAACACGATCATCAACAGACAAATTGACTTTTTCCGCCTGGAGCAGCTTAACAATTTCCTGAAGTTGGAGTTCTACAATATCGGTCATTAACTGTTTGGACAAAGGTTCAAACATCACAATATGATCAATGCGGTTTAGAAATTCGGGCTTAAAGTAAGATCTAAGCAGTTGCTGAACTCGATCTTTTGCTTGGTCAAGATTGCTAACATTTTTAAGTTTCTCATCCTTTTCACTTTTTTCACCGTCTGGGGTGGCCGCCTGGCCGGCGGCCTGTAGCAAAAATTCTGAACCCAGGTTGCTGGTCATAATAATTACGCTATTGCTAAAATCTACCGTCCTACCCTGGCCGTCGGTCAGGCGGCCATCATCTAGTACCTGCAGAAAAGTATTAAAAATCTGGGGATCAGCTTTCTCTATTTCATCGAGCAAAATTACGCTGTATGGCCGTCGCCTAATGGCCTCTGTTAGTTGTCCTCCCTGTTCATAACCCACATATCCAGGCGGCGCGCCAATTAAACGAGCAATCGTATGCGGCTCAGAATACTCGCTCATATCGAGCCGAACGATAGCTTTCTCATCGTTAAATAGAGTGTTAGCTAAAGCCTTGGCGGTTTCGGTTTTACCCACACCGGTGGGACCTAAGAACAAAAAGCTAGCTAGCGGCTTATCTTGGTCAGCTATGCCAACCCTGCCCCGCCTGATGGCATTTGCCACTAAGCTGATAGCCTCTTTCTGGTTAACCACTCGCTGACCTAATTCATCCTCCAAATGCAGAAGTTTTTCAGTTTCATCCTTGATTAACTGAGTCACAGGAATTCCGGTCCATTTGGCCACTACTTTGGCGATATCATCTCTGGTCACTTCCTCTTTAAGCAGCCGCTGATCGGCTGGAATTTTTTCCCAAGCTGCAACTGCCTGGTTTAATTCCTTTTCTAAATCGGGAATAACGCCATACTGCAGTTCGGCGGCTTTATTTAAATCAACTTCGCGCTGAGCTTTTTCTAACTCAGCTCGACGTTGCTCCAACTTGGTTCTAGTTTCCTGAATTTGACCAAGAAGTTTTTTCTGCTCTTCCCAGCTTGATTGCAGTTGATTTAATTTCTCGTTTAGTTCAGCCAATTCTTGTCTGACGGTTTCAAGTCGCTCTTTCGATTCAGCAGATTTTTCTTTCTTTAACGCTCTCTCCTCAATTTCAAGCTGCACTTGCCTGCGTTTAAGCTGGTCGATGCTAATTGGGTCTGACTCAGTTTCAATTTTTAGTGCCGACGCCGCTTCATCTACTAAATCAATCGCTTTATCTGGTAAATGACGAGCCGTGATATATCTATCGGATAATTCGGCGGCCGCTACCAGGGAGTCATCGGTGATGCGGATACCGTGATGAAGCTCATATTTCTCTTTTAAGCCGCGTAAAATTGAGATTGTGTCCTCCACGGTAGCGGCCGCCACATAAACCGGCTGAAAACGCCGCTCCAAAGCCGAGTCTTTTTCGATGTATTGTCGATATTCATTGAGAGTAGTTGAACCAATTAGTCGCAGCTGTCCCCGAGCTAGAGCGGGCTTAAGCATATTACCGGCATCCACCGCCCCTTCGGCTCGACCTGCTCCTACAACTGTATGCAGTTCATCGACAAACAGAATAATCTTGCCATCTGAATCAACTACTTGCTCAATTACTTTCTTGAGTCTCTCCTCAAACTCACCTCGATACTTGGCACCGGCCAATAAGCTCGACATTTCTAGTGACAAAATTCGCTTATTAGACAAAGATTTTGGCACATCATTATTAACAATCCGCTGGGCAATTCCCTCCACAACCGCGGTTTTACCTACTCCGGGCTCGCCAACTAGAACTGGATTATTTTTGGTCCGCCTGGATAAAACCTGAATTACTCGTCTTATCTCGTCTTGACGCCCGATAACCGGGTCTAATTTACCTTCTTTAGCCAGAGCGGTAATATCGGTCGTAAAATCTTTAATGTCAACTTTTTCTTCTGGAACTTGATACATCTGCATACACCTGTATGGTAAACAAACTTCTTGAGGGTTTCAAGATAAAATCACTAACAAATATCATAGCAAAAAAACTTACACTACGCTGGTTTAATTGGTAATTTATATTGTTTTATCAAGCAAGTCTGGTATACTTGCCAGTGCTTATGCCAACACCCGAAGAAAAGCCGATTTGGCTTGATACTACTGACTTCCCTAAGTGGCTGCTAAGCTACAACTCTCAAACGATTATTGAAGCTTGGATTCAGAAGCTCAAAGAATTTCCAAATAACCCGGCAATAATAGTTGACATCGATGACACATTAATCAACTCATTACTAAATTTTTGGCTGGCAATGATTGCCTTAGCCAAGCGAATAACGAGACAAAATAGTAATAAAAGTAAAGATTTTTTGAATGGTCAATCACTCGAAGCATTCATTCAGCAACCCAATCACTTTGCTCAACTAGCCAAAATACTTGGTGGTGAAAAATATACCCGCAATCTTGCCGACCAAAGACAACTTGGTTTTAGTTTTAATCAGCGGGGAGAGTTGCTTCAACCAGAAATTCCTGAGCTATTAGAAATTATTAGCCAATCTGCAATTTTATTGGGGGGCTTGACTGCTAGGCCAAGTCAGACTAGAGCCAGGTTAGGTACCTGGCGAGCTATGCAAAAGACTCAACTGGAAAATTTATTCCGTGAAAGTGGCATTTTGTTTTATGCTGGCAACAACCACTTCGACTCTATCGATTGGAAAATATCAATTTTAAAACAACTAGTTGAGATCAGACAGCAAAAACAAGAGCAGAGACAGACAGATAGTCCACAAACTAATTCTCAAGTTGCCCCAGTGGTTATGGTTGATGACAATTTAGAATTAGCCCAAAAGATGTATGGTTGGTTGTCAAACAATAATAACCAGGTCAATAAATTGCCCTATATTCATATATTGTTAGCCAAACAACCTTTTGCTCAACCTAAGCTGGCTGAGGTTGGCTGGACAATAGAGGATCAAGACCGCTTAAATCAAATGGGTCTTTATATTGTTACTGACTGGAATGAAGTTAGACATATTGTCGATCAGTACAGTAATTCAGACGGCTATTCCCTTGATGGTCAGGTTTACAACCCTTCCCCAAGATAGTCGGTTTTGAAACAACTTGCTGAGGTGATAAAAAACACCCTTTTTACTTACATTGCCTTCAAGCGCTTAATTCTTTCCTCAATCGGTGGGTGGGTGTTAAACAGATTTGCCAACCAGTTACCGGCTGACTTTCCTCCTTTGAGCGGACTAACAATATAAAGATGCGCCGTTGCCTTGTTGGCCGCTTCAAGCGGTTCACGATCACTAGAGAGCTTTGCCAACGCGCTGGCCAGACCAGCTGGATAATTGGTCATCTTGGCTGCACTGGCATCGGCTAAAAACTCTCTTTGTCTTGAAATTGAAAGTTTTATTAATTGGGCAATTATTGGCGATAAAATCGCTAAAAACAGACCAACAACTAAAATAATTACTCCGCCACCATGATTTTCTTTGTTGTCTCGTCGAGAACCACCAAACATACCCCATCTCAAGAAAAAGTCAGATAGCAAAGCAATTAAACCCACCATCACTGCCACAATCGACATTAATCTAATGTCATAGTTTTTGATATGAGATAGTTCGTGAGCAATGACCCCTTCAAGTTCGGTTCGGTTTAATCTAGATAGTAAGCCTGTAGTAGCGCAAACAACTGCTTTTTCTGGGTTTCTGCCGGTAGCAAAGGCGTTCATAGCCGAGTCATCAATCACATATAACTTAGGCATTGGTAGGCGAGAACCAAGGCAGAGATTTTCGGTGACAGTATAAAATTCAAAATCTTTGTCTCTGGCGGCTGGCCTGGCGCCGCTTAAACTGAGTACAACACGATCGGAAAAATAATAACCTATAAAACTGGAAAAGCCAGCAATAATAAGCGCCAAGCCAGCCGCCTCACTTCCGTAACCTAAAACCTGAGCAAAAACGTAAACCACCACACAAACAAATACAAAGAAGCTACTGACAATTAACCAAGATTTTCGCTTATTACTAGCAATTTGTTGATAAAAATTCATCCTACCTCGCCTTTAACAATATCACGATTATTACAGAACTAATTAGGATTTTCTGCCACTTATCTAAGTTGAGTAACCAAGTAGTTAAAGATCAACCTTCACATCTCCGGTTTCGGAAGCCGATACCTCGATATGCTCACCACTTAATGGTGTAACCAAACCTTTTTGCTTCTTGAACCCAAAGATGTTCGCCACCAGGTTAGAAGGAAAGGTAACTAATTTTTGATTAAAGTTTTGTGTCAGGTCGATTAAGGCTCGCCTAGCATAAGTAAGTTTATCGGCGGTATCACGCAGCTCACTCATAAATTGCTGAATTGTTTCATTACTTTTAAGTTCTGGGTTATCTTCAACCAAAACTTGTAGCTTGGGTAAAACAGCCTGAATCTGTTTTTCGGCTGCTTCTAAAGATTTGGCGCTGGTATCAGCCATGGCCTTATCAACCGATTTTCTCGCCTGAGTTAACATCTCAAAGATGCTTTTTTCTTGCTTCAAGAAGGCTTTCACTGAACTCTGCAGGTTGGGAATCAAATTTGCCTGACGCTTAAGTTGATTACCAATTTCCTGAATCGAAGCCTCAATCTGGGTCAACAAAGTCTGTAGTGAGTTATAAACCCCCATTACATAAAAACCCACTACCAGTAAAATAGCGATTACGATCAAAGCAACTGACATAATTTCTCCTTTTTATTTGACTACTTTCGATTTCTTCGCCTGCCGATACTTTCGCCAGAGAAAATCATCAGCCAAAGCACCAAACAAGCTTCTTTAAATATTCTAACAGTTAAAAATACTGAAAACTACTGGTTAAAAAAGTGTTCTTGAGGATATTGTAGTTTGGCGGTCGCGACCGGACTCGAACCGGCGGTCTCCTCTGTGACAGAGAGGTATGTTAACCAACTACACCACGCGACCAGTTTAATCTGTCTTAACTTGTTCAAATTCACAGCTCACTCTCTGATACACTCTGAGAAGCTGCAAGTGTTTATTATAACAGGATTTACAGCAGATAATGTTAATCTCGCCAACCACTAGCTAACTGTCTTAATTTCTAGCTTGTTCAAACGTATCAACGTTGCTCAATCTGATTTAGGATAATTTGCGATTAATATCGGTCAATCAAAATCTCTATAAGCACAAACCTTTAGAACATAATCTATCAAATACCCCTTGCTTTCGAGGTCAAAATAATTTAGGTTAGAAGTAATAAGTAATATTAATAATAGAAATTACTAAACTTGAGGAGGAGCTATGGCTCAGCGCAGCAAACCAGTCGTTACCCCAGCCGGAACCGATCGAGAAACCATCATCAGTATTATTTTAGGAGCCATCGTGGTTATTGTGATTGGCTCGCTGGCTTTTCGATATTTGCGTCAAGGCGGCAATGTTGACCAAGATGCTCAATTAACCGAAGACGTACTTGAACCATCAATTGTGGAGGTCGAAGAACTACCATCAGAAGTTATTACTGAGGAAACTGCTGAAGGTGAACAGGTACCCACCAATTTACCTGCTCGATACACTGTTAAACCCGGCGATTCAACCTGGGCAATTGCGCAAGCTTTTTACGGCTCCGGTTTTAACTATATTGACATTGAGTCGGCAAACAATCTTGAGCCAGAGCAAGAATTGGCAGCTGGTATGGAGTTAATTATCCCCAAGGTTTCAGTTCGCGACGAGCTTTCCGCAGGTGCACCTCGCGAGCCGTTAACTATTAATGAGCTAGGCGTTCCACCAGAACAAATCACCGGTCCAACCAAAGGTGATGACTCCCAAGCTGAGGCAGCTCTGGAGGAAATGGAAGAAGCCTCCGAAAGCGAACAAGAATAATTTTTTAAATACTTAAATATAAGCATCTGAAAATTTTGTGAGTTTGGTTTAGATAATATGAACGCCCCGCCGCTTAAAAAGCGGCGGGGCGTTCTTCTTTCTCTGAGCCGACGGTGGGATTCGAACCCACGACCTATGGTTTACGATACCAGCGCTCTACCAGCTGAGCTACGTCGGCGAGTAACTTTTTATTTAATATTCATAAGCCTGGCCCGAATTGACTCTTTGGTCGAATCAACTAGTTTTGAACTATCAGAATTGTATCATCCGGCAAATTGCATTATAATCTGGTGGCATTGTGCTTAATCAATGCAAAAAACCTCTTTACCGGGTGGTGAAATGGTATCACAGAGGCCTTTGAAGCCTTTATTCTAGGTTCGAGTCCTAGCCCGGTAACAAAACTACATCCGTAAAAAATTTAAGTTTTCTCAGCAACTGAACTTATCTAATAAACTTCTAATCAAGATCCGGATACTACCACTTTGTATAATTAACGTAGATTTTGAGTTATTTTGATTATAGGATATAAATACCGAATTATAACCATATATCAATTAGTTTTGACCATAAATACCCATTAGCACTCTCTCTTGGAAAGTGCTAATGGACCAATTTAGATATTATTTGATATAAAACTATAAGAAGCTATCAAAAGGTGGTCATCATCCCTCTCAAAACGCTTAAGCTTCTTATTCCAGCTCAAAAACCACTAGTACCGTCTTGGTAACTGTACTGGTTCCAGGTAGGGCCATTACGTCTCCTCCGCCGCCCATCCCCGAAGATCGCCAAGGCTCAAAGGAATTTGAGTTAGACAAGGTTTCATCGATCGTCAAAATATCACCCAGCACCGTGCCATTTTGGGCGGCAATTTTGGTGGCTTTTTCTCTAGCATCACTGATTGCGCTATTTAGCAGATCCACTTCCGATTTGGCCTGATCATCATCCAAACGAAAATTGGGACCATAAACACTGCTAGCGCCAGAGCGGCTCAGTAGATCAGCTAGTTCATCGGCACGACTAACATCCCGCAAGGTAATCTCGACCGAGTTATTAACCGACCACTGGGCTTCATTTCCCTGCTGAATCCAGTAGGGATCATCCATTCTATTGACCGAGATATTTTGGGTCTTGATATCTTCGTCAGGTATACCAAACTCCTTAACCGCCGAAATGATGGTGTTAATGGTTTCGTTAACCGTATTAATCGCTATATCCTTGTTGACGTTGTATTCATTAACCCCAGCCGAAAAACTGGCAATCTCGTTGGTTCGTTGCTCCTTAGAAGTGCCATAAACCGTCAAGGTTTTACTGGGTTTAAGAGCCAAACTACCCCACTCTGGTGGAATCCGTAAAATTATGGCAAAAAAGACTGCGATCGCCATTATTAAGGACAGTGGCATTGTTAGAATTAGCCATCTCGACATATTTCTCCTTTGATTTTTAAATATTTTCGATAATGTCAGTGTAAAGATTGCTGAAAATTAAGTCAAAGGTCTAACTAGGCGTCTTCGAATTAATCTTATTCCTATCAAAAACAACAGCAGTGCACCTAGTAAATAATGAGCCATTAAACTACTTTGTTGGTTTTTCACATTTTTCACCGTCTTAGCACCCAAGACTTCACCTTCTGCTGGTTGGTTGTTTTCAGGATTGGGAGGTTGAGCAATCTCTGCCAAGGGAGCGCTTAGCAAAGCCAATTTGGTCTTAACCCCAAAATTGGTTTCCGCCACTCCTGAAAAAATATAATTTCCTGACTCTGTCATTGCCTGAATCTGTGTTACCGAATGCAGGTGCCAATTTTCGACTGGAATGGCTGGTGGCATCTGTAAACCAAAACTAACTTGACCCCGTTTATTGGCTGGAATGTAGCCAATCGGCATTTCCAGCTCTACCACTACTTCATTGTTCTCATCGAGTATCTGGTGGTAAAGAACGGCGTTAAAGATTGGCTCGGTAGCGGCGTTGATGATCGATCCGCTAAAAGTCACCACATCGCCGGTATAAACAAATTCATTGACGTTGTTTTCCATCTCTAAGAATAGTGGCCAATCAATAATCTGACCTGACTCAACTTGTTCTGAATAATCAAAAAGCTGATAGTCTTGCCAGACGTAGCTATTCTGATTCATTACGGAATCCTGGTTGGTTGCTTCTCCTGGTTCAGCAATCTCAATTTCTCGATAAACCGTCAGGGTTTCACTGTCTTGGTTTTGCTCGCCTGAATACTGCTCTTCTTGAGTCAGGATTTGTGCCACTAAATTAATTTCTTTTTCCTCGCGAGTTGTTGTCGAGCTTGCCTGGGCGATCGGCATCAGTGATTGCCACCAAGAACCACTCTCTGAAGTTGCGCTGGCCAAACGACCCCAGTCGTCAACCTTGATCTCAAAATTTATTCGGCCACCCTCTCCTTTTTCCAGCTCACCAACTTCCCAAACCCAACTATTACCGAGTTGTTCCGGAGCAATCGAGCCTTGATATCTCAGTAACTGAGCTCCAGCTGGCAGATTGACGATTAATTTGGCGTCATCCACGGCATCGAAACCTGTATTCTGATAAGTCAGGCTATAAGTAACTATTTCACCAAGGTGGGCTGTTTGGTAGTCGCTAGCTAGATCGACAGCTAATTCTGGGTAGGCAAAAAAGATATTGCCGGTCCAACTGCCCAAGATATTTACGGTACTCATGAAGATGCGACTGTTGGCAAACACCGAGTTAATAACGTTAAACAAGTTGAGAATGCTCAGGGCGTGACCAGTTTTCATTGTGGCAGAGCCGCTTGCTTGAGCAAAATTGTAACCAGTGTTAGCCACTACCTCAATCTGATTATTGATCGACCCTTGAGAGGATAAGTTTTCTGAATCAAGACAAGATGGCGAGTCACAACCTGGAGAAGAGTTATTGGTTGAGCTATCAGTTGAAGAATTGTTGCTGGTCGAGTTAAGTCCTAATAATGAATTTATGCCCAGTTGGTTATTGCCCAGATATAAGGAGAGTTCACTTTCGGCATCGGATCCGTAAAACTGACCGTTCCAGGATCCTCCCATATTTAGCCACAAAACATACCAGGAAACACCATTAAAACTAGAGTTAGCGATATTGGCCACGTTGGCGATCGCGGTTGCCTCGCCGGTGTTAAGCAGGGTTTCACTTCCAGCTTGTAATTGGTTGTGACCGGTGTCGGCAATAACCAGGGCAGTATTATTTTGGTAACTGGTTAACCAAGTGTTATCACCCAGATTGAGCCAATTATCATCAGCGGCTTGAATGGTGTTTTGCCCACCTAGAAAGTTTGTTAATCTGGGCAAAATTAAGCTACCCTGAAAATCAGGTAATAAATTCAGTGTTGAGATCAATAATTTGGTGTTGATAAACCAGGAGTTAACTAAGCTGGTTAAGTTAGCCACTGCCGTGGCTGAACCGGTGGTTAAGATAGTATCGCCATCTGAAATCTGATTGTTGTTGCCGGTATCAGCAATAACTTGAATTTCATCATCGATATCGGCCTCAACTTGAGTGGCTGAAGCAGTGGCGGTGTATTGTTGTTGATTGGTTGAGGCTTCCGAGGCTAGCAGCGACAACCACAGTTCATTTAAATCAACATCTAGTATGCCATCCACATCTTGAGCATCCATCAGCAATGTGGAGTTATCTAGCCAAACGTTAATTAATTGGAGTAAATTGGCGGTGGCCAGTGCATCACCGGTTGTTAAGTCAGCGGCCGACGTAACGATTTGAGCCGAATCGGTGGCTAAATTTTCCGAATCAGAAGCAGTTTCTGTTAATAAGGCAGAAGTGCTGGCAGTGTCCTTATTATTGGCTTCAGTAGAATCGGTTCCAGCAGTGCTTTTCAAGCTGTCTGGTTGACTGGCTATCTCACCCGACTCGCTAGCAGCTTTACTTGCTTGAAGATCAGAATCGTCTGTTAAGTCATCTAGTTTAGCAGCTGAACTGGCTTGAAAATTTAATTCTATTTCTGACTCCTGATCTAAAGTTGATAATTTGGCTGACTCAGTACTCTCAGGGAGAAAAGTGTTTGGGGGTTGATCATCAAAAGTTTTCTTATCAGAACTTTCAGAACTTAACATGTCTGGTTGTTGATTGGCAGCTGATGGTTCTGTATCTGTTTTCTCTAGCTCTAATTCTTCTGGATTATGTGTTGCCGCAGGCTGGTTATCAAGATTTTCGTTTGGGGTAACATTCAAGCCTTCCGTTGGTTTGGTTAGCGATGATTCTGTTGTTGAGTGAGTAGTTTTGTCTAATTGAGAGTCATTAGTTTCTGACTTATCCGAACTTTCAGAAACATCTGTCAAATCTTTATCTTCGGATTTTTTCGAGTTGTCTTCCTTTTCTATCTTCTCGTTTTCTTCTCTGGTTGCTGTTTCATCATCGTCATTATCTTGATCTTGTTGATCTTCCTCTTTATCTTCTTTCTTTTCGTCGTCCTTTTTTTCCTCCTCCTTCTCATCCTCCTCATCTTTTTCTACGTCAGATACAGCTTCACTGTTACTAACCGAAACGACTGGGTCGTTAGCCCAAATAGCGGTCGAGACTAAATTACTACCTAAAGTAGTCAAAATAATGATAAGGGCAATTAGACGATTCATGGTTAATTAATGTGATTGTTGGTTTGTTGGTTATTTTTTGTCAGTGGTGGTTGGCGCGGATGCCGGGTGTGCCCGGCACCCGCACCTTCCTTCTCTATTTGTTTGATCTCTCAAACAAATATCAGCCATTACTCAGTAAATGAAACTGAGGAGTTAACCACATTCCAGACTTGGCCTTGGGCGGACGAGTTGCCTGTTTGCATCCCGTTTTTACCAAACACCATACCTGGCTTGACTAGCACTTTACCCATTGTGCCTTGAGAATTATCGCCAGTGTTAGCACCTGAATAGAGATTATTGTTTAGCTTAGCGCTAAACTTGACTGTCTCAACATCTTGATAACAATCACAGTCATCACCGTTATTAACCTCGTTCATGATACTGCCCACAGCGCTGGCATTGCCGGTGTCCATCCAGTTCTCGCCGGCAACCATACCAGGTTTAGCTCCAAATGACATAAAACCATGTGATGACCCCATCACAAAACCAGAGGTTCCTTGAGAGTTGTAACCAGTGTTGGAGCTCACCTCAACCTTGTTGGTAATATCGGCTGATTTTACAACCAAATCATTAGATGGTTGTGGCCACCAGAATGCCGAAGCTGGTGAAGCAACGAGTAACAGTAGGGCGAATCCACTAACGCCCGAAAGAATATGCTTGTGCATATTACCTCCCTTTCTTTTTTTGTTTTTCCACTTTCAACCGTCCATAATTAAAAAAACTTACTTGCCAAAACTCTAAGCTGCCTAGTTTCGATTTTTACTTCGGAACCAAGCCGTTTTGACGGTTGAGAAATGGTCGCAAAAGTGTCGCGGCCATCATTAGATGGCCGCTTTTATTAATTAAAGAAGAATCGTGGAAAAATTTTGTCGGTCCCAAGAACTTATTCATTAACTTCATTAGGCACATCTAAGGTTTGCTGTGTGATAAATGCGTGAGAATCAAACAAGAAACAAGTTGGAGATTTAGCAAACTTTAAATCTTGAAAGTGTTAAAAACCAAAAATAATGCAAAAATAAATCTCATTATTAAAGACGGGCAGAATAACTTGAACAATGAACTAACTAAACATTAATATTTCAGGTTTCAAAATCAACAGTACACCCAAAATGAGCATTAACACTCCGCCAATCAAATGAGAATAACGACTATATTTTGAGCTTAAACCGGTCATCTGCAATGTCATCATTGCTGAAAAAAAGACAATTAGATCGTCTAACATAAAAATCAAAATGTACAAAGCTAAGTACAGATAATATTGCCAACTTGGCAGTTCACTCAGACTTAGAACTTGAGTGTAAATTGCCGGCAATCCAGCTGAACAGATAAGCTCAACCATATTTACCGCCACTGCCAGTAAAATCATTCCACTTAACGCCAGCCAAAATTGTTGCTTTTGGGTGATAGCCTTAAGTTTCTCAAAAACTTGGCGCCTATTTTCATTGCCGGTTACCTGGCAGCTACCATCCTTATTGAGAATAAAATCTCGCAAGTAGTATCCGCCCGCGCCAATCGCCACTATGCCAATTAGTAGCCGAACCCAAACAACATAGCCAACTAATAAAAAGAAATTCAACCAAGCAGTTAAAAATAAAAAATAGACCAATGAGCTAGCCACAATAAAGGTCGAACCTAAAATCCACATCCGTCGCCGATCTTTCATTCCCAAAAGCAAGGAAATTAGAAATATCAGGGTCCACATAGCACAAGGATTAAAACCATCAAGAGCGGCAACAATGATGGTTAACCCCAACAAAGAAAAGTTCTCTAAATTTACCAAGCCAATGAGTGGTATGTGCATCGAGGACAAACCGCTAGCTTGATCTCCAGTAGCATTGGTTGAATTATTATTGTCTTGATTATTTGAATTAGCATTTTGATCGTTATCAACCATTTCGTCATTGCTAGGGTTGGTGCCTTCTCCTTCATCTAAATCAGGCTGAACATCTGAACTACTCTTGTCAGATAGCATTTCCAAAACAACAGTTTCAATTTGTTTACCGGTGGTTTCATCGGTGTAGTAGCCAATAATGGCTTGATTATTAACCACCGTTAAAGGCACCCCCACTGAGTCAATCTCCAGTTCCTTGATAAGTTGCTTAAACAACTCATAATTTTGTTTGTTGTTGGTAACTTCATAATCACGAATAATAAGCTCCGGATATTTTTGCTGAAGTGACTGTAAAAATACTTTCTCCTGCTTGCAATGGGGACAGGTTTCAGACCAGAAAAAATGAATGGTTGGCTCATTGGCAGTAGACTGTGCCTTTACTGGCCAGGCAAAAATAAAAACTGCCAACAAAAAAAAGATCGCTTTTACTACAAACTTAAACATATTTCGCCAATCTTGATTGGGATGGCAATAGTTTACCACCAACCGACTCAACTTTTTAATTGTCGATAAGTAAAGCCAGCTGCGTACTCGCCCGGTCTTGCTCCTCGACTGATGTGCCAAGGATCTAAAGCCAAGTTCGTTTTGTTTTGCAACTTAACAATTAAATACTGATGAGGAGAGACATACCAAACAGCACTGTAACCAAAAGAGATATCCTTATTATTAAACCAACCACTTTTTACTAACAAAAGCCTCAACAAAAAATTCTGATGATGGCAATGCATAAAACCAGTTCTTGACCATAATTTGTTAGGATTAATCTCCCACGCACGCCACCAATAAAAATAAGTTCTGAAGTTAAGCCCTTTAAACCTGTGTCTCATCATCTGACTGGCGATTTCAATTGCTTGAAGCTGTGACTTGGCTTGACTAACCTGAGTTATGGCCAACTTCAATTGAGGATTTATGATCTCAATAGTTGGTTCATCTCCCAATACAAAGTATTGAAGAAATAGTTTGAGATTGATCATTGCTGAAGATATCTTAGCTAACGACAGTCTCCTAAAACAAGAGTTGATGCTTTTTTTCAAGTTGTTCGTGTTTGTCCGTAGTTTTTTATTCACTATTTTTTGTTGCGGTGTGTATTGGACGAAGTTCGAATGTATTTCGGACAAAATCCGCAGGATTTTGACGAATGACACTTGCGCCTCGGCCGCGCTCGACAAGCTCGCGCGGGGCAAAACCCAAAAATTTCCTATCA
>DBQK01000008.1:93927-178198 GCA_002305195.1 Patescibacteria group bacterium UBA1396
CTTTTCTCCGTCGCTTGCGTCGGCCCGACGCGCTCCCATCTCCGCGTTTGGTAGTAATGCGTGAGCTTAGTGGCTTCGACGTCGCTCCACTAATTCAATATGGATTGCGCTAAGCGCAAACATTTCTATATGTGCTTGCCCCACCCACCCAGTGCGCGCACAAATCCCGCTTCGCGGGATTACTCCCTTAACTCCTCAACTCTCTATCCAATCTATCGTATTGCTTTATTAGCTGGTAGTTATCAAGATTAGCCATTGACGCATCATATTTTTCTGGGTTTACAGCTCTCAATGCTTGGCGGGCTTTTTCAAAAAATCCGTTTATTCTTTCCTCGGATGGTTTTCTCGGATCAATCATGGATTCATAACGGCTTAGCAAGCGAGATTTTCCCGCCAAATGTTTCAATTCCGCGGCATCTTCCGCTTTTGTGCCAGGAGAAAAATCAAGGAATAACTGCGGTACTGCCTCACGCATTTTGGCACGAAACTTCGGACTTTCTTTAATCAGCTTGTCGTAATCTTTGTGAGTTTTTATCTGATCAAAAACTTTCATTTGCAAATCATTGTCGGCAAACATTAAAGATTCTGCATGATAATCTGAAAGGGGTTTGTCTTTCAAATAACTTCGTAAAATAGCCACGAAGTCCACGCCAGAAGTAGTTTGAGAAATTTTGTAAATTGTTTCAATTTCAGATTTGTCGGTGTCGTCGCCAATTTTTTGATACTCCGCGCTGATTGCTCTAGCGAGAACCGGAGGAATTTCTTTCGGTATGCCTTGCCGCTTCATCAATTCAACCGCTCGGGTCGTAAAAAATTGTCTCTCTGTTTCTTCTTGTTGTCCTTTTTGCACTTCTGCGATAAATCTTTGCCCAAGGGCAATAATTTGTTCTTCGCTCACACTTGCTAAATCATATTTTTCGCCGAAATGTTTAATAGCAATGTCTCTAAAATAAGTTTTGTCTTTTTCATCGAGCGAGCTGACGGGTGGTAATTCTGGGGTAGGTTGATTCGACCCTTCAATTTTCACAACATAATAAGATAACAAATGTTGCACTTGTTCTTCTTTATTTGGCGCGTTTTCTGAAAGATTTTGACCAACTGCATGAACTACTGGCTCCATTCGCAAAAGCGTATGATCCAAACCTTCAACTTCTTTAGTATCTAAATTTCTTTTTGCCCATGTCGCGTCAATAATGGTTGCATTAGCCGCACCTTCTCGTGACACAGTTACGAACGTATTCCAAGCGTGTCCTGTTCTATCCATCTCCATAACATTTTTCTTTTGTCTTTTTGGTGCGAACTCATCCATTCCGCCCTCGTACAATGCATAAGTGTCGCGAAGCTGGCTAAATCTTGTTTGACTTGCTTTCAATGCTTCGAAAACCGCTTTAACTGAACTGGCAAAATTTCTGCAAATTCCGTTTCCTTCCCAATTCGGATCATTTCTTCTGTTAAGCCCTTCTTGCAATAATTGCTGAACCGTACTTTTGTCGGCTCCTGTTTTTTCTGGTTTAAGAGAAACGTCGCTCTTTACGTCCTTAGTGTCGCTCCATTTATATTTTGTTAAATCTATGACTATACGCGTCGCCAAATCAATCGCTTGTTTTGGCGTAAGGGCGTCTAAGTGTTCAATTCCCAATTCTTTTAGGGTTTCTGTGCCGTCTTTTTCGAGATAAGAAGAAACGAACGAAAAAAGTTTTTGTTCCCAATCTTTTTCTTTGATTGTTTCTTGATAGGTTGAGGCGCTTGGTTCGGTTCCGTCCAATCTTCCTTTACCCATTAAATAAGTTCTGATTGAATCAGGAATCTCGTGTTGTTGCTCCGATGGAGCAACGCGCGGGTTAAAGGCATCAAGTTGAGAAAAAGCAATTTTTTCACTTTCTCCTGTTTGAACTTCGAGCAGAGGTTTTTGCGACAATCTTTCTTCGTTCTCTCGGGATTGCAAAAAATGCTCTTTCGCTTCATCCCATGTGTCAAACTCTCTGTAACTTGTTCCGACATAATATCCATTTTTTGAATCTACAAGTCCGGGTAGCACAACGCGAAATTTACCGTCTTTTGTTTCGTCAATACGGAAAAAATGCTTTTGGTATGTTTTTTCGAGCGAAGCTCTTTCAAATAAAATTCTATCCGATTCTCTCGACCTTGCGATGGCTTGCTCCGCTTCTTCTCTGGTCGCGAAATTTTCTCGTCGGGTTCCAACGATCAATTCTCTTTTCCTGTCAAACAATCCAGGGAGAATAACCTCGAACCCGCCTTCACCTTCGTTGATATCATAAAGACCTCTGCCAACCTTTTTAACTTCTGGTTTAGGTGCTTCATTTGGAGTTTCTGCCGGAAGAATTTTTGGTTGTTCAAATTTTTCCATAAGTCTATTTTAGCAGTTCGTCGCTTGATACTCCCAGCGCTTGGGCTATTTTTTCAATGGTGGCAAGCGTGGGATTGCCTTTACCTGCTTCCTCACGCTGAGAGTTGCAATAATCCTGCTTGATTTGTTTATATTCATTCAAGAGCGAAGTGTTAGCAAGCAAGAACGTGTGAAGTTTTTTATCTAGTTTTGCAGTATGCCCTCGCATCAAAATTACCTCAATGTCAAAGTCATCAACTCGATCATTAAAACGAGCATATTCTTCATCTAAATTGCCGAGCCCATGAAAGTGTTGTGAGAGGTCTACAATTACCTCAAACCAGTAATTTTCATCAGGAATTACTCCAATCTCAATATCACCCTTACCAGCAATTTTCAGTGCTGTTGAGCCACGATGATAAATATCGTTTACGGGAAACTTCACTAAGATGGTTTGTAACCTATAAATATACTCCTCAGCTACTTTTTCTGAACGGGGATTAAAAGGAGCAATTTCCACAGGTTCGTTAGAAAATTTCAACCAATAGCGATCTGGAAACGGTGGGAGTTGTTGCATAACTTACATGTCATTATAACTAAAAAGTGTATACTTACGCGGCTGTTAAACTGAAAATTGTTTAAATCAAGTAAATTTAGCAAGCCCCATCAATCTATTTGAGAATACTAGACGGGTCTGTCAGAACTTTTCAACTGTTGCGGAGACGATGGGATTCGAACCGCACTCCATTTACCTCTGGTAATAAGAAGTTATAAGGCCATTGTAGCTCGATTTTCGATGTTGCGAAGGCTCAAAAATCAAAATTTTTACCTGACAAGCAAGATTTTATCAGATAAAATTATGTTCATCAGTTATGATTCTCTCATCTCTATTCAAAAAACAATATCGTCACTTGAACAAGATATTGATAAATCAATCTGCACTTCAGCTTAACCATCAGGTTTTACAAGTGTTTCATCCAGAAGCAAAAATTGTTCCTGTACTGAAAAGCAATGCATACGGGCACGGTCTTAAAACTGTAACACCTATCTTTGATGCACTTGGGCCAGAGTTTTTAGTTGTCGATAGCCTCTATGAAGCCTATGAACTATATAAAATGAATGTTAAATCAAAAATACTTATTCTTGGCTATACTCACCCCGACAATTTCTTAACAAAACAACTCCCCTTTCACATTACAATCTTTGATCTTGAAACTGCAAAAGCGCTTAACAAGCATCAAAAAAACTGTAATGTTCATATTTTTGTGGATACCGGAATGTGCCGTGAAGGCGTGTCAATAAAACATCTGCCCGAATTCATTCAAGAAGTTAAAAAGCTATCTTGCTTACACATTGTTGGATTGACTTCTCATCTGGCAGATGCCGATAACCCAAAAGATGGTTCATTTACAGAGAAACAAATTGCCAATTACAAAAAAGCTTTGAAAATAACTGAAGATGCAGGTATTTCACTTCAGTATCGACAAATCTCAGCTTCTGGTGGAGCATTTAAAATAAAGGATCCTACGTTTAATGTCATTCGAGCTGGATTAGCAAGTTATGGAATCAATCCTTTAGAACTTTCAGATCCAGAATATCAATCATTAAGCCTACAACCAGCGCTGCAATTTGTTACTACGCTTGCCCAAATCAAAACAATCCAGAAAGGTGAAAAAATTGGTTACAACGGCACTTTTACTGCTCAAAAAACTATGACTGTCGGCTTGCTTCCACTTGGGTACTATGAAGGAGTCGATCGTCGACTTTCGAACAAAGGAGTGGTAACAATCAACGATATAGTTTGTCCAATCGTTGGAAGGGTATCTATGAATATGACAAGCATAGATCTTTCTGCTGTTAAAAATGCAGAAGTAGGAGATGCTGTTTGCATCTATAGTGATGAAAATCAAGAGAACAGTATCGTGAATGCTGCAAAAATCGCAGGAACTATTCCTTATGAATTACTTGTTCATCTTTCAGAATCAGTAAGAAGAGAAATTATCAATAAATAACTTACACGGCTGTTAAATTGAAAAATGTTCAAATCAAGGAAATTTAGCAAGCCCCATCAACCCATTCAGCGGTATTAGGCGGGTCTACCAGAACTTTTCGATTGTTGCGGAAGGGGTGGGATTCGAACCCACNNCAAGCCCGATCGACCACTCCGGCACCCTTCCTTGACCGTCAATCATTAACTAGATCGTTAATTACAATTGTCACGGTACCCGAGAATTGTACCATTAATGACTTAATTAACAGACTTTTGCTCGCCTGTTAGATTGATAGTTTTGGCTTGAATCGTAAGTCTTCGGATAGTTTTGCCTGCTAATCTCTTTTTATGATTACAAAATGGCTTTTAGGTGGTTAGCTAATATAATTGCCCCTCCAATATGTATTGGTTGTGGTTGGCCGGGTAGTTGGTTGTGTAAATCTTGTCACTCACATTTAACCTGGATTGACTCTCAGATTGATTGGTGGAGTCTTATTAATCTTGATGCCGGTGTTGCCAAAATTTGGTCGGCAACAGAGTATGTAGATTTAGCCAAAGAGATTGTGGTTCGAGTGAAGTACCAACGGCAATTTGCCTTGTGCCAACTACAAGCAAAAATTATGATGCTTGCCTATGGCAAATATATTCAAGAGGCAGGAATTGATTGGTTGGTTCCAATTCCGATTACAACCGCTCGTCAACGCTGGCGTGGTTTTAATCAGGCTGCGCTGATTGCTAAACATTTATCAAACTATACCAACATTTCATACAATCTCAAGGCACTGCGCCGCTTAGATCACGGGACAGCACATGCCAAAAAGAACCGGCAGCAAAGACAAGCTGAGTTACCGATGTTTGAGGCAAATCCTGTAGTTTGTCAAGGTAAAACGATTTGTCTAATTGATGATGTGGTCACAACAGGTTCAACCTTAAAGACTGCGGCTGGCGCCTGCCGCCAGGCAGGCGCCAGCCAAATCTTTGCTGCAACTTTTGCGGCTACAATTGGGTAAGAGCTTTTAGGAAAAATCGAAAATAGTTTTTTACCGTTGAGTAGAAGTAGAACTTGTATTATGAAGCTGACTGGTATCAATGCCTAGTTCTAACAATTGTTTTTCAATATTTCTCAATTTTCTATCAGCAGAGGCTATCAAACCACGATAACCATTGCATTGATGACAAGTAGTGGGTAAGACTAAAGTACCCTCAACAATATGCCACTTTTTAACATGTTCATTTAAATAAGCGTTATTTCTGTCCAACATATCTTTAAAAAAGAAATATCTTTCCACAAGTTTGGCTTCAGTTGACCTATACTCAGATACATCATCATGTTTTTTAGAAAACTCACCCATTGGTAACATAGTAAATAATTATATAGCAACTACTTGATAATTTATTGAGTTATAAGAAAATTTTCAAAAAAAACTTTGGTGGAGATGTCGTCCGAAAAGTGGAACCACTTGATTGAATGGATTGCGACTTGGGGGGAACAACTATCTACCTGTTGGATTTTTTCTCAGGGAGAAGCGTTTCAATATACCTAACACCACATCCCATCTTATGAACATATGAAGATAATCATATAAAATAAGAGGTAATGCAAAAATTACCATTTGTATATACAAATTATCAATCGCAAAAAGTCATCAGGCAAACAAAAACATTCTTAGAGACTGAAAATAATATTCAAGAATCGTTAACAAATATTGCTTGGGCGTATCACAGTATTTGGAAGATCATCCCACAAACCTATGAAAATTTATTTTCTGGACATTCATTTCCATATCAGGACTCCTGGGATGAAATACAGGTATCTTATTTACTAGCTGAGCAGGGTTTGTACAAGCAGGCCTTTGTGTCTCTGAGGTTGGCATTAGAGCTGGGTTTACTCTCAGTGTATTTCAATATTAACGATGACGGCCATCTTGTAGTTCAAGACTGGTTGCGATCCAAAGACAGTTGGGAGGCTAATACTCCTAGGACAGATAAAATATGGGAGATTCTTAAGTCCAATGCAAACATTGCTGAGTTTGATGAACTAGTGGGTTTTAGAGATTACTATGATGAAATTACATACCTTCATAATTTTGTCCATACTAAAGGTTATAAGTTCTCAAATCGGGTGGGACTATTTAAAAGTAATTTTCAAACATTTGAAAGCTCGCAGTTGCTAAAATGGAAAAACCTTTTTTATAAAGTTGCTGTTGTTGTGATTACAGCACATTTACTTAAGTATCCAATCGGAGCTATTAAATACAACTGGCATAGAAAGACTGGCATAGATAATCCGTTCCCAGTATTGCTTAGCTCAGAAATTGATCTTATTTCGAAAATATTGCCTAGAAACTTTTTTGATGAAATAGAAAAAATAGCTCAGAAAGACAACTTTACTCAGGATTTGCTTAATCATGTTAAAAATATGCCAGATATTAGTGAGGAAGAAATTGAGCAACAAGCAATAGAGCTTGAAAAGTTAGATATTGAATCAGGAAAAGGTTTCTTGCAATGGGAGAAGGAGCACCGAAAATTATATGAAAGGCATGAGCTTAGTGATCCTGAAAGAGAAAACCTGGAGAAAAGAATTAGGATTCTTAGGAAATGGGCAGAAGAAAATGATTTGATGGAATCAAAGATTAAACATGCCAAAAACACTTAAACGCTCAAAAAAATCACAAGAACTTTTAGAGATTCTTGCTGAAATGATGAACTCTAGCATTAATGCACTTAATGATGCTGAAGTTCAAATGAGTAAACTAAACTTAAAGCAGACTTATTTACTTCTCATGTTTGGAGTTGTAAATAGTTACGCAGAAGCAGTATTCGAATTGTGCAAGCAGTACAGGCCAAGGCCTACAATGGTCTTGTTAAGATCTATTCTTGAAGTCTGGATCAACTCTGCATACTTCTTAAGTCACAATAGCGATAATCGCCTATATGGGCTCATGATGCATGACAGTTTTTCAAAATTGGGTCTAGTTGAAGAGATGGATGTTTTTGCTAGAAAGTATCCATGGATAATTGAAGGATCTGTTATAACCCCAGAAACTATTTCTGAAATGAGAAGTAAGGTTGATGAGGAGTTAGAAATATATAGAAAACGGGGATTAATTTTTGGAAAGAAAAAGGATCTTGAAGCTTCTACCTTTTTTGAGAAAAGCCTGATTGAAAGGGCTAGAATAGCGGACAGACGCTACAGAGGATCTGATTCCAGCAAACCTGGTCATCCATTTGAATATCAATATTTAATTGTATACAGGTATCTTTCTGACTTTAGCCACGTAAGCCTGACAGGTACAAATAATTTCATTGTAAAAACTGAGGAAGGATATGACCTCCTAGCAAGTCAATCAAATGATGGTGTTGAAATGGAACTGGTTACTTTGTATGTTTTTTATCTATCGTTTCTCAATAAATTAAAGCAGTACAAAATCGTCTCCGTACCTGAGCTATCAAGATTCAACAAATTTTTTAATCAAAATTTAGTTAGTAAGAAGTAATTAAAAAACCAGCCCATCTTCTTCGTCTACCTCTATAGATTCTGGCTTTTTAAGTACACTTTCAACATTTTCTGTAGAAAGTAATTTAATTTTCTCAGTGATTTCCTCGACCCATTCAGGAACAGGGAGACTCTCCTCAGAATATCTTTTCTTAAACTCAATAAAAAGATCACGCCCTTTTTTGTTAGTTTGAAAACCAATGTTTTCGTTTAATGTGTATTCAAAACCCAAGTAATTCTCAGTCACTTTACCGTCAGGATAATCTTCACTTTCATCTCTGAATAATTCCATTATCACTTTATTTTTCTTGATATTATCTATTCCCTTACCTGATCCTTCTAGATGTTTGTCGCCATCAAAAATGACATAGCAAGGTATGCCAAATTCTGTGTACAAACGATAAAACCTATCAATTTCGTCTTTGTTTCCACAACGAACAATACTAATGCCTTCTTTCAAATAGTCAAAATTTACCGCTTCAAAAAGGAATGGCAAAAGCATTGACTCAGATTGCCCTTCAACAAGAATAATTTTGTTTGCAAAAAAAGCCTCATTAGCTCTCTGAGAATCTCCAGTCTGTTCATAGGCAGTCTGGTGATAAAGCATAATCTCTTCATTACTTGAGTTAATACCAGTTCTATATAAAAGGTCTAGTCTGAAACTGTCAGGCTTAGCAAAATATAAATGAGTACCCTTCTCCTTATTTTTTCTTACTAAGAAAATTTCGTTAAACCTGGAAGTCGAGAGAAATTTCTCTGAGTGGGTTGTGTAGAAAATTTGCGTACCTTCTCTTACTAGCTCACCACCCTCGTTATATTTGTCTTCTGAAATTTCCTGCAAAACTCTATAAAAGTTATTCTGTGCTTGTGGATGAAGAAAAAGTTCTGGCTCATCTATAAATATTGGGCTATTATTGGATAAGTTTAATTGAGAATAAGCTTGCAAGATTGCAACACTTATAGAAGCCTGAACCCCCATTCCTAAGTCTGAGGCTTGGAATTCTAAGTCCATATCTGACTCGTTTACAATTAACTGCAGGGTTCTGTAAAAATTCCATGGATCGTATAGGCTTAAGTCGACCTTGAAATCCGTAATTGGTCTATTTAACTGTCTAGCACTTTCTTCCTGTAATATCTGGAGAAACCTCTGCATAATGTTTTGACCACTTTGATCAGTAACACTAAATAGAAGTCTATCTCTGATAACAGACAACCATTGAATTAGCCATTCCGTCTTAGGTCTACTTTGCCCTTTATGTGTGTATTCTTCTTCAAGAAATTGCTTATTTACTTCATGTAGAATTCTCCCAATTAGTGACCATTTATTTGAAGGAAGATAATCTAAAATCTTTCTATCAGTTCCCAAGTAAGCACACATATATAAGTCTCTTGTCTCTTGATTGCAATAATCACCCCCGTTCATGTTCAATCCAGATTTCAACCTCCCAGCGTAATCATGCCATTCTTCTGCGAGTTCTAAGCAATTACCATCATCAAAATATAGTTGAATTTTTATTTTATTATTCTCATCACCCATGAAGTGATCATTTTTTGTTACAGAATTAAATGATGGCCCAGTTGGACCAAGAAGCCAATTTATCGCATCAAAAATGTTACTTTTGCCAGTACTGTTTGCACCAATGAAAGCATTTAGTTTAGGACTTAAAGAGACATCCAGGTGTTTAATACTCTTGTAGTTGTCAATAACTATTCTATTTATCTTCATTCAACAAGAATTATATCAAGATAAGTTATTTTTTGATTATTAGATATGTGAGATTTCTATAGATCTGATAGAATCAAATCAGAGTCCGCTACCAAAAGACTTTAAATATCACGTCCAACGGTCGTTAAGAGGGGCAACTCTCGTTGACGGTTGGACGTTGGTAGCGGACTTCCTGAGAGGGTTGTCCCTTTTTGTAGGTCAATCTTCCCAGAGTACAAAATAATAAAGAAAGGCTTTTTATGAAAGTCAAGAAATGGGGAGAACTAACCCTTGTTCAAAAAATTATTGGTTCAGTGGGTACAGTGTTCTTGCTACTCATATTGCTAGGTATTTTCTTGCCAGGTGAAGCACCTCAATCTGAGGAATCCACCGAATCTATTCAAGTAGATGAGACTAACAAAAAGTATGACTTGAAAGGTCGAGCCATTAGTGAAGAGCTCAAAGTTGGCGTTGAAAACCAAAATGACTTTGATTGGAATGACTGCAGGATCACTCTAAATGATGACTATCATTATGAAATGGATTTACCAATCCAAGCTGGTGGGACATATGATTGGGGCTATGCAGCGTTCACCAAAGATAATGGTGAGAAATTTAACCCTAGCACTCATGAAGCAAAGAGAATCTTTGTTTACTGTAAAGATCCCAATGGTGACTTTATTAGTGGTATGTGGGAGTGGTAATTATTTCAATTAACCATCGCCAATAAATCACTTATTGACTAAAATTTACACTCATGTATATTTTAATTATGAGTGTAAATAGTCATCAGTTATCTAGCATGGCAAAGTATGTCATCACAAGAGGTGTGGATTTTGACGAAGCTTATGTTGACTTTTGTGAAAGCGATACTCTTCATATTCTCCAGCAAAAAAGATATACAGTGAGTGAGACGGGCGTCTCATCAAGAGTAATTAACCATTGGAGTGGTTTAGGTCTTTTGCATGATTCAAATAAAAAAGAAGGTAAATGGCGTAAGCTAAGTATTACTGAAGCAATTTGGGTACGTATTATTGAAGAACTAAGATTATTTAATGTTTCATTGGATCAAGTTAAAAGTGTTCGACAATGGCTTTTCTATACATCCATCGATGGAAGAATAAGGACTCGATACTTTGATTATTTCAATAATCTTGCGTTTCTTGGTAATAGTGTTTTTATTGTAGTTTTTGCTGACGGTTTTGCCCAATTTTGCTTAGAGAATGAGTATAGGGAATTCCAGAAAATCAGGGGTAACTACCCATCTCACATTTTGCTTAATCTTAATGAAATTATTCAGTCTATTTATCCAAATCTTAATTTGAAAACAATCGTCCCCAAATTCGAAGCAGTTTCCAAGCAAGAACTCTCTCTATTAAAGGAGATTAGAAGTGGAAGTTTTGATGCAATTCGGGTTCGATTCAATGATGGACAACCTGTACTGATTGAGCTCGAGAAAACTGAAAACATAGAAAAAAAGCTCTTTGACATTATTCAAGAAGATAAGTACCAAAAAATTGAACTTCTTGAAATAAATGGAGGAATAAAAAGAATAAAGAGAACTATTCAAAAAAAATTGGATGATTCTCTGTAAACGGCATGACACACAGTCAGCTATATATTGACATAAATTGAGTACTATTGCACACAGCAACGTATCTCTTAAAAGGAGATCTGGCTGTGCTGTCAGTAGAAGAGTGCAAAAAGCACTTAAAAAATAAAAACCTATCCGATGACCAAGTTGAGGCCATTAGGAACTTAATTTATAAAATTGCCGAATGCATTGTGAGGAGCGAATTATGTCTACAAGAAAACAAATAAAAGCTAATAAAATCAATGGATTAAAAGGTGGAGTAAAAACTAGTGATGGGAAAAAAAGAATTCGTTTTAACGCTGTTAAGCATGGCATCCTGGGAAAATTCATTACTGAATATGATTCTGTTGATAGCAAAGAAATACTTGCTCTTTTTCAAGGAGAATTTTCACCACAAGGTATCATTGAGCACATACTTGTTGAGCAATTAGCTTTACTTTATTTAAGAATGTGTAGAGCGGCTAGGGCAGAAGCCGAATTCATTGAGTCACAATTTCACAATGGCTTTATTAAGCTTGATTTCTCTGATCACGAACCAAAAATCAGTATTGATGCGATGACAAAATGCTCTGAATTATATGCTCGTTATGAAACAAATTTAGAAAACAGATTTTTTAAAACTTTAGAAAAGCTTCAAACCCCTCAAGATGGGTTTGTTTCGCAGAAAGGACAAGTATGACAAACAAACAATATGTGAAAAGTTGCTTAATATATTGTCGAGTCTCCTCCAAAAGACAGGTAGAAGAAGGTAATGGTTTAGGCAGTCAGGAGAAAAGGTGCAGAAACTATGCTTTCTCCAAAGGCTATAAGGTTGAAAAAGTATTTGAAGAAAAAGGCGTGTCAGGTGCATTGTTCGATCGTCCAGCCATGAAAGAATTGATCTCTTTTTTGGATAAGAATGCTCACAAAGAATACGTAATTATTTTTGATGACTTGAAAAGATTTGCAAGAGATTACTCCGTGCATTTGAAATTAAAAATGGAATTAGTTGAGGCCAGAGGAGCAACCCTTGAATGTCTCAATTTTAATTTTGAGAATACACCAGAGGGAGAATTTGTAGAGGGCATCTTAGCTCTACAAGGTGAACTAGAGAGAAAACAAAATAGAAGGCAGGTTATTCAAAAGCAAAAGGCACGATTGGAAAGAGGTTTCTGGCCTTTTTGTCCTCCTCCTCAATTCAAACATATTAAATCAAAGCAACATGGAAAGATTTTAGTATCAAGAGAACCAATGGCTTCAATTTCTAAGGAGGCGCTAGAACGGTATGCCAAGAACTTACTAAACACACAACATGAGGTGAAAGATTTTCTGAATGAAGAATACAAAAAACATGGTTTAGATAGGAGAATTTCTATTCATGGGGTGCAAAAGCTTCTCTCTACTCCATTAAACGCAGGTTATGTTGAGTATAAACCGTGGGAAATTTCCTTATCTGAGGGGCAACACGAGGGAATTATTAGTATAGATATTCACCACGTTATTCAGGATAAGTTGGCAGGAAGATCAAAACCTAAGTTTAACAAAAGTTGTTCGACTGATTTTCCTCTCAGGAGATTCGTTACTTGTAGCAAGTGCGGTAGTAAATTACGTGCTAGTTGGAATACAGGCAATGGAGGTAAGTACCCTAACTATTGGTGTCAAAATAAGGATTGTGAATATAGATATAAGGTAACCAAAGCGTGGGATATACATACAAAGTTTGAGGCTGTATTAAAACACTCCAAAGCCACTAAAGGAGCTAGAAGCCTAGCGACTGCCATTTTCAACGATGTTTGGGAAACAGAAAAACAAAGAGAGCTAAAAAATATATCTAGTTTGAAAGATAGGATGTTGGAAATTGATAAGGAGCTAGAAACGCTGGCAAAAAGGTCATCTCAGGCTTCCAGTGAAAAAGTTGTCAGTGTGTACGAACAATTAATAGAGAAGCTCTCTAATGAGAGAGATCATATTGGCTCGGGTGATGAAAAACCAAAATTAACTGAAAATAAATTTGGAACTTGCTTAAACCGTGTCTATGACACACTAGAAAATCCGCTTTTACTCTGGCACAGTGATAATTTAGAAGACCAAAGAACGGTTCTTTATATGTATTTTGAAAATGGATTAGACTTCGATTATAAAAAAGGTTTTGGAACCTACAAATTTAGCGAAGCCATCAATCTTTTACGGGATCCAGCCAACGCTGAATTCCCAAATGTGGAGATGTCGGGCAATGAACCCGAGTCCGAAAAAGATCATCAACTAGGACTACGCGTGTAGTTTCGCTTTTAGCTTAAACAGGTGGTGGAAAACGGACCAACCATTCACCTGCGCTGACGAAAAAACTTAGTTTCAGCTGGTCGCCAAGCCAGACTAAAACGCACATAAGCTGGGTTTATGCCCCACCACCTGCGCTTATGGTACAAAGCGGTGGGACACCAGTGTTGCTAATTAAGCAACGGCTGGCACCACGTTGGAGCCGCCGAACACAAAGTTGGCGAGCTTCTTCATGGCGTTGTCAAGTTTGTTGACATTTATGATTTTCACTGATTACGTCAGTGATTCGACGCGCCCTTGTTCACGAACATTTCCCGTCAAAACGATACATCCCCATTTGACAGAAATTGTTGTTTTATCGGTTAAACTCGATTAGCAACTCGGTAATTATAGCAATTTCTAGGCAAAATCGCTACACTTAATCTATGCTGACCAATTCACTGGCCACCAAAACTCAGTCATCGACACTTAAGAAAAAAATATCTTCACAACCCAAAAAATTTAGTTGGTCGAGAGTTTGGCACATTTGCCAAACTTGGGCTAATCAACATGAGTGGCTATTTTTATTGTGGTTATTAGTAATTATCTTGAGACTACCAAGTTTATCTGAGCCTTATTGGTATGGTGATGAAGCAATATATTTAACGATCGGCAACGCCTTAAAATTTGGGCAACGACTGTACTTAGAAATTGTGGACCATAAAACACCGCTAATCTATTACTTTGCTTCTGTCCCCAACCAATTATGGTTTCGATTATTAATGTCAGTCTGGATGTTGGCTAGTTCTTACCTTTTTTGGCGATTGGCAAATAAACTATTTCCCAGTTTAAAGGTAGCTCTATTTAGTTCAGTTTTATTTGTTTTTCTGAGCAATGTTTCATTTATGGAAGGCAATGTTCCCAATGGCGAACTGTTCGTGATTGGTTTTGTCTTAGCAGGCTTGTATTTCTTAAGCAAAACTACTTTTTTTAATAACTGGTTACAAGCAGAAAGCCGTTCACTAACTTCCAAAGACTTATGGTTATCTTTTGTAGCGGGATTAATGTTTGGTGGTGGCGTGATGACCAAAGTGCCAGGCATATTTGACGCAATTGCCGGAGCAAGCATATTTGCATGGTTAAGTCTGCCAGGGCTTTGGTTGTTAATCAGCCCGAGGAGTTTTCGTACACCACCACTGAAACAAACTATTTTGGGAGGCTTAATTTTTGTTGCTGGTCTTCTGTCGCCACTGATTCTATTTACTATTTATTATTGGTTTAGAGGTAGCCTGTCGGCATTCTTAGAATTTGGTCTGCTTTACAATTTTCATTACACCAGCAACTGGACTGTACCAATCGACAATATTTGGCTAGGCACACAATTTGAGCTACTTAATAAAGGTTTATGGTTAGTGTTTGGTTTACTACTGACAACCTATCTAAGTTTTATACGCTCGGCGGACAGAAAATTAATCTGGCTGTCTTGGTGGAGCTGGTTGGCTTTATTTGCTGCCTTATTGTCTAATCGCCCTTATCCGCATTACTTCTTGCAGTTAGTGCCACCATTGTCTCTGTTGGCGGCCGCCTGGTTGTTTACTAAGTCACACTGGTACTCCAAGCTTGTGGCATCCTTGCCAATTTTATTTTCGGCGGCCGCCTTAATTCTGCTGCAGTTTAAACTTTACCCTTTTGTTGATTACTATCACCAATATCTAAAGTTGGTTACGGGACAGATTTCCCAGACAGAGTATCATCAGCAATTTAATTCTCTGGTTGGTCAAAATGAGGTTATGGCTCAAACAATCATAGATAACTCATTTTCCAACGATCGATTATTTGTTTGGGGAACCAACCCAATGTTGTATGCACTGACAAAAAGAGTGCCGGCTAGTAAGTTTACGGTTGCCTTTCATATTCACGACTTGTATGCCTATCAAAATGTATTACAAGAAGTTAAGCTAGCAAAACCATCACATATAGTCGTTATGAAAAATGAAACTAGTTGGCCTGATCTCAACGAATATCTTGGCGAGCACTATTTGAGATCGGTTGAAACTGAAGATATGATTCTCTATCGACGCAGTACTTTAACCAGCTTGATGTTGATACAATAGCATTATGCGCTGGCAATACTCGATTCACTCCCAAAATAAAAAGTTTCTTTTTATTTTCTTTGCTTTGCTTACTGTTAGCTTATTATTGAGTGCAATTCTGTATCTTTTTGGTCCACCGCTAATTCCTCTCTGGTATTCGTTGCCTTCTCCGGCCGAACAACTAGCTCCAAAAGTTTACTTCTGGGTTTTTCCTATTCTTAGTGTTCTGGTTGCTATCTTGGCAATTTGGCAAGGAAGAAAAAGTAATTTAGAGCACAGTTTTTATTTATCCAGATTAGCTTTTGTTAGCGGTCTGGTTTTGTTGATATTACTACTAATTGCTCAGATAAGAATAATGAAAGTGATTTTGTAATCTATCTGATTATTAAAATTAAATAGAATTAAGATCAATTAGATATATTTAATATGCAACTTAATTGGGTTATTACGTGGGTTATTAGTGGCGCGGCCGCGGCCGCGGCCGCGCCACTAATAATCTCCCTCTATCAACGTCTTGGTTGGGTGGACGATCCAGCTAAACAAAAACACCCCAAGGTCGTCCATACCTATCCAGTTCCAAGAGGCGGTGGGTTGGTGGTCTCGACCGGAATTATTGCGGGCGTTGTTTTACTTAATCACTACGATCCTTCACTGAACGGCATCTTGCTGGGTGCCTTACTACTACTGATTAGTGGAACCTTGGATGATGCCTACAATTTGAGTCCGTACTTACGAATAGTGATCAATATTTTAGCCGCTGTTTGTGTAGTACTAAGCGGGATTGGGATTGACTATATCACTAACCCTTTAGGTGAAGGCGTAATTTTCTTGAATCAGTGGCCAATTTCATTGCTGTTATTTAATCATCCTTTATCTTTTTCTTTGCCTGCCGATTTATTAGCCATTGCCTGGATAGTTTGGAATATGAACGCCGTTAACTGGGCTAAAGGTGTCGACGGCCAACTACCAGGATTTGTTAGCTTGTCGGCAATTTTTATTGCCTTGTTAGCTCTCCGTTTCATCGGCGATACTAGTCAGGTTACCGTGATTAATTTAGCCTTAAGTGTTAGCGGCGCTTATGCCGGTCTACTACTTTGGAACAAATATCCGCAAAAAATGATGCCTGGCTATGCGGCCGGTTCGCTGGGAGGCTATTTTTTGTCGGTTTTGGCGATACTATCCGGAGCCAAGATAGCCACAGTTTTACTTTTACTGGCTATTCCCACAGCTGATGGAATTTTTACTTTGGTCAGGCGATTGGCCAAAGGCCAATCGCCTGTCTGGGGCGACCGAGCTCACCTTCATCATCGAATGCTCGACGCCGGTTGGGGGAAACGACGAATTGCTTTTTTTTATTGGGTAACAACTGCCTTGTTTGGTATTATCGCCTTACAGCTGGATTCTAGGGCTAAACTCTATGCTATGATGGCTGCAGCAATTGTATTTACGGCAATGATTATATGGTTCAAACGCTCTATTACCTCCTCAAAACCGCCCGTCCTAGACAATGGATAAAAAACCTGGCAGTTTACGCCGCTTTGGTTTTTTCCGGTCTATTTTTCTTTGATTTTCCTAATTATCTATTGCAAGTAACCACAACTTTTTTTCTTTTTTGTATTTTGTCGTCATCTCTTTACATTCTTAATGATATTGTCGATCGAAAATCAGACAAACAGCATCCGTTTAAGAAAAAAAGACCTCTCGCTTCCGGTGATCTTTCAGTGCGTACCGCTCTATTAGCTGCTTCCTCCGGAATAATTTTATCGTTAATAATATCTTTGTCTTTGTCACCGTTTTTATTTCTAATAACTGGAAGTTATTTACTTCTTCAGCTGGCATATAACATGGTCCTGAAAAGCATTCCTATTTTAGATGTTTTAGCGATAGCTGCAGGGTTTATGCTACGAGTTTATGCCGGTGCAATTACAGTTAACCTCCATATGAATGTTTGGTTTTTATTAACAGTAATCTCGGCATCCCTCTTTATCGCAGTGAGTAAACGCCAAAGCGAGCGAACCTTATTAACCGGTATGGAAAATCGAGTTGGTTTTGCCACTAGAAAAACTTTAGAAAAATACAGCCAACGTTTATTAGATATTTATACTGGGATGTTTGCTAATGCCACCTGGCTTACCTATGCCCTCTTTGCTTTTCAACTTGACAGCTCTGTAACAGCAGGCAACATTCCCACCCTTCTCGCTTACGTTCCCAGAGCTTTTGTGGCTCAAAAGTGGCTAATGTTAACCGTGCCACTCGTAATTTACATTGTGATGCGTTATTTGCAGCTGGTTTATGAAAATAATCAAGGAGAATCACCAGAAAGAGTGTTACTGCAAGACAAACCTCTATTAGCCGCAGCCATTGTCTGGGGGACTATGGTGATGACGATTCTATACTTTCTGGAGATGATCGCAGTCTAGTCGATTAAAAAACTTTCTTATCAACCAAATCCCAAAAACAATAAGCGCTCCAATCCAAGTTGTAGCTCTCATCTGCCAAATCACCTGATCGGTGTATTCTAAATTATTGGCCAGCCAAGGCCAATATCTTAGTAAAGAGCTAATCATCAATCCTAGCAAAATCGCCCGTAAGCTTGACCATTTAACAAATGGCCAAAAAGCTAGCGGCCAAATTAAATACCAAGGGTGAAACCACTGCGATCGAGCCGTAAATAAGGGTAAGATCATTAGTAATGCCGCAAAATCTCCCCAGTGATTCATCAAAAAATCATTTGTTTTTCCCAGCCACTCAATTTGCCGATACTTATTAACTACAGGCTGTAAAAACATAAACAGCACAATTGGAGCTAAAAGAATTGTACTGAGTTTAACATTCCAGGAAAATGTCCACAGCAGAACCGCCACCAACCCATATCGCCAATTAAACTTTGATCTGAGTTGTAATAATAGAATTGATAATAACGCCGGCCACATCATCCAAAAATCATTATGACCATTAAGCACAACCTCTAATACAAACAATGGATTAGAAGCTAAAAACCACCACTTAGCTGAATTATTATTTTGAGAAAGGCGATTAAACCACCACCAAATTATCAATAGATAAATTGCGAATCCAAAAACTGACCACATCTTCATTAACAAAAAAGCAAGCGAAAAAATGCCAGCACTTAGACCGAGAGGCAATAGCGAAACAGCCGTCCAGCCGTAGCCGTAAGGCGCTGGGGTGTGAATATTGTGCATAAACCTTACCCAGGGATCGCTGGCAAACTCCATTGCCGTAATTTGATGTGGATTTGTCTGATAAAACAGAACCATTTTGGCGTTAAATAGATAATTAAATATATCGTGAGACAAGGCATTGTATCCGAGCCATAAAGGCACCATTATAATTAACCACCATTTAATAATCTGCCAAGACGATCGGCTGGTTATTTTGGGTAAAACAGATTGATAGTTGGTTTTGCTCAACTGAAACCAGGCAATCAACCAACTTGCTATGAGCACAATATAAATTGTTGTTAATAACTCTGGTTGATTCCGCCAACTCTGCCACCAATGTTGCCAGCGCCAGGCAAAATCAAGAGGTAAAAACACTAAATTATAATCGATATAAATCTGCGACCAAAAAAAAGTAAGAATCGATAAAAAAAAGAGAATTGCTAACCAATTGACCGATAAAATCTTGATGCTACGCATGGTATCGCCCTAGCCAGTCAGCAAGTCGTATTTTAACAATATCCAAAAACATCCTGATAGAATCTTTGACTGGGTTGACTCGATCACTTTCATTGTGCTCCCACAAGACAGGCACTTCAGCAATATGATAGCCAAGTTTTTTAGCTAAAAAGAGCAATTCAACGTCAAAGGCGCCGGTAAAAGCATCTTGCCTCTCTTTATTGACATAAATCACTAGCCTGGGAAAAAGATCTTCGGTGGCCTGAGCACTAAAAAGTTTGAAACCACATTGGGTATCATGAATACCGGCGATTGCCACGGTTTGAACCACGAAATTAAAGCCCTTTCCCATAATGTGTCTATACCAAGGCTCTTTATCACGTTTGGCTCCTTGTAAGGCTCTCGAGCCAATAACAATATCGGCACCATCCTCAACAAATGGCCACATTTTTTCGATCTCTGATATAGGCGTAGATTGGTCAAAATCTGTAAAAAGTCGATATTGGCCTGTGGCTGCTAGCATCCCGGCCGCCACGGTTGGCCCTTTGCCTCGGTGAGAATTTAATTGAGTTTTCACCTGAGGGTGATTTTGAGCAAATTTAATTAATTCCTCTTTGGTTCCATCGGTAGAACCATCATCGGTCAAAATGATTTCAAAACTATAATCCTGTTTTTTGAGATAATCTAACACTGAATTCAGTACACCTCGTCGTAGATTTTTAATTTCATTATAGGAAGGGATCACTACCGAAAGAAAAACATTTGGCATAAACTATTTTATTCTAATACGCCTGCTTGTGGGTGTCACTGGGAATTATGGCTGCTTAGCTATCAGATAAATCAGTGGCCCACCAGGATAGTCGACTATTTTATACTCTCCCTTAGGGAAGGAACTAATCTCGTAAACAGGTGAATTAATCACTTTGTCTGCTTCCCGAGGGTTTTCGGCAATAATCACCAGCCAGTCTGCATCAGAAACATTTTCTTGAGCCACCGGCGGATGACTTGAGTTAATCAAAAAGTATCGATAATTTAACCCGCGATAGTCTTTAATTTCGGTTAAGGCTGCCAGTGAGTAGGATTGTTCTGTTGGAATTTCTCTTAGAACTGTCTGTGCCACGGCTTCCATTTTTGAAATCGGCCAACCTAAAGTATCTAGATATTCTAGCTGCTTTGGCTGCACCTGCAGCCAACTAATGTAAATTAGTAAGCTACTTGCTAGAAGAAGTCCAGGAAGTTTCAGGTAGGTGCGAAGCCAAACCAGTATTGCACCGGTTACTAAATAAGAAATCGGGAAAAAATACGTCAAGTAATGATGGTGAACGGTTGATCTATACCAAGCCAAACCTGAAATAGTAGTCAGACAAGCAAGTAGTAATAGCCAAAAGCCGAATTGATAATGATGTTTTTTGGACCAGTGCCAACCTAAAAATGCTGTTCCAGCATAAACGCATAGTAAAGCCGTATTTAGTGATCGATATAAACTTCCCCATTCTTGTCCCCAAATCTCAAAGAAAATATGCATTGCCCGACCATGGTGTTCTTTAACAAAGGCTATTAGACGCTCACTTATTAGAAAATTTTCACTGCCAGTGGCAGTGGTACCTGCAAAAAAATCAGTAAAGCCTTTAGCAATCACTCCATTAAATCGTAAGTTAAAGAGAACTAGCGGCAAAAAAGACAGCAAAATTATGGCTAACCCACTTAAACTAGAAATTAAAAGAGATCGAGCACGATTTGTCTGACCGATTTTAACAACTCGATAAGAACGAACAAAATCTGCTAATAATAGGATGCCAAATGGAGCAGCGATTAACATCGCCACGTAATGCAGTTGAATCATTACTGCCCAACCTAAAGCAACTCCAATCCACCATTTGGGCGAACCGTGCCAAGCTTTCCAACCTGCATAAAGCATCCCTAAAGTTACTATGGGGGCCGGATTGGGATTCCAACTAAATCTGGTGTAGAGATTAACATAAGGAGCGAAAGCATATAACAAAGTAGCTAGGGTGGCGGCGGTTGGTCCGACCAACCGCCGCCCAACCATAAACAATAAAGGTACGGTTATAACACCAATAATCGCTACCGCATAAGCTGGACCCAGCGGACTACCGCTGGCTAACCACAAAAATGGCGCCATAAAATAGTAATAAATTGGACCTAGGTACATTTCACCAACACTTGTAGACGGTCCAACTAGAGTAAAATCGCCGTGTAAAATTCCATGAGCAATTATCGCATCACGACCTTGATCGGCAAGAAACTGAAGACTGTTTGGTAAGTTAAACAAACGATAAGCGGCACCAAATAAAGTAGCTATACAAACAGCTAAGTACTGCCAACGCTGAGAGTTAGAAAGCCTCACCCACCATTGTCGATACACCGTTAGCCAGTTTCTCATATCTTACTTATTTTTTCGCCAGATTAATCGACTATAAATTGTAAAGTTCCAAACCATCCCCAGTAAAACACCGATTATCAGATATAAATTATCACTGGTTATATCAATGCTCCAGACTTTAAGTAGGGTGAAAACACCAAAAGTCAGCACTGAGATCTGCATCGTTAAATATTGAATCACCACCGATCCTAATGAGCCAAAATTAAATTGCAAAAACTTCTTTGCGTGATTAATAAAACCAAAAATTTGCCGGTCCTTAAATGTCCAGATATTATTCCAGAGATAATTTGACAAAATTGCCACCTCTGCCGATAAAGCGACCGCCAAACCTTCATCTGATAATAAATTGCTAAACCAACCATTCTGACCAGCAAGTTTTAACCAAGAGCTTAAACTTGTCCATAAGCTAAGCCAACGAAATAGGTGGTAAAAAGTTAAATTAACCACAAACCCGATGCCGCCAACAATGGCAAACTTAGTGATTCGATGATTAAACAGTTCTTTAAGGCGCACTCCCACAATGTAGAGTAGTGTGTTAATTATATATTCTGGTCCCAATTTGGACACACCAACCGTTCGATCAACAAAGTGAAAAGGCACTTCAACTACTTTGTAACCTGCTCGAAGTGATTTGTGTAAAAACCCTATCTGAAAAGTGTAGCCTGAGAAACGCTCGCTTAATAACTCCGGGTGAATTTTGTCATAAACTTCCTTGCGGATAGCACGATAACCGGTTGTCCAATCTCTGACTGCGGTCGAACCCAGAATAACTGAGGCAGTCAAGTTACCCACCACACTTAAAAATTTACGGTAAAACCCCCAATTGGCTGGAATCGAACCACCTTTTATATAGCGTGATCCTAGAACAAGATCGGCACCAGCATCAATAGCTCGCAAAAATGAGGCAAGTATTTTTGGATCGTGAGACAGATCGGCGTCCATTTCAAACACTACCTGCGCCCCCATTTGGTTAAAAGCTTTATTCATTCCGGCTAAATAAGCACCGCCTAAACCCATTTTCTTTTTGTTAACCAACAACTCGACAAAAGAGTATTTTTTTTGCAGCTGTTTAATTTCCTCAGCTGTCCCGTCTGGTGATGAATCATCAACAAATAATAATTTGATATCCCAATCAGAAATATTTTTAATGACCTTGGCAACAATTGGCACTAATTTCTTTACATTAGGACGCTCGTTATAAGTGGGCGAAATAATGACAGCTAATTTTTGCTTACTGGCAGCCATAATCTCCTCTTATCTAACTTATTTATTTTTACTTTGCTCGGCTAAATCAGCTTCAACCATCATCTTGACCAATTCATCGAAAGATGTCTTCGGCTCCCAGCCGAGTTTTTTCTTGGCTTTGCTGGCATCACCAATAAGCAAATCTACTTCAGCCGGTCGCATGTATTGTGGATCTACCTCAACCACTTTCTGCCAGTTGTCAATACCAGCAACCTCACATGCCTTAACTAAAAAGTCTTTAACCGAGTGTGTTTGGCCAGTGGCAATCACAAAATCCTCGGGCTTATCTTGTTGCAGCATCAACCACATAGCTTCTACATAATCACCGGCAAAACCCCAATCTCGTTTAGAATCGAGATTACCTAGGTAGACCTTATCTTGCAGGCCTAATTTTACTCTGGCAATACCGTGTGAAATCTTCCGAGTCACAAACTCTAAACCTCTTCGAGGTGACTCATGATTAAATAGTAAACCAGAGACGGCAAAAATATTAAATGACTCCCGATAATTAACGGTTATCCAATGCCCATAAACTTTTGCAACACCATAAGGAGATCGTGGATAAAAAGGAGTTTTTTCATTCTGAGGTACTTCTTGCACTTTACCAAACATTTCAGATGATGAAGCCTGATAGAACTTAGTTTCGGGACAGGCTAATTTGACTGCTTCTAACATTCTGGTAACACCGATGGCGGTAAACTCGCCAGTTAAAACTGGCTGTTCCCAACTGGTTTGTACAAAGGACTGAGCGGCTAAATTGTAAACTTCGTCAGGTTTAATATCTCTGAGTGCCTGAGTTAATGAGTGCTGATCAATTAAGTCGCCAGAAACAAGATGTAAATTAGGGTTATCAATTATATGATCAATACGATTAAAATTTTGGGTACTGGTGCGCCTAGTTAAACCGTGGACTTCATACCCTTTGTCAAGTAAAAATTCGGCTAAATAGGAACCATCTTGACCGGTTATACCAGTAATAAACGCTTTCTTCATATTTTTTTCTCCTTAATTTTTCAAGTCATTTTTGATTAATTACTGATTCGCCTGTCTAGCTGATTCCAGAATATCACCAAGTGTTTGCTCTAAGGAAGTCTCGGGTTGCCAACCAAGCTGGTTTAACTTAGATATATCAGCTACAAAATGAGGTACATCAACCGGTCTCAGCCTTGATGGATCTGTTTCAATTTCTATCTTAACCTTAGCAAGAGCGACCATTTTTTGAACCACCTCTTTCATAGTCACCCCAGCTCCACTACCTAAATTGTAAACTTCACCACTCACACCCTGGCGTAATAATACTTCGTAGGCTTTAGCGGCGTCTCTAACATCAGTAAAATCTCTAACTGCTTCCAGGTTGCCAACCAACAATTTATCCTGTTGCCCTTTTTCAATCTTCACGATTTGGTCAGCAAAAGAAGGTAAGGCAAAATCCGTGCTTTGTCCTGGTCCAATCTGGTTAAAAGGTCGGACATGAATAATATCCAGTTGATAACTTAGTTGATAGGCTCGAGACAATAATTCTTGCGTAGCTTTGGAAACAGCATAAGGGTTACTTGGATAAAAAGGGGCTTCTTCATTTATTGGCTGAGCTTGATATTTAGCGGGTAAAACACCATATGCTTGAGCCGAGCCAAGGCTAATTAATCTGGCTTGCTTGGCTGCCTCCTTGATAGCTTCCAACATTACCAGTTGTAACTTGGTGTTGGTATTCAAAACTGCCTCGGCCTGCTGATAACTTTCATTTACTGAAGCGCGAGCAGCCAAGTGAATGATCCCTCTTGGTTGAAGTGTTGCTAATAAGTTCGTAACTGCAGGCTGATTAGTTAAATCAAGTGTATGAACATTATTATTACCTAGAGTTTTAGCTAATCTGGATGCCGATTCTGGTCTGAAAGCCGTACCGTGTACGTTGGTATACTGAATATTTTGTAAGTGGTTAATTATGTGTTGACCGACGAAACCATCGGCGCCGGTGATAAGTAGCACGCTATCTTTGGTCATTTTTTCTCCCGATACTAAGGTATAACCACTGGTCAGTGGAAAATTTGGCTGGGTCTAGTTGATTACGTACATCGATGAGGGTTCGGCGCTGGCCGCCGGCCAGCGCCGGCAATGAAGCAAAATCAAACCCTACTATTTCCGGCCATTCAATCAACAATATAATCACCTCGGCGTCGGTAACAGCCTCTGCGAGAGTATCAACCAGAGATAAGTGCGGCTTGGCGCCGACTTGTCGGCGCCAAGCCGCCATCGCCATTGGATCATAAGCTTTGACTTGCGCACCTTTGTGTAGTAACTGTGGCACAACCTTTAAGCTGGGAGCTTCGCGCAAATCATCGGTATTGGGCTTAAATGAAAGACCTAAAACAGCCACTTTTTTATCTTGCCATCCGCCGATTGATTCGGCAAAATCCTGCAACTTAAGATGTGGTCGATTTTCATTTAACTCATTAATTTTATTAAATAAATTATCGCCTTGACCGACCGAGCGCGAGTAAGCTGCTAGCTCGCGAACATCTTTGGGAAAGCAGGATCCGCCATACCCAAACCCAGGATACCAGTAATGATCACCAATTCTTTTATCGTGACCAATAATCTTGATAACTTCCTGAACGTCAGCACCGTTTTCTTCACATAAATCCGCAATCTGATTGATAAAGGTAATTCGCTGCGCTAAATAAGCATTGGCGGTATACTTACCCATTTGAGCACTCTCAGGATTGGCGATTACAATCGGCGCTTGAAAAGGTTCGTGCAGATGTTTTAAACGCTCAATGGCTGCCGCTTCACGGCAGCCAATCACTACTCTGTCAGGGTGTAGAGTATCCTCAACCGCCGTACCCTCTCGCAAAAACTCTGGTAGTGAAGCTAAATAAAAGTTTTTATCAGTTATGGATTTAATTTTTTTAGTAAGGATTGAGAAAATTCCAGGTGGAACCGTGCTTTTGATACCAATGACCACATCATCGGCAATATACTTGGCTGATTCTTGGCAAGCAGCCTCAACATAAGTGGTGTCCGCCGTTCCATCTGGAGCAGAGGGTGTACCCACCGCTACTAAAATAACTTGTGCATCTGGGATTGCTTCTTGATAACTACTCGTAAACCTCAACCGACCGTTTTTTAGCTCTTGTTTAAGAAGATCTGTAAGTCCGGGTTCAAAAAATGGAACCTCACCCTCCTGCAAACTCGCAACTTTGGCTGGATCTATATCTAAACCAGTTACCTGATTCCCAAATGAGGCTAAGGCGGCGGCGGTTACAACACCAACAAAACCGGTTCCAATAACAACTACCTGCATTGGCTAATCCTATCAGAGAACGCCCCCTAGGAAAAGCGATGGATTAAGATGCAAAACTATCTGTGATTCTTGAAAAAATTTAGTTCCTTTAATCCCTGAGATATTTGACGCAAAACATTAACACAATAACTAATATTTTCATTAGATGGATTGTTCGCTAAAATTGGAGCAATTTCTAAAAGTTTGGACGAGCTATCTGCGATACATGTTTGTATTTTTTTTAATATATTTTCTGGAAAGCTTAGCTCATTCAGGCCACTGTAAACCTGAAGGATAGAGACGGTACAATTTCTAATGTTTTGACTAGTAGGCTTACTCGATAAGATTGAAATTATGTTATCTACTCTAGAACTGACATTAGCAATTCTGGATTCTATTTGTTCAGGAGTGTTTGGGGTTTCAGACATATCCCCATCGGTATTTTCTCCAGAATGAACAACACTCTCATTTGCAACTGCCATACCACCTCCCACCCTTTTAACTATTCTATCAATTTTCCCAAGAAAAAACTATCGATCGAAAAAAAACAACCAGCTAGTATCTCTTTTAGGCTACCACTGACTTATTTCTGGCGGGCTCACCAACCAACCAGGTTAAAACTAGTCGTGGATCATTACGAGCAATTCCCTGAATGACGGTACTACAAAAGTTGGTGGATAATTGGTCTCCACCTGGCAATAGTTGAAGTTCTTGCTGGATGGCTGCCAAGCGCAACCAACAAGCTGGCGTTTCACCAGACTGATTAGGATTACTCTGTTGTATTTCTCCATTCCTGGCTTGCTGTAAAGCAACGCCCAACACTTCAATCATTAACTCATTTCGCAAGCGATCTAATTTGCGAGAGCTTTCATCATGGATGCCAGTAATAATTTCGCTAACTGGTTTTTCTGCTCTAGCAATAATCTCCATAAACAAGATTACTGTAATGGTTGCTTCTAGCGAAAAATGTAATTAAAACAAAATAGAAACGTAAGAATTATCGAAAAATTATTGATTTAACCAAACAAACTCGCCTGAACTTGATTCTCAAAAGAATCCGAAGGTAATTTTCTCTTTAATGACTCAAAACCCAACTGGGTAAACAGCTCCAAAGCTGACGTTTTGTTGTAATCACTTAATTTGGCTTGTTCTAATGAAAAATCCAAAGGAACATCGGTGTCAATCTTGGCTAATTCTTGAGATAGCCAGGCTTCTTCCTGACTATCAACCAACTTCTTGATTACTGCTGGGCGTAGATTTCTAACTTTAGATATTAGTTGTACTTTCTCTGATTCGGAAAATTTATTTTCAATCTCAGCTTGATCTAAATGGCTGCTGGAATTAATTTTGCTGGCAAGCATTAAAGCCTGATATAATCTCTCGATTGAACCAAACTCGGTTAAAAACTGAACGGCGGTTTTCGGACCAACTCCTTTAACACCTGGAATATTATCAGACGGATCTCCACACAAAGCTTTATAGTCAATTACTTGATCCACCTTAACCCCAAAATGATCTTCAACCGCTTGTTTGTCAATAACTCTCAGATCACCGCTACCATCGCGTTCCGGCCAGAGCACATAAACATTATCATGAATTAGCTGAAACGTGTCACGGTCGCTGGTAAAGATAGCCACTTTCAACTCTGGATTTGAATGGGATAATTTCTCGCTAAGTGTACCGATAACATCATCGGCCTCATATCCATTAATACCAATGGTGGGAATGTTTAGTACTTTAAGCACGGCATACATCAAAGGAAATTGGGCCTTAAGTTCTGGATCGGCTTCTTCACGGTTCGCTTTGTATTGAGTATAGGTTTGGTGACGAAAGGTGGGCTCTCCCATATCGGTACCGGTGACGATATATTCAGGATTAACGATCTCTAAGACTCTTAGTAGCATTCTGGTAAAACCGTAAACAGCGTTGGTTATCTCACCATCTGGTGATTGCAAACTTAACGGAAAGGAGTGGTAAGCTCTAAACAATAATGAATAAGCATCCAAAATAACTAAATCGATATCTTGAGGCAATACAGTTGCCTGGTTTGACTGGCTTTTGTCTGAATCTTTACTAATCATAAATTGCCACGGAATAATTAGTGGCTAGATTAATTTTAATTTTTTTTTGACTTTGATTGAAGGGTGTGATTACTCTTCAGTTTGCTTTTGGCCTTTGGTAGACCAACTGCATTCTCAAATTCATCTCCCTCTAGTGTTTCTGCCTCAAGAAGACGTTCCACAACTCGTTTCATAGCCTCATCATTCTCTTGAATAATCTGTCGAGCTAACTTCTCTGCTTCACTAACAAATTTTTGCATTTGAGCATCCACCTGACTTTGCAACTTGTCAGAAATTCGATAAGGCTCTGGAAAACTTCGCCCATAATCACTCATTTCATACTGGGGTCCAAAGTTTAAAGGCCCCAGATCGCTCATACCAAAATCTAAAACCATAGCCCGAGCAATTCTGGTGACTTGATCAATATCACTCGCAGCACCTCCAGTTAATTCCTTAAAGTAAATATCCTCAGCAATTCTGCCACCCAACAGCACCGCCATTCTGGCCATCAGTTCTGATCTAGTTTGTTGATACTTGTCCTGTTCGGGTGGGGTCAAAGTAAAGCCCAAGGCTTGGCCGCGTGAAACAATTGAAATTCGGTGAACAGGATCGGCATAGGGCAGCAAGTGAGCCACCACTGCATGCCCAACTTCGTGATAAGCTGTCATTTCCCGCTCATATTCACTTTGCAGTTTTTTCTTGGAAGGACCAAGTTTAACCTTAAGAGCGGCTTCTTCAAGATCTTTCATATCGATCTTGGTTCGGTTTTCTCTAGCAACCAAGATGGCCGCTTCATTCAACATATTTTCCAAATCAGCACCAGAGAAACCTACGGTGCGCTTGGCAATCTTGGACCAATTCACATCATCTGTAAATGGCTTATTAGAACTGTGAATTTTTAAGATCCGTTCTCTTTCCTCAATATCAGGCAAGGTAGCGGTTATTCGTCGATCAAACCTACCAGGACGAGTTAGAGCCGGATCAAGCATGTCACCCCGGTTTGTAGCAGCCAATACAATTACGCTATCTGTAGGTGCAAAACCATCCATTTCTACTAAGATTTGGTTCAGAGTCTGTTCGCGCTCATCATGACCACCCATACCACCAGCATTTCCTCTCATCCGGCCGATGGCATCTATTTCATCAATAAAAATAATTGCTGGCGCCATTTTTTTGGCGGTTTCAAATAAATCTCTAGCTCTGGCCGCACCAACGCCAACCAGCATCTCCATAAACTCAGAGCCGGCAATCGACAAGAATGGCACGTTGGCTTCACCAGCCACCGCTCTTGCCAATAAGGTCTTGCCAGTACCGGAAGGTCCAACTAACAGGGCTCCTTTGGGAGTTCGAGCCCCTAATTTTTGGTATTTATCTGGATGTTTAAGAAAATCAACAATTTCTTGCAATTCTTGCTTTGCCTCTTTCATACCTCCGACATCAGCAAACTTAACGTCTTGTTTGCCCTTGATGAAAAACTTAGCCTTACTCTTGCCAAATCCCAACATATCTCCCTGAGCGCCTCTGGCCTGTCTGAATAAAAACAAAAAGAAAACAACCATCAAAAGTAGTGGCACAAAATTAACAATTAATTCCCAAATAATGGCACTGGCGGTTAAATCTTTAACCTCGATTTGAACCGTGGAAGGGTCAACATCTACCTTGGTTAGCAAATCTAGAAAATCCTGACCGGCCTCTTTGCGCGATTTCTTCACTGTGCCATCAAAATACTCGATCTGAATCTCATCACCCTCGATCATAATTTGTTCAACAGTTTCTGACTTTAAATCAGCTAATAAACTGGAGATGGGCACGATATTGCTATCAGCACCAGAGAACACACTAAATAAAAATGGCAAAAATAATAAAAGAATAATCAGCCAAACAATCAATCTATTTGGATTAAATTTAAAACCAAATATCCAAACATTACCCTTATTTTTCTTTGGTGATAAGCGCTTCAACTGGTCGCCGGGAATTCTTGAGCGTTTGTTTGATTTTCCGCCACTCTTAGAAGATGAATTTGGTGTTTGTTCATTATTCATATTATTAGCCATATTTTACCCTAATCTGGAGCCGGCTGGCGCCAAGTTGCTTTGTAATAATAATTGTGGAGTCGACTCCGGCTGATCATCCTGCGCTGCTAGAATCATTCCCTCACTCACTCCCGGACCCATTCGGCGAGGTTCTAAGTTAACCACAAAAATCGATTGCTTGCCAATAAAATCTTCCGGCTGATACCACTTTCGCAAGCCAGCCAAAATTGTTCGCTGGCCAATCTCCTGACCAAAATCAACTTTTAACTCAATTAATTTATCTGACCAGTCCGGTAAACTAGCTTGGAGAATAGTACCCACCCTGATATCGACAGCCAAAAATTGATCAAACTTAATAGATGATGTTTTAGTTTCATTACCATCTGGTGATGAAGTAACAACTGATTCAGACATACTGGCAAATTCTACCCTTTCTTTAAAAATAGAACTAGTTATAGTTCTCTGATCTGCACATCCTGGTGCATATCGGCTAAGTCAATTAATTGTAAATATCTCTCGGTTGTTGAGAGGCGTTTATGACCAACAATCTTGCTGACCGTCACCAGAGGCACACCGGCGATTAACTGCTGATAAATAAAGGTATGACGCAAATCATTGACTTTGGCATCTTTAATACCGGCTAACTTGAAGTATCGATCGATAGCACTGCGAATATTCCTAACTAAAAATGGTCGGCAACTTTTAGTTAGAAAAAAAGTTCTTTCTTTAGTGCGGGGCCTAATTTGAGAATAATCCTTAATAGCTGCGACCGCGGCATTATTAAGTGGCACAACACGACTATCGTGTGAGTTTTGGGCAGCAATAAAAATCTGTTTTTTAGGTAAAGAAATATCTTCTATCTTTAGTTCCGCAAGTTCACTAATACGCATACCGGTTTGTAGTAATAGTTCGATGATGGCATACATTCGGCGATCTTTTTTAACAATGTCTCTTAAAGCTCGATATTCTACTGGTGTTAAAACTCTTGGCGGGGCATTTTTGTATCTGGGTTGAACAATTTGCTGTACTGGATTATCGCTAATGATCTTCTTGTCATGCAGATATCGAAAAAAGGATTTAAGTGAGTTGAGCTTTCGAGAAATTGATTTATCTGAATAACGCAGAACTTCTAATTCCTCTTTATAGTCGTTAAAGTCATCCGCCACCACTTGTTTAGGATCAGTCTTGTTGCGCCGGATTAAAAATTCACAGAACTGCTCTACATCTTTGCTGTAGGCCAGTAAAGTAGCTTGGGCTTTACCTGAATCTTTTAAAGCCTGAGTATAATCTTGTTGCAGCTGTTTAATCATAAATATATAGTTGAGTTATCGAGATATTAAATGTGTCTTAAAGGATAAGGTCACATTTTAACGTCCGATAATATTATAGCAAGAGCTAAAAGATACTTCTATGCTTGATTATCAAAATTCTAAGATACGTAGATCAGGTGAGTGGCCATCAAATCAGTCACGAGGTGGATTCAAACTACATCGTTTGGTGGTTTCTGTCATTATCTTGGTGTTGATATTTTCTTTTCTACGTAGTGTTTGGTTAACTAGACAAGCTAAAAAAAACTTTGCCGAGCAAGCTTTGCGAGTAGAAAAACTTAGAAATGATATTTCAAAACTGGAAGATGAGGTTAAGACAGCCACTTCAAGTTTTGAGTTGGAGAAGCGAATTAGAGAAGAATTAAAACTTCAAAAACCTGGTGAGATTATTTTAGAAGTTGAGACAAATAATTAATGCTTGATTTAATAAGCTAAATTGTAAGTTTTTTGTAAGAATTTTTGTTATAATGTCTTTTTTAGTGCAGGAGATTTGATGGAAAAGTTGTCCTTGTTAATTGTCGAAGATAACGTGGTTTTAAACAATGCCATTCGTTCTTATTTACGAAAGTATTTTACAATCCATCAAACACCTACCTTTAACGGAGCCTTATCGCTGTTAGATAAATTAACACAACTTGATGTAGTTATTTTAGATAGATTTCTACCTGATGGTGATGGCCTTGAGTTACTGCCCATTTTAAACCGCTATTATCCTCAGACTAGGATTTGTGTCTTAAGCAATGGACAATGCTTGACTGATAAACTTAGAGGTTTGGACAGCGGAGCAGATGTTTACCTGCCCAAACCCATTAGCCTCCCAGAAATAAAATCACAAATTATTGCTCTATTAAGACGAACTAGACTGCTTGATCATCAACTCATTAAACAGGGTAACATTGCTTTAAATTTACATACCAGAAAAATTAGTAATAATGATGAGACTGTTACCCTAACTAAACGTCAAACAGAAATAATGACTTATTTTTTGCAAAATCCTTTCGGTTTTGTCTCTAAAGACCAATTGTTTGATGTCTTTTGGCGGTTAAATTCTGAGCCAAGTGATAGCGCTATTCATGTAAATATCCAGCGATTGCGAAAAAAACTAATGCTCATTGGCATTAATCTCATTTCTAAATATGGGTCAGGATATCAGCTTGCCCTGGCTGAGAGCTCCTCTGCTTAATTACTATGTTCGGCAAGGTAAATTCTACTTGATCTAGATCATTTATTGTTTTAATTCCAAATAGCAGATTTAGATTCATAAGTTAAAATGTCCTGTATGCCTAACTACTATATTCACACCTTTGGCTGTCAAGCTAACAAATCAGATAGTGAGCGTATTGCTGGCGATTATGAAGCCAGAGGATATATAGCAGCCAAGTCTTGGAAAAATTGTGATGAGTTAGTGGTTAACACCTGCGCCGTTCGACAACGAGCTGAAGATCGGGCAAAGGGGTTTTTAATTAACGTGGTTAATTATTATCAAGAAAACAACTTACCTAAGCCAAAAATTATCCTAACCGGATGTATGACTCATCATGGTGATAAAAAATTGTATGAGCTACTACCTGAAATAGATGAGATCTTACCTATCAATGAAGTTGGTTTTAACCAAGCAGCTATCAGAAAAAATAATATTAATACGCAAACTGGCCGTCGTCACGCTTGGGTACCTATCTCAAGTGGCTGTAACTCTTTTTGTACTTATTGTATTGTGCCTTATTCGCGCGGCCGCGAGGCCTCGCGGCCGCGCGACGCTATCATCGAGGAAGTTCAACAATTACTTAAAGAAGGATACGAAGAAATTACCCTACTTGGACAAAATGTTAATTCGTGGGGTTTGGAAAAAGTGGGAATTGGATTGCGCAAAATGTTGATGCAGACCGATAAACCGCTTGCCAGAGATGATATCCCAGACAATGCAAGTCAATACTTTGATTCTGACGGAACACCGCCGTTTGTTTCTTTACTACAAGAACTGTCACAGCTTGAAAAACTACAAACCATCCGTTTTATGACCAGCAACCCCTGGGATTTTCCGGATGAGTTAATAGCCGAGATTGCCAATAACCCTAAACTTGATAAGTTTATTCATTTGCCGGTTCAATCAGGTAGTAACTCTGTTTTGCACCGTATGAACCGTGGCTATACCAGAGAGAAATATCTCGACGTGGTTAATAAACTTAAAAAACAAGTCCCTGACGTACAAATAGGCACCGACATAATTGTTGGTTTTTGTGGTGAGACCGAAGCCGAGTTCCAAGAAACTATTGATTTAGCCAAAGAGGTGGGTTGGGCCGTCGCCTTTATTGCTCAATATTCACCTCGACCAGGCACAGCAGCCTGGAGGCTTTATGAGGATGACGTTCCTGCCGCTACAAAGAAACATCGCTTTCAACTCTTAGACAAATTGATAAATACTAGTCACATGGAAAAACGCCCTCTTATTCTGTAATTTATGACTAAGAATTCACCCACTAATTATCCAGTCACTTTTAGTTCAACTCAACAAGCTTGGCAACATTTATCTTCTCAAAAATCACTACCTGCTTTTACAATTATTTTTGGGCCAACAGCCAGTGGCAAATCTAGCTTAGCCTACCAACTGGCTGAATACTTCGACGCCAACATTTTATCCTTTGATTCACGGCACGTTTACCGAAAAATGAATGTGGTCACCGGCAAAGACAGACCAACTGAAACAAAAAAATGGCAGTTATTTGGCCTTGATTTGGCTGATCCTGATCAAGATTTTTCGGTTCGACACTATTACGAATATGCCAAAAAAGTAATTGAAAAACAGCGACAAAAACAACAACCGCTCATCTTGGTTGGCGGATCCTGGCTTTACGCCAAGACGTTGCTTCAACCGCCGGACACTTTGTTTGCACCTACCAATCTAAAACTTCGCCAACAACTAAAAAAATTCAGTACTATAGAGTTGCAAACCAAGGTTCAAGCAGACAATCCAGTCGCTTGGCAAAGATTTAACAATTCCGATCGACATAATCCTAGACGATTAATTAGAGCAATCGAGACCGCTCAGCAAATCAATAAAAAATTAATCACTAAGGTAAAACCATTAATTTTTCCTAATGAATACCAATTATTTATCATCAATCCACCTCTTGAAAAAATTGCCACAAATATTGCTGACCGGATTAAGACTAGGTTAAAGGCAGGAGCTTTAGCAGAAACAGAAAAATTATTGCAAGATTACCACGATTGGTCTAAACCTGCTTTTCAATCAACTGGTTATGCTTTGATAAAAAAATATCTTCAGCAAAACCTATCATTGGCGGAATTACAAGCAAAATGGCTTATTCAAGAGAAAAACTACGCCAAAAGGCAGCAAACTTGGATAAATAAATTGCTAGAGCAAGATTAACAACTCAATAATTGTTACCAATGCCAAGGTTCGAATCAAGATCAATGCCCTGGAATAACGTTCTAGACACAGTGAAAAATGGTAGTCTTCTAAGCTTTTTTGACCAATTTTTAAAGGTCGGCGACGAACTCTTAGTAATTGAGATTTTCTCTTATTTAAGTAGATATCAAAGTGGGTTTTTGGAATTAAGGAAGCTAGTTCTAACGAACTGTTTTGAGACCTTTGCCGGTTAGTTAACCTGTCACCTGACAGGACCCCACCTTTCTAAACTATGGCCATTATAGCAATATACGTTTATATGTCAACACTTTTAAAATTACAAAATAATTGAAAATTAACAGCTGACAGTGAGCAACCTTTTAATGACCAAATCGTCTAATCAAGCCAACGCATCTACCTTGAACTCTAACGTTGGTAGCATAAATAGGAGTCATATTTGAGTTAGCTGGTTCTAATCTGATTCTGGTGGCTTCTTTAAAATATCGCTTGAGTGTGGCCAGCCCATTTTCAAGCAAAGCAACCACAATATCACCATCGCGCACATCCTCTTGTTCCTCTATTACTACATAATCCCCGTCCAGAATGCCATCCTCAATCATTGACTCGCCCTTAACGTGCAAAACATATGCTCGACGTTTGCCAGAAATTAATTGCGGCGATACTTTAAAGGTTGCGTTGGGATCTGGATACGGATCGATTGGTCTGCCAGCAGCAATATAGCCCATCAGGGGTAAATCAATACCTTCTGAAATCTTTAAAAAGGTTCTATCAAGTAGCTCAATTCCTCTCACTGCACCTTCTGACCTTCGAATAACATTTTTTTTCTCAAGAGCGCCCAAGTGTTCGTGGACCGTGGCTAGTGAGGAAACACCTATGGCATCGGCAATTTCCTGTAAAGTTGGTGAGTAATTGTTAAGCTGAATATATTGAGCTATGAAGTCAACAATTTGTCTCTGTCGTCGATACAGCGTGATGGCCATGGCAGGTCTCCTTTTATGTTTGTTTGGGCGAACATATGCCGAATACCCTTAGAATACCCAGAAAACTAACGCCCTGTAAAGCTGATCTTTATATGTCTTTTTATATCAATTACAACTATTGCTGATTTGGTTTTGTTTTGGGTGTATTTTTAACCATTTCCATACCAGTGCTTACTAATGCGCCCTGTATAATAGTGGCGTGTTTCAACTAGAATCTAATTATCAGGCGGCCGGCGACCAGCCGGCCGCCATCACTAATCTACTCAAAGGTTTTCAAACCGGTAGTGATAACCAAGTTTTACTTGGTGTAACCGGATCAGGCAAAACCTTCACCATGGCTAATGTGATTGCTCAACTAAAACGACCAACTTTAGTAATCGCCCATAACAAAACCCTTGCCGCCCAACTTTACCAAGAGTTCCGAGATTATTTTCCCGATAATGCAGTTAGTTATTTCGTCAGCTACTATGATTTTTATCAGCCTGAAGCATATTTAGTGTCAACCGATACTTACATCGAGAAAGAAGCCGAAATTAATGAAGAAATCGATAAACTTAGACTAGCGGCTACGGCCAATCTGTTATCACGTCCCGATTGTATTGTCATTGCTTCGGTATCTTGTATTTATAACCTGGGTCGACCTGAGGATTTTGCCGACTTATCCTTTGAACTGGTTGAAGGCGAAGTAATCTCAAGGTTAACTATCCAGCGCCGCCTAACTCAGATGCAGTATCAGAGATCAACAACCGATTTAAGTCGGGGCACTTGGCGACAGAGAGGTGAAACCATCCAACTCTGGCCGGCAAATGAAGAGTGGGCGCTTAATATTGTTCTTCCAGGAGATCAAATTACCAAACTGGAAAAAATTCATCCCTTAACTGGCGAGCTTTGGCCAATTCAAGCTCAACCATTAACACCTTTTGAAAGCACTCGACATCGAATCACAATCTATCCGGCCAAACACTACATTATCGAAGAAGATAAAACGACCGCCTTTGCTCAGATTGAAGCAGATTTACAAAAACAACTTGTTAGATTACGAGAACAAAATAAGCTCTTAGAGGCCTATCGTCTTGAACAACGCACCTTACATGATCTGGATATGCTTAAAGAAGTTGGTTATGTTAACGGCATTGAAAATTACTCGCGCTACTTTGACGGTCGAAAGCCCGGTGACCCTCCCTTCTCCTTAATCAATTATCTTAATTACAACGCCAAAAAATTCGGTGATGGTCGCTGGCTAACCATCGTTGATGAAAGTCATATGACCATCCCCCAAATCAGAGGTATGTACCACGGAGATTTTAGTCGTAAGCAAACTCTGGTAGATTATGGCTTCAGATTGCCCGCTGCTCTAGACAATCGACCATTGCGCTTTGACGAATTTATCAGCAAGATCGATCAGGCATTATTTGTTTCGGCTACTCCCTCCGAGTGGGAAATTGATTACTCAAAAAATCAGGTTATTGAACAGATTGTCAGACCAACTGGGTTGATCGATCCACCAGTTGAGGTTCGACCAACCCAAAAGCAAATCCCTGATTTAGTTAATGAAATTGTGATGAGACAAAAACGAGGACAGCGAACCTTGGTAACTACTTTAACCAAAAAAATGGCCGAAGTACTAACGGACTATCTGAATAGCCAAGAAAAAGTAAATCGATTATTGAAAAAACACGGCTATCAACCTGTGGAAACACTACCTAAAGCACAATATCTACATTCAGACGTTGAAACTCTGGAACGCAGTGATATTCTTGATGATCTACGATTAGGCACTTATGACGTTGTGATCGGAGTTAACCTACTACGTGAAGGCTTAGATTTACCAGAAGTAACTCTGGTTGCTATCTTGGATGCTGATCAGGAAGGTTTCCTACGCTCACAGCAGGCACTAATTCAAACAATGGGGCGCGCCGCGCGACACCTGGACGGCCAGGTCATTATGTACGCCGACAAAATAACCAAATCAATGAAAGCGGCTATGGATGAAGTCGCGCGGCGGCGCCAAATCCAACAAGACTTTAACCAAAAACATAATATTAACCCAACTACCATCGCCAAACCGGTAAGAAAAAAGCTTATTCAGATTGAAAGAAAAACCGAGCTGCCAGGCGTTAAAAATCGATCCAATAATCTGGATAAATTAAAATCAAGTAGACCAACAAAGCATCAAACGATCGTGGCTCTCAACAAAAAAACGAGCGTAGTCTTGGAAGAGCTTGAGCCAAATTCTCTCACTCCCCAAGATAAACAAAAACTAATCAAACAGCTTAATCGCTCAATGCTAAGCGCTGCTAAAGAATGGAATTTTGAACTGGCGGCTCAAATAAGAGATACTGTAACCGAACTAGAAAATAAATAATCTATCTAACGATGCTGATATCTTCTGAATCTTGCCGATTTTTTAAACTCAAATTTACCAGTAAACATATTGAAACTAACCATCCAATCCTCTTGATGATATCTAGATATTATCAATTCTACAATTTTTAACCAATATTTATCCCTCTCGTCTGGAGACATTTTTTTAAAATATGAAGAAAAATCTAATTCTATGGTCTGAGAATCACGTCTCGGCAGTGCTTTTCTTACTAATTCTTGATCAATAAAATCTTCAATTTCTTTGAGAATGGACTTTGCCTCCTCGGGACATGTATTCTCTGCTTCATCACGACTTATTACCATCTTAATCCTCTCTAAAATACTTGGTATGATTGGTGATAAGTAACATTATTAACGTATCCGTGAGCTATCATCAAATGAACTTTTAACAAAAATAAACGTTTTATCGTGATAGGTGACACTCCATCCTTCTGTATTATATCTATCAATAAGCAATGCAATAACTTTTAAACGGGACTGGGGTCTTATTTCCATAATTATTTCCGAAATATCAATAAGAATATGCTGATCATCAACATCCGGTAATTTTTCTTCTATTAATGTTTGATCGATCATTGCTTCAATACGACTCAGAGTTGGTTCCGCGTCCATCGGACATCTACTTTCTGCATCTGCAGGACCTATTACCATTTTCAATCCTCTCTAAAAAATATAAAAAAGATTATAACACTAACAATAAGAATCTACTTCAGCTTTTCAACTTCTTTGTGTAAAACGTGCTTGCGAACAATTGGATCGTACTTCATTAGCTCTAACTTACCCTTGCCCTTTTCACGCTGGTTGCGCTTATTACGACTAGTATAGTGAGTGATATGACCAGAAACAGTCGACTTTAATGCCACTGGTTGTCGAGGTCCTTTTTTTGCTTTTCCCATAGTTATCTTTCAGAAAATCAGATTATAACACAATGTTGAACACAAATCCCTGGTTATAAAAGGTTAAAAAGGTCAAAAGCTAGCTTCATTTATTATCTTGTTTTGGCTTTCGGATTTTTCATTAGTGCCTGAAGTCTTTCAGCCACGTATCTTCCAACAATAATTTCCCTATATCTTGAGGCCAAATATTCAGCGGGGTGTGGCTGCTCCTTATTTCCATCCTCCCATTGCTTAACTAATAAATTAAAATGAAAAATTTCACTCTCTGGAACTCGGTACTCCACGAGCATCTCCTCACCATTTACCAGGGCTTTAAAACAATAACAATATTTAAGTGAGTCTCCACCTCTATTTTCTTGATTGGAAAGTGGGATGGTCAAAACTCTGACGTCTTTTTGTCTTTTGGATTTTTTAAATTCGTCTGGGGTTATTATTTGTATAGTAGTAGCAAGTTCGTCTACTTCCGCTCTATTCAAATTTTGAAGATGTAAACGTTTTGGTCTGTGGACGACACTCTCAGCAGTTTCCTGAATTCTTGCTGCAACACCTTTAAACATATTTATACCCTCTGTTAGTATTTGATCTAATTTTATCACGTTAAATTTAATAATGATTCATTAATCAAAAAAAATTAAAGTTCAAAAATAAAAAACAAAACAAACTGAGCGAGACCGTTTGATTTTGGGCGAAACAAACTGAGCCGCCAGGGGGACTCGAACCCTCGACCTATGCTTTACAAAAGCACCGCTCTACCAACTGAGCTATGGCGGCAACTGTTTAGAACAGAAAAATTATATCAGTAAAATCGGCCAACAATAGACAAATACTTATATTCACTATTCGAGCTTTTCAACTCGAATTACTTCTAAATTAAGCTTAACCGGCTTACCGAACTGATTTGTTAGCTCTGTTTCTAGATTTGACAGTGTGGGTAACTCTGCCAGCTGAGGCACCTTAACCACTACCTGCATAACCAACTCCGGCTCATCTGTCACTACCTCTAATTGTTGAACATCTGATTTACTGCTAAGTGATAATTGCTGTACCAGGCCCTGTTTAGCCACTTCTTGCCAGTGAGTTGCTTGGTATGACTGCCAGAAAGCTACTGATAGCAAAACCGCCAACACAAGCACAAATAAGGCTGATAAAACACCGCCCCACAAAGCAACATTTTTCTTTTCTTCCTGATGACTAAATCTTTGATAAAACCAAAGAACAATCAGGCCAGAAAAAATAATCGCAGCCATATTTGCAAAAAACAAAACCGTGGCTCCTAGTGCGATGGGCCACCAACCAAGTGAAACTGACAAACCGGCTACGCACAAAGGGGGCAATAAGGCTACTGCCACGGCCACACCAGCAAGTCCCTCCGGCACGTCTTTATTTAGATAGGCAAACATTGCTGCAAAGCCTGCTATTAACGCAATAATTAAATCAACCACGGTTGGTTGGGCACGAGCGATGATTTCATCAGGTAAACCAACTACCGGCACTAACCTGCCTAAAATAGAACTGGTAATAAAAATCAGCAAAATACTCATCGAGAGATTGCTGGTAGAACGACCTATTGCCCGCAAATCACCTCTTGCTATCCCAACCGATAATGATGATAAAGGAATCATTAACGGGGCTAAAATCATTGCCCCAATGATAACGTTGGCGTTGTCAATCAAAAGCCCTAACGTCGCCAAAGCAGTTGAAAAAAATAGAATCCAGTAGTAACTGGCCGAACCCTTATCCTGTTCGATCAAATCAGTTTCATCTCGCTGATTCAAGTGCCACCAACGATTAATCCAACCCATAATTTTTCTTGTTTTTTAGTAAGTCGTTTGTCATCAGGTACTTCTATTCTTCTGTTCCACTAGTGGTTGAATTAGCAGCTGGTTCTGTTTCTGCTGCCACGTAGGCTAGATACCAAGGTCCTTGAGCAGTGGCTACTTTCTCAGAAACTTCTGTCTCCAGCTTGACCCATTGCTCGCCGTCCCAACCGAAAATGCTGGCGGCAGATGAATCTGCATTTAATCTGATAGCAACCTCAACCTGGTTAATCGAGGTAGTAGTGCCCTCAACGCTGGGCGCATATGGAGCTGACAGTAATTCATACGCCAGCTCTTCCGGCAACCCTGGAGATTGCAAAATAATGCCATACTTAATTCTAGCCAAACCAGCTGATTCTAGGGAAAATTTACCATCTCGAGAACTGAAAAGAGTTTCCTGATCGGTATTGTCTATAAATGCCCAATCATTTTTCAGAACATATTTTTCCTCGCCCAAAAAGCGCAATAACAAACTGCCACCTTTGACATCTTCGTGATAACTGCATTTTCCACCGGCACTACAACTACCGAGTAGAATATCGGTTCTTTCAGGTAATTTTTGCAACTTAAAGATTCCTATTGCGCCTTGTAATAAAGAGCCTGATTGATATTCAAGTTCAATTTCGGCTTCATCGGCTGGTTTTTTTAAATCATAAAGGGTAATGGTAAGATTCCTGCCCTGTTGACTAGGTGTCAAAGTTACAAACGGACGCTGATTAATGGGAATGGTGTTAACTTCTTCAGGAGGTAAAAAGACTTGTTCATCTTCAATTTCTGAGCTGCGATTGTGCCAGTTAAACCACACCAAACCGACAACAACTGCCAAAACAAGTAGTAAACCTGCGCCAACCAAAAACCAACGATTTTTTTTCATTAGTTAATGATACTGGAGGATAGTTGGCTGGACAAGAGTTTTGCCGACAAAAAGTTAACTACCATTTAATTGTGGTTCAAAGTCTTGTAAAAATTGGGTTAAGCCTTCTCTAATTAGCCTAACTTCATTTTTATCAAAGGAGTCCATAGAAACATGATTGGAAACTAGATAAATATGAACACATTTCTTTGAGCGACTAGCTGCTATCTCTATTCTAAGCGGTAAGGCTGAGTTTGGCGTTTTAACATCAAATACCGCTCGCGGATCTCCAAGAAAACTAGACCTAGCTTCAATCTTCAGCTCTTGAGATCTTTCAGATAAAGCCTCTCTTAACTGCCTAACCATTTCCTCTGGAGAGATACCATATGTTTCACAATCTATTTTGTACTTTTGATCAGGAGATCTGCCTATATGACGAGCGTCAATTTCTACTACAGATGGATCTAGTGTTGTATATTCAACCATTTCGCTACTTCTAGGCAGCTAATTCTGCCAACAAATCATGAATTTTAACTCTAGCTTGCTTGGTGGTATCACGCTGGCGGATAGTCACTGTATCGTCCTCAAGGGTTTGAAAATCAACGGTTACGCCATAAGGTGTGCCGATTTCGTCCTGACTTAGATAGCGTTTACCGATATTGCCTCGGTCATCCCAAGTGGTGGGCATCGCTGACTGAACTAATTTAAACACAGATTCGGCTTTAGCGACTAGTTCAGGTCTATTGCGAAGCAAGGGAAAAACAGCCGCTTTATAAGGAGCTAGATGATATGGTAATTTCAAAACTAAGCGATCATTAGCCTCATCCTGCCATAGAAACTCCAGCAAAACCATTAAAAGTAGACGGTTTATACCCACAGCTGGCTCGATAACATGGGGAATATATTTGCGACCATCACTTGAGTCGGTTACTCGCAGGTCCTGACCAGAATACTCCATATGTTGCTTAAGATCATAATCAGTGCGATAAGCCAATCCCCAGAGTTCTTTAAACCCAAACGGGAAATTATACTCTAAATCAACGGTTCGTAAGCTATAGTGTGATCTTTCCTCATCTGTATGCTCTCGCCAGCGAAGATTATTCTTGCCGATGCCCAACTGGATAGTAACAAACTGCCACATTGCCTCCTGCCAATTATCAAAAAGTTCTTCCCAATTACTATTTTGTGGATCAAAAAAATATTCAATCTCGGCTTGTTCGAATTCCAAAGTTCGAAAAATAAAGTTTCCTAGTGTAATTTCATTGCGAAAACTCTTGCCTATTTGGCCGATTCCAAAAGGCAACTTAACTCGAGTAGAATCGAGAATATTTTTAAAACTTAAAAAGATCCCCTGGGCCGTTTCACCTCGCAAATAAGCCTTAGATTCTGACTCAGGCACAATCCCAATACTAGTTTCAAATAATAAGTTAAATTTTCTAACCGGGGTCCATTGAAACTCACCACAGGAGGGACAAGCAATTTGCTCTTTTTCAATAATTTTTTGAAGCTCCTCGATGGGCAAACCCTCAACTAATTTTGGTTCTTGCTTTTGAGCGTAGTAGTTTTCGATCAAGTGATCGGCTCTGGTTCGACGTTGGCAATTTTTGCAATCAACTAGAGGATCGCTAAAACTATTGATATGACCGGAGGCTTCCCAGGTTTTGGGGTGAACAATAATTGAACTATCTAGACCCAACATATCAATTCGATCGTGAATAAAGGTTTTCCACCAGAGATTTTTAATGTTGCGCTTTAACTCAACCCCTAAGGGACCATATTCATACGCATTAGCTAATCCCCCATAAATCTCTGAGGAGGGAAAAATAAAACCACGCCGCTTGCAAAGAGCCACCACCTGAGTCATTAAATCATTTTCGTTCATACACTTGGCTTCCAATCTTGGTAAAGAATTGTTAAATTACGATTTTTGTCCTAATAATTTAATTTCCACCTGATCCCATTCCTTAGTTTCGTAACGAAGCTTGGTTTCAATTGTTTTTTCCAGAGCTTCCCAACGACTAGGTGCTTCCACCTGATAATCACTAACAAAGCTGCCCTGATTTTTCCAAATTATCTGGTATCGATAAATCTGCATTTTTGTCCTCAATGTTTTTTGTAGTCAGGTCATTATAACCGAAGATAGGCAAAGCTGCGGATCGGTCGTTGCGTCACTGACTCCACCAGTTCCGAGACAGAATCTGCCGGTGAAGTATATGGTAATTGAATTCCTTGACTAGCTAATAATTTTTGTAACTCACTGCGAATTAAACCCCGTGGGTAAGTCTGTGGTTTAGTTTTCATAATCTCTAAAATACTAATTGTTCCATCATACAAATCCATTTGCTCAATATTTTCCAGGCTGATATACGAAATAATTTCTAAAATTGCCAAAAAATCACGCAAAACCGCCAACTGCGGGTTAATTGGTGATAACTGAGATTTTAAGCTGACTTCGGTAATTAATCTGGTTTCACCATACTCAAGCCAGCTAAAGACAATGATGGAACCCGGCTGCAATGCTGAGATGCGCTTAGATTTTAGCTGCCTAACTCCCTTGGCTAAAAAGGAAAGCTTGCCATAACTTGGCGTTAAAACATCAATCCAACGATCCAGCTCTTGATAATCTCGAGCCTGCAAAACTAGTCCGATAGCACTACGGGATGGTCCAGCCACAAGCTTTATGGTACGCGGATGGTGATGTCTTTATCAAGTGTAAACTCAGTTTGACCGAAGGGCGTCGCAATCTCAAATGGAATTGGGTCGGTACCGCCTTGTTTTTGCATCGACAAAACATATTCTTTGTTATCTAAGTTGTAAGGAACACTTAGAGTTGCCCGAATTTTGGCCTGACTCATGGGGTTAAGTTTGAAAAACCCTTCAATTACATCATAATCTTGATTTGAGGTATCGATAACCGGTTCATTCTCAAAACCAACTAGTTGCTCAACTTGAGTACCTTTAGGCACATACCATCTTGTCCAGTTATTAAGCGTGGCATTGAGACAAAGTAGTCCAGCTTCCAAATTGCAATTTGAGGCAGCGTGAGTATTGCGATAGGTTAACTCAACTTCCTTGCGCAAACGACCATTAGCAATCTCTTGAACAGTCTGAGATCCGCTCACTTCAGTGAATAAATTAGATTTCGCCCCACCCAGATTAGCGTCTATAATCGTTAAATAATCGCCTTCCTGAGACAGTTTTGGAATAATACCGGCCGCGTTAATAGACTGAGCGGCTAACTGCTTGTCTTCATCAAAAAAATACATCTGCGTGTGTCGACCCTCAATGCTTTGCCAAACAAGCTGCGCTAACAATGGCCATTTATCTCTGGATGTAGCGTAGGTTTTTTGAATGATTGCCTGCATCATCGGCGCTAAAATTCCCTTGCGGTCTTCTCTAATATAAGGAGTTGGCCGGTCGATAATTTCACTCAAGGCGTAAATAATCTGGGGACAACCACCGCATTGTGGATCAGGTTCGGCTGAAAAAGTTCCATAGCCAGGGACCTCAACCGGTCCCAAAACTTCAACAACATTGGCTAAAAGTACGGTGTCAACCGCAATAATGCCGTCAATGTCCTTTGGTTCGCCTCTAATTTGTTGATAATTCTCATAGAAATCAGCCATAGAATTTGCAAAATTAGGATCGATGTTCATATCGCGTAAATTCCAATAGCGCTCGGTGGTTAAATATTTTCCCAAAGTCTCTGGAATTGGTGGCTTATTACTAAATTTCTTGTCAAGCTCATAAATATCATCAGATTTTTCCGGAGTTACTTTGCCATCTTCCACAAAAACCACGGCGTAGGCTGTCATAAAGCCACCGGTAGGACGTAATTCGTTATCATTTTGGAAAATGACTAGGTATTTTTGGCGTTCTCCGGCCCCAGCAATGGCTGGTAATTGCTCAATAGCTGGTCTGGCGTCGGTCAAAATAGTGGCGGCTGCTTGAGCACCATCGTGGAGAGCTTTTACATAACTTCTAACCGGGTGTCCAGCAATATTTTCTGGATATTTCTGTGGGTCAATCTGTTTAGCATAATCATTCATTTCCTCGACTTTGGCGGAGATCGAGTCAAGCTGGGGTGTAATTTGAGCTAATGTTTCCAACATTAAACCGATTCTGTCCTCGGTTGTGCCTCCCTCAAAAGTGCCCTCACCACTAAAACCTAGTAAGTCGGCGTGAGGCTTAATGGCCTCAAGGGCAAGTTGGCCGGCCTCTAGGCCGGCTAGTCCGGCCTGAAGGCCGGCCTCACCATCAAAATAATAACCCCGCACAACAGGAATGAATTTCAAATAACCCATCTTCTGGAAAGAAGTTTGCGACTTTACAAGTTGTTCTTTAGCACGACTTAAGTGTAAATCTGTTTCTGGTAAATTCTGCCTCTTAAATGAGTCATAAGCCAATCTACCCTCGGTGGCTACCTGTTGAATATCGCCCTGCACATTCCTGGCTTGAGCATAAACTGTAAATGCAGCTAAAAATAAAACAGTAATCCCGACCAATAATACACCACCGGTGATACCTACTGCTTTAAACCAACGCCTTTTTTTGGGAGAAACTCCCCGCCACCAATTCGGCAAGTTTTTCAAACTGAATTTATCTTTGTTTTTTTCAACTGCACCTGAATTGGAAGGCAGATCATTATTTATTCTAGACACCTGATTTTTAATTCCTGATTCTGCTGAATCTTGAGTTTTTTTCGATCGCCTGGCGGTAATTGGGCTGGCAAAAACATCGTCGCCCTGATCTAGATTGCGCTCAGCAGATCGCTCAGTCTTCTTCCAATTAGATAATAGTGTTTGATCACTCATAATGGTAGCTCCCATCACCAACGGCTAATCATCGCCTTTGGTGTTTTGGCAAGGATTACGATATCAGTCCATAGGCTCTTTTGTCGAGCATATTGAGCATCCATTTTTGCCCGCTGAACAAAAGGAACATCATTCCTCCCTGAAACTTGCCAAGGACCGGTAATTCCTGGCTTCACGGTCAAGATGTCGCGAACGTAATCTCTAGTTTCAGGATAACGCATCGTTTGCTCTTTAAGCTCCGCCTCGACATACGCGCGGGGACCAACCATGCTCATATCTCCTTGAATAACATTGAGTAATTGGGGGAATTCATCAATTGTTAAGGCTCGTAAAACTTTTCCTAATCGTGTAATACGAGGGTCGTTTTCTAGTTTCCAATCACTTTTCTTGAATTTGGCCAAAAGTTGACGATTCTTTTTGTGCAGTATTTCATCGGCGTCACGTACCATTGATCTGAACTTATAGAGCTTAATGCTCTTTCCTCCCTGCCCAACTCTGGTATGAGAAAAAAAGACCGGCCAACCAGAATCGAAAAAAATTAGGATCGGCACAATAATCCAAAAAGGGAGAAAGCAAATCAACAAAATTGTAGCCACAATAATATCTAGAATTCGTTTAGCTACTTGATAGTTCATATTTGTGAAACCAACTTATTTTATATTTTCTTTAATCAAATAGTCTAATTGGATATTATAAACATTTAGTTTGCTCAAGAATATCTTCTTCCCTGATAGCTAGTGGTCTTATAGATACTCGTCTAAGTTTTCTGCCTTTAATTTTTCAACCATTTTCTTAATATCGGCCGATCGACTGCGAGGTGCAATCATAATAACGTCCTGACTATCCACCACCACTAAATCTTCCACGCCAATTAGGGCAATTAGTCTCTCATCTGGACTTACTAAGTTGTTATGACCATCTAAACTCACCACCGGTGCTTGTTCACCAGCAGCTCTGACGATTACCGTACCCGAACCATCTTTCTCTCCCAACTCATAAACTGTACTCCACAGTCCCACATCATCCCAACCAAAATCGCCGGGAATTAATAAAAGGTTGTCTGCTTTTTCAGAAATGGCAAAGTCAATCGAGATTTTTGGCGAAGCTTCATACACGTCCTGTAAAACAGGATTGAATCTGGGCGTCTGAATAGCTTCAGAAATTTGAGCTAGCTTGTCATCCGCTTCAGGAAAATAACGATGAAAGGCCTCAAGAATAGCACTAACTTTCCAAGTGTACATATTAGCGTTCCAGAAGTAATTACCCTCGGCTAAAAAGGTTTCGGCAGTTGGTAAATCAGGTTTTTCTTTAAAACTATTGACCTGGTACACTTGATTATTCTCAGCATCACCTGACTGAGATACCAAGTTATCGACCTTTATGTAACCGAAATTAACATTTGGACCAGTAGGAGTAACTCCCACTGTAATTAGATGTTCTCCAGAATTAGCCAGTTCTAAAGAGCGATTAATAACTCTTAAATATTCGGCTTCATCCTTTAAAACATGATCTGAAGCAATGTTGGTAACCACCGCTTCAGGGTCTGCCTTTTGAGCTACCAAGGCACCAACAGCCATAGCAAGAGCTGTATCTCTTTTCATTGGTTCGGCAATAATATTATTGGGATTTATATCTGGCAGCTGTTGTTGAACGGTTTCCACATACTCTCGGTTGGTCACCACAATAATTTTTTCCCACTCAATCAGCTGGCTAATTCTTTTGGCTGCCTGTTGTAGTAAGGTTTCGTCTCCGCCTAACTTTAAAAACTGTTTAGGTTTATTATCCCTCGACATTGGCCACAACCTAGTACCGCTTCCTCCGGCCAAAATGACGGCAAAGGCGTGTTCAGTGTGATTGCTCATACTCTTACCGCATCCCTTTCCGATGTTTTTGCCACTCTGATTCAACAAATTTGATAAATTGTTTTTGCCAGGCGACCTCTGCATATTGGCTTGCTTGACGCTTAATGTCAAGTTTATGCCAGCGCACCTGACTTGCCAAAGACATTATTTGTCTTATGGTTGCGGTTTTTTGGTCTTCAAAAAAAAGTCCATCAATGTTGGGTCTAGCAATCTCTGCTGCCCCACTAGATTTGTTAACAATTACTGGACAACCCTGGGACATAGCCTCTAAAACCACCAGACCAAAATCTTCAACTTGAGGAAAAACAGCGGCCTGAGCATTTTGCAAATACCAAGCTAGGCTGGCTTGATCAATCCAGCCTACAAACTTAATTAGTCTTCCCTGCGGATCAAGCTGGTTGGCTAGTTGGCGGAGGCGGCCTGCCAGGGGGCCGTCACCAGCAATAACTAAATTAAACTTGCCCTGGCAGGCCGCCTTAATCAATAAATCAAATCTTTTATATGCCACCAACCTCCCCCAAGTGAAAAAAAATGGTTGAGTTGGTTTATACCTTGGTTCTTGACTAACTGGTAGAGACACTAGAGGGGGATAAATTACCTTGTCAGACTGGCGACCATAATATTTTAAACAACGTCGAGCAACCAAGTTGGATATCGCAATTATTTTATCTGGTCTTTGAGCTAACAAATAATCCCACGTTTGCAGATATTTAAAAATTGGCTTAGCCAACCAACGAATAAAATTTGGTATCTGCTGCAAATAAAAATTTCGATGCGACCACAAATACCTAGTTGGAGTTAGTAAGTAACACAAATGCAGTTGTTCCGGCTTGGTGATAACCCCCTTAGCCGCCTCTGAGGTAACACTAATAACTAAATCATATTTTTCAAGCTCAACACTTTCAAAAATCCAGGGCATTAACCAACCCAACCAACGATGTTTACTAGCTAAAAAAGAATTGTTCACAACTGCGTTAACTGACCATGACTTTGCCCAAGGAGCCCCTACCGGATCATAAACCGAGGTTACTAACTCGGCTTGAGGTAATAGTTTCTTAATCTGCTTAAGAATTTGCTCGGCTCCGCCTCGACTATTTACTCGATCATAAATAACCGCTATTTTCAGATCAGCTAACTTGGCTGGAAATTGATACTGCATAACAACTTAAACTTAATTAGTGTTTTTGTGGTTCAACACTGTTTCATATGCTTGCCAGGTTTTAGCCGCCGCCTTTTTCCAAGTAAAGCTTCGTGCCCACTGCTGAGCAAGTTTTAACTGCTTAATTGAGGGTGGATTTTGTTCCAAAGTTTGAAGCTTTTGCACCAAATCTTCCGGTTGATAAGGGTTAAAAAAATCAGCTTTGTCTTGATAAACTTCTCTAAAAACAGGAATGTCGGATACAACTACCGGCAAACCAACCGCTAGGGCCTCCAGTCCAGTTAAACCAAATCCTTCTGCTAAAGATGGTTGAATTAAGGCGAGAGCATTTTGGTAAATAGCCATTAGTCGTTGATCATTTTGCCCAATTAAAATTTTTACCCTATCTGCTAATCCATTCTGCTTAACCATTTTTTTGAATTCCTGGGTGAAAACCGATCGACTGGTAGCGACAATCAGATGCAACCACTCCATTTTGGTTAGTGCTTCCAAAACAACATCGACATTCTTATGCGGGTACAAGCTGCCTGTATAAACAACGTATGGCGCCCTTTCTTTAGTTTTTGCCGCTCGTTTTTGCTCTCCCACTGATGGTGCGCTCAAAAACACCTGACTAATCCCTTCTGATGTGACCAATACCTGATTTTTACGACCAACGATTTGCTTAATTTGTTTTTTAACCTCCTGCGTAGGAACTAAAACAACCTCAGCACTTTTAATAGCGCTTCGACTTACGAAACGATAGGCCAAGTATTTTAAACGATATTGCCAGGGAGCTAAGGTTGTGGCTCGAGGGTCACGCTGTTGATGCCAAAGCAAATCATGAATCGTAACAATGGTATCTTTTCGGTAAAGCCAAGGTACGTTAAAGTGTGGTATATGCAAGCAATCTAAATTGGCGTGGTAAAAATACCATGGTAGAACTAATTGCTCAGCTAGGCTGTAATGTTTAATCGGCACCACCACGATCTCACACTGAGGTATATCTTTTAACCAAGGTAGTTGATTCTTGTCAGCAAGAAAAATAACCCACTTAATCTTGATTGGTAACTTATTAGTGAAATTAATGAGTTCGCGGAGAATCTCTTCACTGTATCGTCCTATACCAGCGTGCTCTATGCCGGCCAAACGAGCATCAAAACCTAATCTGAATTGTTTGGCCGGCATAACATCTCCTTGAATTGGCTAAATCAATTTAGCTACCAATTACTGTCATTATGCCATTTTTAATTGGCAGTTAGCGACTGATTATTTTTTGCTCGATCGGCGAGAGCTACTTTTCTTTGCAGTCGATTTCTTAGCAGTACTTTTACTAGCTGAAGCGGTTTTTTTACTTGTTGAGGTAGCTTTCTTTTTGCCAGTTTGACTCGATTTTGATTCAGGTGCAGATTCTGATTCTAGCTGGCTTAAATCGGCTTCGTCAAAAGCATATTGCATTAACTCAATATCACGTCTGAGTTGGCGAATCTTTCGTCCACGCAAATAATTGCCAATCAAAGCATAAACAAAGAAAAAGGCGGCAATAGCATACGCGCCGGTGGGAATGTTAGCTAAAAACTCTGACTGTGCCTGAGTAAATTCACCATTTTGCATAAAATAATCAAAAATGATTTGAGGCAAAAGAATAGCGGTAATAATTGCCATAAAGCTAATCAAGAATGCCTCCACTGCGGCAGTTAAACGGTTCTGTTGTTCGTTTTGAATCTCGAACTGAAGATTACTTAGATGCATACTTTTAGTTCCTTTCTTGTTGCAACTTCACTTTCTTAAGTGTCTTAATCATAACAAATGATAACAAAAGTACCAGTCTCGAATATTTACTAGCATAATGCTTCTGCATAAACTGCCACATCGTGTCATAAAAGGCAGCTATTGTTCGGCGACGTGTAGCTAAATCAGACTGCTTTTGGCCCGATTTATGCTTGTGATGCAAAATCTCGATACTGGGGTCATAAATTATTCTCCAACCAGCTTCTTTAAATCGATAGCACCAATCAATATCTTCAGCGTACATAAAAAATTGTTCGTCTAATAAGCCAACCTCTTTGATTGCTGACAGTCGAACCAACATTGCCGCCCCACTGCAGGCCTCAATATCATGTTTGGTATCAAGATCTAGATAACTTAGTCTGTAACCCGCAACCGGCTTAAATTTTGGCAACCATTTAGCAATACCGCTGTAATACATTAAGGCGTTCCAGGGTGTAGGAAAACCGCGGTGACAAGCGTGATCAACCTTACCACTTGGAAGAATGACCTTGGGCGTAACCACCCCAACCGACTGATCATTAAAATTCTCAAGTAGTGAAAGTAAATTGGTATTAGGCAAAAACTCTGTATCGGAATTAAGCAACATGGCATAATCTGTCTTTACCTGGGACAAACCCAAGTTATTGCCGCCAGCAAAACCTAGATTTTCGTTGCTTCTAATCCATTCTAACCAAGGAAATTTCTTTTTAAACTGAATTGACTTGTCTTGTTTGGAACCATTATCGACCACAATAACCTTGATTGATTTGGGACCTTGTTGATCATCAATCCAATTTGACAAATCTTGAAAAGACAATAAACACTTCCGTAGCCAACCCCAGCCGTTATAGTTGACCAAAATAATCGTAAGCTGATAATCAGATTGTGGTTGATGTTGCTGTTTCTTCATATACCTTCAATAAACTGCTGGCAATATTTTCCCAGCTAAAGCGTTTTTCAACAAACTCTTGGCTGGCTCGGCCCATTTTTGTCTGGAGCTGAGGATTTTGTAATAATTTTATAGCTGCTGCCGCCAGTTCATTAGCTGTATCGGCTTCAAAATAATGAAGATTTGGCTCAGCCTTTATACCTTCAAAAGCAATTGTAGTTCCAACTACTGGAGTTTGAGAAACCATTGCCTCAAGTACTTTGTATCTAGTGCCTTTGCCACTAAAAACAGGAGCTATCAATAGGTTTGCCCGTGCGTATTCATGACGAATATCAGCAACTCGGCCAGTAATTTCAATGCTCTCATCTATACTGCCATAGCTAATAATTTTTTTGGTAGGTGATGAACCCACAATTCTTAATCTTGCTTTTGGCACTGCTTGTTTAACCAGTGGCCAAACCTTTTCGACTAAAAACTCAACTGCCTCGACATTTGGTAACCAGTGAAAAGTTCCTACGAAAAGAACTGTGGGAGTTTTGTCCAATTTCTTTTTTACTTGATTAAAAAATCTAACATCAACCCCATTGCTAACTACGTCAATTTTGGTCAAGGATGGCTCAACCTGTTTAATAAACTCACGATCATTTTCCGAAACTGTCACTAATCTGTGACATCGACGCCAGTAATGCTTTTCCCAAAACCTTATCTTGGCAATATCTAGGTTAAAAATTGGACGCAGCCAAGCCTGACGCTGACATATCTTGGCGGCAAAATCTTCATAACCTAAATACTCAATAGTCTGTTCCACCAAAATAGTTGGCAAATTGGTACGAGGAATGTTGGGCATCATATAAAAAGTTTCAACGTGGATAAGATCATAATTCGAGTTGGCAAGTTCTTGAGCGATCTCCTTTTTTAAAGACAAAACTAGATTGCGGGTCACTACGAAAGGAAAAGGTGTTAGAGCTGCTAATAAAATATTGCGTGGGTGCCAAGGATTTTTGGTTCGTTTAAAAACCTTGATTTTGTCACAGAATGGCTCCAGTTCTTTGATATATTCTTTTTCTTCTTCATCCTTAATAAGAGCAAACAAAGTTACCTGATGTTTTTTGGAGATTTGTTTTAGCAAGTTGTAGGTCCGCACCTGACCGCCACTTAAAAGTGGATACGGCAAATATGGCGTCAGCATAAAAATCCGCATTTTAAATTTCCTCTCTTAAATCAAAAATAATATATTCATCTGTCTCGGCTAAAACTGAATATCGGTCTCTAAGTTCATTGACCTCATCATCTTTGGTAGTTGAAACATAAAACTGTGCCCCAAGTTTAATTTTTTCTTCAATTTCAAAGCCGATTGGCCAGCCGCGTCGATTAGTTTGCCAGAGAAAAGCGGTATCACCCTGATAAGGAGCAATTACCAAAGCATCTGATGGCGTCAATTGGTCAACTGCTTTACCAGCCGAAACAATGGCTGGATTATTGATGTGAAAAAAATCACCAACGTGATACCAAGCAAAAAGCCAAGAAAAAATAATGATGGTGGATAGGGCGGCGAGCATCGCGAGCCGCCGGAAAGTAGAGGTCATACTATTAACAAGACCAACCACACCTTCGGCAAACAGCCACACAATAATCGGCAGGAGAATAATTTGATAGTAGTCGTGCTGAACATTACCGGTGGCAAATACAATTAAATAGGCCAAAATTCCTAGCACACCAAAAATTAAGGCACCAGATTTCTCAAACCAGGTTAAAAAGAAAGAAATTATCAAATTAATCTGTTTTGGCCAGAGTGCTAAATAACGTTTAGCCACTATCTTTTCCGGAATCGAAAATACTAGACCAAAAATCAATAGCGCTGCTCCCCAATACCCAAACATCAATCTACCAATCCTATCGGCCATTAACCAACGCCACCACGCTGGTTTTAGTCTTATGTGGTTGCCATTAAATAGCCAGTCGGAAGCGGGTATTCCAGTGGGAAAGTTTAAGATCCAGCGTCGCCAAAGCAATAAAGGAATAACTGCAAGAATAAATGTTAAGGCTATCAAAAGTAAATTGCGGACAATGTGGCTGGCTTTGCCAACAAATCGACGTGGTCGTTCAAAAATTAACCCCACCATTAGTGGCATCAAAAATGTCGCCATTGGTTTAACCAATAATGCTAAAGCTAACAAAAGTCCAGAAACCAATAGCCAGACAAATTTATTTCGCCTATTTGTAAGCCATTTATACCAACAAACCCAGGCCAAACTCATAAACAAGATCACAAATGGTTCGGGCAAAATTACTCGACCATAATAGATGGCATATGGCATTAAAGCCCAGGCTAGCGCGGCGGCGAGCGCCACTGATGTTCCCCGTAATTGCTTTAACAACCAATAAAAAGCACCAATGCTAACGGCGCTCGCCGCCGCGCTAGCTAAACGACTCACTACGACTAAATCCCAACCAGGATTTAACCTTAAAATAAGCGCAATAACAGCGTTAATAATCGGAAACTCCACCATTCGCCAGCCTTCTAAATTGTCTTCACCAGACTGGATATTGGATAAGTCGTGATATTTTGGTCGGAGCAAATCAATACCATTCTTAACATACTCGCGAGTAACCGAAGCAGTATCGGCTTGCCTAAAAGAGTGCCAATCAGCTAATGGAGCGTTAATTTGATACAACCTAACTACAAAAGCACCAGCAATAATAATCCAAGGCAGCCAACTATGTAATTGTTTCTGCCACCAGGCTTTAGTCATATTATTTTGTACGCCTGATTATTTTTCTTTTTTTATCTTTGAAACTTTTCCGTCGTCGTTTACTACTTGATAAGTATTTACTGCCAGATAATTTTTGATTCGTGTTGGATTCAACTGCTTGCAAAAGTGTTTTCAACCGCTGCGTGTCAGATTTTTGGCGCTGTCCTTGAAAGTTAAACTGTGATGCCACTATGCCTTCTTTAACAAAAATTGCTAGGAAAATTCCTTGTAATAACCAAAATGTGTATGCTACTTTTGAGGCTACAAAAACATCGATATAAACCGCGTTCAGCAACAAGCCGATCGTACCAGCAAAGTTAGCTACGGCTAAACCAGTTAACCACCTATCTTGACTTTGGCGATACACCAACCAACTGTACCAAAGCGAAAGACCAATAGTACCGTAAAAGAAGAAAAAGCCGATACTACCGTTTTCTCCTAGCGTTCGTAAGAAATTGTTGTCCGTACTTTCTGCTTCGGTAAACTGTTCAACTGATGATTTGGTCAAAGTGGCGTAACCTGAACCAAATAGCGGATTAGCTAGCCAACCTTGAAAAGCCTGTGGCCATAAAGTTTCCAAGCGAATACACACCGATAAACTGTGTTTCAAGGCACAATCTGAAAAAACTCTGTCTTGAACTAATTTGTCCCCAACCTGTCGCAGTTCACCTGCCAGCGTGGCAGCGGGATCAGCAAGTTCAAACTCTTTTTCGGGAACATCAACGTAAACATCTTTTGGTTTGGAGGTTGATGGTTGTGTGTCGGATCTAGTCATTCCTTGCTTTTTAAGCTCTTCTTCTAACTGATCGGTTGAAATGCTGTTTTCTGGTGGTCGAGAAACTTGACCAATAAACTTAAGCGGATCTTCTTTTAAGTTTTCGGCTATTTCAAAAACCTGTCCTGCTAATGGATAGCGCTCGGTATCGATAACTTGAGAAAAACGAGAGGATAGATCGCCCACAAAAATCATCATCAAACCACTGATCAAAAAAACTACTGCACCACGAGAAATACTAAACCACCAACCTTTAATCTTAATAAATAGCAAAAACACTAAACCGATCGCCAATAAATAACCACCATATGAGGTGCGAGAGGCGGATAAAACGAGAAGCCATAAACCACCGAACCACGCAAACCAACTACCGGCAATTAAAACTTGCCTAACTATTTTCCCCAATTTTGTCTGAAAAAAAACAGACTTGAGAGAATCTTTTTGTGATAAAACTAAAGCACTAACAAGGGCAAGAGGCAAAATAACAACCAAATAGGCTCCCAAATCATAATGGCCGGCAAAAGTTGACTGCACTCTAGCATGCTCACTCAGGTAGAGTTTAACTCCCTTACTAAACTCACGATTCATGGTGGAGTAAACTGGCCAGTAATGATATTTCTGGCCATAGCCATAAATCACTACTCCAACTAAAGTTCCCAAAGTAACCAAGAGTAAAAATAGTCCTTGCTTGCGATTCTTAACAGCATTGTAAGCAATAAAAAAGAGAGACAAATACTGAATGTGCCGAAGCCAATGCAGCATTGATTTAGCAATGTGAATACTTTCAGTAGGAATGGTTTTGGTTAGAACCACACCAAGTAGATTGGACACTAAACCAGTGGCCAAGTAAGCCAAAATAAAAATAGATAATGGTGTTTTCCAAGTTACTTTTTTGCGCAGTAATTGAATTACCCACCAACCAATAACTGTTGCGATAACAATATCCTCCAACCGCAAACGAACAATATAGCCGGGAATAATATCGGCTAACGGTATTTTTGGATAAAGAGGAACAATAATTAGCAAAAGTGCCGTAGCCAATAAAAGAAAGTAGTTATCAAACCAAGTCCAAAGCTTCCTGATAAGCCCGTTGTCTGCCATATCGTGCCAGTATACCAAAAATAATAATCCTTAGTCTGATACCAAATAAAAGAATCTGACGGAAAAACCAAAAATCAGTCTGTGAGGTATGTTTCGACCAAAGGTACTTTAATCCTTTAATCTCCCCTACGATTGCCTGATGGCTATCGCTACTAGCTGAGCCGAGGTGAACCACTTTACCCGCCTCCACTAGAACTACGTCCCAATGACGTCTGGTTGCTCGCCAACACAGTTCAATGTCCTCGCCATACATAAAAATACGAGGGTCAAAACCACCAATTTCTTCTAGGCAGGAGCGGGAAATCATCATTGACGTGCCACCAACCCAACCTACCTTAGCAATTTTTTTTCTCTTTAATGACCTCATATCAGCCAGGTGATGCTGGTAAGAATTCCAAACTTTGTTAATAAAGGGAATGTCATCTAAAAAAGTTATCCAGAGGAAAATGTTGAGTAAGTTTGGTAGCGAACCGCCTTGAACCTGAATGGTTTTATCTTGATTGTAGAGCTGAGCGGCCGCGATACCAACATTATCAATCTGTTGACGAAAACGGCCTAAAACCGCTTGCGATTTCACACCGGCGTTGGTTTTAAACGATTTAACCAGATTTAATATGGTGTGTGGCTTAACGAAGGCATCGGAGTTGAGAAATAAGTAGTGGCTGGCTGGCACCAGTGCCATGCCCAAATTGTTTGCCCGACCGAAACCAATATTATGGTGTAACTCCACTAAATGAAGCTGGTGCCGACCAAGTTTGCCAGTACGAATGTTGACGACCTCTTGGTAATCGAAGGGCAGGTTTTCCCAGATTTCAGTTTTGGTCTTATTTTGTGCTTCACCCACTCTGTTAAGTAAAGCATGGTTTTTTCGTAAACGATATTTTCTAGCCAGGGATACCGCCGATCTATCGGTGGAGGCGTTATCAACAACCACGATATTAAGCTCAACACCTCTGGAACTTGATACTGCTTCCAAACAACGTCTAGTGATATCGGCGGTGTTAAAACTTAGAATCACTACCGTGACAGATGGTCGAGAAGTCTGACGTTTTTTCCAGGCCGAACTAGTTACATTGGAGTTGGATTTAGTTAAACTAGACATATGCGAACATTATCGGTTAGTGTTAAGCCGGCCAGCAAGCGAAGTGAAGTTATTGAAACCGCGCCTAACACTTTCAAAGTATATGTTACCGCGCCAGCTCAAAAAGGCAAAGCCAATCTGCTTATGATCAAACAACTGGCAGAGTTTTTACAAATACCCCCATCACGCTTGCTAATTAAACGCGGTGATCGTGCCAGATCTAAAACCGTGATAGTATTGGAGCAGGATTAAGTATGAAAGTATTAATAACCGGTGGAGCAGGTTTTATTGGCTCGCATTTTGTTAGATATTGGCTAAAGAATCATCCAGACGATGAAGTGGTCAATCTGGATTTACTCACATATGCAGGAAATCTTGAGAATTTATTAGATATTGAGAAGAACCCTCATTACACCTTTATACAAGGTGATATTCGCGATCCACAGGCTGTGGATAAAGCAATGGCAGGAGTTAATCTGGTGGTACACTTTGCCGCCGAAACCCACGTGGACCGATCTATCATGGAACCAGCCAATTTTGTTACTACCAATGTTGTTGGTACGCAAGTTCTTCTAGAAAGCGCTTTAAAACACCAGGTTGACCACTTTCACCATATATCAACCGATGAAGTTTTTGGCTCACTCGAGCTCAACACACCTGAAAAATTTAATGAAACAACACCTTATGATCCGCGTAGCCCTTACTCAGCTGCAAAAGCTGGCTCAGATCATTTAGTAAGAGCTTATGGAGAAACCTTTGGATTGCCCTATACCATTTCTAATTGTTCAAACAACTATGGTCCTTATCACTTTCCTGAAAAATTTATTCCTTTAGCTATTACCAATCTCCTTGAGGGTAAAAAAATCCCCATTTATGGCGATGGTCTTAACGTTCGTGACTGGTTATTTGTTACCGATCACTGCCGAGCAATTGATTTAATCATTCTGAGTAAAAAAACAATGACTACCTATTGTGTGGGCGGTTTACAAAAGGATCATTCTAATCTTGAGATAGCCAAAATGATTCTCCAAATTATGAATTTGCCAGAAGACAGAATTGAATTTGTTACTGACCGTCTAGGTCACGACCGACGTTACTCGGTTGACTGGAGTAAAATTAATCAGGATCTTGGTTGGTCTCCAAGTGTAACTTTAGAGGAAGGCTTGAAACTAACGATTAAGTGGTATCAGCAAAATACCGTTTGGTGGAAAAGAGTAAAAAGTGGTCAATATCAAGAATATTATCAAAAACAATATCTGGATCGCAAAAATAATGAGTAAAAGGAGTTTTATGAAGCTAGACCCAAAATTTGAATCAGCTTTGACGGTACAACAATACCAAACTAAAGAAAGTATTGAGGGAGTACAGATTATTGACCAGCCGTTTCATCGCGATGACACCGGTAATTTTACCGAACTAGGCAGAATTAATGATCAAGGTGAGCTGGAAGCCTTCGAAGGTTTTAAACCTCAACAAGTTAGCTTGTCAATTATGCTACCAAAAGTGGTTAAGGCCTTTCATGTTCATAAAAAACAAGATGATGTTTGGTATGTTTCTCCAGATAATCGCTTATTGGCCATATTAGTTGACCTCAGAGAAAATTCACCAACCAAGGGCAATATGATGCGAGTTATTTTGGGAGGTGGTAGTAATAGCTTACTCAGGATACCGGCAGGCGTGGCTCATGGAGCCGGCAATCCCTGGCACACCTCAACCAAATTAATCTACTTCACCACTCAGCAGTTTTCACCAGAATCTCCAGATGAATATCGCTTACCTTGGGATTATTTTGGCGCCGATATTTGGCGCAAAAGTCGAGGTTAACCTTAAAATGGCACTATAAATGCCAAATAGTAAAAATTAGACGATAATATGGAAAAAGAAAAAGCCATTGTTTTTGGAACCGGTTTATCTGGTTTGGTTGGTTCGGCAATTATTGCTGGGCTAAGCAATAAATATGAGTTCGTCAATTTAGATCTTAGTCGCGGTGTGGATATTCTTGACCCCAGTAGTATTGAAAAAGTTTTGTCCTCATACCAAGGAAAAGTTTTGATTCATTTGGCGGCGTTCACGGATGTGAACGCCGCCCAACAACAAGATGGGGATAAATCTGGAAGCTGTTGGCGAGTAAACGTTGAAGGAACAGCCAACATTGTTAAAGCTTGCCAGCAACATCAGTTGCACCTTATACATTTCAGTACAGCCTATGTTTTTGACGGTCAACAAAAAACTCCTTACCTGGAGTCTGATCCAGTTAATCCCGTAGACTGGTATAGTAAGACCAAGGCCGAGGCCGAAAAAATTGTTTCCACCCAACTGCCTAAAGCAAGTATTTTGCGTATCAGCTTTCCATATAGTCAGCAACTATCTAGTCGTCTAGACGTATGGGATAAAATTGCACAAACTCTAAAAGATGGTCGGACTGGACCGTTTTTTAAAGATCATTTCTTTACCATGACTCCGCTTGAGTGGTTAGTTCCGGTAGTTGATTGGGCAATCGAAACTCAACCCGCTGGTATTTGGCATACCACAACCGATAAAGTTTTTTCTGATCTAAGTTTGGCCAAACTTATTGCTAACGAGCTAAACTTGCCAACATCATCGTTGCAAAGTAGTTCAGTAAGAGAATATAACCAAAAGGCAGAACGTCCCTATCAACCATACCTTGTTCTTGATAACCAAAAATTAAAAAAGGCTATGGGTCCGCGCTTCCCTCAAGAAAATGTTACGTAATTTGATAACAAATCTAGTTTCTCGCTGGCGATTAATAATTACCGTGTTAGTGCTATTTTTTCTAGCCTATTATATTGAACTTCATCCTGATTCAATCAAATTGCCACCAGGATTATCGACACCCATACACAAACTGACACAGAGGTTGGGATTAAGCTCGGATAAAATATCAAACTCAGATTCAGTTTCTCAAAATATTTCTGCTGAACAAATCATCAGCTTTGTTGCTTCACAAAGACAGACGGCTGAACTGGCGGTACCACAAACTAATACCACGCTTGAAAAAGCAGCACGCCTTGTAGCTTTAGCAGTCGAAGATCAGCAGCAACTTACTACTGATTTATCTTTACCAGAATTACTCAAAGCAATTGGAACTAAACAGCCACCAGAATTAGAAAATTTAACCATTTTTGTTTCGGGTTTTGGTGACTTTCAACAAGCCATGATCAACCCAGAAAAACCTAGTAAACTAATTACTCAAGCAGACTATCAACAAATTGGTGTGGCGGTTCGTCCGGCTGAATTTCAAGGGGAAATTGGTAATATTATCGTCATTTTAAGCTCACCAGATTTTGTCAATGAGGCAGAGGAAAAAGAAATGTCTAGGGATGAGGCGCCGGCCGCGGTGCGGCCGGCGCCTCCTGCCACCACTCCTACCTTCACTGGTCAAGATCTTTGGCAAGCAGTTCAGAACTATCGCCGGGCCCATCGCCTGCCAGAATTTGTACAAGCTAACGAGTTGTGCACCGTAGCCAGCATTAGACTGAATGAGCTTTTAGAACTAGGCAAACTTGACAACCACGATGGTTTTGGTCCACGAGCCGAAGAGTTTTTTGAACGTCACCCTGATTGGGACAGTATTAATGAAAATTTAGCTGCTGGGTATGAAACAGCAGTTCAAACCGTAGAATGGGGCTGGGACCAAAGTCTTGGTCATCAAGCCTTGATAAAAAGCCTTGATTACCCCAAAGCGTGCGCGGCCGCACAAAGAGGCTTTGCTGTTTTAATAACCGGCAAATAATAGAATCTTGGCTAATAAAATCTTAGTTTTGGCTATGTTTATTTGAACTGATATTAGATATTAAGCCACCAAGCGTCGGTTGGGAACTTGCCTCATTTTTCTAAGATTATTAATCATAGTCTGTAGCATTGCCGCCCTAACCTTTAATTCATCCTCAGCAAGACCAAGTTTATTAGCCGGTCGATCAGACTTAGGGTGAAGTAAGTCGATCACAACTCGCTCAATATCAGCGGCTTCCCGCTCGATATCGGTTGCGTAAAATGCCCCGTTATTTCCTTGGCTTGGCTGTCTTGCCAGTGTCCTGGCAGTTTGCATGGCTTCATTAACTAATTTTCTTATCACTTTGAGTGTGTGGTCATGATCTGTTTTTATACTTTCCCGACGAACCAATGGTTCGCCAATCTTGTTTTTTCTATCTACAGCCACCTTAGCTTCTCTTGCGATCATAGCTCCCTCCTACCTAATTAAATTCAGTATCAATGCTTTGGGTTTGGCAAAATCCCAACTAAGTGCTCTTCCTTTCTAACCTGTTAGACTAAATTTAAAAATTAAAGGTTTTGGCAAAATTTGGTAATAGTCACTTAAGAATTTAAGCAAGTGATCGCTAAGAAGCATGCCGTAGAAAAAAGATTGGAATCGTTGAAAAGGTAATCTCAGAGAACTAAAAACAACACACAACCTTAGTAACTACAAAATGGTACTGGTCTCACCTGAATCTGCTTGTTTGTCTCTTGGAGGTAAAACGTAGACATCACTGCCATACTCACTCTCGCCAACCAACCTGGCCTTCCCCTGTAAAACCATTTCATAAGGTTTGCAGGCAGGACAGCCTTGTTCGCCGTTGGGACAAGGAAAGTGTTCCAACTTGCGAGCGGTTTTAATTTTTTGTGCAATTTGAAGTACTCTTTGTTTGGCCTCATCTAAGTCAGGCAAAACTTGTGGTGTTAAATCATCGTTCGATTCTAAATACCAATAGCTGGCCTTGGCAACCTCTCGGTGTTGGCAGTGATGAACTAATAAATAATAAATTGGTAATTGTAGAGAATCTTCCTTTTCTATATTTTTACCGGTTTTAAAATCGATAATGTGAACTTGATCCGATTCTGGTATGTATTCCAACCAGTCAATCTTGCCGCAAAGAATTAATCCCTCTGGTTCCGATAACCAAAACCACGGAAGTTTCTCTGTTATCTTGACGGCTTTATTGGCTAACGGACCAGGATTGTTGATGACGCGGCGCAGCATCGCTGCGCCGCGTTCCTTATACTCCCTCTCTGTTTCAGCTCTGAAGAAACCACCCTGTAAACCACTGACCCTACCCCACACTCGCTCATATTTCTTGATAAGTGATTCCTTAAAACGCTCGGCCGTCGGTAAAACCGAAAGTGCCTCTAGAACTTCGTGAACAGCCGAGCCCAAAGCCAGAGGTGGAGCCATTAGTTGAATTTTGTGTTTGGTTTTGGGATCGCGATAAATGTTTTTTAAATAATATGCCCGAGGGCATTGTAAATAATCTTGAATTGAGGAATGGGAAACCCACACCGCACTATATTTGTCAGCCATACCCACTTATCCTAGCACACCAGATTTACATAATTTGAGAAAATTTTCCACCTCTATCGTCGATTTAAACACTATTAGTCTTTGATCATGATTCAGATTTGATGTAACAAGTTTAAAAATCTTTTTTCTTGGATAAAACAAAATTTGCATCGCCAAACGCCGACTAAATCTGGGCGGATTACCAAACTTGCTCGAGTCTTGTGAAAAAAAGGCTTTAAGATATCTTTTTATTGCCCGATAAAAACACAACCCTCGAGGGTAATCAAAAAAAATTACTGCGTCAGATTTTTTAAGTCTTCTAACCAAAGATCTCTCATAGTTACCATCAATAATCCAAGCTTCTCTTTGTAAAATGGCACTTAATTTTTTATCGAAGACTTTTTTACTTACTCGAGTGTAATTTGGCAACCAAAAAATTGAGTCTAAATGAATTACTGGCAAATCAACACAATTGGCCAATTGTTTAGCAAAAACTGACTTCCCAGCACCACAATTACCGATAATTATTATTTTTTTCACACTAATGCTTTAGCCTAAATATTAGTATACTATTAAAACAAATTACTATAAACTCCACAGTCATATCTTGTCTAAGTTATGTCAGTCCAACCAAATAACCGCAGCACTCCACTAAATCCGGTCGGTCGCTTTATGGTGGCTGTGGGTGCCATCATTCAGTTGAAATCAAGTAACAAAATTCTGTTGATTCACAGATCAAACAATCAGGACTGGCAGCCAAGTCATTGGGAAATTATTTATGGACGAATTGATCAGCACGAAGACTTAACCACAGGCTTAAGAAGAGAGGTGCAAGAAGAAGCTGGAATCACAGATTTGGAAATTGGCCCCTTACTTACACACTGGCATATTTACCGAGGTGCCAAATCTCCCGAAAATGAAGTTATTGGTGTAACTTTCCAAGCTAAAACCTCTCAAGAAAAAATTAAATTATCGGATGAGCACGATGGCTATCAATGGGTTGAGCCTCAACAAGCTGTCGATATGATCATGGTTGATGGTATTAAAAGAGACGTGTTGGCTTACATCAAAAATTTATCAAAGTAGTAACAATTTTAGTGATGATCCTCTTCGTCAGCTAAAGCTTCACTTTTTGTCTGATGAATCACACCATCTTTGTGGTGAGGTGGTGCATAAAGTGTGTACAATTTCAAAGGCTTGTCTGGTGAAGTATTAATTATATTATGTTCCGCTCCGGCCGGAATAATAATCGCTGAGCCATCCTCAATTTTACCTTCTTGCCCATCGATAATTACTTTTCCTTCACCAGCCTCAACACGCAAAAATTGATCGTTCTGACTATGAATTTCCAAGCCAATATCTTCATTTGGATCAATCGACATTACCACCAATTGCATATTCTGACCGGTAAATAACACTTTACGAAAATACTGATTGTTCAGGGTAATTTCTTCGATGTTGTCTAGATAGCCCTTCATATTTCTCCTTTCCTTAATTTAAAACCCAAATTGCTAGATTAAGAGCTGATGCCAAACTAACCCAGACCAAATATAGAATAAGTAGATAAGCAGCCCACTTTGACAATGGATAAAATTTCTTAATAGTTAAGGCAATCATTGCCCACAGCGGCAAAATAACCAACAAACCCAACGCTGGTGATCGCAAGCCAAAAAATACCGGTGACCAAAGAAAGTTAAGACCTAATTGGATTAAAAATAATTTACCAGCTGTTCTAACAGATTTTTTCTGCCAACCAAGCTGCCAAATTAAATAAAAAGAAACTCCCATTAAAAAATATAAAAGCGTCCAAACCGGTGCAAAAAGCCAACCCGGAGGAGTAAAAAATGGTTTATTTAAAGAAGTATACCAACTGGGTATCGCCGAGACAGTAAAAGGTGCTCCTAAAATGCCCACCAACTCACAACCTACTACCGAAACAGCTAATTTTATTGTGTTTTTCACTAGAAATAGTATGGCCTAAATGAAAAAAAAGAGCAAATAATTTACTTACCCTTCTTATCCAACTTATCAAAGCCGAAACCCTTAACCAAGTAATAAACCACTAAGGCAATAATCATAAAGTCAATCAGAACAGACAAGAAATTGCCCCACATAATATTTACCGGACCAATCGCGGTTGATTTTGCAGATAAATCACCTGCTGCTCCCAAAACAATTCCTAAGATGGGATTTATTATGTCTTGAACCAGTGAAGAAACCACCTTTGAAACTGAACCACCTAAAATAAAACCCACCGCTAAACCAACGACTCCTTGTTCTCGCACAAACTCGATGAATCCCTTCATACCCAACCTTTCTCTCATATTTAAATCATTTTACTTGGTTTTCGACAAATATGATATTTTCATTTTGCCTTTTGATAAAAGTTGTGTCATATTAAATGAATATATATTCACTTCAACACGATATTTAAATAACTATGCCAAGAAATAAAACACCACGTACCATTCTTTCTGAACCTGAAGCGGTTTTTTATAAGCCCCAGGGTGTGTGTCTAAAAGACCTGCAAGTGGTGGAGTTACAAGACGATGAATTTGAAGCCATCAAGCTTCACGATTTTGATCAACTTTCTCAGGTTGAGGCTGCCCTGGCTATGAAAATTTCTCAACCAACTTTTGGTCGCATTTTACACTCGGCTTATCACAAAATTAGTCTGGCCTTGTTTAAAGGCAAAGCCATCGCTATTACCAAAAAGAAAGGACAAAGCTATGAAAACGGCCAACCTCAAGAGTATTTTGATAATCGTACTGTTTTTTGTGATGTTTGTGGTCGGCATTGCCTGGCTGAATAAATTACCAGGTTTTTCCGGCTGGAGATTTAAAAACGATCAGCCAATCAATGGCTTAATAATGCTCATTGAATTCGAAAAAATCGACGGTATTTTGCAGTGGGAAAAAGAGCTAGATAAACGCAACTTAACAGCAATGGTCAAGGTTCAAAATAATATTTTGAAGGATTACCCTGAGGTTTTCAAACGACTGGCTAGTAAGGGCTACGAAATCGCTGGTGGTTATGATGAAGAACCGTTCTGGGATATGCCTTATGAAAAACAATATCAGTATCTTAAGGAAGCTAAAGACTTAGTTGAATCAACAACTGGATTGCCGATGCGTGTGTTCGGTAGTCGATACTTTGCTTATGATGAAAACACTCTTAAAGCTGCCGATGACCTAGGTATCGAGTATATCCTGGCACGCGGAACTCAAGACGTTGCAGCTGTCATTTATGATCCGGCAGAATATGATGTCAAGGTTATTTCGGTAACCAACGTTGAAAATGGCGAAATGGGTCGAGGTTCGCTGTGTGACTACAGTTTATGGGCGCGCGGCGCCGATGCTCAGGAGTTTGCCACCATCTTGGAGGAAAGCTTGGCAAAAAAACCAAAAAATATGATTTTAGTTTCACACTCGTACTTGGGCGGAACGCGTCAAGAATGGTGGGAGGAATATCGAAAAGTTCTGAAGAATGACAAGGTGAGTTGGGTTGGGTTTGACACCTGGCTTGAAAAACAAGAGTTGCTAACAATGCCCAATAGCGAAATTCCAATCAATCGCGAGGTTAAGTACGTTCAACCGAAGCCTGCCAAACCAATGGAGAATTACACTCCAGTGCCTAATCTTGAAAGTGCCGAAGTTATTATGTTTCATAATAATTTAGGTGAGATGTGCCTTGAAGCCATTGAGTTTTTTAAAACTCATCAAATTGAATACAAAGAATATCTAAACACCGATTCAGAATTTAGGCAGATGCTAACACAATATCAACAAGAACATCCTACTAGCATGGGTGAATCGGAAAACTATCAGTACTTACCCATCATTTTTTATGAGGGAAAAGCATACTCAGGATTCAACGAACAAGTAGCTCAAAGCATCTTGTCAGATTGGGAAAGTAGGTAAAGGAACAAAAAATAGAAAAATAGAAAAATAATTACTGTAATCGGGTAAAACTACAATTACAACAGTTCACTAGATTTTGGATAGCTTGACAGCCCAAAAAAAAGAGATATGATATCTCCTACTTAACAAGTGAATAAAAACGTTGACCTAAGGAATCAGTAGAGATTCATGAGTGACAAGAGAGAGTTGGTGGTCGCTGAAAACCAACCGTATCATGCTGATCGAAATACCCTTGGAGAGTTGCAAAGCTGAAAATTATAGTAAGCCACGCCGGGAGCGCCCGTATACAGCGCTAGAGCATGTCACACCAGAAACAGAGTGCTTGAAAAATAAGATTTATCTTTTAGTTTTCAAGTCCCGTACATGCGGGATTTTTTAATGCCAAAGATAAATAAAGTGAGGTGGTACCGCCTTTAGCAATAAAGACCCTCACATATTCATCGGTCATAACCGGTGAATGTGTGAGGGTTTTTTTGTAAAAAATAGAAAGGACTATATGTCAATACATAAAGATCGTCTCTTGCCTCCGTTTAGTCAGGAGGCTTTGGGTCTAAGCGAAAACAAGCGACAAGCAGAAATAACTTGGATTAGCTTGCATAATTGGTTGCATAGCATTTTGAGAGACAGAATTACTGTCTCGCCTGAGCTGGAAAAGCTTGGGTTTATTGGCGGTATTAACAGGACTAATACCGGAGCACTAACAACCGCTATCGGTCGAGCCCCAACTGAACAACCAATAACTCGTCACATCCAGCCAATTAAAGCTATTGCCAGAAGGCTTGTTTTAGAACAACTTGAGCTAGCTCCTTCTACACCACTTACTTTTCTAAAAAACGAGCTTGAATTAGGTTCCGGAGTCCATCTGGTAAAAGAAACTATTGGTCCGGATGTTAATAACCCAGGAGAATGGATGGAATCAATGCAGCTTCTCTTGGAAGCGGGCGTATCGCCAGAAAAAATGTTCTTCATTCCCACTTTTAGAGACCCTCTAGATGTTGTGGCAAGTTGGAAAAGGATGTGGGGCTGGGAAATCAGTAATTTTCCTTTTGAAAGCTTTAACTTTAGTTTTCAAAAGGTCGAACAAATGGTTCAAGAAGCCAAGGAAAGAAATATTTTGGTCATACCATACATCCATGAGTTTTTGCGTGACTTTGGCTCGGCTAAAACACTAGCCAGAATCCTAAATATTGTTGGCTTGCCTTTTAATGAAAACATTATTAACTGGGGAGACGATGATGACCCCTACTGGCAAGGAAACATTGTTAAATACGACGTACCTCCTAACGCTTGGATTCAAGGTAGCTTAAGTCCAAAACATGGAGGCAGAGGTGGTTTGGAATGGAGACCAATTAAATCAGAGCACAGGCTCACATCGGCAGAGGAAATTATTGTAAAACAAAAAATTAAAACTGCACTCGATGTCTACAAAAGAATGGAGATTTTAGCCGGACAAATTCTTGCTAAATAAATTACTATGCAAAATTTTCAAGCTACATACAGTTCAAAAATCGGCTCAGCTGCTTTCTCAATAAAAAAGGCAGTCGTGGCTGGATCAAAACTAAATTGCAGCCTCACCTACACCGTGGGTGAGGCTGGGATTGATGATTCTGGATCCATTAAAATTTTATTCCGAATTGTAACCGATGCAGGTACGCCACAATTTAGCCATCCCAGAGCAGATAACTTTGTCTCTTTTACTTGTTCAAACAAAGAGTTAAAAATCATACCGGTTTCGGCCGCAACTGGTTTTCCTGGGAAGTTACACACACGACCTTGGTGTAAGGGTATGCAGCTGATTCTGAAAAACGCCCATTCCTCAGCAGGTGAAAAAATTACAATTAATTTTCATAATTGGCATGTCCAAACCTTCACCGAAAAAAAATTTGGTATCAAAATTTTGGTTGACCCTTTTGCAACCAATAATTTTATTGAGTTACCTGAAATTATAAATCTTGAAATAGTTCCGGATAAACCAGAAAAATTGGTCATAATTGCCCCCACGCTGGTAAAAACAAGAGAAGAATTTAAATTACTCTTTAAATTGGAAGATAAATTGGGTAATCCTTGCACTTCCTCTAATGAATCAATAACTATATTGGAAAATCGGAATTTTTCCAAGTTGCCAAAAAAGATTGGGCTTAAAAATGGCAGAGCACTTGTAACCGCAAGAATTAGTGATCAAGTTGGTTTCGTTAAAGCCAGATTTAGAAATAAAACTTTTACTTCTAATCCAATTGTCGCTCAAAAAAAAGGTATTAACCACTTCTGGGCTGATCTGCATGGCCAAACAGTTGAAACCGTTGGCTCAGGCACCATTGAGGAGTACTTCGACTTTGCTAAGAATTTCAGTTTGTTAGACGTTTCGGCTCACCAAGGTAATGATTTTCAAATTAGTCAGCATTTTTGGAAAAAAATCAATCAATTGGCAAAAAGATTAACAAAAGATGGCCAGTTTGTCGTTTTTCCTGGCTATGAGTGGTCGGGTAATTCATCAAAGGGTGGTGATCGCAATGTTTTATTTTTTAACGATGGTGAAAAAATATTTAGATCATCTCACGCTCTGGTCGATGACTTCTCTGATCTTGATACCGATGCTCCAACAGTTAAAGACTTATTCCAAAAACTTAAAAATAAAAAGGCCATTGTGATTGCCCATGTGGGTGGCAGATATGCTGAGCTTATTAACCACGATGAAAAGTTAGAAAAATTGGTTGAGGTTCATTCAGTTTGGGGTACATTCGAGTGGATACTATTTGAAGCTTTAGCCAAAAATATGAAAGTGGGCATCGTGGCTAATAGTGATGGTCACGACGGACGAGTTGGTTCTAGCTACCCCGGATTAAGTGAATTTAATAATTATGGTGGTTTAACCTGTATTTTGGCAGAGAAATTAACCAGAAAAAGTATTTTTAACGCTTTGCAAAATCGGCATTGTTATGCCACTACGGGAACTAGAATTTTTATTGACCAAAAGCTGATCGTGGCAAATCAAAGATTTTTAATGGGTGATGAAATTATGGCTGATAACCAATCTGCTGAGCTTCAATTAAAAACCGTCGGAACCAATTGTGTGGAAAAAATTGAAGTTTTTGATGGAAAAAAGGTCATTCACCAGTGGTTTCCTGATATCGAAATAGATAACAGAAAAAACGGAGTTAAAATTCTATGGCAGGGCTCGGCCGTTAAGGGTAGAAATAGAAAAATTAATTGGCAGGGTTCCATTAAAACAAAAAAGAAAGCCATAATAGTCCGGAAAATAAATTTCTTTAACCCTGATCATAAAATTAAAGCAGATAATAATGAAATTGTTTTTTCTGGCGCAACAACCGGGGGTGTTCAAGGATTGGTCATCAGAATTGACAACCTGGGTGATGAACTGGTGGCTCAAATTAATGGAAAAGATATAAGACTCAAAGTTACTGATCTTAATCAGGAAGCTACCGCTATTAAATTTCCAGGCCTAGATGCGAAACTGGAGATTTCTAGGGTGGGAATTAGTGAATCTAATGAGCTTATTGAGTTAAACATTCCAATAAAACTAAAAAAACAACATCAGTTTTTTACCAAGATCACTCAGGCCGATGGTCACATGGCTTGGACAAGTCCGTTTTTTGTTAATTGATTTTGTTAATTGATATAGTGATAAATAAGGTAAAAATATGAAAAACAATACTAATAAAATTCATGTCCTCGATCTAAATGATCGACCTTGGCAAGCTATCAAGTGTGGCACTAAATCAATTGAGGTTCGTGCGAATAATGATTGTTCAGATTTTGACTATTTCCAAATTCACGGTGGTGATATTATTCGATTTATTAACAATACAACTGGAGAATCGCTAGAAGTGCGTGTTGTAGATGTTCGCCATTATAAAACTGCTCGAGAATTACTTGAAACCGAGGGTACAAAGAGAACACTTTCCAGTGGAAAAGATGTAGTTGGAGGGATTGACTCAATACATTCAATAACTGGTTATAAAGAGGCGATTGCGAAAAATGGTGTGTTTGCGATTGAAGTTGAACCTAATTAAAAACAACTTTTTTAACATAGTGCATTTTACATATAATTCAGCTCTCGAAATTTAAGTCAATTGTGGCAAAATCCTCACCCTTTGACATTTAACAAGTACTAATAGTAAAGCCAATCATATGTTACACTCAAGAGATGCAAACAAGCATTGTTATGCACTACCATTTTTGGTTTTTAACCCTAAAGGGAGGCTCGTGTTTGTAATGCAATTATTTTAAGCAAAACAATAAAACCTCCCCCTTAGGGAGGTTTTTTTATGTAGAAAGGTAATAAAATGTTAAAAAAAGTTGAATTTATTAAACAACTCAAAGAATTGGTAGCAATTCCTACGGTAACTGCAAATCTTGAGGCAAATCAGCGAGCAATTAATATAATTAATTCAATGATTTCGCCAAAAGCAAGCATCAAAATTATTGAAAATGGCAAAGCAAAAATATTGATTGCTAGTAATTCAAAGTCACTCTCTCCGCGAGTTGGATACTTGGTACACGTTGATGTTGTGGCGGCTCCTCATCATCTATTTTCACTGCGCCAAGAAAAGCAAATTGTATTTGGTCGCGGTGTTAGTGATATGAAGTTTTCGATTCCAATTGGTGTTGCACTTCTTAACGAACTTATAGAACAAAAAAATGCTCCGACATTTTCATTTGTAGTTACTACGGATGAAGAAATTGGCGGATTTGATGGCGCCTCTTACTTGGCAAACATTTTAAAGTGGAGACCCAAAATTCTAATTGTTCCTGATGGTGGAGACAATCTTCAGTTTGTTTGTGCCTCAAAAGGAGTTGCCCAATTTTTAATTGAGTCATCTGGAATATCGGCACACGCTTCTCGAGTTTGGCAAGGAAAAAGCGCCATTACTCCTCTCGCTCGGTTAATCATTGAGCTTGACAAAAGATACAAAAAAAATAATTCTGCCCAGGGCTGGGTCACCACTGTTAATTTTGGGGAGATTACTGGTGGAAAATCTACCAATCAAGTTTGTGATCGGGCTACTCTAAAAATTGATTTCCGCTACCCTGAAACTGATTGCCTTGACAGAATAAAAAATGAACTTGATGAGATTGCCCAAGAGTATGCAAATCAATTAACAATCACACCTCTGTCAACTGGTCAGCCAACTTTTATAGATCCAGAGTTACCTGTGGTTAAGGATTTTTTGAGGGTTTTTCAGGAAACTTATCAACAAAAGATTAATATCCAAGATAACTATGGTGCCTCAGATGCCCGTCACTTTGCACCATACAAGATTCCGGTTCTAATGATTAAACCTCTTGGCGGCGATATCCATATGGAAAGCGAGTGGCTTGACGTTGGTTCAACTATGAAGTTTTATCAGGCTCTTAGAACTTTTATTAATGAGATTCAAAAACAAGCAAACAAGCGCTAATCAAAAAAACATTATTATTGTTATTTTACGACAGTAACTTACTATTGGTACAAAATCTTAAATATCCTGTCTGCCAAGTGGCTTGTAAATAATATTGCAATTAGGGTCAACTAATAAAGAAAGTTGTTTAGTAAACTTAAAGGCAATTTTTGCATACAAAACCACGCTCAGCTAGTAATATGGAGATATGAACATTCAAATTATTGAGGGTGTTAAAGGAGCTCAACAGGCAAAAGGTATTGCAATCATTATTGACGTTTTACGGGCAGCTACAGTATCTGCATATTTACTAAATGCCGAAGTTAAATCAATTGTCCCAGTATCAACAGCTGAAGAAGCGTTTGACTACAAAAAAAATAAACCCTATATATTGCTCGTTGGTGAAGATAGAGGTAAAAAGATTCCTGGGTTTGACATCGGCAACTCTCCTAGCGAAATAAAGCTGCGGAAAGACCTTCGTGGTAAACAAGTTATTCATCGTAGTTCAACTGGAACACAAGGACTTGTTAATGCTCAAAATGCTCAGCAGATAATTTTTGGTAGTTTTGTTACTGCCGGAGCTATCCTTAATTATTTAAAAAGTTTATCAGACAAAGATATAACTCTTGTACCCATGTATGCGCTCGAGGATCAACTATTTGCTGAATATCTGAGAGATAATCTTTTAGGACATGAGAATCAATCAATTGAAAGTATCAAAGAACGGTTATCACAACACGAGTGGCTACAAAAAAGTTTTTTTGATCCCAACAACAGCAACTTCCCTGAAGATGACTTTCACCTGAGTTTAGTGACTGATGTGTTTGACTTCTTCCCAGTTTTTCACGAAGGGAAAATTATTAAAAGCACTCAATTATGAAATCAAATGCACCAACAAACTATGCTTGTTCAATCTGCTTAGGTAATCAGGGTATTGAAAATGAAGATACCTTACTTAAACAAGCAGATTTAGTTTTCCGTGATGATCTTGTGAGCGTATGGATAAATTCGTTTTGGATTAAAGGCAATGAAGGACATGTCATCATTGTTCCCAACGAACATTTTGAGAATATTTTTGATCTCACAGAAAATATAGGTCACCGAATATTTGAAGTTTCGAAGCTGATGAGCAAGGCAGTTAAGGAAACATATTACTGCGACGGGATAACCTTACGCCAAAATAATGAGCCAGCTGGTGATCAACATGCATTTCATTATCACCTCCACATTTTCCCCAGATACAATGATGACAATTTTAATCAGGAGCTTACTAAGAAAAGTTACTTATCTGATCCAGAAAAAAGAATTGAGTATGTCAACAAGTTAAAGAAGTATCTTAAGGAAATTAATGATTGAACCGCAACCAATTGGTGTCTGTGTTGTTATTACTAACTCTCAAAAGCAAGTTTTATTGGGGAAAAGGAAAAATAGCTATAAAGCAGGGTTGTATGGTTTACCTGGCGGGAGAATTGAGCTAAATGAACCGATAGCTACAGCAATTGCCAGAGAAGTTGATGAAGAGATAGGAATAAAATACTTGAGTTTTACTTTTGTTGGTGTTGTTAGAGAAAATCAAGAAACATACGATTTTATCCATTTTGTATTTTCAGCGCAAATATCTAATCAAGAACCAATGCTCTGTGAGCCAGATAAATGTGAAGGTTGGGTATGGGTTGATATGGCTTCAGATTTAACTAAGGTACTTCCAGGTCATAAAGCTGGTATTGAAATGTATAAAACTAATGACTATTTGACTGATCTCGTACAATGAGTAAGGCTTTATAAGTAAACAATTTTACACTTCCACGGTTGTTAAACCAAAAAATGTTGAAATTGAGAAAATTTAGCAAGCCCCATCAACCCATTTAGGCTAAAAGGACGGGTCTACCAGAACTTTTCGATTGTTGCGGAGGTGGTGGGACGATGTTGGAACTTACTTTGTTAAAAACAGTTATAATTTCAGTAGTGTTAGACACTCCAGTTAGTAATTTTTTTAAAAAGAGCCATGCCTGGCCAAATAGGTTTTTGCTGCGAGATGGTAGTGATTGGTTCAGGATTATCGATTTGCAAATTTTAACTAGCATTAACGAAATTTCAGTCTACTTAAAACCCCCAATAGATGGTTTGTTTTCTTCACATGAGCCAAGCGGAAAAATATCATTACCACCAAAAGGTTTCAAAGATATTAGCATTTCGAATAAAACTCCAAGTGACGTATTCAACGGCAATGTTTTCTTTAATCCATATTTGAGTTGGCATAGCTCTGGGATAATTCATGCAAACGCTTATAAAACCAAAGATATCTCCAAAAGTATCTTTTTATCTGATAGCGAAGCCATTAGCACCAAGGATAGGTTGGACTCTCCTCATATTATTATGACGGCTGTGCTACCAATTTGTACATTATCCTATTTTAGAACTCAAGCACCTCCATCAAATTTTTCTGGTAACTACTTTGAAGTATCTGACAAACCATATTTAGAAACTGATCTAAAAAAAGATGGACCGGTATCTATTGTCTTGGATCGAAATGGTTTGAAAATGAGGGCTATTGTGATGGATATTATGGTTCATGATCAATCCGTTGCGATTGATCTCGATAGAAAACATCCCTATCCAGATGGAGCTGAAATGTATTTCGTGAATCAACCGATCACAATTTCTCCAAACAACAAGTCATTGCCTGCCGTATCCATCTTTTTTTACCAGCCTATCAAATCTGATGATCTTATTATTGAAAAAAAACCGATTATATTCTGGGGACGTTCAAAAAATCAGTTTCAAGACATTTTTTTTCAAGTGATGAAAATATGATTTCTTAATTAGATGAATGAAAATATTATGATTTGTGTTTATTGCAAACAAGATAAAAAGCCGAGTAATGAACATGTGATTTCAAAAAGTGTTCTACAAGCTGTATTTGGTGTAAAAATAAGGAATATTTCAGGATCAAGTTTATTTTCAAAACAGTTGTTAGTTGATCATGAGCAAACTATTTGTGATGTTTGTGAAAAATGTAATAGTCTTCTCACGAAGTATGACGAATCAGGAGCCTTGTTGGTATCAGAGATTGATCGCTATTATGATTTAACATCTAAAGCAATTAGCTTTAACACACTAAAGTTGGGCTGGTTGTTGAAAACACATCTAAATTTCTTGAGAATGATCCCTAGAAAAGATACTCATGAATTTTATGAATTTGAAAGCATTCTTTTAACTCAGATTAAAGAGTATATTCCTATAGATTTCACCTTTTTTTCACTTCTTCTTAATGGTTGGAAAGGAAAAGATTATTTTTGGAAAGAGGATGATGAGAGAAAGATTTCTTATTTCAGTTATAAAAGTATTGAATTTCCTAACCAAAGAATTGTGGTCTCGAATCTAAGAATTAAAGCTTTGGATACTTTTATTTTTTTTCCATCTGATTGTAATTATGATAGCTTTAAAAGTAGGTGTTCTAGCACCCACGAACAGATGCTTTTTGAATTAGAAATTTTTCCTGAACAAATAGATGTCGAGCAGGCTATTCTTGAGGGGAAGATAAACATCGCCAGCATAATACCATTTCAATGATCTCAAAAGATAATTTACAAGTAGATTATTTCTTAACAGTAATGAAGATTCCCCGCCTTAGAGGCAAAACATCACCGAACGTAGTGAGGTGATAAGATGTTGTGCCTCGGCGGGGAGAATTGCAAGACAGTGAGGTAGGCGCTGCATAGCATGCTTAACAACTGGCGCTCGTTTGTGTTTGACGTGTTTGTTTTGCTCTCAGCGTTTGTTGGATCTGCTTCACGACTAGCGCTTGGAATTTTTCGGGATGGTTATTGCAGTTGAGAATAATATGATGTATTTTGACACTGGTTAGAGCTGTTTACGACACTGCATCCATTAATAAAAATCATTAATGAACAACCAGCTAAGTCTGAAAGACTACCAAGGTAGTCGGGCTAGCGATGCAAATTCTCACAAATTAAAATCTTTTTTCAAAACAAATTACGGCATCGATCTTTCTGACGATCAAATACCAGAGATTCAAGATTCACTGTTCCACCTAGGTAGAGCTATTTCTCGATATTGCCAGCAAAAGGAGGAAGAAAATGTCCTCTAACCAGTTGGCTTTGGACTTTAGTCCAGAAGACAATATTAGACTTGATAATACCGGGACGAAACAACCACTAGCTGGAGTAACGACTACAAAGATTATCAAATCTGGGAACCTTATAGAGGTATATGACTACGAATACCCAATTCGTTTCGGACATAAGGGAAAAGCTACTAAGAAGAAGAAAACAAAATCTGTAAGAAGCGAAGAATATCGAGTACGAACGATTGTTCAGGCAATTAACACACTCCGCCAACTATGTTTTCTCAACTTCACTTTGTATGATAAATTCATCACTCTTACTTTCAATAATGAGCAAGCCTTTGATATTACTAATCTGAAAGTCTGTTATCACTACGTTCAGCTCTTTCTTCGTAAGTTAAAACGTAGATATCCAGATCTAAAATACATTGTAGTAGCAGAGTTTCAAAAAAGAGGTGCTGTTCATTACCATATCTTGGCGAATATCCCATTCATTACAGAAGAGGAGCGTATCGTTCTCTGGCCGTACGGTTTCTCTAAGGTTTTGGCTGTTCAAAGTACAACACAACTTGCTCTCTACCTTTCAAAATATCTCGGGAAACGTTTTGATGATAAAAGGAAATTCGGTCATAAGCTTTACACTACTTCGAAGGGATTAAGAAAACCTAAGGTTATCTACGGACCGATAGCTGAGGAGGCAAGTGAAAAGATAAAGGAGCTTCCACAGCTTGAAGTACAATACGAAAATCAGTATGAGACAGAACGAAATGGTGTAACCAAGTATAAGCAGTATTTGAAGAAAGAAACATGAAATATTTTGGGTACGCTAGAAAATCATCAGAAGAGGATTCAAAGCAGGTTCAATCTTTAGATACGCAAAAAAGAATATTGCAAGATTATGCTCAGAATGAACGTTTAGAAGTAGTGGAGTACATTTTTGAAAGCAAAAGTGCTCGAACTGATGGAAATAGACCTTTATTTACTTCCATGCTTGAAAGAATTAAGTCAGGGGAAGCAGACGGCATTCTTGTTGTTCACCCAGACCGCTTGGCTCGAAACATGATCGAGTTAGGAATGATCACAAAACTTAAACAGCTTGGGTTTCTCAAAGAAATCAGAACACCAATGGGTAGTTATTCGACTACTGCAGACTTATTTAAGCTAGAACTTGAAGGGACATTTGCCTCTCAATATTCTCGTGATCTCTCGGACAAAGTAAATGCAGGACTAAAAAGCAAGCTCCTCCGGGGAGAATACCTTTCTCAATCTCCACTCGGTTATCTCAACACTCCTCAGGGAATTGTTCCAGATCCGGCACGGGCGCATTACATTCAGCAAGCATTCAAAAGATATTCTGTCGGAGATATTTCCCTCAAGAGATTGGCGAACGAACTATATGAGCAAGGTTTCCGAACCAAAGGTGGACGAAAAGCGTACAGATCAGTGATCGAAAGAATGCTCAAGAACCGAGTGTACTATGGCGTACTTTTTCATAAAGGCGTTCTCTACCCTGCTAAGCACGAGCCACTAGTGAGCAAAGAGCTTTTTGATAGGGTTCAGGACGTTCTAGTAGGTCGAAATAGGTCAAAGAAGCAGAAACACGACTTCCTTTACCGTGATTATCTCTACTGCCACGTTTGTGGGTGCAAAATGACTGCCACGATCAAGAAAGGGAAATACCGCTACTACTACTGCACTAACGGTAAGGGGAAATGCCAAGAACATACCAAGTACATCGAGGAAAAAAAACTGCACAAAAAGTTCCTGCCTGTTTTCGAAGCGATAAACCTGGACGAAGAACTGGCAACTCTTTCACTCGAGATATACGCCGAGGAACTCAAGAGCAAATCCGCCTTACAGGAAAGAATGCAGGCAAGCGTTCAAGAACAGATCAGAGCGATCGAGAAAAAACTCGAGAAATCGAAGCAACTCTACCTTAATGAGCTTTGTACCCTAGAGGAATATAAAAAGGATAAGCAGGAATTCGAAAACCAAAGGGTCGATTTACAGCAAGCTCTCAAACAAAAGTCTAGCAATGTGCAAACAACTTTGGAACTTTTACAGCAATTCAAAAAACACGCATGTACCATTCAAAAAATGTACGAAGAAGGTGATGATCAAGTAAAAGCCGATTTATTGCGTTCTGCACTTTGGAACTCGGAAATGCAAGGTGGAAAAGTTGTTTCTACCAGATACAGAAAACCATACACGTACTTGCTCGAGATGAACAAAACACGTGATATTCACGAATGGCGGAGGTGGTGGGATTCGAACCCACGCAACCCGTAAGGGTTCAGGTTTAGCAAACCTGTGCAATTGGCCACTATGCGACACCTCCAACTAAAATATATGTTAATGAACCGCGATACTCGCCAATCAAAAAACTAAAATATTGATAATTTTGATGTGGCTACATCGGCAATACTGGGTATTATACCTATCTACTCCTGTCCTGTAAGTATGCAATAATGGGGTCGATAATGAAACCTTTCAACCAAACCATAACTTATACCAGCCAAGGGGGCCAGCAAATTCAACTAAAATGGTTGGCTAGCAAGCGAAACAAACACATCCGCATCAGTGTCGCGGCCGGCAAAGTAAGGGTCAGCTCGCCTCCCAGAATCAAATGGCCAATGATCGAACAGTTTCTGCGCCAACAAGAAGCGTGGCTTTTAGCCCATTTACCTAATCTTACCCAATCAAAAAGTACTGATTCTAACCTACTTTTTCAAGGTGAGTCATATAAAATTCGACTGCTTAAGCCGCCACAATCAAAAAGAGTATGGCTAGAAAATGGGGTGTGTTATGTGGCACCGCTGAGGCCGGAGGCCTCAGCGGCGCCCCGCACCCTGGAGCGCTGGTTAAAAACCCAAGCAGTTGATCAGCTCACCCCATTATTTTTAACCACTGCTAAACAAATGGAGGAAAAAGTCGATCACCTTCGCTGGCGAGATACCCGATCAAGATGGGGAAGTTGTTCCAGTAGCGGTGAGATTATGCTTTCCTGGCGACTAATCCACGCTCCAACCGAAATTGCCAGATATGTAATTGTGCATGAACTAGCTCATCGCACCCATCACGATCACTCATCCAAATTTTGGCAACTGGTGGAAAAGTTCAATCCAGCTTACAAACTTCATCGGGGTTGGCTAAAAAGAAATGGGCATTTGTGCCAGACGCCAATAATTTAAGTAGATATCAAATTGTGTCACAAAAACTATCTATAATGCTTTTCGGGCATAGATACCGGCTTTGACAGTAGTCTAGATGCAATATGATCGGCTTCATCAAGCAAAATCTCAATTTCATCCTCAGTCGCACTTGGCAATCTTGCCTTAATATTCAGCTTAGCTTTTTCGCGAAAAGCTAGATAAAGATCTGACTGAGAAAATGCCTCTATCCAATCACTCTGGTTGTTTTTATATTCATTTGAAATTTTGATTAATCCACCAATTAGTTCTTGCAAAACTGCCTCACGATGTTGCTCAAAATTTCTATGTTCTTCAAATGTTCTTTTTTGTCTACCTCTGTCGCTCATATTTACCTTCTATCTCTATATTAGTATATAAATATCTATAGAACTATTATAAACCCATCACCATTACTACCACTAATGGCTCGCGATCAGATTCTTGCTTAATTCGCTTTCTAATGGCTTGCTTAAACTGTTTAACTAAATTGTCACGTCCTAAGGCAGGTTTATCAGCCGATTCTTTTTTATTGGCAGACTTACCATTGCCAGCTAACACCTCTCTAACACAATCTTGAAGGATAACTCTCAATTGTTGCTTTTCTTCTGGGGTTGTTAATCCCAAGCCTCTCTCCTCAACACTCATATTTGCGATGTCAAAAATACCTGCCTGTTCGGTTAAAACTACCAAAACCACACCCTGTTTGCCCAGGATTTCTCGATCATTTAGCACCTGATCCATTACCTGACTGGTGGTACCGGCCACGGTTACGGTTCTTTCGCGAAGTTTGATTTCGTCGCCATAGCGGAAAGCACCATCCTGGAACTCCACAATCTTGCCATACTTGGGCATAACTACTTGACTAGGGCGATAATTGTGCTGTTCAACCACTTTGGCAAAACGCACCCGATGCCTTTCTTCACCACCGATAGGAAAGAGAAATTTGGGTCGCAGTAAATGAACTATCAGCATCTGTTCATACTCACCGGCGTGACCAGAAACGTGTAGGTCGTCCTCAACATCTGAATATGCCACTTCAATACCTTGCTCGGCAATCTCATTAATTACACCGTAGATATTGGTTTCGTTTCCAGGAATAGGTTCCGAAGCCACCACGATTTTGTCTTTCTTACTGATGGAAAGATAGTTGTGTTCACCTGAAACTGCTCTGACCAACGATGAGCCGGCCTGACCTTGGCTACCCGCCACAATCAAACAAAGTTGACTATCCGGAACAGAACTCAGGTTTTTCTTATTGACCTTGAGGTTCGGCGGAAAAGACAATAATCCCATATTCATCGCGGTGTTTACATTTTGCTCTACTGAGCGACCAATAAAACCAACTCGCCTCCCAAACTCGGCAGCCACATCGATAACCTGTTGAATGCGGTGTAGATTAGAACTCATTAAGGTCACAATAACTTTACCGTCTACACCGTGCATTTCTCTCAATAAAGCCTTTTTAATTACGGACTCTGAAGCCGTCGGTGCTTGGCGCTCGATACGCAAGCAATCAAGTAAAGCGCACAAAACACCTTCTTGGCCGATGTTGGCAATTTTTTGCAATTCAGTTGTTTGTCCATCAACCGGCGTTAGATCTAATTTATAATCTGACCCGTGATAAATAATTCCCTCTGGAGTTCTAATAACCAGATGCCTAGTATCAGGCACCGAGTGGGTAACTCTAATTGTCTCCAAAGTAAACGGACCTAGTTTTAGCTGTCCCTGGTCAAAATACTCCACTTTTTTATCGATGCCTTGATCTGCCATTCTGGTCATAGCAAATTCGGCAGCCAAAGGCGAGGCATAAATTGGTAATTCAGTCACTAAACCTTCCAGATCGCGCAGTACATAAGGTAGCGCAGCAATGTGATCATCATGACCGTGAGTTAAAACAATACCGTGTAAAATAGCACCCTGTTTTAGTCTGTCTTGTAAATACTTGGTGTCTGGCACCAAGATATCCACTCCAGGCATTTCTTGGGGGGCAAAGCCAATTCCGCTATCAATTACTAATATATCGTTATTTAACTCATAAATAAACATATTTTTGGTGACTTTGCCGATACCACCAATTGGAAAAATCTTTAACATATTTCTCTGGCTTAAACTAATCTTGCTAATCTCAATTTAGGATTTAAATTAGTTTAAGACTTCCTTTCTTTTTTTAATTTAGAAGCGCTAAAACAACGCTTCTTTAATATTTTTTAGTTGACTCTGCTCAGACTCCCAGTTATCAATATATTTTAGAGCCTGAGGGATTTTAGCCAAATCACGCTTGAGAGCTTCTAGCATATAGCCATTTCTAAGAGCTGCCGCTGGATGATAAACCGGTAAAACAAAGGTTATCTCTCCTTGCCAGCGAATACGTTTCAGCACACCATGGACTGCACTAATTTTATCATCTGGCAGAAAGAAATTGAGACCAAATCTGCCTAAGCTTACAAATAGCCTTGGTTTAATAATCGCAATTTCTTCTAATAAAAACGGCATAAAGGCCGTAATCTCGTCTGGCAAAGGATCACGGTTGTTGGGCGGTCTGGCCTTGACTACATTGCTGACGTAAAAATCCTCGCGCTTGAGACCGCAATCAATCAAGATCTTGTTAAAAAGCTGGCCAGACCGCCCAACAAACGGCTTGCGTTGTTTGGCTTCTTCGGCTCCTGGAGCTTCCCCAATAAACATTAGTGGCGAGTTTAGATTGCCTCGGCCGATCACAATGTCGGCAGCTTTCTGGGCAGGTGGTAACTTCTCTGCCAGAGATTCCATCTTGGCCAATAACTTGGCATGTTGTTCTTCCCTGGTCATAAGGTCATTTTATCATCGGTGATTTCTGAAATCTTTAAGGGTTAACCGCAACAAATGTATCGAAACTATTATCTAAACATATTCAATCTCTCAAAACCAGTCTTGAATTAAGCAATCACAATTAATTAGGGTATAAAGACTGCCTATGAGAAAAATTGAAAGACAATCAAGTTATTATAATATTCGCAAGTCAAATCGGCGACGCAAAGTTGGGCCTCAGAAAAAACCAAAGTTAAGAGAGAATGCTGGACTCATTCTTGAAGAAAATCTCTCCTCTGATTCTTACGCCTTCCCTCCAGAAATTGTTAATTGGATTAATGAGCAAAACAACTTTACCTGTCGACATTGTCAGGTTACCTTGTTCGATTTGGCCGAATCACTGAGCGAAACTTGCGGCAGTTGCCAAACCAGTAAAATGAAAAATGAAGAAAAAGCGATGCATTTGTGCAGCTGTTGCCATGTTCCGCAAACACACGTTCTTACCGTTCATCATCGAATAAGCCGTTCTTATGCTAAAACTTATAAAATTAAGGTTGAAATAATAACTCATCCCACAAACGCCTTACTCCTGTGTCGTGATTGCCACGATATAGAAGAACAAAGACTCAGTTCATTATCGCCCGAAGAACTTGTAGAAGAAATGAATGCGGTTTTGTATGAAATTGAAAACTCTGATATTGATGTGTCAGGGATATATCGAGAAGCACAGGCGTTACCAAATCTGGCTCATCAACACAATGGGCGTTCACGTCAAGGCGTGGTTAATTGGGTTAGACCGACATTGCGATGAGCTATCAAAATTGTGTTTAATTTTCGCTAGATTTTATTAGTCTCTGCTTAATATTAATTAATAAGTAGGCAAAAACTGCTTAACGTTGTCTGGAGTAATCACAACTTGTGATAAGTTTTGTTCTAGTCTTAACCTGGCCGCCTTGGCCACTGCCCCTTTAAGATTGCGTTCAAGAGTACGTAGTCCGGCATCAAAACCAAGGGGTCTAACCATAGTTGGCCAAACTTCATTGGCGATAACTAATGAATTTGTATCCATACCAGCCTCTTGAAGTAATCTGGGCATAACATAGCGCTGGGCAATCACGATTTTTTCCTCGTCGGTGTAAGAGGGCATATCGATTCTCTCTACCCTGTCTAAAACGGCGGTCGCGATATCGCGAGTATTGTTGGCGGTGGCAATAAATAGCACTTGAGACAAATCAACAGGATAGTCTAGATAGTGATCTAAGAAGGCAGAATTCTGCCTGGGATCCAGTAGTTCCACCAGCACGCCCATTATGTCTCGGCGAGCTTCATCGGCCACACGGTCGATTTCATCAAGCAGCATAACCGGATTACGAGTCTTGGCTTCCACTAAACCTTTAATAATCCAGCCTGGTTCGGCATCAAGATGCAAGCGGCTTTGACCACGTAAATCCCTAGCCGAGCCCATACCACCAAAAGGGATACGAATAATCTCCCGACTCATAGCCTCAGCAATAGAGTATGCAAAAGTGGTTTTTCCGGTTCCAACTAGACCAACTAACAGTAGAATTGGCGCTCGACTGGTTGACTCTTGACCTTGACTAGCTTGAGCGGCGGACTGTCGTTGAAACTTCAAAATTGATA
>DBQK01000008.1:178203-187200 GCA_002305195.1 Patescibacteria group bacterium UBA1396
GAGATCTAGCTGATCAGGGGTTGTGATATCCCAAGGGACACCAACTGCCCAATTGACATATTTAAAGGTTCGTTCATAAGTTTCAGAATAATTTTGAGTTTGAACCGATCTTTCAAGAAGTTTTATTTCTCGTTCGAGTTTGATTTTAAGATCATCTGGGACGGTTGAGGCTTCAATTTTAGCTTTTAAATCAGCAATTTCTTGAGCAGCTACATCTTGGGTGGCTGAACTTGAATGATCATCAATCCGCCTATCTTCTTGCTGGTTGTGGCTTGATTGGTTGGCTGGCATAGCGCTAATATCAACTGACACTGTTTTATCTAGAGCAGAATTTGCAGTGTCTGTTGATTGTGTTTGTTGTTGATCATCCATATGTGCATACTATAACTTATTGACTGAGTTTATGGTAGAAAACTATCAAGTAAAAAATGAAGAATTGGGAGAGCGTTGATGGTTTAGCGGCCCGCCTGACTTCAGGCGGGCCGCTAATTTCCTCTTCCTAGTAAAATATTTACCTAGTTGCGGCGGCGGAAATCTCGTCGGCCACCTCGTCTATCACCACGAGAGCCATTGCGATTACCTCGGTTGTCGCCATTTTGACGCTCTTGGCGCTGGGCCTCAACCTGCTCGCGCTGATCCTTGCTTAACATACTTAAGCGAATCCTGTCGCCATCGACCTCTACAACCTCAACGTGAACTTCGTCACCTAAAGCAACCAGCTCGCGCGGATCCTTAACATAATTAGTAGCCATTTGAGATACGTGTACTAAACCATCTCGACCTGGTACTAACTCCACAAATGCTCCGTAATCCTCAATTCTGGTGACGTGACCGTCAAACTCCATCCCTGGTTCAAACTCCATCATCATATCGCGAATCTGTTTGGCAGCGGCATCAATATCAGCCTGGTTTGGTGAGGCTACCGTGACCAATCCTTCCTCATCAACCGAAATTTCGGTATTAGTTTTTTCTTGTAAGCTGCGAATGTTTTTACCACCTGGCCCAATTAGCTCACCAATTTTATCAACTGGAATTTGAACCGACTCAATCTTGGGTGCATTAGCAGCTAACTGCTTACGAGGTTGATCAATAGTAGCTAGCATCTTATCCAAGATATATAACCTTCCCTCTTTAGCCTGACCCAGGGCACGCTGCATAACCTCCATTGGAATACCCTCGATCTTGATATCCATCTGCACCGCGGTAATGCCGTCAGCCGTACCGGCCACTTTAAAGTCCATATCGCCGATGTGGTCCTCAAGGCCTTGAATATCAGACAAAATCACGTAGTCATTAGTTGCCTCATTTCGCATTAAACCCATGGCAATACCAGATACTGGTTTGCGAATTGGTACTCCGGCCGCCATTAAGGCTAGGGTGCTACCGCAAACCGAAGCTTGGGAGGTGGAACCGTTGGAGCTCATCACTTGCGACACAACGTGAATTGTGTAAGGGAAATCATCTTGGCTTGGTATTACCGGTAATAAAGCCCGTTCAGCTAAAGCACCATGACCGATTTCTCGGCGCTTGGGCCAACCAATTCGACCGGTTTCTCCAGAAGCATAAGGTGGCATATCATAGTGATGGATATACCGTTTTTCCTCCTCACCCTCCATATCCTCGATTAATTGAGCAAAGGCTGGTGAAGCCAAAGTAGCAATGCTTAGAACCTGAGTGGCACCGCGTTTAAAAACCGCCGAGCCATGAGCAGTGGGTAAAACATCAACTTCACAAGTAATTTGGCGAATTTCATCTGAACGACGACCATCTGGGCGAACACTTTTTTCGAAAGTGTTCTGTCTAGCTAATCGCTTAGTCAATCTACTGAAAATTTCACCCAGAGGTGCCTCAGCCAACGACTCGTCTTCGGCGATCAATTTTTCTTTAAGTTTAGCTAAGGTATCATCGTTTTTAACCAATTTAGCCTTGGCCTCAACCGCTTGAGACAACTCAGCTTGATGCTTCTGCCAGATTTTTTCTAACAGATCGGTATCTAATTCTGGCAGGGCAAATTCAATTTTAGGTTGACCAATTTCCTGACGCATCTGCTTTATTACTTGATTAATAGCTTTAACCTGTTGGTGACCAGCCTCCATGGCCGCTAACATTTTTTCTTCAGTAATTTCGTTAGCACCCGCCTCAACCATTACTACCGCCTGGTCTGAACCAGTTAAGATTAAATCTAAAATCGATTTCTCCTGCTCAGCGTAGGTGGGGTTAAACAAGAATTTGTCTTCTTCTGGCACATAGCCAACTCGTAATCCGCTGATTGGCCCATCAAAAGGAATTTGGGAAATCTCTAAAGCAGCAGTGGCCGAAACCAGAGCTAAAGTATCTGGATTGTTTTCACCATCCACAGATAAAATTGTGCTCAAGACTTGAACCTCTCGCTTAAATCCATCTGGAAACATCGGTCGGATACTTCGGTCAATTACTCTAGCACTGAGAATGGCCTCATCATTAGGCCGACCGTCTCTTTTGACCCAGCGACTGCCCTTAATTTTTCCGCCAGCATACAATTTCTCAATGTATTCTACCTGTAACGGAAACCAGCCCAAATCTGATTCTGGTCCCAAACAGACCGTGGTGTGAACCACAGTACCGCCGCAAGTCGCTAAAATTGCTGCGTCAGCTTGTTGAGAAAAACGCCCAACTTCTAATTTAATTTCTTTGTCCCCAATCGGGACAGTGTATGTTTTTACTTCCATACAACCTTTCCTTGGCTGGGAGTTGGCTGGGAAGTTTTCAGAGGTATTTATGTGGTTTATCTACAACCAAATAATAAACACTTCTGAAAACTTCATTAATCTAAAGCCCTAACTCCTGGCCTATTTTTAATTTATATATTAATCTTACTTGCTTAAACCCAAGCGCTCAATAAGCTGCTTGTATCTAGTCTCATCCTTGCGAACTAAAAAGTTCAATAAGCGTCGACGCTTGGCCACCATTTTTAACAACCCTTTACGGGAGTTGCGATCTTTCTTGTGCTTTGCTAAGTGATCGGTTAAATCAGTGATCTGTCTGGTTAATAGGGCAACCTGTACTTCAGGGGAACCGGTATCACCAGCCTGAGTCTGAAAATCGTTAATAATCTGTTGCTTGATTTGCGGATCTAAAGCCATTTTTACCTCCTTTTGTCACCCCGCCTCCGCAGGCCGAGTGGAAAAGTTTTTTGTTTGAAGCTGGATTATAACATAATAATTTGGATTCATCGCCAAAAAAATACAATTTTTTGTTAAAGAATCGAAAAGTTAATAAAAATCAAGCACAATAAAAAATGTTTAAGTGTATTACTCATTAAAGCAGATATCTTGTATAATCCTTTTTGAACTCCAGCCAGGGTAGCTCAGTTGGTTAGAGCATTGGATTCATAAACCAAAGGTCGTGGGTTCGAGTCCCACCCCTGGTACTCGTTTGACAAGGGAAAATGTTAGCCTCCAGAATGCTTGATCAATAAAAATTTAGGTAAATAGTCTGGGTTTTGAACTGAGCTTACTTTTAGGATAGATTGATAAAAAACCTTTCATACTAAACATTATTGAGGTTCAAAAAAAATACAAAAGGGGCGTTTAGCACTAACTTCCTCCAATGCCTTTCTGATATAAGGAATGGTGTTAGTCGGTAACTTACTAAGATTAAACCAAGCGAGTTCTGAACATTTTTCTGGTTCTTGATTAGAAATCTCCCCCTGCCATTGACGAATAACATAAAAATAGTCAATTCTTTCATCATTCGGACTTAGTCGTTGCATTATATGCTGAGGCTCTTTTAGTTCAACCTTTAATCCAATTTCTTCAACTATTTCCCTTTTCATCGCCAGATCAACCGGTTCCATCGCCTCCACATGGCCGGCTGGTACGCTGTACCAGCCATCCATATAACTAGTATTTTGGCGTTTAGAAAGTAGAACTTTATCATTTTTGTCGATAAAAAAAGCGTGAACCGCAACTAGGTATTTGGGGCGCATCAGAAAATTATATCAATTGAAAGGGCCCCTGGCGCTCGCGCCAGGGGCCCTAACTATTTAATTTCACTTTCAACTAATAACGAAATTAAATTTTTCGTTTGCCTTGGATAACCTCTTTGAGAGGTTTACCGGCTTTAAAGTTGACAACCCTGTGACTCTTAATAACACGAGTCAATTCCTCGCGACCAAAGGGAACAACTTTCTTATCGGCAACTTGACGGACATCAAAAGTGCCAAAGCCGGACCACAAAACTTTTTGTCCCTTGCTCAAAGAACGAGATGTCTCGTCTAAAAAAGCTTCGATAGCTTCTTGAGCGGCTTTTTGAGTTAAGTTGGCTCGCTTGGCCACAACAGCGATAAGGTTTGATTTGTTCATACTTATCATCTCCTTTTTTGTTTTCTTGTTTCCCGTTGGAGCACCTATTGTACCCCATCTTTTTAAAAAGCAAACAAATTGGTTGGTTTAAAGCGTAGATTCACCAACTCTCCAGAGCAGCTAGCGCCAAGGCTAGGCAGCATTGGCGCTAGCTCTTAATTCTCTAATGGCGTTAACCGTAACTACTCCAGGATATTGCATATCTTCCTGAATTTTCTCGGCTACTTTTTGGGCAATAACCTGCAAATCCCGATCGCTGGATTTATCCGGATTCAATATCACACGTAACTCTCGACCTGCTTGGATCGCATAAGCTTTGCTGACACCTTCAAATGACAAAGCGATGTCCTCCATTTCAGATAAACGCTGAACGTATTCCTCTCGGTTTTCATTTCTGGCTCCTGGTCTGGCGCCTGAAATTGCATCGGCAATATGCACCACTACCGATTCAGGTGAAGAAAAAGGTTCATCCTCATGGTGCTCGGCCACAGCAGCAATCACCGCTTCTGGAAATTTATGACGGCGCAAGAACTGCACACCTAACTGGACGTGACTCCCTTCACCCTCTAGAACCTTACCAATATCGTGGAGCAAGCAACCTAGAGTAATAGTTCTCAAATCCAGGCCTAATTCTTGACCAAGTTTGCGACCAATCTGAACTGTTTCGATCACGTGGTGAATCATATTCTGACCATATGACGACCGATATTTAAATCGACCTAGACTTTGGATAACTTCTTTGGGCAGATCATACAGATTGAATCTGTGAGTTAAGCGCTTACCTTCTTCATAAATAGTTTTATCGATTTCTGACTGAACACGCTCAACTACCTCCTCAATTCTAGAAGGTTGAATTCGGCCGTCTTTAAGCAGTCTCTCAAGCGCCTGCCTGGCAACTTCTCGACGCACCGGATCAAAACTAGTGATACGTACTTCATCTGCTTCATCAAGCTCAATATCGACTCCAGTAGCACGTTCAAAAGCTCTAATGTTGCGGCCATCTTTGCCGATAATCCGCCCCTTAACTTCTGGGCTGGGCAACTGCACCGAACTCATAGTATATTCCACTACATAATCGGTAGCGCCATGACGCATCGCTTCAACCAAGATGTCTCTTGATTTCTCCCTGGCCTCTTCCTCAGCCTGAGCAATTTTGGCTTGAACCATCAGAGCGGCTTGCTTATCGACTTCTCTCTCTAATCTTGATAGCAGCTCCTCTTTTGCCTGTTCGCGAGAATAACCGGCTACTGAAGCTAGTTCATCAATTAACTGTTGGCGCTTGGCCTCCAGATCTTGCTTCTGCTTGTCCAGGTTGTGCCAACGCTCATCCAGCTGCTTTTCTTGATTTTCGATTTGATCAAGCCTGGAATTTAAACTCTGCAACTGTCGATCTAATGCCGCCTGCTGTTTTTGCAAGCTTTCCTCAAAGTCACGAGCTTCTTTTTCAACCTTCTCCCTCAGTCTTAAAGCTTCTGATTTGGCCTCAATGATGATTTCCCGAGACCGATTCTCGGCTTTTTTAATAATCTCATCGGAAACATCTTGAGAGTCAGCACCAACAGCACTAGTTTTGGCAGTTTGTTTTTGAGCTTGATCGGCCGCCTGACTTCGTGTGACTGGGGTTTTTGTGACCTCAGCCTGTTTGCTTTTACCTTTTGACCTACGCTTATCTTTTCTTAGATAAGAAGTAGTTTGCGATTTATTTTTTTTACTAGCTGAGCGATTGCTTTTTGAATCGTCAGCGTTAGCGCCCGTCCGCAAAGCTCGGGCGAATGATCTAAAAAATGCCATAATTCTCCGTTCTAGCACTAACAGGAAAACTGTCTTAACAACAGAAAAGGGGCCGCCTTACCGTTTATCTACGGTGCGTCCTTGATTGTTTAATATTAACCGTTGTCTTAGCATACTCCTGTTTAGTGTGTGTATTTTCTAATGATCGTGACTATATTATACGATCTTTCGTGGCTATAATGAACTAGTGAAGCGTTATTATCCAAAAAACCGGCATTCGTTTTCTTTTTATTTGTTTTTTTTGGTTTTCTGGCTAACCGTAATCGCCACCATTTTGGTTAGTTGGCGAATGATACACCATTGGTGGCCATAAATAGTTTGTAATCCAATACCATCTAGTAAAACCACTTTTCAATTAGCAATTTATACATTATACTGCTAACGTCTATGGCTCAGAAGCAAGATAAAAATCCAAAAAATAGCAACAAACCCCAGTCCCAGCGGGCAATGGTTAAGTTGCCGGTTCCCAAACCGGCCCAATTACCTCTAGTTGCTTTACGGGATGGCGTCATTTTCCCCCACACAGAAAGTGTTTTGGTTTTTGGGCGATCCGGTTCTAAGCAAGCTATTCTCGCAGCCGAAGAAAAAAATAACCTCTTGGTGATTGCCGCTCAAAAAGATGGTCGCAAGAAAAACATTTCCCCTGACGATATTTACCCTACAGCCACCTTGTGCCAAGTTGAGAGAACTCTTTCTCACGAAGGAGACCTGCACGTTATGGTTCGTGGTCTGCGACGAGTTAGAGTCGCTGAGTTTGTTCAGCAAAAACCCTTCTTCTTAGTTACGGCTAAAGAGCTAACCCAAGAATTGATCGAAACCGATGAGTTTAAAGCCCTTCTCAATCATCTAGTCACACTTTTCAAGAAAACTATCCAGGCCGGTAAGCCAGTTGAGTTTTTTAACTTTATTAAGTTGGCTAGTGGTGTTAAATCGCCAGAAATAATTGACCATATTGCCTCAACCCTCGAGTTGCCAACTAAAGAAAAACAAGCCTTGCTCGAGGAGTTAAACGTTAACACTCGTCTAAAAATGGTAATTGATTATCTTTCTCAGGAACAAAGAATTTTAAATATCGAACAATCAATCAGTCAAAAAACCAAGCAGCAGCTCGATGAAAGAATGCGGGAAAGTATCTTGCGTGAACGGATGAGCGTCATTCAAAAAGAGCTAGGCGAAAGTGAAGACGAGGACATAAAAGAGCTGCAAAAAAAATTAGCCAAGGCCGGTTTGCCAAAAAAAATCGAGACAAAAGTTAAGAAAGAAATTAAGCGCTTAAGCCAAATGTCGGCTATGCACTCTGAGTATGCCTACATTCATACCTGGCTTGAAACAGTTTTAAGCTTACCTTGGAATAAAACATCTAAAGAGGAATCGTCTCTCACTAAAGCGGCTGAGGTTCTAGACGATCAGCACTATGGTCTAGAGAAAGTTAAAGAAAGAGTGCTGGAACATCTAGCTGTTTTGCAATTGAAAGAGAAACAGGCATCTAAAAAAGCTAAAACTGACAAAAAGAAAGATGGGTTTAGTTCTCGTGCTAGCCGATCGAGCTCTGAAAATGCAAAATTATCCACTATTCTGTGTTTTGTGGGGCCGCCTGGAGTCGGCAAAACCTCTATCGGCCGATCAATCGCTGAAGCACTCGGTCGCGAGTTTGTGAAGGTCTCTCTGGGTGGTATTAGGGACGAGTCAGAAATCCGCGGTCATCGTCGGACTTACGTGGGTGCCTTGCCTGGACGAATTATTCAGGGCATCAGCCAGGCTAACACTAAAAATCCAGTTTTTGTTTTGGATGAAATCGACAAATTGGGAGCAGATTTTCGGGGTGATCCATCCGCTGCTTTGCTGGAGGCTTTGGATCCAGAACAAAATCACGAGTTTTCTGATCATTATCTGGGTGTTCCATTTGATTTGTCCGAAGTGATGTTTATCACTACGGCTAACGTTTTACACACCATTCCAGCTGCCTTGCGAGATCGACTGGAAATCGTGGAATATTCTGGCTACACCTTTGACGAAAAGTTTCAAATCGCCAAGCGTTATTTATTACCTCAGGTTATTGGCGGGTCTGGTTTGCAAACATCCAGTCTTAATATTAACGATGCTGCTTTAATGGAAATAATCACTCACTACACCCGCGAGGCGGGCGTAAGACAACTTAAGCGAGAACTGGCCAAAATTGCCCGCAAGACAGCCAGAATCATCGCTGAAAAGAAAAAGAAGTCACTTCGGGTTACTAAGAGAAACCTGGATGAGCTACTTGGACCGCCCAAATATCTTGATACTATTACCGAGAAAACTCCAATGGTTGGTTTGGTGAATGGGTTGGCTTGGACCAGTACTGGTGGCGACATTCTTCCTATCGAGGTGTCGGTAGTAACTGGTAAAGAAGAAATTACTTTAACCGGTCAGTTGGGCAAAGTTATGCAAGAATCGGCTAGGGCTGCCCTAACTTTTGTTAAGTCACACAGTCAGGCATTAGGAGTGTCTGCCAAAGCTTTTGAAAAAAAACACGTACACATTCACGTCCCTGAGGGAGCTGTCCCTAAAGATGGTCCCTCTGCTGGCGTGGCGATGACCACCGCCCTCGCCTCGGCTTTCTTAAACCAGCCGGTGAGACGGGACATTGCTATGACTGGCGAGGTTACTTTGCGTGGTAGAGTCTTGCCCATCGGTGGTTTAAAGGAAAAGTTAATTGCAGCTCATAGGGCTGGCATCAAAAAAGTGTTTATCCCTCACCAAAACCAAAAGGACTTGGTTGAGGTGCCAGACAATGTTAGGCAAGATCTGCAAATTGTACCGGTTGAGCAAGCCGACGAAGCAATTAAGCAAAGCTTAGTAAGTAAAACGAAGAAATAATTATCAG
>DBQK01000012.1 GCA_002305195.1 Patescibacteria group bacterium UBA1396
CCTATTTCGGGATTAACTTTTTCCAAAAACCCCTGGCATGTGCCGGTTTTTGACCCATGATGCGATATTTTTATCATTGTCACCGAATTTAGCAGTCCTGACCCCGCAACTGCTAATTCTTGGTCGCATTCTAGGTCTCCGCCACTGAAAAACCCGAAACTTGGTAGCTGCCAATAGAGGGCAATCGAGTCTTGATTTTGATTTGGGAGCGCGCCCGCCTGGCTAAGCTGCCTGGTGAGTTCGCTCCAAGCCAGGCGGGCGCGAATTCCAGGTAGAATAAAATCATCACCCGCAACTGGAAATATTATTTTTGTCCCCTGGGATTGAATTTGGTCCCAGAGGTTTTGAGCAGCTTGACTAGTGGCAACGGTTGGATTAACCAGCCAGAGACCAACTTGATAATTTTGTAGTACAGATTCAAAGCCACCGATGTGGTCTAAATCCCAATGAGTAATGACAACGACATCGATTCCTTTTTTGAGCGGAGATATCTCCTGATTAAGACATTCTAGAATAGCTCTATTTGGGCCCGAATCGATAAGCATATTGAACTGGCCATAAGTGACCAAAATTGCGTCACCCTGCCCTACGTCACAAGCTACAATCTTTACTCTCGGGGGAATAGATAAGTAAAAAAATACGCCAATAAGTAAAATCGTTAATAGGATCGTAATAAAAATTTGACTCGTTGCCACTTTCATAAAACTCTTGGTCACTTGTTGAATTTGTACCATTTAATTGGTTACTAAAAATTAACTTCCTCTCAATTGTGTTGACACCCCAAAAGCAAGTAGTTACTCAGCAGCAATGATCCACAGATTTTCTGTCACAATTAAAGGCACAAATAAGCTGCAGCAGTCTATACTCATTACTCCGTTATAAAACCCCGCCTTTCTTCAGTTTGTAACCTTTGTTTCTCAAGAGGTAACTATTTGTTGCCAGGTTTTTAGCTGTCTAAATCTGGCTATTTTGGCTTTAAGATCAGTAATTATCAACCCAAGAAAAGTCATAGAAAAGACAAGTCTTATTACCCTGCTCCAGGCAAAGTCTTGAATCAACCAGGCGAAAAATTGAATTGGCCAGCAAAAAACAACAAACAAACCAGCCTGCAAGGTAGCAAATAATAAATTTAATCTGGGAATAATACCCATCTCATCAATAGATCCAGAGGTCGAAGACATCAATGTAGCTATTTCAGTACCAAATGAGTTAATAATTTCCTTGGTAAAGCTTGTCCAGGTATAGATAGGTACGAGTGAGTCAAGAGAAAAAGTAGTAAAAATTCCGACCGGCTCGAAAACACCAAAGTTGAACCACAAGTAAATTCCAACAAATAAATAGACCCAACTGCCTAATGTAAGTTGAGACAGAAAAGATCGCATAAGGTTTTCTTTATGCGTTGTTAGTCCATCAATTTTTTCACCTCGCGAGAGAATTTGTGAAAAATACATCCCAACCACTGCTAAACTAGAAAGCCAAAAGCCGTGCGATCTGAAGAAAGAGGAAGCAAACAAACCTGTGAACAATATGGTAAAGACCAATGTGAACCAGGGGCTGGCTGGCCGACCGAGCCAGCCGGCCAGCCAGCCCAAAAACCACATCAGGCATGCGCGCCAGAGTGAGCCGCTTTGTACAGCCATATTCCAGTACCAACAAATTGCCAGGAAGCTGGTAAGCTGAAACAACCTGATTGAAAACGAAATAAACAGCTTTCGCGGCCAATACTCCACAAAACGAAGGTTGGCTCCACTGGCTGCCACTAGATGGGTTACTCCAGCTAGTTTAACTAACTTCTTGAACGGTTGGCTGAATTGAGAATCATCACCAAACAGCAAGCCAATTCCCAGAGATGATGCATCTGAGCTATCAAAACTAGTAATAAAACCCGAATTTGTCATTTTACTGTTTATCCTTTTATTTGTTGAGCTAAGATTTTTTAGTAGTTAGGATTGCTTTAGCAGAGAACTGATTTTTTGTGGCTAGGTTTTTTGCTTAGCCTGGAAGAATTGCTATAAAATTTGGTAGTTAACTGTTACTTACATTTCTTTTACTCCACCAGGCTAGTGTCTCTGACAAAATTGATCTGCTCGACCTTATATTTTCATATCTAATCAAGTTTTTATATATTCATTTCTTCGTTAATTTATTTAATTACTGCATTTCGTTCGTAGTTATTAACTCTCCACAAAGACATCATTTGTGAGTATTTCCTGGCAAAGATTGCTGGAAAGACCGGACCGATCACAAAAGTCGTCATTGTCGCTATATGGTCGAGCAGAAATAATGTCTTCCGCTCTTTTTTCGCCAATATTTTTGATACTCATCAGTTGATCCTTGGTGGCTGAGTTCACGTCGATTTTGTGAGACCCAATAGTTTTGGTGTCATTTGTACCAGTTGCGTAGTTAGGCTCATCTTCTTGTTCTTGACTTGGTTGGCTAACAACTTGCCATTGCTCAGGGATCTGATTCTTTAAGTAGGTCGTAATTTGCGCAACTAACTGTATATCCTCGCCGGTAGAAGGTATATAAATTTTTTGTTGATCACTTAATTTATCGGCCAGGTTGAGTTGCTGATGAATATATTGCCGATCTGCCTGACTAGCGAATCCGCCAGCCAACAAAATAGCGTCTTGCAGCCTGCTATCTTGACTCAATTGGTAAGCACCTGGCATTAGAACTGCCCCGCTAACATCAACCGTAATTAGATTGGGCTGGTTAGTTAAAAAAGTTAGTTGCTGTCCTGAAGGCGTAGCAATAGTTGTTGTTCCGACAACTGATTTAACTATGCCCTGCAACCTTTCTTGAAGCGAGTTTTTTTGCTCTAAGTCTGAGTTCTGGCTAATTGAGCTAGCAGCCACGGTGGGAACACCGAGATTATTCGATAATGAGCCAAGGAAGGCCTCACTAGATTCAGGGTTCAAGTACTGATAACTTGAGTTTTGAGCGGTAGCTGTTGATAAATCCACCCAATTCTGGTCGGATTGACTACTATTTGATTGCAACTGATTGCTTTCCAAACTGGATTGTTGGCGAAGCTGTTGCAAGTATTCTCGCCACTGCTCATCAGCTGGGATATAACTATATTTTGGGTGATGAAAATAGGTTTGGTAGGTAAAAAAAGTACCGGTGGCAAGGGAGACCAGGCCTAGGGCTGCTAATGCGGCCGACACGGCCGTGTCGGCCGCATTAGCTTCACCAGGTTTACCGCCACTTAAATATCTTTTTATGACAGTAGCTAGAGTGATCAACAACTTCATTGACACCATCTAAGCCAACAAAAATTACATTTTCCTAACAACTTAGCCGCTACCAACAAAAAAATAACTTACAACAAGGCCAAAAAAGATAAACTCAATCTCAAAAAATTTCCAGCTAATCACTCTATCGGTTCAGTTAATTAGAAAGTAAGTTAATAAGTTAGTAAATCAGTAAGCCACAAAAAGTTAGTTGGTAACTACAACACAAAATTCAAGATTTTACCTGGTACAAAAACAACTTTCCTAACTGGTTTCGCCCTACCATCTTGATCTTGAAGCCAGGTAGATATTTCTGGGGTTTGGCGGGCGGCGGCCTCGGCCGCCGCCTGGTCATCAGCTTGTTCTGCAGGCAAATTTATCGTTCCTCGCAACTTACCGTTAACTTGGATAGCAATGGTCACCTCTTGAGCAACTAGTAACTTGGGATCTGCCTCTGGCCACTTGGTTAAATGAATCGAAATTGGCCAACTTGGTGTTTCGTTTGTCGAGTGGTTATCAGCTCCGGACTTATCAGGCTCATTTGGTAAGTTCATTTCTTTCAAGTATCGATAGAGAGCCTC
>DBQK01000002.1 GCA_002305195.1 Patescibacteria group bacterium UBA1396
CGGATACGTAGTTTTAAAGATGAAAGAGCCGGTTGAGGTTGATGTTTCTGGTAAAAATATTGATCTTTCGACTGTTGACTACTCCACTCCACTAGTTTCAGCAGGTCAGTATTTAGGAAAAACTACCAATAATGAAGCTGAATATCAGGGAATTATTAATGGTTTGCAGTTTTTAAATAATCAGTATTTTGCTGATAAATCAATGAATAAGGATATTGCTATTCTAATCTTATTAGACTCAAAGCTTGTTGTGGAACAGATCAATCGTCACTGGAAAATAAAAGAAGAACGCCTGCGCTTGTTAGCTGACAAAGTATGGCAACAACTTGACAAACTTCCTATTCCATATGTTATAAAACATATACCCAGAGAACAAAATTCTCTGGCTGATAAACAGGTTAATGTAGCTATGGAGGATGCGGGTTTTTAAGCTTTTACACTAGATTATTTGTTTTATTTTTTTACTATTTTATTTTTACTCTGTCCCTTTTGCATTGATTGGGCTAGTGTTAATAGTTAATTATTAAAATTATTACTATATATCAATCTTTTTTTCACGTGCAGCCTGGAAAACTAAAATTTTAATTGATAGTTACGTAATAAATAGTAATGGATATTAAGAGTCTAACGATGATAAAGCTTGTTTGATTATTTAAGACCCCCTCGTTACTACCCTTTCAACTTGATAGACTAATAGAGATGTCCCGAAAGTTTGTGGTTCAGATAGACGAACCAGAATTGTCAGCGAATTCAATTAATCCAACCGTAAAAAGAGGTTTGGCGGTTGAGGTATTGGAAACAGGTGAGCTAGATAAACAGGCCATGCCTAATGATGCCAAAGATGTCGGAGAGAGTCCTTCCCGCGTTCGACAAAGTGTTACACAAACAACAAATCAAAATAACCCCACTGCCCCTCAGAATTTAACTAATAATCCATCTGCGGTTACTGATTTGGCCGCCACAAAAAACGCAATAAACACTCATTCGATAGGAGAAAATTCAGAACCAGTCGATTATTGGCAGCAAAATACTTCTAGAGTAGACAAGCTGCTTAGAGAAGAAAGGCTTGGTGAAATAGTAGAAAAGCCCGAAGTAAAAACCTCTAAAACAGCTGAAAAGAATAATTTTCAGAACAGAGCAGCTACGGGTAGTTCATCAACCTCAGCCAGACATACTAAAACTCTAAACAAAATTGAGAGGTTTTATCAGCTAAAAAAACCTACTAACAGCAAACCAAACAACCAGGCTAAGAAAAAAATAAGCAAAAAAAATAGAATATTTGCTGCGGCTGTGCTGGTGATTACGGTAAGTTTAATTTCTGCCTGGTTGGGTGTAAGAGCAGTTAAGGCACAACAACAGGATTTAACCTGGCAAATAAGTTCTTTGGTGGAAGATCTTAAATCGATGAGACTGAGTTCAGCTCAAGAAAGAAGTGAGTCACTCAGACAAAAAATTATTTTCTATCAGAAGTCATATCGATTTATTAAGCCTGCCGTAATACTTATTGAAGGAAAGGAAAAGGCCAATCATATTGAAGGGTTGTGGGAAGTTGGTGAAGAAGGAGTTGGTTTAATTGATAAAAGCCTGATTGTAATGTCTGATTTAGAGCAAGGGTATTCTCAGTTTGCTGGCCAATCGGAGGGGAAGAGTTATGAAACATTAGTCCGAGCAGCTAATGATTTAAATGATCTGTATACCAGCTCAGTTTTATTTCAACAGAGACTAAGTGAAATAGGTAATCCATATCAAATCCAAGAGATTGAGGATGTTAAGAAACAACTTGATATCTATCTGCCTGAAGCCAGAAAAATTGCTCTTATTACCTCTAAAATTAGTCAGGTAGCCCCAAAAATTTTAGCGGCAGACGATCAGAAAACATATTTAATTTTGTTTCAAAACAATTCGGAGTTGCGACCAACCGGTGGGTTTATTGGATCGGTAGCTTTGTTAACTATTCAAGATGGGAAGTTAATGGACTTCAAGGTGGAGGATGTTTATGAAATAGACGGTCAACTGGATGGTTTTGTGACTCCCCCTGATGAAATTGTCCAATATCTTGATGAATCTCAGTGGTATTTAAGAGATGTAAACTGGAGTCCTGACTTCCCACAGGTTGCTCAGCGTGCGGGTTGGTTTTTAGACAAGTCAATCGGCCTTAAGCCAGATGGAGTAATCGGAATTAATTTAAATGTGGCACAGATGATGTTAGCAGCTGTAGGACCCATCGAAATTCCTGACTATAAGGAAGTAGTTACTAAGGAAACCCTACATCAGCAAGCTCAAACCCACGCCGAAATTAATTTTTTCCCGGGTTCAACTGGAAAGAAAGATTTTCTCAGTGCTGTTTCGTCTGCCTTAATGAATAAAGTAATGTATCAGCCAACCAATAAGTTGGCGATTGGCAGTGCTTTGTTTAAATCACTTGAACAGGCTGATCTAATGATTAGTTTAAGCGATCCAGAAGTTGAAGCAGTGCTCTCTGATTTAAGTTGGAATGGACAAATAAAAACTCCAGATTGTCCTGATGCTTTTAATCAAGAGGATTGCTTTGTAGACACGGTTTTTCAAGTTGAGGCAAATGTTGGTGTAAATAAGGCTAATCAGTTTATTGAAAGAAAGGTAAAACACCAGACAGAAATACTATCTGACAAAGTTTTGCATAACAGGACCATAACTTGGAAAAATAATTCTCAAAGCGAGGCTTGGCCAGCAGGTGACTATAAAGTTTATACGCGTATATTGGTTACCCAGGGAAGCAGACTTGTTAGTGTTAAGGTAGACGGGGTGGACGCGCCGCTGGAAGCGGCGCGTATAGCTGGCGAGGGAGGAAAAGAAAGCTTTGGTTATTATCTAGAGATTCCGATTAAGAGTAGTAAAAATCTAACTTTTGTTTATGAAACACCATTAAGTCGAAGGGTTGCGGCCTATGCCTTGTTTGAACAGAAGCAGTCTGGAATAAATGGGCAAATAGAGCATTTAATTACTACAGCAGACAGGGAAGTTGTAACAGTGGCTCCCGAGCCGGAAATTATTGGTCGTCAGTTAAGGTTCAATAACAAGCTTGAAAATCATCAGTTTTTTGCGGTTGAACTAGATTAGAACTTAAGGCAAGGTTAAATTTATACCTTTTATCTTCTTGTTTTCTTATCTTCGATATTTCTCGAAAAAATGATTTTAGAAGTTTAAATCTTTGGCCAATCAGCTAAGGCCAAAAGGTTGGGATACTGGCTGTCGTCGCTGTTGTCAATGTTGTTGCCTTGTTTGTGTGGCGAATTATTATCGACAAACAAATTCTGCCAAACGCTCTCGGTAACAAAGGGCATAAAGGGGTGGATAAGTTTAAGTAGAGTAGAAAAAATCAACTCAACTACTTGCAAATAAACCTCAATATCTTCTCTGTTTTTATTGTTTTCCAAATAATCATTAGCAAAAGTATTCCACAAAAAATCATAGAGACTTAAGGCAGCATCACTAAACCTGAATTTTTCAAGATTCTTGTTGGTGGTTCTAATCAGCTGCTCTAAAGCACGCAAAACCTCTTTGTCACTTGTAGTAAGGTTGAGTTTTTTAATCTGTTTAAAATCTTTTTCTTGATAGTAAGCTGTCTGAGAGTTGGAGGGCAGTTTTTTTCTGTAAAGAGATATGAAACGTCCAACATTCCAGATTTTATTAGCAAAATTACGATATCCTTTTACCTTGGCCTCACTAAGCGAAATGGGATTTCCAGGAGCAGATCCGGCTACTAAGGCAATCCGCAATGAATCGGCACCATACTTATCAACAATTTCTAGTGGATTAACAACATTGCCTTTAGACTTGCTCATTTTTTGGCCACGCTCATCGGTGACCATGGAGTGCAAATAAACCGTTTTAAAGGGAGCGACGCCAGTTGGATTTTCAGGGGAGATGGTTAGGTATTTGCCCAACATAATCATTCTGGCCACCCAGAAAAAAAGAATGTCCCACATAGTGTCTAAAACATTGGTTGGGTAGAAGGTTTTGTAATCTAAACCGCTGGGCCAGTTGGTGGTAATTAGTGGCCACTGACCACTGCTAAACCAAGTGTCGAAAGTATCGGTTTCCTGCAAGTATTCAGGACCTGGCGATTGTTTGGCAACTACGTACTGGCAGTTAATGGGAGCGGTCAGAGTTTGTAGCCCAGTTGAAATTTCATTGATATCAAAGCCTTTTTCAAATGCAGAAGCAATGGTGAGAGATTGAATTTTACCTTGTTTATCTAAGAAAGTGACTTGGATATTCTGATTTTCTTTAGCGTTGTACCAAATTGGTAATCTAATACCCCACACAATTTGACGCGAGATGGGCCAATCGTGAATTTTGTTTAGCCAATCAAAATACTGTTTTTTAAATCTTGTTGGTATTATTCTTACTTCCCCGCTCTCAACCGCTGTTTTACCTAATTTAGCGAGCTCAGACATACGTAAAAACCAGTTGGGGTAGGGCATTGGTTCTATAGGATGATTTCCCTTATAGCTAACGGCTACGCTGTGGGTGTAGTTCTCATCGACGTGGTGAATGGAGCCTTCAGCTTCTAGTAGTTTTATGGCGGCCGGCCTGGCGTGAAAGACCGAGAGGTTGTGCAGCTGAGAGCGCAAGTCTTCAGCACGGCTTTTTAGTGGTTCCTGCGCCGGCCGCCACCATTCCAAATCAATTTTGCCCATAGTGTTGATAGTGGTATAAATCGGCAGATTATGTCTCTGTCCAATTTGCCAGTCTGTGGGATCATGGGCCGGTGTAACCTTTAAAAGACCAGTACCAAATTCAGGATCGACGGCCTCATCAGCAATGATAGGTATTTGATCTCTGGTTAGTGGGTTAAGAACAAACTCGCCAACCAGGGCCTTTGCTTTAGGATCGGCTGGGTTGATTGCCAGGGCAGCATCAGCCAAGATAGT
>DBQK01000010.1:0-1186 GCA_002305195.1 Patescibacteria group bacterium UBA1396
TAACACCCCCTCTGAAAGAGCTAGCTTATTGGCTGGTTCTAGTTTAGCCGATTTTCCCTTCGAAAGACTTCAGCCTCCTTTAAAACCTGTCGGCGATTGCCATTTCTTTACTTTCCACATTTGTCCTTTTGAAGTTGAGGCGGTCGCCGCCGACGGCGGCGACCGCCTCCCCCTCCAACTCAGCTTTTCCCAACAACCTGCCAGAGAGGGAGTTGAAGTGTCGCAGCAACAAAAACAAGTTTGGGCCAGCTTGCTTTATGGTGCTCCAGGTGAATTACGCCAGGATATCGGCGGTCAATTTGGAATTGATGATTATGTGCAGTTTGTTAGTCAAGTTAATCAACAGAGTCTAGAAACTTGGTTTAACCCACTTTTCATCTGGCATTACTTTAGTGGTCTGCATAATGCCAACTTGTTAAGCAATCTAATTTCAAACAGGTCATATCTAGATCTGAATTTGTTTTTTGATGAACTGGAGGTCGCACACTGGACTTTTCGTAACCAGACGGAACCTCAGGAGCCGCTAGTTAAAGTGGTGCAGGATTTAAATTTATCAGTTGGCAACAAGACAATGATTTACCACGCCTTGGATTATTTACAGGCTTATCGACAATTAAGTTTTCTAACCAGTGACGCCACTGTAGGAGAGAGCTACCAGCGATTATTGCAATTCTGGACTTCCAGGCAATGGGTTTTAAGACAATCTGATCATCCGTTATCGTCACAGCAATTTATACAAAATAATCTGCAACCTCAGTTAGTAATTTGCCAGGGTAACAGTGCCTGGATCTGTACCCCAGCTGATCCGAACTTGAATCTTAATAATTTTCAAGATGTCGATCTAGATAGTTTGTCCAGTTCACAAAACATAGAAGAGCCGCCCTTTCAACTTCCCGGACAACAACCAGAAAACGACACAACTGATCTGGCAGACGACCAAACCAACCAATCAAGTGATGCTACCGACGAATCAGCACTATCCACTCAAAATACTCAAGCGACCCAAACCGCCCCGGTTAATACTTCTTTCAAGCCTGCTGCCGATTTACTCTGCCAGCCTTTTCCAAGTCTTGATCAAGCTTGTCCAGATAGGCTACTGGAATGGTAACAAATTACTCCCAAAGGGATACTTTTTTAGTTGCTAGATAGTGGTAACATACCCTTAATGCTCATTAAGCACCTATTT
>DBQK01000010.1:1199-3427 GCA_002305195.1 Patescibacteria group bacterium UBA1396
TATAATTAATAAGGAGTAAGTATGAAATTTGAAAAATTAAGGAATGTGTTTGGCCACAAGAATGACGACCAAATTCAAACAGAAAATCTAAACGAACCTACTTCAAATAAACCACCAATACCCAATCCCTCAATGACAAGAAGACAGTTTTTAAAGACAGCAACTCGAGCGGGTGCAGCAATAGCTATTACAGCAGCTGGAGTTGGCAAAGTTGGAGCTGAACAAGATACTTTGTCCGGCAAAGGACCTTCTGTTCAACACTCCGAAACAGAACGCCAACAAGAACGCCTGCCAATGCCCACTTTTACTGAAGTTGAACTAAATTCTGAGGAGTTTCAATTAATTAGTTCTCTCTGGGGTCAAGCTTGGCAAGTGGAAGACCCAAGCTCAGTCTTAGAAACAATTCTTGCTAGTGGTGGTGTTGCCGAGATGCCGGTTTCTTTCTCTGATTCACAAGTCACAGGTCTGCCAGATGGAAAATTAGCTCTCCAGATTGAGGCCGCTAGAGAATTTACCAAGCGAATCTTTCTGGATGCCAATCCAGAAACTCAGCTAGATAGCTTTAAGATGCTAGTTTCTTTTCGTCGTCTACCAGCTGGACAAGTATTAGCTCAAGTTAATGTTGTTTTAGTTGAAGATATCTATTCTAACCTTAATCCTGGAACGGTCTTTTTAGTTAATAAACAAGATAGTCAGGGAAGACAAGTTTATTTAGAAAATACTGACCCAAAAGCAGTGGTTGGCTTCCAAGTTGCCGATGAAACCACCGCAACTCAACTATCTGGCAATATCATAATGCCAGATGGCAGTGTAATCCAGGTAGAAGCTCAACCAGGGCAGTTAGTTTTAGTCCAGCGAGTAATTAACACAGAAACCGGTAGAGGTGAAGTTATTTCTATTTTAATTCCTGATTCAGCCTTAATGGTTAAACCACCGGCTCCAACAGATGAGAATGGTCAACCAATCCAACCAACCCCTCATTTTGCTGAAGCCACCCAAGTTAGTACACCAGAGAGTCAGGGAGTGGAGTTGGTGGGACTTAGCCTGGAGCAAGTTGTTCCCCATGACTACTCCACCTGGAGCGTCAATAGAGTAATTGAAACTAGTGATCTTTCCGCACCACTATATCCAGAACTACAAAAAACTGTTGATGAGGTAATTGCGCAAACAGGTAATCCCTATTTAGTTTTTTCATATCCAGGTGCACAGGTACTTGTTGATGTTTCAGGGATAACTGATAAATTGAAAGCATCTACCGATCATGCTTTAGAGTGGTATGGGTTTGGTGATATGCAAAGACCTGTTGGTTACGAGATTTTAGCTACCACCGAAGCTGAAATAGAGGTTTATAAAAATACACTGCTTAAAGACCTGCAAATAGCGGCCAGAGAAAACCAGTCTGGAACGCAAGCTTTTGATATTGAGACTAGACAACTTGTTAATGTTGAAGCATCTGGCGATAGTCTTCCCCCTCTTAAGGTAGAGTTTCATGACACTGAAGAATTAAATCAGTTTCTTAGTGAGCGCGGCATAAGCTCAGATTTTGCAATTGGTACTTTTAGAGTGTCAGACCTATTTTTAGTTAAAACAGTCGAAAACGGTGTTTTGGTGGCGCATGTTTTTGAACATAATTTTGACAAAGGAGCTCAATTTGCCTCTCTAATCAACGCTATTTTACGAGCCACTGTTAATGGGTCACCAAACTTTGATAATTACTTTACAAATCCAGATAGGTATTTTGTTAATAATGAGCCAACTGTGCCATATAGGTATCAAGTTTTATCAAGTACATTTGGAGTTGAGTTTAACCCTGAGGTGTCCGTGTTGCATCCTCCCCGATAATATTTTTCACCATTCATTATAATGAAGCCAAATGAGGAATGCGATTTATGAAACCTACTGAAATAATGGGGTTCTTACGCAGAAAACAGAAGGGAGATGGTGGTTCAGATGACAATAATCACCAGTCTGACTCAGACAACCCACAAGCTCTTGATCTTAAATTAACTAGAAGACAGTTTTTAAAAAATACAGCTGTCGTTGGTGTGGGTATAGTTACGAACGCTGGTGAGCTGGACGAGGCACGCTCAGCCAAAAATAATATCGAAGATACTTACCCCTCAGCCCAACCCATTTCGGAAAAGGTTGTATTGTCTGTCCAAACTAGTGAGTTACAAACTGGGGGAGGTATAACTTTAGAGGATCTTAACACCCTGGCAGATAACTAC
>DBQK01000001.1:0-5386 GCA_002305195.1 Patescibacteria group bacterium UBA1396
AAGCGAGATTTACCCTGTTTTTTAAGGTGGTTTTCATAAACAAACTGTGATTCAAAACCGGCGTGATCAGTGCCGGGAAACCAGACCGTGAGGTGGCCCTTCATTCGGTGCCAGCGTATCAAAATATCCTGAATGACATACATCGCATGCCCAGCGTGAAGTGAGGCATTAGCATTGGGGGGCGGCATCAAGATTGAGAAAGGTGTGAGATTGTCTTTGTTAAGCTTAATTTTCTGATTATTCTTTTGATCCGGTTGATTATCTTGATTGTTTTTAAATCTTGGCTTACCGATCTCAGCTTCATCCCACATCTTTAAGATTTTTTTCTCTTCTTCCTGGTGGTTAAATGCTTTTGGCAAGTCTTGGCTGGTCATGAAATGGATTATAACAAGCTACAAGGCCTTGTTTCTTCTGGAGGACTCAACGAGATTAATTATTATGTTTTTCATATCCTTCTTTTTTTGATTACTCTCCTCAAGTCGATCTATTTCGGAATATAAGCTTGTTAGACAATTATGAATCTCTCTGTCTGTTATTTTTGGATCGTCTAGAAGATTTTTTAGATTTTCAAGAAAACCAATTACACCGCTGTATTGTTTGCTTTCATTAATATTCAACGACCTTAATAATGTCTCATCACCGTCCTGATCAACAACACCCTTTTGAGAATCTGGTGTTAATGAGGTTTCTGTACTGGTGTTGGTTGCTACCATGATGATCCTTTCAATTTATGCTTGCCTATTATAGCTTTAACCACCTTGGTGTTTTAATCAACTTGTTATTCCCGCAAGATTTCAGCACTATTTCGGAAGACTATATAAAAATATATCATCTCGCCTGGAGAGAATTGTTCGGAAAGACTTATAAAACCTATTGATTTGCCTTTTCTTTGTCTTGCAGCAATGAATAGAGTTAGGATAGGGTAGTAGACCGTGAAACATATATTTTTAGATGCCGAAACCAAAAAAACCTTTGACGAGGTTGGTGGTTATTTACCCCAAGAGTTGGGGGTAAGTTTTGTGGGTATTTGTATTAGAGACGGTTTTACTGGAGAAGGCGAATTCAAGGGTTTCTTTGAAAATGACCTGCCTGATTTGTGGCCAATTTTAGAGACGGCCGATGTTATTGTTGGTTATAACATCATTGGTTTTGATGTCGAGACCTTGCGACCATATTATGCCGGCAATCCTGATGCCTGGAATGTGCTCGATTTGCTTGATAGATTTAAGAAAGCCACCGGTCACCGCGTTAAACTCGATTCAATTGCTACCGAAACCTTAGGCAAAGGAAAATCAGGCGATGGTTTAAAGGCCATTGAGTATTACCACAATCGCCAATTTAGAGAACTAGCAAAATACTGCCTGGATGATGTGGCCATAACTAGAGATATTTATGATTACGGCCTGCGGCACGGAAAGCTTAGGTATGTTAACAAATGGAATCGAATAATTGAGACAGATATTGACTTCTCTTATCAACCACCTCAGGTTGGCGGAGTCCAGATGGCTCTAATTTAGAAATATTTTTTATTAAGGAAGCTGAGCTGAGATATTTTTACTGCGATAAATTTAGGTTAAGACAAAAGTCATAATATTTATTTGTTATTTTTTTGGCTGTCTCTGGTACAATTCACATATGGCCAAAACAATTTTTAGTGCCTCAAAAAGACAGCAAGATCAGCGAGTTCAAGAATTGGAAGCCGAGTTAAGAAGATTAAAAAATGAAGAGGTCCATCCAACTCTCAATTCAGAGATTGGTGTTGCTGAAAACCACAATTTCCAAACAGAAACAATTGACAAACATAGTAAAAAAACAGAAGAAACTGGAATGAAAGATCAGACAACAAGCAACACAGAACGGTCTTTGGAAAATAAGAAGTTGGAAAATAAAAAGGACGAAGTAGAAGGTGACGAATTAAATAGCCAGCCACTTGAAAGAAAGCCTGAAGAATACAGTGAGTTAATGAAAGATGAATCACCCACCACCAACCCTTTAGCAGCTTTCGTGGTTCGACCCCCTGGGGCAAAGTTTATTAATCAGCACATCAAGGAAAAAATCTTACTGGTTTTGCGGCAGCACCCAGTTGTTAATTTAAAGTGGATGTTTTTAACCATAATTTTGGTGTTGGCTCCTTTTGTATTGTTTCCTTACTTTCCTTTTTTTGATTTTGTACCAGGAAGATTCCAGTTTTTTATCTTGCTTGGCTGGTATTTGTTAATTAGTGCTTATGTCATTGAGAATTTTCTTTACTGGTATTACAACATTTACATTATTACGGACGAAAGAATTATCGACATTGATTTTTATTCTTTAATTTATCGGTCGGTATCAGAAGCAAAAATCGACAAAATTGAAGACGTAACCGCCACAACGGCGGGGTTATTTGCTGGTGTCTTCAATTACGGCAACATTACAATTCAAACCGCTGCCGAGAAAAGGGAGTTTGACTTTAACAAAGTGCCACAACCGGCTAAAGTTACCAAATTTCTCAACGAACTTATTTTGGAAGAGGAAAGAGAAAAAAACGAAGGAAGGGTGATGTGAACGAGCCTTTTGGAATTTGGTTTTTAGCTCCCAATCCTGGTGGGGTGACCACGGCTTTGGAGTGGTTCTTGAGAATTGTGTTGTTATTAGCATTTCTAATTTATATGATTTTTGCCTTTGTTATTATCAGGCAAAACACCTTGATGGACTCGACTTTTAAAACTTCTCTCGGTCCAGTTTTACGCCTCTTTGGTTTTGCTCACTTTGTAGTGTCGGTTGGGGTGTTTTTATTGGCCGCATTTTTTCTTTAAACTATTTGGCTTTTTATAAGCGATGGTAAACCCAATTTTGGCTCGTTCTAATGTATGATAAAAGTATGCCGCTTCATATGGCCTCGGCCGTTGGTATTCCCGCCAAGACGGCCTGGTCAACTACTGCCAGACAAAGAACCGCGGCAGGCGATTTATACGTGGTTGCCGGTTTTTCCGGATCAGAGTCTGCCCCCAAATTAGGTCGTGAGTTTGTTTCTTGGTTGGAAAAGAATCACTTTTCTCAGCCAGCTCAAGCTTATCAAGCATTTAAAGATTATTGGCAAGAATTAAGTCAACAGATTGGCGTTTCCATTGCCGCCGTTTGGCATCAGGATGGTGATCAGCCTACAACTAACGTAACCCTATTTAGCTTTGGCTTTGGCTTGATCGGTGTTTTGAAAAAAGACAGCGCCAAATGGTTGATTGATGGTGAGGTAGATGAACAAGCACTTGAAGGTAGTTTACAGCCTGGAGATAGATTAATATTGGCTACTGCCAGAGCTAAAACCGCCACCCCATCAATTGAATTATGGCTGGCGACAAAAGGTGAAGATATTGCTGCCGAGCTATCTGGTCGATTTATCCGCTTGCCTGAATCTGCCGAACTGGCTTATTTAATATTGGAAAATCCACTGGGCACTGGCTCTGTTAATTCCGACATAATCGGCTCCGACCAAACAAAAATCGATAACCAAACTGAGCAGAGCGATCAGCCAAAGGATGTTAATCAACAATTTGTTGGTGAAGCTGCAAGGACAGAGCTAACTCAAGGTCAAACCAGATTGGCGGGTATAAATCAGAAAACCTCAATTCACTTAATTTCACCGGAAAAAATTGCTGCTGGATTAGTTGCCAAACAAACCACTGAAACCTCAGAAGATTTGATTTCGACTAAACCTCCGTCAACCAAGCGCTGGCAGCAGTGGTTAATTACCCATCTAAAAGAGCTCCGAGTTTTGAGAATAGCGGTGGTTTTAATATTAGTTGGCGGTGTAATCGGGGGACTGTTTCTCTGGCGTGAACAAAACGCTATCAGGGAAAATCGTGAAGTAGTGGTTCCTTTGGAGCAAAAGGTTGAGGAAGTTTTGGCGATTGCGCCTGAGAATAAAATTGAGATCAGGGACGCCTCAAAATCTCTACTGGAAAGATTGCAAGGGACCAGGGTTAAATATCGGCGCAATCGCCAAACCATAGTAGAGTTAACCACGAAAGTTGAGGAAATTTACCAGAACTCATCAGGAGAGAGAGAAGTTGTGGAGCTACCGGTTTTTTATGATTTTCGACTGGCAGTGGCAAACTTTTTAGCTTCCAAAGCAGGTATTTTTCAAGATCAAGCCTCATTTCTTGATTCAAATGAAGGTAAAATTATTATTCTCAACCTATCAACTAAAAATAATAGAACGGTTACTTCAGAAAACCTTAAAGATGCAATCGACATCAGCACTCTGGATAACAGAGATCTTATTTTGAGGCGCGAAAACTTATTGTTTGTTTCTCACGCAGGAGATAGCGAGGAGGAACTGGAATCAACTGCCGATATAGGTGAACCAGTCGCCCTGGAGACATTTGGTACTAATGCTTATATTTTGGATAGGGGAAAACAACAAATTTGGCGCGTTGATTTGAGCGGGCAGAGCACTGCTTCAACAGATTCAAATGAGACAGATAGCGAAGATGCTGGTAGTGATAGTTCTCTAGTTGGTTGGGTTAGATCGGCCGCCGGCATTAACTTTGCGGAAGTCGCTAGTTTGAGTATTGATGGAGATATTTGGTTAGGAACCAATCAGGGAGAGGTTTTTCGATTAAGTCGAGGTGAAAAGGTTGGCTTTTCCATTAAAGGACTGTTGGAACCACTAACAAGCACTGTTTTGGTGGCTACAGTCAGCGATGGCGAGAAATTAGTGTTGGTAGAGCCAGGTAGTAATCGATTGATCGTTTTGGACAAAGATGGTGTCTATCAGCAACAAGTGGTTGCTGAGCAGATTGGTGGTGTAACCGATGTGTTTTTGAATGAAGATGAAACCAGCGCCTTTTTAACAGCCGGTAGCGTGGTTTACGAGGTTAAGTTGTAATTGATAAATTTATTGTATTTCTGGTTGAACAAGCTCTTCTTCCCAAAAGGTCCAACCACTACCCACTTGATATACCCTTTCAGCCGGAACGGTATATAGTTCAGGGACTGGCTCAACCTTAACACTACCATCTTCCTGGGGTATATCCATGGTCTTGCGCTGGCAGTCTAGACAATAATTACGAGTGTAAGGATCAGAAAGCAAAATGTGTTTTTCTAGTTTTAATTGATCGGTTGGGTCGCCTTCTCTGGGTGGTAAACCTGTTTGTTCAGCAATCCAAGTTTCGTGCCAAACGTTTTCAGTTTCCTGTGGTTCGGTACCTCGCCAAAAGTAATCAGTGGTCATTTCACAATCTGGTGACTCTGGATTAGGTAATGCACCCGAGCGTCGACAAAAACTGACCTCAATAATTTGTTCTGGTTTATCTGGCCAAGGTGTTGGTGATTGATTCTTGCTTGGCAAGTAGGAGTTAAGCAAGTACTCCATTAAATCGTTCCAAATGGGGGCGGCTCCGGTTAC
>DBQK01000001.1:5459-23184 GCA_002305195.1 Patescibacteria group bacterium UBA1396
GCGAGCGGCTGCCGAAGGCAGCCGCTCGCGCTTCATTATCACTAATAATGTCGCCAATTAACCACGCCACTTCCCGATCCAAGGCTAAGGTTATATTTTCTGGATTATTACTGGGATCTGGTTCTGGCAGTGGTCTGGTAGCGGCTTCGTCGGTGGGTGCCAAAAATAGCTGTTTTTCCATTTCTTCCTGACGCTTTTGTGGATCTGCCTCCCAAATTACATTTCCTTGATAATCCTCAATCTTCAAGACCGCAATAGGCGGCACCTTAACACCTTGATTGGCTAAGGTTCCATAAGCGGTGGCCATATCCATCATCGTGACTTCACCCGCCCCCAAGCCAATCGACAAACCATAATTATCTGGCGAGCGAAAGGTACTAATACCCATGCCACCAACAATATCGATAACGTTATTTACAGAGTTAACACCCGCAACTTTTACAGCTGGTATGTTGTAAGAATTAGCCAAAGCTTGTCTCATAGTTACCGGTCCGTGATAAGTTCCGTCATAATTGCGCGGACAGTAATCTTTATTGCCGATTTGTTGGAAGCAAGTCGGAATATCTAACAACACGCTGCCTGGAGTTAGGCGTTTTAATTGAAAAGCAGTGGCTAAATTTAGTGGTTTAATTGAAGATCCCGGCTGTCTTTCTCTAATCGTCATATTAATTTGACCTTCAGATGTGGCGTTGAAGTAGTCACGACTGCCAACCATAGCTAAAACTTCGCCGGTTGAGGGTTTTGTGATTAAGGCAGCTCCATTACCAACTCTCATCCTCTCCAACTCATCAATTTTTGCTGATAAAGATGCTTGGGCAATTTCCTGCAATCCCAAATCAAGAGTGGTTGTGACTCGCAAGCCGCCTTTTTCTACCACGGCAGGACCATACTCTTCCAACAACAAGTCCCGAACATAAAAAACAAAATGAGGTGCTTTAATTTTTACTTTCGATTCAGCAAATTTCAATTCTTCTGACCTGGCTTGATCGGCCTCTTCTTGGGTTAAATATCCATCCTCAACCATTCTCCTCAGAACTTCCTCTTGTCTTAGTTTGCCTAACTCAGGAGTGTTACCAAAAGGAGAATATCTACTAGGTGATTGAGGCAAACCAGCTAGGTAAGCTGCCTCCGCTATGGATAAATTCTGAGCAGATTTATTAAAGAAGGTTCTGGCTGCTGCCTCAATTCCCCAGGCTGTGCCACCATAAGGTACATAATTTAAGTACATTTCTAGAATGTCTTTTTTGGAGTATTTAATTTCGGTTAAAGTAGTTAAGAACGCCTCTTTAATTTTTCGTTCCCAAGTTCTATCTCGATTTAACAACGACACCTTAACCAGCTGTTGAGTAATAGTGGAGCCTCCTTGCAGTTGTTTTCCCTGCAAATTATTAATAATTGCTCGCAAGATTCCCCAGTAATCTAGCCCAAAATGTCGATAAAAACTTTTATCTTCTATGGCAATAGTAGCCTCAGCAACATATGGCGGTAGATCATCGATAGAAATTGGTGTTCGATTGGTATCAACATAGATTTCGTAAAGTTGTTCGCCGTTTCGATCCAAAATTTTTGAACTAACCGCAAATGACTCATTAGATTTTAGTTTGTTAATTGAGGGTAAATCGGAGAAAAATAGGAGAGCAGCGATTAAACCAACTCCCAGGCAAAGAAGCCCAATCCCAATCGCCAATTTACTCCAAGACAGCCTAAAATTTCGAGTTAGCAAAGTTAAGTTTAGGTATCGTGAGGTTTTCTTTTTATGTTTCATAATTAGTCAGATAATTAGTTAAATTTTATTATCTCGACAATAAATTGTTGGTAATAATTATTAGGGATTCATTTTACTATTCTTTTTTCAGTTTGCGATTAGAGATATGATACCTAAGTGTTAAATGATCGAACTAAAACCAATTATCTATTAACTAAACTGGACGACGATATAAGAGAGCAAATTGAAGACGCGCTCTATTTAATTAGCTTGTTTGACAAATCACCCAACAATATCAATCAAAGCCATGACCGGGCAGGCACTCTCAATCAAAACCTGAACGATTATTCATTTTTAGTTTTCCCAGCAGCCAAGGCATACGAAGGATTTTTAAAAAAGATCTTTCGCCAGATTGGGGTACTACCTAAGAGCCAGTTTTACAGTCGTCAGTTTAGAATCGGTCGCAGTTTTAACCCTGATTTGCCTCCAAAATTGCGTGACGAACAGTGGCTTTATGATGAGATTGAGTCAGTAGTGGGAAATAATTTGGCGCGAGAAATGTGGCAAATCTGGATTGATGGCCGGAATCACATTTTCCACTATTTTCCTAATGCTAGATACAAGCTAAGCTTGTCTCAAGCCAAAAAAATTGTTAATAAGTTTTTAGAAGTAATGTTGACTCTTCTAGAAAAGCAACAGGAGCTTAGTGAAGTGGAAACTAATTAATCAAAGTGAGTTAAAATCACAATCTAGTTTTAGCTAAAATTGATATTGTTGTCTGAGGGTTTTGGCTTGCTGAGCCAGCTGTTCAAGTAAGTCAAGTTCACAAGTGGAAAGTTTTTCTGGGTGTTGCTGCCAATCATCGAGTTGTGCCTCTAATTGATCGGCAATCTTGGTAAGCTGTTCTACATCTTCATTAGACCAGCCATTACTGGCTTCCGAGAGATAAATATAACTCTTATGAAGGGTGGTTGCGGCCTCTCTTACTCGCTGATTTTCCCAGGCATACTGGCTTGATTCCAAGCGATCTTGGGCGCGCCCGGCCTTCAGTTTTGGTAAGTCTGGAGAATCATTGTTAACGGCTTCTTTGATCACAAGCTCAAGACGTTCCCGAGCGCGCCCAATCCTATAACCAGGAGACCCAGGTAAGCGAGCATCGATAAGCTGAGACGGAGTAAGCGACTTCTGATCAACAGGTGGTTGTAACTCTAGGCTTTTAGCCACTGCTTGACCATGGAGAGATTGTAAAGAAAAAAAGGCCGTTGTTGCTCCCAACAAAACCAATAAAAAGCTAGTTTTCCAAGCCCATTTCATATATGTGTTATCGAACGCACCATTATACGCTAATTAATTTTTTAATTTAGTTGATTACGTATTTACTCTTGTTTTTACTATTCACAATCTTAGTATTCAGACCAAGTTGTCCAAATAAAAGCCAACCAGCTAAACGGCGTAAACCTGTAGAACTAGTCCCCAAAACAAATGGGAACCTACTAAAGCATACATATTTTTCGATCTTAAGTAAAACAAGTACTGTCCAATCGCGAACAAACAAAGCAGGCCAATTTGGATTAAAAATTGAGGTTGCCAGCCAGTCATAATTATTCTCAAAGGGATGTGGAAGAGAATAAAAAACCCAACCACCATTGCGCCAAGTAGAGACTCAGAAAACCAGGGAGCAATACTTCTAACATACTGGACTGGCAAACCAAAGAAAAAGAGTGATTCCCACCAAGCTGTCAGTAGTGCCAAAAAGGCTAACCACCAAAAACCACCAGTGGCAAACAACGATCCTGGTACTAGCTCGGTTCCCAAGGCAGCCTGCATAATTAAACCGGCAAAGCCATATATGCCCCCAACTGCTATTCCTAAAAACAAACCAGGCAAAAACTGATTTTGGCTTAAGCCAATTTCGGAAGCAATAAACCTAGATCGACTGGCAAACCAGACTACCGGAAGGCCAAACACAATGGCTTTGGCCACTCCCTCATCAAACCAAGTTGGTAGAGCAGAAAAAAATGACCGATAACCTATCCAGACAAAAAGAATGGTTAGTAAAAAAAACGAAAAAGTGTAAATCTGCTCAAAAATTTTTCTGTGTCTAACCGGTGTTAAGCTTTCAACCGTGGAATTAAATTGTAATTGTCCAGGTTTTGGTTCAATTCTACCCCCAAAACCGCTTTGTTGGTGAGATTTTAGTTTATCCAATTTTCCTAGCAATCTTGAGGGTTTCTTGGTTGATTTATTAGGTTTACCCAGCTGACTGACAAAAGTCAAGCTAGCTTTGTTTTTTAAAGCCTGATCACTATATTTTTCTCTAAGCTTTCTCAGTTGGTGGCTTGAGCTCCGGTCTTGAGGCATATAAAGCGTCTAGCACCATCTCAAGAGTTTTTTGTTTGTTGATTGAGAAGGTGTCTATCACTATATCGTAGAGGTCTGGCTTGTAGAAATCAATTTCTTCTTCCGCGGTTGCCTTGCCAGTCTTAACCACCCACTCTTCCCACTCCTTTTTATACATCACGCGCCACTTACTAATATTTTTTTTGGCACGTTCTAAAATGTGATGTTTAGCTTCTTCAACACTAACTTCGTCGCGATTGACGATCCGGTCGATACGCACGGCATCATCTGAACAAACTAGTAAAATTTTACAGACACCTGGAATGTTTTGCGCCAAAAAACCTGATAGCCAGGACTCCAAAATCCAGTTTTTCTCGGTTTCTAGTCGATGTCGCATTCCATAATCTACCTGCCGATCAAAGTCGTCACTGTAAATAGTGGCGTCGTGATGAAGTTTGCCGGTTTTTGGATCTAACAAACCATTTTCCTGAGCGTATGCACGCATAAACTCACCGCCAGAAAAACCGCGCCATCCATGAAATTGTAAGACTTTTTTTAGTTCTGCCAGCAGAGTAGTTGAACCGCTACCTGGCAAGCCAGAAACTGTAATATTGTTGATGGTTGGTGCTTTATCAATGGTTGATGCTTTATTAACTGAGGGAATGGGGGGTTTATTTTTCATGGCGGCATTTTAGCATTTTTTGTCGATTGACGGCATGGCTTAAAAATTACAAAATCCTTGCAGATCAGGGTTTGTAAGCGCTGCTTACTTGAAGTTTTAGCCAAGAAGGTGACACCCGGGTGTCACTTTCTTGGCTAAAAACCCGTGTAAGCAACACCCCTCACCCTACCCGCTCCAGCAAGCAAAAACTGCCACTTTACAGCCACTTTCCATAGTGTTTTACTGGTTAACCCAGCACTACCAGTAGTGTTTTGGGCCAAAAAATCAACAAGATTTGATCTATCGATCAAACCATCGTTATTGAACACAAAAACATATGCAGTGTCCTTATTGCGGCCAACAACAAAGCTCGGTTCTTGAGAGTAGGATGACGGAGGACAGCCGAGCTATTCGCCGCCGACGGGTTTGTGAGCAGTGCGGCAAGCGCTTCACAACTTACGAACGCGTCGAAGGTGTGGATCTGGTTGTGATTAAAAAGAGCGGCGAGAGCGAATCATTTAATCGGGAAAAAATTAGAAAAGGTATCGTTAAGGCAACCTGGAAGAGACCTATTTCAATGTCGGATATTGATGAACTAATAGATGACGTTGAGCGCAAATTGCGTCAGCGAACCAGTACTAAGGTTAAAAGCTGGGAAATCGGCAACTTGGTAATGAACCGCTTGCGTAAGCTGGATGCGGTTGCCTACCTGCTTTTTGCCTCGGTTTATAAGGACTTCCAATCTTTTGAGGATTTTGAGGAAGAAATAAAAAAATTACAAGCGACCGGGATTATTAATCCCAGCCAAGATGATGGAAAGGACGAAACATGACCAAGGCTTCTAAATCGTCAGCCAGAGTTAAAGCAAAAAAAGAGGAGCTTAAAACAATGAGGACCACTACCAGTGTTATAAGTAAAAGGTCCTCGGTCAACACCAAGTCAATTTCGGCTAATTCAAAAAAAACCAATCATAAGGCGATAAAAAAGAACGGTTACAGTCGGAACACAAACCAGAATACAAAGCATAATGGCGTTTTAAAAAATGGTCACAGCCAGACAGCTGCCGATTTGTTAAATGGTTTTGTTACCGAACCGATCGGCCGAATTAAAATGAATTTTACCGAGCGCCAACTAGACCCTGGTATGGGCATGGCAGTTGCCAGGCGCACCTATCTAAGAAAGATCAAAACTGACGATAATAATGAAAGGTGGGAGACTTGGTCTGAGGTAGCCGATCGGGTAGCTAGGGGTAATACTTCACTGCTAAGCCTGTTAGATACCAAAGATGAGGACTTGAGTCATCAGCATCGTGAGCAAGAATATCAGTTGCTAAAAAGACACATTGCTAACGGTTCGGTTTTAATGTCTGGGCGGCATTTGCAGCACGGCGATTCCACCCAAGCCGAACGCAATATTGAGGTTTTTACCAACTGCTCCACCGCCTCGAGCTCGTACTTGGTGTTTTATTTATTAATGAATGGGTCGGGAGTCGGCCGCGCCTACGACGATGATATGTGTCTCATTGATTGGGACCGGATGCCAAACTTGCGCACGGTTTTAAGCGAGGAACACCCAGATTTTCAGTGGGGTATCGATGAAAGTGTCCGCGACGCCGAGCACAAGTATGGCAAGGGTAGCGGGATCCACTGGTTTGAGGTGCCTGATAGCCGAGAGGGTTGGGCACAGGCAGTTGAGCTTTTGGAAGTAATGGCTTATGAGAAAAAACATAAAGATGATTTGGTGATTTTGGATTTCTCAAAAGTCCGGCCGAAGGGGGCGCCAATTCATGGTATGCAAGACCGACCAGCTTCAGGGCCAAAACCTCTGATGAACGCTATTAATCGAGTAGCCACGGTCAAAGGAGCTGGCATGTCTCCCTGGAAGCAGGCGATGTTTGTGGATCACTACTTAGCAGAGTGTGTGCTGGTGGGTGGCGCGCGCCGTAGCGCGCGCATTGCCACCAAGGTATGGACCGATCCGGAGGTTTTGGATTTTATCGATATTAAACGAGGCGGTTTTTTGTGGAGCGCCAACAATTCGGTAGCAGTTGATGAGAAATTTTGGGAACAAAAAACCGCCCACGCCCGCAAGGTGCTAAAAAAAATAATGGAAGCCAGCTATAACGACGGCACCGGTGAGCCGGGTTTTGTTAATCAGCATATGTTGGTTCAAAATGATGATCAATATAGTGGTTATAGCGATGGAAAGTACGCTCAAAGCAAAAAATATCAGCCCTTCACCAGAACGGAAAAGTTGTTATCCAAGTTAGCGCGCAATGCCGGCGCCAAGGTTTACCACCAAATTCCCAATCCTTGCGGCGAAATTACGCTTAATATGCTGGGAGGGTATTGTGTTATTGGCGATGTGGTACCATTTTTTGCTCCCACCGTTGATGATGCCGAGGCTGCCTTTAGGGCAGTTGCGCGCGCCCTCATTAGAGTTAACCTAATGGACTCCTTGTATAACCGTGAAGTCAAGCGTACTAATCGCATCGGCGTAGGTATGACCGGTATTCATGAATTTGCTTGGAATATGTTTGGTTACAGTTTTAGAGATTTGATCAATGAGGATAAGTCCAAAGATTTTTGGTTAACTATTAACCGCTTTAAACGAGCGGTGGTGGATGAAGCTGAAAAATATGCCAAGAGACTAAACGTTAATGTACCCCACACCAATACCACGATTAAGCCTTCGGGCACTGTTTCCAAATTATTTGCTCTTACCGAAGGAGCCCACCTGCCAAGTATGCGCGAATATATTCGTTGGGTTCAGTATCGTTCTGATGATGAGGTGTTAGATACCTACCGCGCCCAAGGTTATCCGGTAAAAGAGCTAAAAAGTTACACTGGGTCCTCGGTTGTTGGTTTTCCCACTCAACCAATGATTTGCCGATTGGGTATGGGTGATTTATTAGTTACGGCTAGTGAGGCCACCCCAGAGGAACAATATAAATGGCTAATGCTTTTGGAGAAATATTGGATTGTTGGTGTAGATGACGAGGGTAAGTCGCTAGAAGATACTGGCAACCAAGTGTCATACACTCTTAAATATAACCCAAATAAAGTTACCTTTGAGGAATATGCTTCAATGGTTAAGAAATATCAAAGTAAGGTCAAGTGCTGTTCCGTAATGCCCCAACAGGACTCCACGGCATACGAATATCAACCTGAGCAGCCGGTTACCACCTCCGAGTTTATGAAGATTATTAGAGAGATCGAAAAGGCTGTGCCTTACGGTAGTGAAACCAAAGATGCCGATGGTGTAGTAGATCTTCACGAGGACATCGATTACGAACATCTTAAGTGTGAGAGTGGCGCTTGCCCAATTTAAATAAATATCGAAAAATTAATCAATAATCTAGGGTGGTTTACTGAGATTGGTTTTGATTGAAACTAGAATCTGGTCTGCTAAGTTGGCTGGCTGGCGCAAGCGCCAGCCAGCCAGTTATAATAAAACAATGAGGCGATGGAATTCCCAGATAATTTTTCAATTCTTATCGCGGCTAATTCGGCCAGTTGGTTTTAATTTTTTATTTGTTCTTATTTTGGGAGCGGGTTTTTTAATACTTAAAACCCCACCAGTTTTAGCTCAAGACACAGGTCAAGCCAGGTGTGGTATTAATCTAGATCTAGATAATCCAGCTGCCAAGCCAGATCCAGCTCAACTTGAGGGTGTTGGGTGGGCAAGGTTGGTTTTCAAGGTTAACTGGGGTGCCGGGGAAACGGTTCACAGCCGATTTGATTTTTATGATGATTACATTTCTCAACTTAATGATCTGGGTGTTAACGTTATTTTGGTTTTAAATCAGGAAACTTATTGGGGTGATGGCAACAATAATTGGAACAGTGGTTTTTTTTCTTCCTATGCGGTTGATTTTGCGGTGCAGGCTGGCGAGATCGCCGATCATTATCAGGGCAAAGTACAAGCCTATGAAATTTGGAATGAGCCAGACGCTAGTGGTGATCAGGCCGCCCCTTTAGGTCCTGGCGAATTAAATACTCTAGTTGAGTACGCTAATCAGACAATTTCTGAGGTCGATTCGGCAGCCACCGTGATAGCGGGTGGATTTTTAGGCGACGCTCCCCAAATTGTTCAGTTTATGAATGGCATGAGTAGCGGCCTTGATGCTAATGGAGGTGTTATCAGCTCTCACCCATATACTAAGGGTCCGGATCAGCTAACCCCTTATCTGGATACACTACTCAGTTCCGGCGCTTCGCAAATTTGGTTGACCGAGATAAGTAGTGTGGCAACCAGCTATTTAAGTGCTCCTGACGACCCAGAGGGAGCAGCCGAGTATGTTAAAGATGTTTATGAGCTGCTAGAGAATTATGGTTCTCAAGTGCCGGCGGCGGTGTGGTTTGCCTGGAGTGACACTCAACAAGATACTAGTATGGGATATTTTGGTTTGCACGACGCCGCCGGCACTCGTAAAGAACCTTTATTTACCAGTTTTTACCAGTATGCCTGTCGTGCCAAGGTACCGGATGAAGATTCAGCTGCTAAAGCAGATCAAAATAAGCCACCACTCTTTATTCTGCCTCGGACCGAGGACCTAACTCAGTGGCGAAAATATTTAGCTAATAGTCAGGTGTATTGTGCACCAACACAGGTTAACTGGCCAAAATCAACCGCTCAAGGGAATGATTCGGCGCCGCCGCTGCCAAGTTGTGCTCCTAGCGGCAACGCTGATCCCCTTGGCGGCGGCGCCATCACTGACGACGGTCAGTGTGACGCTTTAGAGTATCCAGTCGTAGAATATCAGGAGGTCTACAACCTTAATCGGGCTTCAGTGCCTCTCTGGCGGAATCAAACTGGTGGTATTAGCATTGAGGCCGACCTATCTCGTGTCGAACCAAACGATACATTTGCCGAGGCGGCCAAGCGCTTCGCTAAACCAGATTATGCCCCACAGTTTTATTTAACCTCGCCGCAAATGCAGTGTCATAATATTGCTAGCTATATAGAGTATGTTAATGATTTATGCGCTCAGTATCAGGATGGTGATTCTTGTCCGTTACAGGCACCAATTGACTTAGGTAATGGTGGTGAAGTTTCTTGGGAATTTATTTCTCAAGTTGTGACCCACGAGCGCTGCGAGGACTACCAATATGGTTCATCGATCGAAAAAATCATTCGTGCCCTAGAACCTCAAACTCCCAAAGCTTATAAAATTGGTTTTTTGGTTCAACATAATCTAATGTTCACTCCGGTCGACAATCTTTTAAGCCAATACTTAGTTCGAACTTTGGCCGCTTGGCTTACGAATGATCCTAATCCCACCGACCCTCAACAAGGATTGGGTGAAAGAGTCACTATTGTGCCGGTTTGGTATCAGTCTGGTATTTCGGCAAATGAATACTCACCAGATCAGGTTAGACCGTATCCAATTGATCCTGAGGGGCCAGCTCCAGCCCCGGCCGATGAAGTTGAAGCCAAAATCGATAATTTTTCCGGACCTTGGTGGCGAACCTATTCTCCAGCTTTGACCCTGGAAACTCAAAAGAAAATTTACCTAGAAAAGGACGAGATTGTTCGTGAAAATTATAGATTAATGAACACTTTGGAGGGCGTAACCGGACCCACCAATGGTTTGCCGGTAACTTTTAGAGGCAAAGAAAGCCTAACCGACCTAATTATTCCTTGTGGCAATGGTAATTGTGTAAACCAAGATTTTGACTATTTTGAAGATCTAGCCAATTCTTTTCCACCCACCTTTTCTCCAAGTACGGTGTTTTTGGCTAATTTGCACAAACTAATTTTAGCCAGGGTGAACTCAGGCGTCCAAGAAACCGGTTTTTACCCGCAAGGTTATCCTAGCGATGGTTTTCCCTGGGGACCAACTTCAGAGCGTCGTTTTTCTCCTTGTCCAATCGATCAGGAAAATGTCGCTTTAGGAGAAAGCGAAACGGCTCAGTCAGCCAAGTACAATTTATTACAAATCTTGCAAGAACAAGGCGCCGGCGGCGCGGCCAGAGAAGCAATCGACCAGATTACCAATTTATTTACTGGAAAAGTGGTGTGGAACGCCGCCGGCGACAACTGGAATCAAATTCATAGCAGTAAAAGCTATTTAATTTTACCTGATGAATCAATGGATATTGATATTGGTCAAGCTTATCTCTCCTCGATGTTTTTGAGTCCAGAAATGTACAGCTCGATTATGTCAGGTGAAAACCAAATTTTTCCTTTTAATGAAGATGCTGGCGAGGAAAATTCTGAGCAACAACAGTTGTTATCCGCATTTTTACGAACCAGTGGTTACGATCGCCAATTTTTCTCAGAGGAGGAAGGATATGCACAATATGAAGAATCAGTTACTCAATATCGATGCTTAGATAGTGTGCTGGCAACTTGCACCTCTTGCAGCCGCGAAGTTGTAGTTCCAGCAACTACTGTTAGAACCTGGTGGGGTCCTTATCCGCCGTCCGCAGATGAACAAGGTTATCCAGCTACACCACCATTTTGTGTTGAATCAACCGTAAAAACCATCAGTCTTAGTACCGTCGAGGTTGAGGGCAAGCAGTATGGGGAAAATCCTGATAGTAATATTCAAGTGCCGGGTAGAACGGCCGCACTGCACGAATTTTTACGACGAATGGCCTTCACACCCTACCACTTAACTCAGGAGTACCTAGGTTTGGAGAAGTTTTATTCCGGTCAGCAGAGCTTTCTAGATATGATAGAGTTACCATTTTCAGCTGTGGGAGATTATTTCCGCACTTTAGTTGAGGATATTCATCATGCTTATTTGCCCGCACCTTCAAGGGGCACTTGCGATACGCCAGCTCTATTTGTAAACATTGCCGAAGCACAAGAAGCGGCTCAGCTATTAAGATCACTTTTTAGCTACCCTGGATTTATTGATTACCTAAAAAACTGGCCAGGAGTTTCTGAAAACGCAATTTTGCTTAATAATTGTGGTGGAATACCCTGTTACGAATTAATTTTGCGCACCTCAACTACTTTAGCTATGGGTGAAGGTCGAACTTATGTTAACCCCTTTGCCATATTTGCCGCGGTTCTGACAGATAATGGTCTAAACAGAGACCAAGAAATTGCTTGGCATTTTTCCTGTAATATTCCGGCTTTTAGCAATTACAACCTAGATGCCACCTATAATGGCCTCCAGTGTACAGTTGAAACCGATGGCGGGCACACCGTGATTAATCCGGTTTTAATTGCGATGTCAAGTCAGGAGTTTTATGGGAATATAGATATTTATAATACTTGTGTTCCCAGCTCAGCGGTTAAAAATTCGGCAGGCAACAGGGAGTTTTCATTTGCCGACGGTCTGGCCTGTTTTTACACCGTGATGCAGTCGCAGTATCGGCAGGAAAGAAGTGAATATGATTCATTCCGAGCTTACGGATATGTTGATCCAGGACAACTAGTTTATGATCGTCTAGCCGGTGATATGGTAACCATTTTTAAAAACTTTTTACGTGATAGCGGTAATAGCGGGGAAGGACAGGCAATTGCCGACCAAGTTGAGGAATATGCCACCAACTGGCGAGCCGCCTTTAATCAATGTCGATGATAACTGCTAAATCACTAAACCACCAAATCACGCTGATAAGCTAACCCAATAAGTGCTATGGTATGTTTGAATAATGACTAATCCAAGCTGGATTACAATCTATGAAAGTTAATTAGTACAAAAATATCGAAATACAATAATTAACGAGGAGTAGCAATGAATTTACTTTCAATTATCAGCACTATTTTTAATTGGTTTGGTAAGTCACAAATTTTAGTTGAGGAAAACAAAATTATTGATGTGGTTTTGCCGATTGATATCATCCAAGGAGATGGTACGCCGCAAGAAGATGTATTGGCTTTGATTAATTATGTCTACGATTTTTCTCAGATCGATAAAAAATTGGCCATTGAACTTGGTCTTTACTCGCCCGAGCAGGTAGTGGACAGAGTGGCGGTTGAAATTGAAGGCAAGGAAAAGTTGGCCGAGCAAATTGAAGTGCGCTTTATTATTAATGGCGAATGGCAAACCTCAAAATTTGTAGTGGTGGATCGGGCCGACGAAAAACAATTGGTGGTCTTGGGTAAAAATGACCTGCGTGGTTATTTAATCAGAATTCCAGAATAGATTTGCTAATTTTTTTTACGAAGCAGAGTTAAGGTGAAGATGTAGTCATTTCCATTTCTGTAGTTGATTTAGATGAGATAATATCGGCATGAAAATTGCATTAGGAATGTCTGGTGGGGTAGATTCTTCGCTATCAGCACATTTATTAAAGGAAGCTGGCTATGAAGTGACCGGTGTCTTTTTGCAATGCTGGCGAGCGCCTGGTTGTCGAGCCGATGAAGATAGACAGGATGCTCTTAAAGTAGCTCTTGATCTACAAATTCCTTTTCAGGTGCTTGATTTTGTTGAGGAGTATAAAGAAAAAGTTGTCGCTAGATTTTTTGAGGACTATAAAAAGGGACTCACCCCAAACCCTGACGTTTGGTGCAATACCGCCATTAAGTTTGGTCTTTTTTATGATTGGGCGATGGACCATGGCTTTGACGCCGTAGCCACCGGCCATTATGCCAGAATTGGCGAGTTTGGTGGTAAAAAAGCTTTGTTAAAAGGAATAGATGTTAAAAAAGACCAAACCTATTTTTTGTATCGAGCTGGACAGGATCAATTAGACCATATTGTTTTCCCGATTGGAGGAATGACTAAAGAGGAGGTTCGCCAGGCCGCGCGGGAGCGCGGCCTGGCGAACGCCAACAAGCCAGACTCCCAAGGTATTTGTTTTATTGGTGATATTAATGTCCGCGATTTTCTGAAGGACAATCTTGGCGAAAAACCCGGTGACGTTTTGGACGCGGGAGGCAACGTTATCGGTCAGCATCGTGGAGTGTGGTTCTACACTATTGGTCAGCGACACGGCTTTGAATTATTACCCAAGGTACGGCTACAAAATAATGAATGGAAACACATTTTGCCACCTCTGTATGTAATCAGCAAAGATGCTAAAAACAATACCATTACGGTTGGCTATGGTGCCAAAACTTTAAAATCACAGGTGGAAATTAGAGATATTTTTTGGCGTCGACCAGATATGGAACCAGAACTAGAACCAAAGCCTAAGAGTGGCGGTTTTAGCACCGACTCTAATTCCCAAACATCTACTTCTAAATTTTATTCTAAATCTCATTTTCGCGATAAATCGAGCCAGAATGATGAGGGGGTAGAGGTTGATACCGGCCGACCCGCTTCTACCAACCTATTTGCCCGTATTCGTCACGGCGGCCAACTCTATTCGGCCAAGTTTAGCTGGTTAGACAAAGAAAATCACGCTGGTCAACTTAATTTTGTTGAAGGCGTCCGCGGCCTGGCGGCCGGCCAGGCCGCAGTCTTCTACCACGCTCAAAATAGTGAGGTTTGTCTGGGCGGGGCGGTTTTGCAATAAAAGAATAGTCCGCACACGCTTGAAAGCACCTGCCTTCTGTTAAAAGAAAATTTTTTTGCTTTAAATACTAGTCTCACATATTCCCTATATTTGACAGACAACTATCCAGTCTCACTATCTTCTGATTAGTAGTTTTGTACGGATTTTCTGTATATATTTGTGTTTTTGCCTGTTGTATAATCTTTTCAGATGCTTGGTCTAATTGTTGCTTGGAGTTTATTTTTATTCTTTGCTGCGGTTGAGTTTGTAATGGTTGCCGTCTATCTAAGGGGTTATATAAAGAATCCAGTTCTTTTTGTCCTTGCGTTTGTAGTGGTGTATCCATTGTTTGTCTTAGTGACGCTGGTGCTTGGCTCACCGATTGGAGATCCGATATACGGCGACCCTGGTTGGTGGTACTAGCGAATAAGCCTTTATCAATAATCTGTTTGGCCTTCGGTGCGCTAATCCCTTCAATCTCTTTAGCTGAATACCCCATCTCTGCTAAACGTTTTGGGTAGTTCATGAGGTTAGAAAGTTTAGCTGTAGCCTCAGACTTTAGTGGGATGTTTCCTGCTTCTACTCCCTTAGTGGGTTGTGCTATACTATTTACTGAATCTTGAATGTCAGAAATGGGGCCTGCAGGGTTAAGCACTGCTCCCGATGGAGGATTACCCCGACCTCCCAAAGATTCCTTTTGAATTTTCTTGAGATCTTTAGGGTATACACTTTTAATTGATCCAGACTGTCCAAACTCACCAACAAAGGCTGTATTACCAATATTTTCTCTTGGATTTACAAATGCTTTTATTTGAGGTTCTCTTGTTGTGAGAATTCGCGACTTCTTTCCATGAATAGCACTATACGCAATATCGGCAACCTGATCGGCCGTCATGCCGTCTTTTATGAGTCGTTGCTCAAAGAGCTTGGTTACTACTGCGGGGTGAACATACAAGTCGTTCTTCTGAAGTGGTGTTTGTCCACTTGCCACCAATCTCTTATTTAGCTCAGCAAACTTCTTTTTGCTTAGTTTCCCAAAGTTAATTGGCGTATTAGTTCCAGTGGCTATTGCCTCAGCGAGCTGCTTTTGTATCTTTGTTCTCCCGCCTGTTGCTCTTATCCCACCAACCAACGCCATTCCAGCGACGGCCTTCTGGGGGTTAAATCTCATCTTCCACTCACCATTTTCATCCTGGTACATTTCCATTCCAGCCAATCCACCCCAAGCATAGTCCTGTCCCTGATTGATTAACCTTCGTGGATTGTTAGGGTCTTGAACAAGTTGGACTCTATCGCTATTCCCTTTAATTCCTAGCTCAGTTCTTAAATCATTAACCTGTTTTCTAACAGCACTAGAAAGCTCTGTAAGGTTTGTTTTCGGGTTTTCTGCGAGTTGTTGGATAGTTTGTTTATTGAGCTTGAAATTAGAGGATGCAAACTGTCCACGAGTGTTTCTGATGTACTCTCTGGCCTTTGGATTGGCTTTAATTTCACCCTTAAATACGTCAAACTTGTCGGCAACTCTTTCAAGTTGAATAATCTAAGAGTTGAGCAAAATTTCAATGTTGCTGTCTAATGTCGCTGTTCTTGAAGTTGACCCTTAACCGGCTCTTCCGATTGGTTTTCAGCTAAATCCCAAGCTAAATATCAAGTCCTGAATGCTGCCAGTTAGAATAACCCTCATCCACTGGATTATTTAATATATATTTTTGACAGGTATCAACGTCATTATCTTCTTCAAGAAGTCTGGCTTTATAACAGGACTCAAATAGTCGACCACTCTGCTTGTATTTGGTGTTGAAAAACAACACATAACGCTGTGTAATTGTCTTCATAAACCTTGTCATATCATCGATATTTTCTTGATAAATCAAGAAATGATAGTGATTATGCATCAAGGCAAAAGATAAAATTTTTATCCCTGAGAAACGACGCAAGGCGCTACGGGCAATGCTTCTAAACCGCCAGTAATCTTTTGGTTGACTAAAGATGCTGGCTCGCCTGGCTCCGCGATTGTAAACATGATAATAGCTCTTTGGTTTGTAAATTTTGCGAGTGTTTAGTAATGGCATGGTAATTTTTCTATCTGCACGAGCCTATTTGTAGTTTTTAGCAAACAATAGTTACATAATCCTTGCAAACTGTAGATTGAGGGTGTTGCTTACACGGTTTTCGCCTCAAGAAAGTGACACCCGGGTGTCACTTTCTCGGCTAAAACTCTATGTAAGCAACACCCCACCCCCCCCCTCTCCTTGACACCTGGCCAACCCCCTGTAAAATACAAACTCCAAGGCCACCAATTTGGCTGGCCAAGGTACTTTATGTAAGCTCGTGAACAAGTAAAGAAAGACAACAGCGTAAGCGTGTTAAGTTGGACTTGTTCAGGAGAAGGTAACTCTCAGCTTTAGATGAGTGCAAAAATCTCCAAATCTCAAATCTGTTTTAAAAGTTTAAAACTAAAACTTTAACTTTCTAAAGAGATAAAATCGAGCAAATCAACATTTCACGCCTACAAAATCAGCAAACCAAAACACTACACACACTGGCAGAATGTTCCTAATACAGGAAATATGCCAAGGTGTAGCGTTATTATTCAGTTATGGGCGGCGATATCGGTAGATTGGATTTCCAAGCTATCGGCAGAACCAAACACAACTGATTTGGTATGCGCTTAACCAGGCAGTTTAATATTTCCGTTAATTTTAGTGAGAATTTGATCCTGGTTCAGGATGAACGCTGGCGGTGTGCCTAAAGCATGCAAGTCGAACGAGGGAAACTCTAGCTTGCTAGAGTGGAACTAGTGGCGAACGGGTGAGTAACGCGTAGGAACCTACCCTTTAGTGGGGAATAGCCCGCCGAAAGGCGGGGTAATACTCCATAGTCCCGCAAGGGTAAAGTCGCAAGACGCTAGAGGAGGGGCCTGCGTCCTATCAGCTTGTTGGTGGGGTAATAGCCTACCAAGGCGATGACGGGTAGCCGGTGTGAGAGCACGTCCGGCCACAAGGTTACTGAGACACGGAGCCTACACCTACGGGTGGCAGCAACTGGGAATTTTGCGCAATGGGCGAAAGCCTGACGCAGCGACACCGCGTGTGGGAAGACGCTTTTCGGAGTGTAAACCACTGTGGCAGGGGAACAAAAAAATGAGGGTACCCTGCTAGAAAGCACCTGCTAACTACGTGCCAGAAGCCTCGGTAATACGTAGGGTGCAAGCGTTATCCGGAGTTATTGGGCGTAAAGCGTTCCGTCGGCTGGTTGGCAAGTGGAAGGTTTAAGCCTGGGGCTCAACCCCAGACCAGCTTTTCATACTGCCGATCTTGAGGGTGTTAGAAGAAGTTAGAACACTCGGTGGAGGGGTGAAATCCGTAGATATCGAGTGGAATACCAAGAGCGAAAGCAGACTTCTGGGGCACTCCTGACGCTCAGGGACGACAGCTAGGGTAGCGAAGCGGATTAGAGACCCGCGTAGTCCTAGCCGTAAACGATGGATGCTAGCTGTTCCTTCTTTATGAAGGAGTGGCGCAAGCTAACGCGTTAAGCATCCCGCCTGGGGAGTACGACCGCAAGGTTAAAACTCAAAGGAATTGACGGGGAAGCGCACAACCGGTGGAGCATGTG
>DBQK01000001.1:23191-31988 GCA_002305195.1 Patescibacteria group bacterium UBA1396
ATGGCTGTCGTCAGCTCGTGTCGTAAATGTCTTGCGACCTTGGTTAGTAATAACCAAGACAAATCTGGCTCATATCGGTGAAATTCGGTTGATAACAATTAATCTTTGGGTTATATTGGGTTCAATGAACAACACCGAGGGAAGTCGGGTAATTAAGCAGACCTATCGAGCTCGAAAAAATTTAATCGAGCCATATATTATCGATAGTCTGCGTTACAAATTACCTTGACCCCGTAACGACTGGAAACTGTGTAACAACAGTGGAAGATGGGATCTACTACTTAATTTCTTGATGATTTTCAGTAAATTTATGAATTCCATAACACGCCAGCCCCTACTCATTAATGAGAGGGTGAAGGTATAGTCTAGCGCTATAAGTAATTTTAGCGATTATTTTTGGAGACGTCCGCTTAAGTGCGGTAACGAGCGCAACCCCTGTCTTATGTTGCATTTCATAAGAGACTGCCCGGCTGCAAGCCGGGAGGAAGGAGGGGACGACGTCAAGTCAGCATGGCCCTTACACCCAGGGCAACACACATCCTACAATGGAGCCGACAACGGGTAGCGACGGGGTAACCCTGAGCCAATCCTAATAAACGGCCCCTCAGTTCGGATTGAGGGCTGCAATTCGCCCTCATGAAGTCGGAATCGGTAGTAATCGCAGGTCAGCAGACTGCGGTGAATACGTTCTCGCTTCTTGTACACACTGCCCGTCAAGCCAGCAAAGTCGGCAGCGCCCGAAGCGGGTGACCTTAACCTTCATTAGAAGGAAAGGCTCCGTTACGGCGAGGTCGGCGATGAGGACTAAGTCGTTTAAGAATATAAATTCTTGTGGCGACCTTGGTCAGTAATGATCAAGAAAAACCCTGCTAATTTCGGTGAACCCTAAGTTCTTTAAAACTTGAGCTTCGTATAAGATTCGGGTAAGATGAGAATATGGCAATACCGAGGGAAGTCGGGAAGCAAAAAAAGTTGACAAATACCAGATTATTAAGGTTGTTTAAAGAAAAATTATCTCTTACACAGTTACAAAAGGATTTTCTTTTTGGGACAATGTTGGGAGATGGATGCTTAATAACCTCAAGATCTGAAAAATCGGCTTTATTGCAAGTTAGACAATCTGTTAAGCAGAAAGAATATGTTTTATGGAAGTACTCTCTTTTCAAGGGTTGGGCATTAACTCAGCCTAGAGAGGACATCCATAATCAATCATTTTATTTTCGAACCGTAAGTCATCCAGACCTAATGAAGATCAAGAGACTTTTTTATAAGGGATCAAAGCGATTTGTTCCCGATAATATATCTCAACTTCTAACAAAACCAATCAGCCTCGCTGTTTGGGCAATGGATGATGGAAACGGAAGTAAAACGAGGTGCTGTTATCGTATAAGTTCTTACGGATTTGGTGAGTTGGGGAATGTTTTACTCCAAGAATGTTTGGAGCGTAATTTTTCCTTACAAACCGATTTATATAGGGATCAAAAAGGTTTTTATATTTATTTTTCCAAACCAAGTGCCATTGAGCTCTATACGATAATAAAACCATTCATTTTGCCTTGTATGCAATACAAATTTGCCTCCTTGACCCCGTAGAGACTGATTCTTAAGTGATGAGATAGTAGCCTTTTGGCACTATAAGACGCAGGCCCCTTTTCTAACAAAGGGTGAAGATATAGTCCATGCCACTCGAAAGAGTTGGATAAACATGAACAAGGTATCCGTACTGGAAGGTGCGGATGGATTACCTCCTTTCTAAGGAGTTTGGGTGAGAGTCTCACGCCTCTCTTCCCGCGGACAGTAATGGCCGCTAAACTCCAAGTCCCGTGGACCAGTGTACCCGGGCCGTTCTGCCAGTCTGTGTGGTGTTTGGCTGATAAGTTGTCTTCTTTACTTGTGTGAGCGATTTTTGTCGCCGGGGAAATTGTTGGGAAATTATTGAGTGTATCTCATTTATATCCCATATTCTGCCTAAATTATGCTCTGCTATGTGGTTGGCAGGTGGTTTTAGCTGGGAATTTTTTGATCGGCAAAAGTTTTAACCAGAAACTCGGTATGATCGGCTAATTCTTGGTTAATTAATTGGGCCCCAAGCGCGATGTCTTCGCGCGAGACATTGGCCGCGAAGCTTTTATTTTTAAGCTTCTTTTTTACCGATGAATATTTTAGATCTTTGAACCCATCTGGACGAACCTTGGCCACGGCATCCAAAAATCCGGATAGTTCGTCACAGGCAAAAAGGTAGCGATCCAGCAGGGTGGTTGGCTCAATCCCAGTTCTTTCCGGAGCGTGCGACTTAATAGCCTGAATTATTTCATCTGGGCAACCAGCGGCTGGCAGTATTTCCTGAGTGGCTTGTAGTGGGTGTTGGTCAGAATATTTTTCCCAATCAAGATCGTGAAGTAAACCTGCGATGTACCAAGTTTCTGAATCAATACTGTTGCTAACGATTTCTTCACCTAATTTGTTCTCAGTTTTATTTCGGTTTTTATTTTGATTTTGGTCGGTGAGTAAATGTTGGGCGTAAGCTTCCAAAGCTACGGCTACCATATAACAATGTCGGCGCAGGGCTGGCGACTCAACATACTGCTTTAGCAAACTTTCTGCCTGGGATCGATCAAAACTGCCACTTTTGCCATCATTATTTGGTTTGCTTAAGGTGTGATTGGCAACGTTATCATCACTGCCAGAAATTCTAGATGTGTCGATCGGCATGTTTGCTATAATACACCTTGTCTTTGCCAGGTAAAAGGCTGGGAAAGGCAGGCGCCGCCTGCGGCGGCGCCTTCCAGACAAAACCAAAATAAACCAACCAAATCACGAGAGTATAGCTCAGTTGGTTAGAGCGCAGTCCTGATAAGACTGAGGTCCCTGGTTCGAGTCCAGGTACTCTCACCAAAGCCCACAACACCTTTCGACAAAAACATACGTCTCTAGATATCTTGAGAAATGATTAAGAAGGTTATTGAGCAAGAAAGTATTGGAAACTGTTTTCTTGTTGCTCACAACTAACACCTTTCGACAAATCTTACACCTTTTGTTTATGCTTTATGTGTCATGAGGAGAAAGGTGTTGGGCCTAGTTATTACTGTTACAATATGGTCTTAGTCATTGTGGTTTAAATTAAATACCAGGGCCCATAGCTCAGTTGGCTAGAGTGCTTCATTTGCAATGAAGAGGTCAGGGGTTCGAGTCCCCTTGGGTCCACAAAAGCGGACTTATGAGATGATTTTTAATTTGTAGTAATTAAGTCATTAACTAATTAATACTAATGTTGTTGTTTAAATTAACTAATTGGTAAGGTTGTCTATCTTAATTTTGAAAAGACTTGTGCAAGTTTTGACGCATCATCCAAACTTGGAAGATTGCCGGACTGGATGGTTCTATCTGCCACAATTCTAACGTGCAATAACTTGAACTCATTTAATGGAGCCCAAAATACTGTCCAGCCTGCATTCATAATATTGCCAACGTTAGCAAAATGAACGTGGTCACGACGATTTGGTTGTCTATCAAGGTAGGTTTCAACTGCACTTCTGATTGGATCGCCAGCTTTATTGTTTAGAGATATAAAACCTGACTTTCCTGGATGGGCAACCTGCACAGTATTCTCAAGAGCTGGAATATAAACCTGAATAGGTTTACAATCTCGACCCCGAACCATCAGTCGTTTGGGCTTAATATTGTTGTTAGCAACCAGGCCAATAACTAGTTCAGGACTGCATATAGGTTCGCAAGGCTTAACTTTTATTTCTTCTCCTGAAGGTGAAGAGCAAATTAGCTCATAATAGTTGGTAATTGAATGCTGTGGTGATAACCTAAAAAATCTCTCAACTGGTCTCATAATGCTTTCTTAACCGTAAAAATGTTTTGGAAATTATCTATGCTTTGGTGGAGCCGTTAAAACGCCGCCTGTTGATCTTCCGGCTGATTCTTGGTCCAGATTTGAATCTTCTGATTCATTTAATTCACCGTTTAATGTTTTATTATTACCGTTATTACCGTCGCCTAAATAACTATCTTGAATCTGTAACAAATCAGAAAGATCTGGTCTTTCGGTTTGGTCATTTAGTGGAGTTGAGGCTGATTCAGGAAGAATGTTGTTAGTTTCGGCTTTATCAGCAGTATATCCAAGGCCAGCTCCAACCAATATCGAGGTCAAAATTGTCCCAAGCAGGACAAAGGCAGACTTAACATCCTCACTATTTTTAAGATTTCTAAAGACTGAAAATTCTTTTAATTCTTTTAATAATGAGCGTGTATTTCTTGGCATCTTAAGTTGTATTTTAACATACAACAGCCTATAACAAGAAAATAATTATTGAATTATTCGCCGAACCTAATAGCCGCTCCGCCGTTGTAAAGTTTTCTTACCTGAGCGGGGGAAAGGGCGTAGTTGAATATTTGTACTTCATCGATAAGACCAAGAAAGAAAGACCCTAAACCACTTATTCTTCTTGCTCCTATCGACCAGCCGTTATAAGCATTACAGACTTCGCCTGTAGTTGTTGCAGCCTGTGTCTTATCAAGTTTGCCATCGACAAAAATTAGCAAGTCGGTTCCGTTGTAAAGAGCTACTACATGATGCCATGAGTTATCGTTTAAACCCGTTTTTACACCAGATACATCAGTTCTATTATCCGGATAAGTACATCCGCCCGTGTATGTAGTTAATCTAATTCTGTCATCTACAGCAAGATCAAAAGCAGTGGGTGAAAACCCAGCCATATCTTTAGAAAAAATGGTTCCACTATTACCAGATGATTTTTTAAACCAAGCTGAAACAGAAATTGTGTTTAGTGCCGGCCAAACAGTAGAAGCATTAGCGACATAATCCCCATCACCATCAAAATTCAAACTGCTACCAAACTTTCCTTCTGACCCTGAGCCCCAGGCAGAATTATTGACACTACAGGTGCCAATTCCTGCTGTATTTCCGCCACTAGTTGTTACTGTCAATGTACCGTGGTTCTCATTGTCGCTTGAGTCATGAACAGTGTTCCCCTCACACTCATCAAATTTATAGTGGGCAATGGGTTCGCCGCGATTGTAATTGTAAATTATTTGAGAGGGCTGGCGAGCATAATCATAAAGCCTGATGTGGTCGATGTAACCCTGAAATGGAAAACCACCACCAGCGTAATCTCCTATTCCAACCAATCCTTCGGTTCCAACATTCCCCGAAACGGTTCCAGTATTGTTTGCAATTAACTTGCCGTCTAGATAAAGCTCATTGAGCTGTACTGAAGTTCTTTGAACACGCATAGCCAAATGATGCCATTTATCATCAGCGTAGGCGATTGATGGATAAAGATTGGTGGCTCTAATAGTTCCATTGCCATAAGTGGCAGTAATAGTATTGTTAGAATTAACATAGATTGTGAAGCCCGAGTTAACAACTCCGCCACCGCGATTGCCCATTAAGACTTTGGTTTGTGAGGTGTCAGTTTTAAACCACATTTCAGCTGTAAAATCACCAGAAAACACAATGTTTTGATCACTTGCTGCCCGGTTACCTAACTGACCGTTGAAATATAAACATTTACCCTGTTTGCAGCCAGATTCCCAAGTTCCGTCTAGCAAGGTAGCATTATTATTATTGCCAGAAGTGTCACCAAGAGTTGAGGAAACACCTTCATCAAACCTCCACTCGGCAACTGGTGGATCCCCAGCACCATCAGCTAAATCGGCGGCTTCACTAACCGCGCCAGAACCACCAAAAACTAGTGGTGAGCCAGAATTCATATCCAGTCGAATCTGCTCAGCCGTGAGCACGGAGTTATAGATTTTGACTTCGTCAATTAAGCCAACCGGTCCCCAGCCTGGGGAAAGAAGATTTCCTATGGTTGCAGTGGTAAAGTTGTAATCTATATTGGAGTAGCTGTTGAATCCAGTTTCAACGTCATCTTGAAGTACTCCATCAACGTAAAGTGAGATGGCATAATCTCTATCAAAAACTGCTACTACGTGATGCCAAGAGTCATCGTCATAAGCTGTATTACTATCTGCAAACACTCTAGACGAGGCCTTATCACCGCCCAAGGCTGATAAATAACCGTTGCTTTTTATCCAAACGTCATACCCATAACCACCTGGAGTTCCAAAAAGTCGATTGTTTGTGCCGGCTTCAGAAATTTTGGCCCAGAGAGAAACAGTTGCATCATTTGTGCCGATACTAAAAATATTTGAGCTTACATTCACTACATCATCGTCTCCATCAAACCCCAAGCACCCTCCCAATTTACACTCCGATCCAGTTTTCCAGGTTGGGTCATCACTCCCAACATTTACATCAACACCCAACGTTCCGTCATTATCAGCAATAGAGTCGTGGGCTGTCTGACCTCCTTGCTCATCAAAGCTCCAGTGAGCAACAGGCTTTGGCAACGGCCCACCGCCAACTGAACTTGCCTGACCAGAACCAACCATATCCTGCCTGATTTGTTCTGCCGTACGAGCGTAATTATAGATTTTGACTTCGTCAATAACGGCATTTGCGTCATAGGCATTGTCTTCTCCAATCACAAAGGAATGACCACTGTTGACTGAAGCTATCCCTGCGATACTCATGCTTGTCTGATAAATTCCATTAATATAGCCTTTAGCAATATTGTTTTCTTTATCGATGACTTGAGTAATATAGATCCACTCATCAGCATTGGTGGAACCAAATGAGGCTCGGTGATCACCACTATCATATGTGTCTGAATAGATCATCATCACTTGATTACCACTTGTAATCATATAACCATAACCACTCCGCATTGTTCCCTGACCCTTTCGCACAATACCAGAGGAAACTCCATTAACGCGCGGCTTTACCCACGCCGACAAAGTAATACTTTCATGGTTTAATTCCAAACTATTGGCGGATGCTCCAGTAATGTCGACCGAACGATTGTTGGTGCCATCAAATTCTATACCCCCTCCATATTTTCCTTGTGTCCAACTTGGGGAATCATTAAGAGTACCATGGTATCCATTCCCACTCTTATCAAAAGCCGTGTCTCCACTACCTTCATTAAAATCCCAATATCCTACCGGTCCTGGTGCCCACTGATAGAGTTGTTGGACTTCTGCAGGGGAGAGTGCGCGGTTGTAGACCCTGACTTCATCAATATTGCCATCAAAAAATTCGGCGGACCCACCCTTGCCAATATTGGCACTTGTACTACCATCATCGATTTCACCCGACAGGCTATTTGAGCCCACCTCAACTCCATTAATGAATATTTTTATTTCTGAACCATCGTACATTCCAACCACATGTGTCCAAACTCCCTGAGTAAGTGTTCCTATAGAAGCAGAGCTGACAGATTTCCAATCTCCAGACGCACCACTATCTCTAGTATCAACATAAAAAAGATAGTATTGGCTTGATACATAAAGTCCATATGTGCCACTTGATCTATGAAAAATTCGTTGAGCATCACTTCCAGAGTTGTCGATTTTAACCCAAGCTGAAACGGTGACAATGTCCGGATCCATAGCACCACCTATGGTTGCAGGAATATCTACGAACTCATCTTCTCCATCAAACTCAATTCCATTCCCAAATTTCCCTCCAACCTGGTGGAGAACGGTGTAGTTGCAAGTATCCGGTGCGGCAGAGAAGGCAGCGGAAACGGTAAATGTTTTGGTAGTGCCATCGTAATCAGAAATAATTCGCTCGGCATTGGCTGATAGAGGACAGGTGGCATCATCGGTAATAGAAAGAACCATGCCGTTGTAAGCATCGTTGGTAGAGGAAAGCGTGCCGTCTGTGTCTATCAACGTTGTGGTAGTGTTGCCAGACCCGTCACTTGTCCCGTTCTCCTGAGCATTGGTGAGTGTACCGTGATTGCCATTGCCGGATTTATCGGCGACAGTGGTGCCGGAGGACTCGTCCATGCTCCAGTAGCCAACCAATCCATCAGACAAATTTCCCTGATCAGCGACACCCAATTTTGCTGCATATTGGTTGTAATCAACTTTAATTTGCTCGGCCGAGCGGGCGTAAGGGTAGATTTTAACTTCGTCGATGAAGCCATCAAAATATCGAGTAGCACTACCAGTAAAATTGACATAAGATCTACCAATATCTAGAGTGTTTGTTCTATTTACAAGCTCTCCCGAAGTTGAAGTATCTGTTGCTACCAAATTACCATTTATATACATTTTTGCTGAGGTTGAATCTTTGGTGATTTGGATAAAATACCATTGATTTGGGCTTAGTGAGGTGGGGTTGGTGAGATAAACTATTGCTGCACCCGTAGCGTTCCAATGATAGTAAACTAATGATCCTGATGTATTGATCCCAAGGGAGTATTCATATGGAGTTTTACCAAGAATAGCTTGTTCATTTATAAAGCCATTAGTTTTTATCCAGGTAGAGATTGAATAATCCTCTGTCGATCTAGAAAAGTCATATGTGGTTGCATAATCATCTACCCCATCAAACTCCAAGCACTTGCCACTTATACAGCTATCTTCGGATGTCCAGGTTGGATCGCTTGATTCTGAGCCGGATGTGGCTCCCAAAGTTCCGTCGTTGTTATTACTTGTTGAATCATTTGCAGTCTGACCCTGACCCTCGTCAAACTTCCAATAAGCCACTGGTCCCGGTCCAACCTCCTCACTCCCCAAACTGCCAACTGTAATATTGTTATCATCATATTTTCTAATTAACTCCCGGCCTTCGTAGTTGTCGGTATAGTAAGCCTGGATATCTGTTGAGGCAGAGTAGAGGTCTGCAATTTCATCTGCAGATAAAGCACGGTTGTAGAGGCGGACATCATTGATATCACCGGACCAAGAAGAG
>DBQK01000011.1:0-390 GCA_002305195.1 Patescibacteria group bacterium UBA1396
CCTTGGCGTTAGCTTCGGTAAAACCATCGATGGTTAATTTTGATTCATTAGTGTAGTCAGGTAACGGAGTAAAAATTGGACGCTGAGGTGGTACGTTATCGGTAATTAAAATTGCCGGCGTCTGACCGCGCGACCAGTCGATCACTAAGTTGAAAAGTAGCGGCATCAGAAAAAAAACAAATCCCAGACCAATAATAATTGCCAACACAACCGCTACCACTAGGTTGCGCTGCGCGCGTCGTTGCTCCAGTCTTGCCCGTCGAGAAGATGTTGCCATAGTTGGATTATAGCAGGGAGTTTGAGACAAGCTGGCGCTGGTAGGAATTGGGCGCGCCGCCCTGGGGTTTAATAGGTTATTAAACAAATCCGGTAATCCTCATTAAGTTATCA
>DBQK01000011.1:483-52921 GCA_002305195.1 Patescibacteria group bacterium UBA1396
GTTCGAGTCCCGTTTCCCGCTCCATAAATTAGCAACTCCATCAAAAAAATATGCCTCACAAAAACAAATTTTTACAAATAATTGCCTTTTTGGGCGCTCTGGTTTTGTCTTATATGTTTTATTGGCAACTAACAAATTTAAATCGCGGATCGGGAGGGGGAACTTCTCCCAACACCACAAACATGAATTCCTTTGCTGACTGTCGAGCTGCCGGTTATCCCGTAATGGAAAGTTTTCCCGAAAGATGCCTTACTCCAGATGGGAAAAGCTTTGTCAATCCAGAACAAACACCAGGTCAAGAAATCGAGGTAACTGGCGAAATTGTTTGTTTACCTCACAAAGACAACTCCAGACCGATAACTTTGGAGTGTGCTATCGGCCTTATGGATACTAATGGTGTTTATTTTTCACTTGTCGATCCAGATCAGCAATTTACTCCTAACCTGATAGATGGCCAAAAATACCGAATTTCCGGGCTTTTTTCTCTGGTTAGCGATAGCCAGTATGATATTGAAGGCCAAATAAACATTAGAAATATTGAGTCGGTTGAAAATTAATGCAGTTTTTCTAACAAATACTAGCCTGAGTCATATGCCTTCTCCCAAAATATCCTGCATTATTTCTGCTTACAATGAAGAAAGTAATCTTGAAACAACACTAAACTCAATTATTAATCATCCGCTACTTGAGGAAATAGTTGTGGTCAATGATGCCTCAACAGATCAGACTCTTAATATTTTGCAGTCCTTCAACAGCAAGCGGTTAAACATAATCAGCCATCGTCACAACTTGGGCAAATCGGCGGCCATAAAATCCGGTCTAAAACAGGTAAAAAACAAGTTGGTGCTTTTATTAGATGCCGATATTCCCAACATTACTGAAGCAAACATCAATTCCCTGACCAAACCAATAATTAATGGTAAATTTGATGTCGCAATTGCCTTAATTGGGGATAGATTACAAAGACTTTTTAAGATCGATATTCTCTCAGATATAAGGTGTACAACTAAGGACATTTTAGTGAATTTTATAGACTTATACCAACCTGAAGGTTACGAGTTTGAAGTCCTTTTTAATAAGTATCTACTAGAAAACAAGTTGAGTTTTTGCTTTATCGATTGGACAAATTCCTACTTTAAGTACAGCACCGAGAAATACGGTCCAATTTCTGGCACAAAACAAATTATCACCAAAAGATTGGCTATTTATAATAAAATTGGCTTTGTTAATTTTTATCTTCAGTATGCCAAAATGTTTTTTAGAAAAAATAAATTTCACCAGAACTACAGAGCGCAAAATGCTAATCTATAGTTTATGACTCATTCGCAAGTTCCAGTTTACAAAAATCATATTAACTTAAGCGCTGTTTTTGGCAATATGAACCGCAGCGAGCACGTGCTGATTGTATTGCATAATCAAAAAGGTGACTATTGGCTCGGCGCCAAGCCCAAATTTTATCCACCAGGAATTTTTAGGTTAGTTGGTGGGGGCGTTGAGGTGGAAGAATCGCCATCAGAAGCCGCAATTAGAGAGGCTGCTGAAGAGCTTCAAATTAAAATTTCGGTGGATGATATAAAACCGTTAGCTAAAATCATCACGACTGGAGAATTTAAGGGTAAAACCTTCAAAAACTCAACTCATCTTTTTGAGTACATTGTCGCCGATTCAAGTCAACTAACTCCCAGCGATGACATTGCTTATTTACAAAAAATGACCATTGATGAATTGCAGCAACAAATTGAAAACTACCAAAATTTATCGGCTAACGATTGGTTTATTGCCGGAGATATTTATCGCCACTGTTGGCGTGATTACGGTCAAATGTACGGCTTTATTCATCAAGTGGCACTTGATTTGACCAAGGTAACAGAAGCTTGACAAATACGTATAATTTATATATTCTTATACGTATGAATTCCAAACTAACCTTAAGTTTAAATAGCGCTGTAATTAATAGCGCCAAAAAAAACTTACTCACCAAAAACACTAGTTTATCTTCTTTAGTTGAAGATTATTTTCGATCGCTACTGGTGATAAAAAATAAACCAGCCATTAGTACTCCTCTTGTTGAGGAGTTATCAGGCTTTGCTAAATCCAAAAAGAAAGTTAGCGAAAAATCACTAATTACCGAGTATTTGCTACAAAAATATCTATGAAAATCTTTGTTGATACAGATGTAATATTGGATGTTTTACTTGAACGCGATGGCTTTAAATTTTCTAAAAATCTTTTGTCTAAAATCGAGCAGAAAGAAATTAAGGCCTATACCTCGTCTGTGATTTTTACTAATTGCTTTTACATTATTTCTAAATTAAAGGACACTAAATCGGCCTGGAATGCACTACAAAAATTAAGATTGTTATTTAATGTTTCCAAAACTACCGAAAAAGTTATTGACCTTGCTTTAGCATCAAGTTTTGCTGACTTTGAAGACGCGGTGCAATACTACACCGCTCTATCGCAAAAAGTTGACTATTTTATAACCAGAAATAAAAAGGATTTTTCCTCTTCTCAATTACCAATCCTAACTCCTCAAGAGTGCTTAGTTATTTACAGAAAAAAGTAGTTTGTGTATTGAGTCACTAATATTGATATTGAAGCATTATAATTTTTTTATTTTTTCTAACCGCCTATTACCAGGATAGCTAACAAATAATATAATTAGCAAAAATATAAATAGTTATTTCTATATGTTTGAAAATGATACAGACGATTTGTCGGAAAAACTCAAGCCTGTTGATTACAGCTTAGAAGTACCTTTGAAAGCCACGGTAGAGCTATTTAATCATATGTGGACCTGGGGTAAATTTGACACTGATGAATTTTCTACTGAATTAGTGCAGACCATAGCCCAGCATTGGGTTCAATTGTGTGACGCAGTTATCATGGGGATTAATGCCGCCAGTGAAGGCAAACAAATATCTGCAACAGACGCGGAAGACGAGTTTGCTTTTAGAAAAAATCTTGTTTATATAGGAGTAAGAAATAAATTTCCCCATTCTTTATACAATGATAATGATTTTGAACAATTCATTTTGAGAGCCAGGCTGGCTTTTGGTGATCTCGGTGGAAATTATAGTCGCCCGGCTAATGAGGAAGAAATTGCAGCTGCACAACTGTTATTATCCAAGTTAAATCATAGATTTTCTTATGAACCCAAAATAATTGCCCCTAGATCGGGCAGTAAAACATCAACTACCAACCGATAAGACAAAATCCAACCAACCAAGTTAGAATATAACTTAGCTTTTGTGTCTTATACTGAGAGTCTGGGCAACGAAACACCTTCTTCACCTGAATTAAGGGCAGAGATGTTTATGATTGCTCTACAAAATTTAGCGATGAGAATTAGAATTAAGTATTTTTTTTCTCAACACCTTTACGATGAGGACGCTCCGCCGATTTTAATTTTATTAAACGAGGTCAATCAAGATCGCTGGTTGGAAGAACTGCAAAAACTAGGTGTAATTTCAGCTGAATATCGGTATCAAAAAATGGTTGAATGGCAAAATCAAACAGCAATAAGCCCTAAAACCACAAATAAAAACAGTGTTTTTATTTTTGCTAGCAGTCCTCATCCGGATTTAATGGGCGATCTTGTGTCGGAATTATTTTTTGCTATCGACAAATATGAAGGAAAAATCAACCCAAATTCTTACCCTGAACTTAACACCGGCTGGTTGCTGGATTTAACAAAACACTACAAGACGCTCATCGATAATGAATCGTTTATGGTGGTGTTGGAGGTGGTTTTTAAATAAAAACAATCCGGCTACCCAACAACCAAACTTAATTAAAAAACACCGCCCCCACCACTGGGTGCTCGATCCACCGAAACTGAGCGCTAATGCCTTCGGCTTGCAGCTCGTTGATTAGTAACTGCTGATAAAACTGGTCTTTAAATAAGCCGCCAACCAAAAATACCGGTAGTTGATTATCTTGAGGCGATGTTTGCAGTTTTTCCCAAACCGTTTTAATCATTAGCTTCATTTCAAACACTGCTTTATCGACAATCACTTTGGCCGACGATTCGCCTTGTTTAGCTAAGGCTTGCACAACCGGTGCCGCCTGAGCAACCGCTTTTTTGGGGTCTGGCGCATTAACGATTTTATTTTTTAGCGATGGAAAATCCGGCACATTATAGGCGGCCAGCACTTGTCCCAGCAACGCTGATGAGGAAAGTCGACCATCATACATTTTGGTAATTTGGTGGAGAGCTTCCCAACCTAACATAAAACCACCGCCTTCGTCTGAAAAATATTGTGACATTCCGCCTGTCTTGGCCGATTGACCAGCGTGGTTGCGACCAAAACAATTTGAGCCGGTGCCAGCAATTAGTACAATGCCCACCCCTTGTAAGTTGGCGCTCCAAAGAGCTAACTCGATATCCGCCACTAGTGTGAATTGCTGTGGCTTAACACCTAAATGCAAAAAAGCGGTGCGTAACCAGAGTTCGGCGCGGCGCAGATCTTGATCGGTGTCCAGGCCAGCCATACCCATTATTACCTTGGTCGATTGTAAAAACCTTGCCAGACTTAAATGGTTAACATCGCCGGCTCGTTCCAGCAGGCTGGCGATCCGTTGGTTGGCGGTTATAGCGTCAATGGCGTCCAAATTGATGCCAGGAAATGATTCCTGCCACTGCGCCGCGCCCATCACTTCTTGCTCGGCTGGTTGGTATTGAATCAGCGATTTAACAACCTCGGTTTTCCAGAGAACAGCTTGAGTTTTAGTTCCACCAGCATCGATACCTAAAATATAAGGTAAATCATCAGTGCTTGCTTGGTTGGTGTGTTGGCTAGCAGTGTCGTTGGCCGTCAAACCATTGTTACTGCCAAGGTGAACTTGACCGCTGTAACCTAAATTATTCATATCTCACTTTCCCTGCCCTTTTGGGACAGATAGTTCTTGCCGACGCTGCAGGTATAACAAAACAGTTTCGATATAAACACCATGACTCCAAGCGAGCGGTAAAACCGAAAGCGGCTCACCTGTATCCGGGTGATATTGCTCAGCAAGCAATGGATACTTGCCTAATCGATCAATCACCCACTGCAGATCTTTAATATGCTGCTTTAGCTCGACCGTTGAGCTAGCGAACTTTAATCGACGCTGCAAGTCCCACAAAGTAGTAATTACCCAAGGGTTTGATTGAGTCTGGTGCGTGGATTTGAAATAAGAGTCACCCTCATAACGGATGAAGCCGCCGACACCTCCTTTGACTCGCAATTTTTCCTCCACAGCTTTTTGGGTGCCCTGAAACTGCGGATCATCCGGACCAAGACAGTCGTAATACCACAAACCGTAAAGAGAACTAATATCAATAATCGGAAGTCGTTTAACTTGGTCACCTTCAATAAAAGCTACTCTGACAAAACTATTTAAGTCGGGGTCAAACAAGTATTTCTTCATTACACGGCGGATATCATTGGCTACTGCTCTATAGGTTGTGGCGTGGTTATTCTTGCCAAGTAATTCGGAAAAGCGAGCGGCTGCCTGTAAAGCCCCGTAAACCGCGGCACAGGTGTAAGTGGTGACGCCGGTCACCTCTTCCCACAAATCGTAAGAGTGGATCGGCAAACCGGTTTCTTTGTTGCGAAAAGCCACCATAAAATTAGCGGCTTTCTCGATTAAAGGTTTGTAAAGATATTCAATAAACTCCACGTCGCGAGTCTGCTCATAATGATTCCAGAGTGCAAAAATAACCGTGGCCGTCTCATCCTCTTGGATCGGCAACTGTAAGATTCTGTCTTTAAGCCAGTCCTGTTGGGTAATACTGGAATGCCAAGTGGAACCCAAGCTTTTATCGGCCTGAAATTTATGGTGTAAATAACCGTCTGGGTGAAGAACTTCTTTAGTAAAACGGAAAAACTGACGCGTGACGTTGCCATAGCCTGCCTTATCTAAAACCATAGCGGTATAAGCAGCATCTCGTGGCCAAACATAAGCGTAAGAATCCTTACCGTAAAAAAGCATATCCGAATCTGGCGAAGCGATAATGCCACCCTCGTGATCCACGTGTGATCGCAGAATCAACAGCGAAGTATAAAACAACTCAATTGCTGATTTAGGTAAATCAGCAAAATCGGGCGAGTGAGTGTGTGCCCAAGCTGACCAGTAGCTCTGTGTTGCGTGTAATAGGGCTCGAGGTGTTTTGTTCAACACGATATCATTCAGGCGATAAGCATCATCGATATTTTCGGCAGCACAAAGCCAATAGTCTAGTTCTACCTCTTCTTGATCCTGGCAGCTTAGAGAAAACCTAATGACTGAGTCGGCTGGACCGTGTTCAACCGCATTGCGACTAAGGTGACCATCTTCAGCATCTCGCCAAGAGCCTTCTTTATTTTGATAGGCAAACATACCCACGGTGTAATCATCGATGCCACCGGTTTCGCACTGGCCGTTGATCAGAAAAACCCGCTTGCCTTTGTAGTGCACCACGGCATTCTTAGTGGGATCAAAAAAGGCCGTATTGCGAAACTTACTTTCGCTGATAGCAAATTCCTGACCAAAGAAAATCTTAATTTCTTGATGTTGTTTTTGGCAGTTGACGATTTTTATGTGACGAAGAAAAATTGGCAACTCATTGTAAACGCAATCTTGAATATGAATCTCTACCTGCCAATCTTCACGCTTAAAAATGGTTTCACCAACCAGGGTGCGAGGCTGATAATTGACCTTAATTTGCCAAGTTGGTTCATCCAGCCACGAAAATTGACCGTCGATTTGGATACCGATGCGGTGCTTAAACCCACCCACGTGATTTTCCAAACCAACGTGTGGATAGTAAACGTCCCGCACAAAACCGTCTTCATCCACACAGACAGACAAATAAGAATTACTCAAATATAGCGGGCGGGCCATAACATCATCATAACAAAAAATGGTAATGAGATGAGAATTGAGTTTAATTAGTTTTTGCGGTCAATTATTTTCATTTCATTAATTGGTATCTAAACTCGGCAATTGGTATCTAGGCTCGACCGGTAAAAAATTTTGTTGATTAAACAACCTGATTTAATCAAAAATTAATGAAAAACTCTACTCTATTCTGGTTAATAGATCAGCCAAAACGTTGTTGTAGTTGTTATAAGCTTCATAGGGCGTTTGGTAGGGACTAAAGTAGGCGTGCACATCACCATCATTGGCCCATTTGGTACACATGTAGTAAAAATGGTCACTGGTTTGGAGGCGCCGCCAGTCTGCCAGCAGACTGGCGGCGCCGTCCTTTGGTAAGTGCTGTAACTTATCTCCCAAACTATATAAGCGATTTATGACATCGTGCTGGAGCGGGTTGCCCACCCAAGCAGTGATGTCTCTATCAACATCAGCCCAAGAAATTGGGGTATCTGAAGAAAAAATATCTACTGGTTGTAAATCGGTCACTGCTTGGGTGGGCGTCACCATTTCAACCGCTTGATTTGAATTCAAAAGTTTAATCAATTCGCGGAAAAAGGGAAAAATTCCCTCCGACTCCCATTGATGTTCACCAAAGGTTTCAAAATCCATAAAAAGGTTGATAATGTCATCATTCTGAAACGGCTGGGTCAGCCAGTACTCAAATTTATCGGCGGTCAGCGGCCAACTGGCCCAACTTCGCTGCGAGAAACGAAAGGCAATATCATCGGAAAGTTGGTAGTGCTTTAAAAGTAGTGGAAGCTCGCCATTTGGCGACTGATAAAGTTTGGTGGGAGATCTGCCCTGCAAAACTTGATCGGCACCTTCGGCCAACATACCTTTAAAACCTAGCTGCCCAACTTGTTTGGCCACTTGATCGGTATAAATCAACTCGGTATTGCGAAAAATGTTTGGTTTTTCACCAAATAAAGATTTGATTGTTTGAGCGTGTAAAGCCACTTGATCGGCAAATTCGGGCGGATCATATAAGCTAGCTAGCGAGTGATAATAAGTTTCGCCCAGTAACTCAACTCGCTGAGTTTTAACCATTCGTTGCAGACTACTAATTAAGTCTGGTGCAAATTCCTGAAATTGTTCCAGTACCACACCGGAAAATGACAAAGCGAAAACAAAATCCTGATACTCAGTCAATAATTCCTCTAACAAAGCAAACATCGGCCGATATGATTTGTCGGCTACTTTTTTCAAAACGGTTTCATTATCAAAATCCAAACTACTATCGGTAGCAAAATAATCATGGCGATTACCAACATCGAATATCGAGTATGGTCGTAAACGCCAAGGTTGATGTATCTGGAAGTACCAGCAGACTCGAGGCATAACTACCAGCCAATCATAAAACTATAAAATTTCTTCGTACAGATGTTTAAGTTGCTGTGCAACCGCTCGCCAGCTTAAGGCCGATGCTTGACGATAAACATCTTCTCCAGCTTGATGGCGTTTCTGAGGTTTTTCAATTAGTTCTAAAATTTGGGAACTCATTTTATTAATATCCCAAAAATCAACGGCGTAAGCTTTGGGTAAAACCTCAGAAACGCCAGAATTTTTGGATACAATAACCGGTGTTTTTTCTAGGGCAGCTTCTAAAGCGGCGATACCAAACGGCTCCGAAACAGAAGGCATTACAAACACATCGGCCCTCTGGTAGAGCATTTGCTTTTCCTTACCGCGTAAAAATCCAGCGAATAATACCGATCCAGATAATCCTTGATAGGCTGAACTAACCAGCAAACTTTGATACATATCGCCTTGCCCCGCTAAAACAAAAATTGCCTTTTTATTTTGTTCGATAACTTTTTTAGCTACGGCCAAAAAGTATTCCGGTCCTTTTTGAATAGTTAATCGACCAACAAAAACTATCACCGGTCGATCGGCTAAAAACTTAGCCAGCGGCTGGTTGTGGTAGTCAGGATTGGGATCGATGCCATTATATATAACCTCGATCTTATCAGCCGGAATACTATATTTATTAACAATTAGCTGCTTGGTGTAGTGACTAACTGTAACGATTTTGTCGGCTTTAGTTAGGCCTTGCCACTCTACTTCAGCAATTTCTTGGTTGGGCTGGCCGCCGCCAGCCCGATCAAACTCGGTGCTATGAATATGGAGTACTAACGGTTTTTTCATTTTTTGGCGAGCGGCCAGCCCAGCCGGTACGCTCATCCAGTCATGGGCGTGAAATAACTTGGCTTCCGGATAATCACTGGCTGCCACCTCAGCCACAACTCGGCCGTATCGATGCGACTCGGCCACAATATCGCCAGAACTAAAACCGGTGAATTTTGATTGCCGCCAATATGGCTCCAAGTTGGAGTTTACTAAAATCATCTCCAGCTCACTTAATTCGCCCGCTTGTTCAGCCGTTGTAAGCCGGTCGACCGATCGACTAGCGGCCGATTTATCCTTTTTTACCGAGCTGCTGACAAAATCAGTATTTGTTCTTACTTTTCGATAACTACCTCCACTTGGAAGTTGTTGGGGTAGTGCAAAAACCAAAGGCTGACCTATTTGCTGCAAACCGCGAGCGATACCCTGGCAAGCTACTCCCAAGCCACCACTGTTGTGTGGTGGAAACTCCCAACCGATCATAAAAACTGGTTTATCCATAAATTTAGGTAGCTGAATTTACCCACGCTTGGCGTGCTTTTAGCATACCTGCTGTTCAATTGAAGGTCTACAACCAATCAATCAAACTTAATAAGACAAACAAGTTAAAAATTGGTTTATCTATAAATTACTTATGCAAGGTAAAATAAAAATCAAACAGCATTGACTTGATAATTGATTTAAATGTTTTGCTTAGCCGGCAATCTCTAATCTTCCGCTAATATTAGCACAATATCGAACTGATCGGCTCTAACTTCCGATAATGACTCAACCGTGGTCAATTCATTCTCCAAATCAGCGGCTAATTCACTTAAGTAAGTCTCATCTTTAACAAGAACAAAAGTGGCGTCATCATAGGTGCCGGTAGCATTCCCCACTTCAATATTACCTTCCCAACCTTCAGCAACTAGTTCTTGCCTAACTCTGCCAGCTAAACCATTAATACCAGTGGCATTAAGAATTAAAATAGAGGGTTCCGATTTGTCGATGCCTGATTGGCTCTCTGAACCAGTTTCATCAGTTAACTCGGCCTCGTCAGTTGCACTTGGTGAGGCGGAATCAGTAGCCTGATTTTCCTCTGGAAGAGGGGTTGTTGGTTGGGGCAACTCAGATTCATTAGAATCTGAACGCTGCCAAATCTGTGACCAATTTGCTGGGTTGGCATAGTTAGCTAACTTATCTAGATCTAGAGTACCTGACCAAACAAGACCGCCCATTAAACCACTTGTTACCAGCGTTACCAACAGAAAAACTACTAGTGGCAACTTCCAAGTCGATTTGGTGGTTTGGGCCTGGGTGTAGCGACTTTCGATTTCTGACTGGCGAGGTTTCTCCTGCCTTAACTCAGAAAAAATGCTGTCTAGTTTATCTGTTTGTTCTGATTCTAATTCTGGTTCTGACTGAGCCTGTGTTTCATCCTGACTGATTGCCGGTTCGGCCGACTTTTTTTCCGAGTCACTTGACTTATTATTTTGAGATTTTGATGGTTCGCCTGCGCTACTTAAACCGCTGGCTGATTTAGTGTCATCAATATCACTTACCGATGATGATTCTGATTTAGCAACCGGTTGGTTAGTTGACTGGACAGGTGGAGCGGGACTTGTTACTTTTTCACCAATGCTGGCATCAGAATCTGATTTATCCGTTGGTGACTGCTTGACATCCGCTGAAGCTGGCTCATCAGTCTCCTCAGTTGCTACATCTTGACTAACTTCTTTAGAATCAGCTGCTGACTCAGCTATTAACTCGGTTGGGTTGCCTTCTTGTAAGCTGGCTGGTGGTTTAGGCGGAGGCAGCTGATTGACGGCTGCCTCGTTGTCTGTCGAGTCAACCGAGTCGCTAATTTTTTTGGATAGTGAGAGGGGCGCGGCGGCTGGCGCCGCCGCGCCACCCTTACCACCCTTTCCCTTCTCAGCAGGTTCCTCTTCTTCCTCAACAAAACTTAATTCAAAATGTAGCAACTTAATTACATCAGGTAAGTGATCACTCATAATTGACTGAACTACTTGACCAAGCCAATCTTTGTTACCTTCGTTGATTTCCAAAAGTGATTGAACAGTTATGTTTTGGTCCGCTAATAATTTTTCTAGTTTCGCTTGGGTTTTATCATCGGCCAGTAAATAAAGCAGATGAGTATCTTTTCTTTCTTGCTGCCTCACCTCTAAATACCTTGGTAAATCTTTAATGTCCAAAACTCTGGCATCGTCGATACCTAAATAGTGATGGGAAACATGGACTTGCTTATTAATTATTATGGCGACCACGGCTGGATCGACCGCTTTCAAAGGTGAAACAAACCAAGCAAATGGAATTAGTCTAGCCTTAGCCACTCCCTGTTCGGTTAACCATTTTTCTAGTTTGCCAAGAATATCACGGTCAATACCGGTCACACTAATCTGAACTGTCTGTCTACTAAGAGTATAGTTTTGCCAAAGCAGCTCGTAAGCACTGGTCTCGATATCATATTCTTCCTGTAAAAGCTGAGTTATTGCCTCTTCCGACAAATTACTTTTTTTATTTTCTTGAATAAATTGCAGGTGCCCGCAGGACGAGTCGCTAATCAAAACAATTGCATTCTTACCTGCCACTTTGGCAGCTAATTCTTTCTTAAAAGGTTTATCTAAATTGATGTCTTGACCAAGACTCTCCCACTTCTTACCTTCAAGACCATAAAGTTGGAGGTTATTATCGTGATAAAAAAAGACCAATTGATATTTAGACGCCCCACTCATACTACTAGAAGTATGGCAAGTTCTGATCTGTTTCGCAAGATTGTGATGAAAAAACTTAGAATTAATCAAAAATGACTGAATAATGTTAAGCTAAATATTAGTTGTAACTTAGTTATAACTTAAAAAGTTGGTGAGGCAATTACAATTATGCGACCGATGAAAAGGCTAATAAGAGAAATGTTTAGTCATGAGGAAGATGAAGCACCTCAGGAGTTAGTTTGGCCGTATGGTTTTCCAAGTCAATTTAGGTTGTTAACCGATCTCGCCAAAGAAATTAAACAGCTAAGAGAGATAATCGAACAATCCGGAAATCAACCAGTAGATTCTGAAATAGCTAGACGCGCCAAAGCCAGATTAGAGGACATCGATAACTTTGTTCTGCAACTGCAGCCTATACTTAAGGCACAAATTACGATAATAACGATACTAGCTGAAAACACAGAATTGTTAATACCTATGATTAACAGAGTCTTACCTGAAGAAAAACAAGAGAACCACCGTTAAATATAGTTTAATGCCTACCAGTTTTAATAAATCAAACACCAAGCAACTTGGCTTGGTGTTTTTTGTGCGCGCACAGGGACTCGAACCCCGAACCACGAAGGTATAAGCTTCGCGCTCTAACCAATTGAGCTATGCGCGCTATTTATTTTTTCAACTGATCGATCAATCATAGTTAGTCTTTAACTAAAAAAGTTGAAAAATCGCCAGCCTGGAGAAAATTATATCAGGCTTACATAGTAGATGTTCAATTAATAACAATTAATTTAAAAGCCTTCGCAATCTCAGCCAGCAGCTAAATAGCAAATAACCAGTGTAAAAAGACAATTAATAACAACAATCCGCTCACAACTATTGTAGCTCCAGCAACAATCCAAGGATTGCGCCACCAAACTTTTGATTCCGCTAACTGCCCTCCTTCAGACTGAGCAACATAAGCTATTTGGTCTGACTGATTTGGATCGGTAACTTCCTCGCCAGTAACTGTATCTGAATCATCAACTATTTGATTGGAGTCAGTACTTACGGATGGAATCGGTTGACCAACCACTGCGGTTTCGGTGGCAGTTTCTTCATAAGCGTATTGGCGTAAATCTTGAGGTTGGCTAGATAGCCAGATGGCAGAAGCCAGGCCAACCGTTAAAACCAATACCGCTGCGATACTACCTAACATTCGATAAGACAATTTGGGTAAATTTCGCCGGAAAGCAGTCGACCCTACTTGACCACTTGAAGCTCGCTCGCTAACCACGGCGCTACCAGCCAACATTTGTCTGGAAAGTTGTGGAATGCCGCTTAAATTAACATCATGGCTAAGTGGCGATGGAGAAGCATCATCCTGCTTGATTTCGTGAGCTGAGACATCTGCCATTCCGGCTGATGGTGGTTTTAGGTCCTGTCTGGTCCCTGAACTGGTTAATGACTGCTGAGAGACTTCTTTTTTCTCCTCTGCCTGCCACTTACCAAGTTCAGCCTCAATCTCCCGCTGCGACTCTTGTTCAATTTCTTTCAAAATGTCATCAAGCGAAGGGTTCGTCATACTGACTCCTACTAACCGCTGGTTTAATTAACCACCAAACTACACCCATACCGACAAAGAAGAAAGAAACAGCCGCCATCAGCCAGAATGGTCCAGTGGTAGAACTAACTGGTTGAGCTGACTGGGTAGCCACCAATTTGGGACTTGGCGATGGTGATGGCCGAAGTGATGGGGACGGCGTCGGTCTTGGAGTTGGCGAAGGTGAAACTACCGGACTAGGTGATGGTAGCGGTGAAGGTGAGGGACTTACCAACTGTCCAGATGGCGTAGAGACAAAAGATGGTGTGGCACCGTTGGCTTGCACAATAAAACGCCTACTCTGCTCCACTTGATTGCCATCGTCGTCGGTGTAACGAATCGTAATGGTGTGATCTCCTGGTTCTAAACCCTCAGGTGGCGACCAGGTCCATTTGCCCTGATCATCGGTCTGAGCCACTCCATAGTAAGTTGTTGGTGATTGCACCTCGATCTGAACCGAACTGCCTGGAGGAGCTTGCCCGCTAAACTCAGGCTTAGTGGTAGAGATAATCTCCTCTTCTTCCGCCGGATAAATTAGGGTAACTTCACCAGGTTGATAAGTGTTAAAACGATCATCATCGGTTAGTAGGTCGCCAAGCTTGTCTGGCGGGGGTGAGGCAGAAGTCGACTGCTCATTGTCTTGAGATGTTTGGTCGGTTTCTTGGTTGGTGGCTGAATCAGCTGACTCATCAGCTATATCGGTCAACCGCTGACCAAACTGCAAATTATTTAGCAAATCTCTTTTAGCAAACACCACTTCTTCATCAAGGGTTTGGCCAGCTGGATCGATAACCTGAACTCTCAACAAATGGGAGTCTTCCAAAACAAACAATGATGATAAGTCCTGGGTCCGCACATTGCTTAGTGGAATGCTCCAGCTGCCGTCCTGTTTGGTGTAGGACGAAATTGGTGAGGCCCCATTCGTGGTGATATAAACCAGGGCGCCATCAACCGGATTGCCTGCCTGGTTGGCAACTTTACCAAACAGCGATGTGCTGGCTGCCGAGGTGTCAACTTGCCTGGCAGTTCGAACCGAAAATGGTTCACCCTGGTTATCATAGAATTTACTCCGGCCAGTTCCAATTCTGAAATAGTATTGTGTAGCTGGTTCTAATCCGCGAACCGTAATGTGGTGAGTTTTGTATGCCTGCGTTCCGCTAGTTAGCTGATTACGATCATCTAAAGCTTCTTGCGGATAATCCCCTGATTCAATACCATACTCCACTGCCGACTGTACCGGCTCTAGAGTGGAAAACGAAATCGTAAAACTATTATGAGTGATATTAGTGATTCTTACTTTTTGCGGTTGGTGTTCTTCTGAAGCTCTAGGAAGAAAACCTACCGTGTCTTGATCAACCAGTAATAAACCAACAATCAGACCGCCCACTAAAATACCCAAACCAATCAGCGTGGGAAAACGCTTTTTCAGTAGGGCGTCGATACGTAACCAAATTAGGGCAGAACGCATATTTGTATGGTACAAGAATCACCTTAATCTTAGCAATCTCAATCTAGATAGAGGCTTAACTTTCGCCTGGTTCAGTTGTTTCGTTTTCTAACGGGGTAGTTTCGTTCTGCTCAGTTTGCTCAGCATTATCGCTTGTAGTTGGTACTGAAGGTTCGACTTGCGCGCTGGTTGTTGCTGGCGGGTTTGTCTGCAAATCATCAGCGTTCTGGTCTGTTGTTGAGTTTTGGTCTTGATCATCGGCTGTCGCGGCGGCTGGTGAAGCGTTAATTACCTCCAAGGTTTTCTCATCAAAGATTCTGATCGGCATACCGCGAATAATTTCCCGCATTTCATCGACCGAACGATAATCAAAATTTTCTAACTCATCCAACACTTCGTATTTTAAAGTGGGATTTAGAGGCTCAGCCATTTGTCTTAGCACCGGGTCTACCTGCGAGGTTCGCTGGCTAAGTGTCAATTCAATAAATACAGCCAAAAAAACGACTACCAAACCCAAAACGAGTGCGGTTAAAACAGCTCGGTGTTGCTGCAACTGTTTGTAATTAAATGCTCCGTTACTCATGCTCAAACTATTCCTCTATCCCTAAAGTATCTTCTGTTGTTGTGGTTGTAGTAGTCGATCCACCGGATCTAGTTGAGTTCATATCAGGAGGTTTTTGAATATACAATCTGACTCTAATACTAGCGTTTAGTAAGTTTTCGTCAGGCAATCTTGTGTCTTGATTAATTTGAATGGATTCAATCGACATTAGCGGTTGCTGGTTCTCAATCTCTCTGGCGAAATCTAAAATCTTGTCATATTCGCCGCTAACTTGAAAATTAACATCATATGTTGCTAAAGCTAGATTGGGAGCGGTGGAATTGGCTGGACGGCTAGGATCGGAGAATAGATTAAGCTGAACAGCGATATCTGGTACCGACATCGAAAAAACAAAAACTTCTTGCTTTCTAGCCAAATACTCCAAATAAACTAATACTTCTTCCAGCGAAGGATTCTGTAAAAATGACTGTTGAATTCTAGCTACTTGCGATTGAAAAACCTGCCACTCACTTTCTGCCGTGGCTAAAGCCGCAATTTTTTGTTGTAGTGCTTGGTCGAGCTCTTCTTTTTCCTCGATCTCCTTTAAAAGTTCAGACATCGTCAACAAGGTTGGTCTTAAAGCAAACAAGGCCAATAAAGTAACGACCACCACCGATATAACAAGTTCTAGCGAAACCTTAACAATTGGCTTGTCATAAAACAGTTGCAAATTTTTTTGCACTTGGCTGCTGGCTAAAAAGTTCTTTTTGATCTTCATTTCGTAGTTAATCCATTTTTGTCAATATTTATTGTGACTCATTTTTTTGCTTTCATCTGTTCCCAGTGCTAGTGCCGGTGCTAGAGGAAAGCTCTTGTAAAGCTTTGGTGTAGATTAAGCGTATCGAAAACTCCATTTCTGGACTTCGCTGACTGCCGGATTCGATCTGATTAACCACCACACGCTGAAAGTTGGGGTTCGTGCGCAAATTCTCAACTAGTTGAGCTAAACTCTCTAAACTAGTAACCTTACCCTGCAAAGTTACGCTACCCTGATTAAAAGCCACCGAACCATAAGTTACCTCTGGCGGGGTCGATCGGCCTAAAAGATCAAAAACAGCAAATTTATTTTGTTGAATTAGCACCTGTTCGATTTCATCGATCTGGTTCTGCACTTCTCGGAAATCTTGTTCCAGAGTTCCATAGGACTCAATAATCGACTGCTTTTGAGAAATTAATTTATTTAAATCGGTAATCTTAACGTCCAAATAGAATCTTGAAAAAAAGCTGGTAATGACAATTACTTCGGTAAAAATAATTAAATGTCGTCCCGCTCCCACCAACCATTTAATAACCCTACCTGAGGTAGAATCAAAAAAAGGATCACCAGGATAAAGATTTACTTTGGGAACACGAATGCTGGAAACTTTCTTCTTAAAGCTGGGCAGGCGCATTATTTTAGTATAGTTCAGCCCTCAACCCTTGTACAGTTTTTTTATTGGCTAAATCGGCCTGAAATTATTATCTGCTAATTGACATATAATACCCCTATGAAACCGCTCATTATTAACAAACGAGCTAGATATGAGTACCAACCGCTGACTACTTTTTTAGCCGGCGTGGTTTTGCAGGGCCCAGAAGTAAAAATGTTACGGCAGAAAAAAGGCAGCTTATCTGGCAGTTACGTACGAATTATCAATGATGAACCAGTACTACTTAATGCCCAGATTCCACCTTATCCCTATGCCAGACAAGATGATTACGATCCCAAACAAACCAGGAAATTATTGTTGTCAAAAAAAGAAATTCTAAGACTTAAAGAGGCTCAGCAGGAAAAAGGCAAGGCTTTGATTCCACTATCTTTTGGTCTCCAAGGAAAATTCATAAAGTTAGAACTGGCGATTGCCAGAGGTAAATCACAATTTGATAAGCGCGAAACAATCAGACGCCGAGATTTAGACCGGCAAACTGCCAGAGACTTGAAATTAAAAATTGGTTGAATTGGCTAATTTGGCTAATATTGAATCTCGCTTTTTTCAAAAATTTTGGTAAAAATTTGGAAAAATTTATTAAATTAATTTGTATTAAATTAATTTGAGAGATTAAAAAGTGCCCCCTCCAGGCTTTTGCCTGGAGGGGGCATTCATTTGACAATTTTGTTCGTCAAATAAACCGATCAAAAATTATTTGATCTTGCGCAAAACCGGCATGCCGGTGCGCTCGGTTTCAACGATTTCGTAGCCAGCTGGTAACTCGGCCACTGAACCATCGCGAATGTCGCGGGCGAAGAAGAAAATCGGGCGGGTAATCCCGTTTTTAAGGGTAACCATCTTCTTATGCAAGAAGTAGGTCTGACCTTTTTTGTTGACGTACTTTACTGGCTCTTGTGCCATAAACGCCCTTTCTCTTTGTCTTTTCTCCCTGTGTAGGGGTTGTATTTACCTTACTCGAGGTCTCCGCCGAGTGCAAGAGGGAGTTTGGAATTCTTTTGGGTATCGATCACTAATAATTTTTTATTTTGTCTTATTTTGCATATTCATCAGCTGAAGCCAAAAAATAATTATTACTGATTTATAGGGAAATTGCCTGTACAACTTGTTCAAACGACATTAACTGCCCATCAAGAAAGATGGAGGGCGTATATGTTAGCTTGAGAAGTTCGGCGCGGCGGCGGTCGTCGCTCACTTGCTGGCGGTAAGTGCCATTTTCTAAATCTTGTTGGAACTGCCGGGCGTCAAGACCAATCTCGGCCGCCGCGCCAACCAACTTTTCTTTGGTTTGCTGATCACTCAGTTTGGAAAAACTTGACTGTTGGTTAAATATATAATCGTGAAACTCCCAAAATTTATTCTGAGCCGATGCGGCTTGGGCTGCTTCAGCTAACAAATCAGCGGTTGGATGTAGTGAGATTAAAGGAAAATGCCTATAAACCAGCCTAATTTTTTCCGGATCAGCTTTAACAAGAGACTCTAACTGTGGGTTAACCGTGGCGCAAGCCGGACACAACAGATCAGAAAAAACCACAATGGTGTGTTCTGCTTGATCTGGGCTTGCTCCCAAAACCGGTGAATATTCGGCAATCAAGTCAGCTGTTTCTACCTGTTTATTAGCTAAGTTTTGATTGGTAGTTGGACTAGTGGAATAAAAGGCACTGACCAACCAGGTAGCCCCAAACACCAACAATAGTGTCCCCACAATTGTTCCCAACACCTGTAAAATTACTTTTTGATTCATAGTTTTCACCTTATCTAATCAATGTGGCAATAATGTAAGAAATATTTTTGCCTATTTATAAATTTTTTTCTTTATTTTGGTTCCTTGCCTATGACTTTGGCCAAACTTGTTCGCCAGTCTCGATGTCCTCTACCACAATTGCCGAAACTGGACAGCTCTGAGCGGCCAAGAGTTTAAGATCGTCAAGTTCGTTTTGTGAAATCACAACCGCTTTGTTTTCTTCATCAAGCTCAAATACACTTGGAGCCACGGCTGAACAAGGTCCGGCACCGATACATTTATCTCTAATCACCCTAACTCTATACTTGCCGCCTGGTGGCATTTGTTCAGCTTGGGATTTTGAATCAGTTGAATCAGACATAGACCTAATTCTAACATTAGCCACCTAAATAACAGATTGTTATCGATGGTAGGCGCCTGGGGCGCTAGCGCCCCAGGCGCCTTCCCCTTCCCACACCCTATCCGACAACAACCCAACCAAAAAATCATTCACTCCAAGCATTGTTCCGGCCAAGGTGTTTTGAATTAACCTGGCAGAGTTGTCAATTGCACCGGTCACGCTGGCTGGCAAGCCAGCGTGACCAAGCTCAGTTTCACCACCAAGCCCCAACCCAGCCATCTTATTTTGCCATTGAGCCAACTCGCTGCTTTCCATCTTTAGCTGACAAGACAAGCAAATTCCGCACGGACCCACTAGTTGCGTTTTGTCCTTGTTAGCACAATTGGGATGAATGCATTGACCTAGATGCCAACCCTCCGCACTCCCAGATAACCGTGCCACGATTTGTTTATCAAAAACCGGCATACCACCCATCACCTGCTGGGCCGAAGTAGTCTGTAAAGTACTGAGTCGATCGGCAAAATTACCAAAGCTAAACAGGCTGCACATACTGTTGCTAACAATCGGATTCTGGTAAAACAAAGGCAAAATCTCCAATCCTCGTTGATAATTTTTCTTTTGTTGGCGATCGATCTTGACTCGCCGACACTGGCGCAAAAAATCAGGCGAAGATAAATAAACCAACATTTCCGGCGAAATAGATCTTAAATCAATTTTTATCTCATCTGAATTTGTCAGTGAATAATCCTTAAAACTTATTTCGCCACCAAAAGCGCGTAAATAAGCTCGCTGTGCCTGATCAGGATCGAATAGCTTTCCCTGCACCAAAGGGCTGACCACCAACCCAAAAGCAAAATTCAGCCTGGCTGGTAAATGAGAAATGGCGGTAAATTCGGCTAACAATTGAGGTTGGCCATCAGAAGCACCACTAAAATGACTGACTCCTTGGTGCGAGATATGACTGGTTTCCAGCAGTAGAATTTTGGCCAAAAAGACCGCTCCTTTTTGCAGTTGACCCCTAGCGTGATTAACCGTAGCCATCACTCTTTGCTGAGAAGTTAATAGTTCAGCCAATTTAATTTCGGCATGGTCAGATTCATTAAATATTTCTTGTCCAACCTTGTTGAAAAACTCTTTAAAAAATTCATAACCAAATTTTGATTGCAAAGCTTGAGGAATAAACGATAACGCTGTTAGTAGCTCATCTTGAGATAAACCAACCGGCTGTGCTTGTTTAGTAGTGTTCCTGGCAACATTTTTAGGTTGTTCATCGATCAATTTCTCTCGACGACACAAGTTATGAATTACTCGCAGTTGAGCGTCCGAAAAATCATAAAAAAATGGTTCAACGAGCAAAAAGTATTTATCGCTCTGGCCATTTGGCCCGCCATCTTGTTGACCAACTACTCGTACAACTTGGCACAGATTTAAATATGCTTTATCGCCCGGATAAAGTGGGTGCGAAGGTAAAGTATAAAACCAGCGATCTCCAATTAGCTCTAATTGATCAGTATTTGACGAGATTGATGAAAAGCGGTTTTTCAATTCAACCTCGCTGCTTACCAAACCATCTCTGACTAATGAGTCTATAAACTCCCTTGGCGCTGGTTGGGGGGTTAAATTTGATGAATAAATTATGTTTTCAATTTGTTCATAAATTGCTTGTACTTGCCTAGTTTCTAAGTCGTATCTTTCTGCCTCAACGGCATTGTCGGCGCTATCGGCCGCAAGTTGGCTCATTTGCTTAACATCACGAGGACTTGGATAGCGTGTGTCATATAAACTAACCTTCTTTGAGTCCGTGGCACTAATTTCTAACCAGTAGGGTTTTTGAATCGGCAATTGCTGAGACTCAGCCACAAAAACCTCTAGTTGGTGTACCAATAATCTCTCCAGCTGATTTTCAAGCGTCTTGATTAATTCTGCCTGCTCATCCGATTCGGCGGCGGCCAAGTTAACCGTAGCCACTAACTCATTAATCATTAAGTGGGCCAATGAAAACTGAGTTTTGTCTACCCGCTGACCCTGCCATAAATTGGTCATTTGGTTTAATGTCTCAGAAATTAACAATTTTAAATTAATACCTATCTGATCACTTGGTCGGTGTTTACTCATTGATTCGGTTGATAAGCCAATTGACCTCAACATAATAGTGGGGAGAAAGTGTAGCTAAAATACTAATGCTGTACAAGCTGAAATAAAATACAGCTTCGAAAGCAGTACCTTTTTCTAGTTATAACTAGTGGATTTTTTCATAGATAAATCACTAACAAGTCACTAAAAAAATGTTTCAAAATGAATGTTTTCTGGCGCCACACCCTTTTGAGTTAGCATTTCTCTCGCGTCCTTAACCATTGAGCCGTTACCACACAAAAAGTAGCCTGTTTCTGAGAAATCATCTTGAATCGACAAAACATCGGTTACGTAACCTTTGTGAAACTGCCAACCTTCATTCGGTCGCGATAGAACCGGCTGAAAACTGAAGTTGGGATGCTGTGAAGCTAATAGTGAAAAGTCATCGTACCAAAATTGATCACTCTCATATCTGAGACCCCAGATTAATGTTAGTGGTCGATAATCTTTTTTAGTAATTAAGCGATCCTCGATCATACTTTTGTAAGGGGCAATACCTGAACCGGTAGCTAGTAAAACTATTTTTTTCTCTGTTTGACCGATCTGGCTGTCTTGGTCACTAATCACAAATCTGCCAAGCGGAGCGATCATCTTCACTTCTTCCCCAGGTTTAAGACTTTGTAAATATTTTGAGCCAGGACCTTGCGGCGTGAAATCGACCAATAAGTGAATGGCATGATCTAGACTGGGTGGAGAAGCAATTGAGTATGAACGCTGATGACCAGTTTCCGGAACTTCGAGAAGTAAATACTGTCCGGCCTCAAAACTAATTCTGTTTGGCTCTAAGAGCTCAAATTTAAACTCGGCAAAATTGGTGTTTAAATCTTTTCGCCAGGCTAATTTGGCTTTAAAAATCTGTAGTGCTGGTTTGGCTGGCGACGATGCTTGATTGGTCATTTTGTTAACTTTGATAATTTCTAATCACTATTTGCTAGTTGTATATATGATATGCATTGTAGCAGTCACTTTGTGCCATCACCTTGCGATTACTTAACCAGACGGTTTCTTATCAATAAAATTCTGCCAAACCTGTCTGGTATATCTGGTATACTCTTTACCATGACAGTAAAAGCCGATACTACCAAACCCGGTCTTAATCAGCAGTCTGGCGGCCAGTCACGACTGGAAAGAACACGTCAGGAAAGAAAGCAAAAAATTGAGAAACTGCAAGCCCAGGGTATCGAAGTTTACCAGCCTATCGCTAATCCAACTCATGCGGCACAGGAGGCGTTAGCGGCAGATGGTTTATCGGTTGTGGTAGCCGGCAGAATTATGGCCTGGCGCGGACACGGTAAAATTCAATTTGCTGATTTGCACGATCAAACCGGCAAAATTCAGTTAGCTTTTAAAGCCGATGTTTTAGCTGAGTCACAATTTAAATCCCTTACCAGTCTTGACACCGGTGACTTTGTGGAAGTTTCCGGCGAAACCTTTACCACTAAAGCTGGCGAACGAACCGTGCAGGTAACTAGCTACACACTTTTAAGTAAAGCTTTAACTCCCCCGCCAGTTAAACACCAAGATTTTAAGGACAAAGAAGAGCGTTTTCGCAAACGCTACCTAGATTTGCTGGTTAATCCCGACACTAAAAACGTGCTGGACAAAAGATGGCAAATCACTCGAGCCTTGAGAGAGTTTCTCTGGGGCGAAGGTTATCAAGAAGTTGAAACGCCCATTCTGCAAAATCTTTATGGCGGAACCAATGCCAAACCGTTCACTACTCATTTGAATTCGCTGGATATCGATATGTATCTGCGCATTGCACCGGAGCTGTACCTAAAACGGCTGATTGTGGGCGGGTATGAACGAATTTTTGAGATCGCTCGCAACTTCCGCAATGAGGGAATGGATCAAACTCACTCGCCAGAATTTACGATGGTCGAGTTTTATGAGGCCTACGCTGATTACCACCGTATTATGGATCGAACCGAAGCATTGATTCAGTACATCGCTCAAAAAGTTAATAACTCACTTGAGATTGAACTCGAAGGACAAAAAATTAATTTGGGTGGTTCTTGGCCGCGAGTAACCATGGCACAAGCTTTGAAAGATCATTTCAATATCGATTGGGATTCGATTTCAGAGCCGGACTTGCAGGGTTTAATTGAGCAGCATCACCTACAAATTCCTGGCGTCTACAGTCGACAAAAAGCGCTTTTCACTTTATTTGATCATTTGGTCACACCAAAATTAATCCAGCCAATTTGGATTATCGATTATCCGCGCGAGGTAAGTCCGCTAGCGCGACAGCATCGGGAGAGATCTGACGAGTTGGTGGAAAGATTTGAGGGGTATATTGGCGGCAAAGAAATGTTCGATGGTTGGTCAGAGATCGTTGATCCACAGGAGCAAAGGCGTCGCTTTGAAAGTGAGCAGCGTAATCTACAGGCTGGTGACGTTGAAGCTCAGCCACTAGACGAAGAATTCATTGAAGCTTTGAGTTATGGTTGCCCGCCTCTGGGTGGAATTGGGATCGGCATTGACCGATTGGTGATGCTGTTAACCAATGTTTGGAGTATTCGTGAAGTTATTGCCTTTCCTTTAATGCGCCCCCGCGGTGGTGAAACTGAAGGAAATGGGAATAATGATAGAGATGACGATAGTGACAGCAACGTCGACGAAACTAATAATGATTAATCCGCGGGTTTTTTACTGATAATTAATTATCAACAAACTTAAAGCCAATTTTGTTAGTGATTGGTATTCCTGAGTGCGGGTAATAAGGCCGCCGGTCACGGCTCCGATCATACCGTCTTTTTTATTAACATCAGCCTGACCGGTGTGTTCAAACATTGCATCTTTAAGTTCCAAGCCGCGCCGGAGACCGGCGGCCAGATTATCTGGCAAACGAAACTTGGCACCACTAACTTCGCGGAAGTCGCCTTGTCGATCCTGAGCACAAACCCAGACTACCGAAAATAAGTCTCCGCTTAGCTCGTCGGTTAAAACTCCACCTTCTAAGCCGAGGGCGTAATCAATCATTTGATTCTGTTGTAAGACAACTTGGGCGCGATTGCGAGCGCCCTGCCGAGTTTCGGCATCGGTTAGAGGTTGAGCACTCACTCCACTGGCAACCGGGATAGTTTGAATTTCTAGCTGTCGATTGAGCCAGTTGGTAAGGGCAATTTGACTCGCTTGGTTTACTGCTTGGTTTGTTGCCTGGCTTGTTGGTTGGCAGTGAGTTAAATTATTTTTAGTCGTTTGCAGAGAGATTTGTTGAAAATAAGCCTGAATTTCATTAGCCGCTAACCTGACAGCGTTAATCTTGACCGGATTATCACTGGCGACTCCAATAATTAATTTTTGGTTTGATTTGCTGGATGAAGCTGGAGTTGGAGCTGAATCAGGAACTGAGTTTTTTTGATCCATATGTAAATTTCTAATCTTTAGGCGGATAAGAAACTTTTTGCAGAGCAACTATCAATAAGCGAGCGCATTTCACTCTCGATTGTGACAAACTCTCTAAGCCCAGCTTGGTAACGATGTCTGCTACCGATAAATCCTGCACCTGCCTCAAGGGTTTACCCACTGCCCATTCGGAAAGAATTGAAGCGGCGGCGCGGCTAATGGCGCAGCCATCGCCGCGCCACGCAATATCCTTAATAATACCTTTTTTGTCCAGACTGACATCAACACTAATTTCATCGCCACAGCTTAGATTAGCCATCTCGACAGTTTGCTGCCAGGCTGCTTGATCAGCAGAATTGGTAGCATTTTGAGATTGAGAGTTTTCGGTCAGGTCGGTTGGGTTAGTTTCAGAGTCAGTTTCCAATCGACCATAATGCCGCGGATGCTGAGCGTGATCTAAAATGTGCTGTTGATACAGATCGTCAATCATAATTAACTTTCTTTAGTTTTTTTAAATGATGGCCTAATTTTATTGTCCAAAGGTCTTTTTTACCTCCGATAGCGCTTCTACCAAAGTATCAACCTCGGCTCTGGTGTTATACACCGCAAAGCTGGCTCGAGTTGTGGCTGGCCAATTATTAGCAAGATGCAAGGGCATAGCGCAGTGATGTCCTGACCGAACTGCCACACCATATCTATCCAAAATTTGCGCCACATCGTGAGCGTGAACCTGAAGAAAGTAAAAGATACATCNNATCGTGAGCGTGAACCTGCCGATGCAGCCAAGTCACCGAACCCAACCTGCTGATGAGTTGAGTATTAAGTTTATCTTTATGGTTGTCGCCAGCAACTGGTTTTGGACCAACTAAATTAATTTCGGTCAACTTACTTAATTGATCATAAGCATAATTAGTTAAATCCAACTCATGCGACACAATACTCTCCCAGCCAATTTTTTCTAACCACTGGCAGGCGGCGGCCAAACCAAATAGACTTGCCACATCTGGGGTTCCGGCTGTAAAACGATCAACTACATCAGCAGAAAACTCTGTTTTTTCTGGCGTCACTTGAGCGATCATGCCACCGCCAAACAGAATCGGAATCAGCTTCTCCAACTTCTCTTTCTTCAGCAGCAAACCACCCACACCCATCGGCCCATACATTTTGTGTCCACTAAAAGCCAAAGCATCCACACCCCAGTCCGACCAACTAATGTTTAAGCGAGCGGCCGATTGAGCCCCATCCACTGCTAACAAAACTTGGTCTCTTAATCGATGTTTCACTAATAAATCCTTAATTTTATCGATTGGCGAAAGTGAGCCAAGGGTATTAGAAATGTGTGATAATGCAATTACTTTCACTCTTTCACCTAATTTAACTATCTGTTCTTCTGCGGCGGCCAAATCTAGCTGACCATCCTCTAATAAAGGTAATACGACAAAGTTAGCGCGGCGGCGAGACGCCATTTCCTGCCAGGGTACAAAATTGCTATGGTGTTCACTTAACCCCACTAAAACGGCATCGCCGCCGCGTACCTGACCCTCCCAACCACGGGCTAAAATGTTTAACGCCTCGGTGGTATTGCGAGTCACAATTAACTCTTCTGGGCTTGCACCAAAAAAATCTGCCACTTGTTGTCTGGACTCTTCCCAAACTTGGGTGCTGGTTTCAGAAAGTTGGTGCACGCCGCGATGAATGTTAGCGTTAAATTCCTGGTAGTACTTAGTAATAGCCTCAATAACAACCAAGGGTTTTTGGGTGGTAGCCGCATTATCCAGATAAACAAGCGGTTTATCGTTAACCATTTTATTTAAAATTGGAAATTGGTCGCGGATACTTGTTGAGTCGATAGTCATAAACCTAGGTCCGATCTTTTTTAGCTGTCTTAATTAAATACCTTCCAATTATAACGGTCATTTTTTTGAAGTGATTTTCTAATTTCATTTAGTGCCAAGGCTTGACAGCCAGAGTCAGTCAGAATCAGCTCGGGTTTCAACTTTTGTTTATCAACCCACAAAATCAATAACCATCAGCCGTTCACCAAAACTTAAGTTACAATGCCTTAATGCGCATCGCAATGTATACCGATACTTTTTACCCCAATATCAACGGGGTAAGTACTTCAGTGGTAAATCTAGCCTTAGCCTTAGCTAAACAGGGACATCAAATTTTTATTCAAGCTCCCAAGTATAACCAAGAAGCCGATTACAGCTGGCTTCCGGAAAATATCGAGTTAAATTTAGTAAAATCTTTTAACGCCAAGATTTATCCGGATTTTAGAATCGGTACTGGCCTGCCACTTTCTTTACAAGCAATTCGCAAATTTAAACCTGATGTCATACATATTCACACCCCATTAAGCATCGGAATCGAAGGCACCCTGATCGCCAAGGCTCTCAAAACTCCTCACATTCATACGCTGCATATGCTGTTTATGAAGGAAGATTCTTTAAAAATAGTCAGTATTAAAAATCAACGGCTTTTAAAGTTGATTTATCAGGGTGGTTGGAAATTTACACGCACTTTTTGTAATGGTTTTAACGGGGTTATTGCTCCATCATCCGGTACTGCCAAGGAACTTCACCAAAAAGGTGTTCACACCAAGATCGCTACTATTCCCAATATTGTTAGCGATGATGTTTTTGTTTACAAAAAACCCTTTACTGGCCAGCGCAAAAACTTACTTTACGTTAGCCGCTTAAGCCACGAAAAAAGAATTAATTTAACCTTAAAAGTTTTGGCTAAGTTACTCAAAACAGATCCCAATTATCATCTAATCCTGATTGGCGATGGACCTGCCCGCCAAGAATTATTTGATCTGAGCCTTAAATTGGGTATAGCACATGCCATCACCTGGTATGGATCTATCGATCATCAGCGCTTAATTCAAGAACATTATTATCATTTAGGAGATGTTTTTGTTCTGAGCAGTAGACTGGAAACACAAGGGCTTTCAACCTTGGAGGCAATGTCGCATGGCTTACCAGTGGTGGCAGTGGCCTCGCCAACCAACTCAGAAATTATTGGTACCGGCGGAGTTGTGGTACCAAACTACCGTTTAAACAGCAGTATTGTTTCTTCACTCGCTAAAGCGATTGATAAAGTTGCTAGTGTAAATGGCCAACCATACTCCAAGCAGGCATATGGTCAAGCACAACAATTTAGAGCTGCCAATTTACTACCAGCTTATCTTGATTTTTATCAAGAAATTGCCGATCGACAAGATTAGGTAAAATAGAATTCTTATGCAACAAAGATTAATATTTCTAGCTCTCGGTAATCCAGGAAATGAATACATTAAATCAAGGCACAACGCTGGTTGGCTGATGTTGGACTGGCTGCTAGAAAAGTGGTCTGATCCCACTATTCCCTTAGTTTGGAAAAATGAGCGCAAAATCAATGGTTTGGTAACTAAAATTCAAGTTGGCAATCGTGAAATTGTAGCTATCAAGCCACAAACTTTTATGAATCGCTCCGGCGAAGCGGCTAAGGCTGCTCTACAGTGGTACAACAATTGGGATCCAGAAAAACCTGACGATAATGTTCCTAATTTAATCGTTTTACACGATGACCTAGATCTCGAGCTTGGAAAATATAAACTAAAATTCGGCTCTGGACCCAAAGACCATAACGGCATTAATAGTGTTCGTCAGAACTTGGGTACCGATCAGTTCTGGTACGTACGACTGGGTATAGATAATCGACAGGGGATGCGAAATATTCCGAGTGAGGTTTATGTGTTGCAGCAAATGAATGCTGAAGAAATTAATCAGCTCCAGCAATTGAGCGATCAGTTGGCCACCGAGATTGAGTATTTGGTTTAATTACTAATTAAGTTAGACAAAATCTTTACTTTCGCTTGTGCTAGAGTAATCGTATGCCTTTGCGGTCATTGCTTGAAAGTTGGTCAGGACTTCGGTCCGTCTCAAAACAACTTAAATGGCTTTATATATCAGTGGTTTTACGTAGAGTTGCCGAGTCATTTTTAGTTGTGGTTGGGCCGGTTTTTTTGTTCAAACTGGCTGATCAATTGCCAATTATTGGTCAAGTTTTTCAGGACGAATTTCGGACTGGATTGTTGGGCGTGGTGATTTTCTATCTTTTAAAAAGACTGGGTGTTCTGCTACTGGCGCCACTGGTGGCAAAATCATCGATATCCAAAAATCCTAAATTATCGTTAATTATTGGTCAAAGCGTACTGATGTTAGCGATAATTTCCTATACTTTTATCCAAGATAATATCTGGCTGTTTTTTGTAATTCCTCTCTTGAGTGCCTTAAACTTACTCTGGTACTGGACTAACTACTATGTTATTTTGGCAAGCGAGGTTGAACCCAAGCACATAGGTCAGGAAATGGGTGTTTTAGAGGTTTTGGTTAAGCTAATGGGGTTGTTAGGACCACTACTGGGAACTTTTTTGGCAGTGTCGGTTAGTTTTGCCAGTGTCTTCTGGACCGCTTCATTTTTCTTGTTGTTATCGATACTCACTTTAGTTGAACTACCAAATTTAAGACTCAAAACTGTGTGGCGATGGTCAGACTTTAAACTGGCGGCGGCCAACTCCGTTGGCCGCCGCCAACTACTCGGCCTCGGCGGTTATCACTGGGAAAACCTGGGCTTACTGGTTTTTTGGCCAGTACTTTTATTTTGGTTTTTCAACAATATTGTTGCCGCTAGCTACATTTTGGCTTCAGCCGGATTTGTATCTTTGATTTTAGCTTACTTATCTGGTCTGGCCTTTGATAACAAACGACAAAATAATCGTTGGAATCTAAACACCGGTGGCACCAGGGCAATTTTGTGGCTAGTTAGAGCTCTGGCTTGGCATTCACCACTAATCTTGGTCGCTATCGAATCGCTAGACCGCTTAGTCTCCGGCTTTTTTGATACCACCTTTCTATCATTAACAATCTTGCGCGTACGCGCTAACAACTCCATTATTTATGCCTATAATCGACAAATTGCCTTTGCTATCGCCAATATTATTGGTAGCGGGCTAATAGTCTTAATCCTAATTCTAGATCTTCACCTAATTTGGCTGCTAACAACTTTCTTTCTTGCCGGCAGCTTAACCTTAATCTTTGTCAAAGATCAGCGTTTGCGGTATGTTCTAGCTAAATGAAGAAAAACAGAGATCCTCAAGCTATCAGTGATATCTTAAAGCAATACCAGGCTAAAACCGACAATAAATATATTTCCAAAGAATTTCAGGATTACGCCTATCGGCTGGCAATGGATCTGGGCGGCCAAAATCCCAGGCAAACCATTAGTATGTGTATGCGCCTGGTTAAGAATAAACCGCGCGGTTTAATCGAGAGTGCCCATCAATATGTCAGAGACGCCAAGGCCAGAAATAAAATCGCCTTGTTCCTCTGGAAATTAAAGGAACTAGAAAAAGAAAGTCAGGCTAAGAAGGAAAAAAAGGCTAAAATTAACCCTGAAGCGGCTAAAAAGACAAAAAACGAGTAAATCAATATTAGCGATCGGTAACTAATTTACTGGTAATCAATTATTAGCAATCCAATATTTACTCTGCTAATTCTGACTAGTTATGGCTTTTATTTGGGTTGTGAATACTTGAAAATATCTTTACGATAGCAATATGCGTATATTGAAGCGTTTCGGGTGGTTATTGGTTGGTTTGATGGTAGCTTTGGTCACGACCAATCAGGTTTTAGCTGCCTCCTACACCGTTACTATCGATGATACTCAATTTGTACCTAGTACTCTTAAGGTCAAAGTTGGCGACAGCATTACCTTTATCAACACTACCGATGCCACTCAGAGTGCCAAAACTTCTTCAACTACTGGTTTTAACACCGGCGATATCGGTCCAGGTGGTAGTAAATCGGTAACGGTCAACACAGCTGGAACTTTTTCCTACACCTCGGCATACAACAGTGCGCTTGAGGGAACCGTTACGGTTGAGGGAACAGCTACTGCCTCGCCATCACCTTCGCCAACCGCTACCACCAGCGCTACAACTAAGGGCGGTCAAGAAATGCCGGTTTCCGGTACGGCTGAAGTTTTACTGGCCATGATCCTTGGCGGTGGCGCGATGGTTGCCACCGGCTTACTTTTCCGCAATGGTCAGATCGTTTTACCTGGCAGAAGAAGCGAGTTGGTCGATCTTCCCAAGATTTCACCGTATAATAACGGCGATGAACAAAAGTAATTTGCTGGCCCAATTCTTAAGTAAACTAAAATTCACAATTGGTAGTTATTGGTTGTGGTTATTGTTGGCTTTACTAATAAGCACAATCAGGTATTTCGATTGGAATTTGTCTTTGGTAGTACTGTTGTCGATACTACCGCTAATTGGTCTGTTTACCCTGGGTGCTCTACTGGGACTGTTAACCTTTGCCTTCGAGGCCCAAATTGGCGCCCTTGCCGATAGGATTGGTGGTTGGCTAGCCAAAGACGAGCGGTCTTGGCCGACTACACAGTCATCGTCGGCAGCTACAACTTCAGCATCAACATTGTCGCCTGAGTCAGCACGATCGGCAGCATCAGAAACCGCGCCAGTATCGCCAGAAATAGTAAGTAAAAATAATATCGATCAAGCTAACCCAAGTAGCACACAAATTAAACAAAAAAATTGGTTTAGGCAAATAACAATCTTGGTTATTCTGCCGATAGTTGCTTTATATTTACTAACTTCTTCTCGATCAGCTTTGGGCCACGGTTTTCTGTTTGGTCTGTCAAGCGTTTATTTTAGAGACATTTGGCTTTTTAGTCGGAATCGGTGGCCAGGTTTTACCGATGTTTATTTAGGCACAAATCAAACCTGGAAGCCATACTTTAAAACAATTTTGGGAGCGTACTCGGTGTATTTTTTTGGATTAATAATCGCGCTATTGATCTTTTAATTTATCAAGCTAAATTTAATTTTTTATCTAAAATTATATGTTCTGGTCGATATCCAACCTGTTTGCTTTTTCTAGTTGGTCATTTTCCTCTTATTCTTCTTATCGATCTTTTCCACAGTTGCAGCTGCAGTTTTCCTGGTACGGGTTCGTTATTGGTTTGTCGACCGTAGTTTTTTTCACTTTGTGGCGACTTTTTTTAATTGATTACCTAGAAACCAAAAAAATCAAACGACTAGTCAGCCCGTTAAAACTCAGGCTGGCGGCAATTAAAAAAAAGGGTCGATTAGCTGTTTTAACAGAAAAAAAACCAGAAATAGATCATGCTTTGACATCAACCCAGTTTAATTGGTTGTGGCTAATCGTAATGTTGATGGCGGTGGGCGGCGCCAGGGCGTGGCATCTAATTTCTGATTGGCCGCTTTACGCCCAGGCGCCGCCAATTACCTGGTTACAAACTTGGCAAGGAGGCCTAGGTATTTGGGGCGCAATTATTGGTGGTTGGCTCGGCATTCTAATCTGGCATAAATGGCAGAAAATTAAATTGCCTAGGCGTGTATTTACCGATGCCGCCGCCCTGGCCTTGCCCTGGGGGCAGGGCCTAGGGCGGCTGGGTAATCTAATTAATTCTGAACTCTTTGGGCGACCGACCTCATTGCCTATTGGCATCTACATTCCACCGGCGAAGCGCCCTCTTGATTGGCAGGAATTTGAGTTTTTTCACCCGCTATTTTTCTACGAAGCTTTTTTCTCCTTAATTTTTGGCGCCATGTTGTGGCTGATTTGGAAAAAATATCGACAACTGTTACCGCTGGGCAGTTATTTTTATACCGGATTTTACCTACTGGGTTACAGTACCATCCGATTTTCGCTCGATTTTTTGCGATACCCTCAGCCTTGGTTTGGACCACTGACTTTAGCTCAATGGGTCAGCGCGTTAATGGTACTAGTTAGTTTAGTTTTATTTTCAAAGTTAACGATTTCGGCTCCAAAAATTTCGACTGTGTCGATTCCATCTGGCGATTCCAACTAGCGATTACAACTAGCGATTCCAGTCATTGAGTAAGAAATGAAGATTAAAGCAGCAAGCTTGAGAATTGTAAGTGTTGCTTACACGAAGTTTTAGCCGAGAAGGTGACACCCGGGTGTCACCTTCTTGAGGCGAAAACCGTGTAAGCAACACCCTTCTCTGAAAATCAGCCGCTAACCGCTCAAGTTTGCGGTAAACTGATGATGTGACCACCATTAATTTTGAGCATCATTATCGACATCTGCAAATTACCTACCTGAAAATGCTGAGTATTTTTAGAACGCTGGTGCTTTTTGCGCTTATAGCTTGGGTGGCAACCATTGGCCAGTCGGCGTTGGCACAAACAAACAACCTCGGAACAGATATCCCAACCGCAGGCTCAGCATTGACTACACCTGCACCTTCCGAGTCTACTCAGCCAACAACCGCTGCCCTGCCGTTTGACTTACGGGTATCGCCATCAGTAGTGGAATTAGCGATGAAACCCGGAAAAATTGTTACTCAAGCCTTTTTGTTAACCAATCATGGAACCATCGATCAGCAAGTTACGGTTGAGTTGCGCGATTTTAAATCACACGGCATCGACGGTCTGCCTGACATTCAACCTGACACTAATTTTACTTACGCTACTTTAATTAATTCGGAAATCGATTTTAACCAGCCCTTTTTGTTGCCAGCCGGTGAAAGTCAGCAATTAATTTTAAGTATTGATCTACCAGAAGAAGCTGTCGAAAAAGATTGGTATTTAAGTTTGTTGATGCTAACCGAGCCAGATTTGAGTCAAACAGTTGCTGGTGGAACAAACGGTCAGAAAGAAATAGTCAGTCAAGGAAAGGAAAACAACCAAAGTGAGACAAATAACCAAGACGAGCTGCTCAACCAAGACAGCAAATTTACAGAATTTGATCAATTCTCCTTTTCACCACCTGAAACAAGATCGCAAACCCTAACCAAAGGCGCGGTGGCGGCCCACATTTTGTTGCGAGTAACCAGCGACAACCAACCACAACAAGCCTGGAAGATCCAATTAAAATTACCCAAAGTTATCGATAGTTTGCAGAAAATTAGTTTATCGCCGGTGGTGACTAACCTGGGAAACAGCTACGGTACACCCCAATTTTCATTATTGGTAACTGATTGGCGCAAACAGGTTATATTAGATCAGACTGGCCTGCCCGAGCGTATTTTAGCTGGCGGCCAAAGAAGAGTTTTGGCTCAACAACCTCAAAAAGAGGATCCTCGTTCTTTGACAGGTGTGCCATTTGTGTTTGCCCCTAAGTTTGCTTTGGGTTCATATACCTTTAGAGCTAGTATCGCCGATCCAAATGGCGGAAATCCAGAAGTAGTGGAAGAAACAGTTATTGCCTTACCCTTTTCTTTAATTGGTTTGGTATTTGGTATTTGGCTTATTCGTTGGATAATTAAAAAAATAACCTCTGGGAGAGATCGGCAATTACAAACAACCGATTTATCGGAGGTAGAAAGTTAAGCTGGTGAACATTATTGAACAGCTTAAGCAAACCTCAGTAAAAGGGACCGAGCTTCCAAAAATCAAGCCCGCCGTCTCTTTGGTAATACTTGTAATTGGCGTCATTTTAACTCTGGCCTTTACTTACTCGAGCATTAGGTTTGCCAAAACTAGGGAACTAGCCAACTTTTCCGAATCTGTAAAACAAACGCGGCTAATGGTTGAGAACAAGTTTCAACACTATGTTTTTCTTTTGCGCTCCGCAGCTGGCTTGTTTATTGCCAGTGATCAGGTATTACCTAATGAGTTTGATAGTTTTATCGATGGCTTGGAACTAGAAAAAAATTATCCTGGTATAGCAGAAATCGGTTATTTTACAGTTAAAGATAATGAAGATGATTTAGAAATAGAAGTGGTGTTTGGGCGGGCGGTCAGGCAGGCCTGCCTGACCGCCCGCCCTACCACTCCCAACTCCTCAAAGATCGTAACTTCATCCAATCTCCCAGCTTTATCGGAACTCGATCAGGCATTGAAGAAAGCCAACCGAACCGGCCAACCAGCCCTATCGACACCAATTAACTTACCGATTTTAAATGAATCAGACAACCAGACCTCACCTCAGTGCCAAAATTTATTCTTTCTGTTGTTGCCAGACTATCAATCGCCAGCTAGCGATTCGGTTAATAATTTTGACTTCTCCAACAACAATTCAGAACCTTTTGTAACTGATCAAGTCATCGAAACTCAAGAACAAAATAATCAACAAAAAAATGTTGAGGGTTTTATTTTTCTATCCTTTCAAGCAGACTACTTTTTTTCAACCGAAATACTGCAAAATCCTTCCCTTCCAGTTGATTTTGTTGTTTATCAAAATATTGACGAGCAACCACTAATAAATGATGTTTTGTATTCATCAGTACCAAAATTAACTGCTCAATCGCTAGCCAAAACCAACGCATACACCCAACAATCAATCTTACAAATAGTAGATCAGACTTGGCAGGTCTTTTGGGCGCCTAATGACAACTTTACAAAATCTTTTGAGAGAAACCTCTATCCGCTATATTTGTTTGCTGGTTTAAGTATGAGCTTCCTTGTCTTTTTATTGAGTCGTTTGCATTCCAAAACCTTAACCCAAGCCGAACTCGCCACCCACGATCTTTACGCTTCACAAGAGGCATTAAAACGCAGTCGCTTGCTATACCAAGCAGTAGTGGAGAACGCCAGCGATTTGGTTACCATTATTGATTTGGTTGGTAACGTGCTTTATGCCTCACCTTCTCATGAGGAAGTTTTAGGCTACAACCCTGAAGACCTAGCCAATATCAATGCTTTTCAACTTCTTCATCCCGATGATTTTGAAAGTGTTCGCATCAAAGTAACTGACTTGGCTGGCGGCGGGAGTGGTCGAGCTGAGTTCCGATTTAAACGCAAGGATGGCAGTTACATACTGCTTGAGGGAATTGGCACTGGTATTGTCGATGATCGAGGTAAAGTGGGAGCAGTTTTTATTATTTCCAGAGATATAACCGAACGAAAGGAAATCGAGAAACGAAAAGATGAGTTTATGACCACCGCCAGTCACGAACTAAAAACTCCAGTTACCAGTTTGAAAATCTATACCCAATATCTTCAGGAATATTTCCAAAAATGCCATGATCCGGTAGCGCTAGAATTACTCAATAAGATGAATCAGCAGCTTGGTCGACTAACAAACCTAATTCGAGATTTACTTGATGTCTCCAGACTTGAAGCTGGCAAGCTCCAACTACGCACCTCAATTTTTGATCTTACAAAAATCGTTAAAGAAACCATTGCAATTGTTCAGTTAACAACCGAAAAACATACAATTTATTTGACCTCTTCGCGGGTAGCCATGGTTCAGGCAGATCCTGATAGAATTAGCCAAGTATTGGTCAATTTATTAACCAACGCCGTTAAATACTCACCGCAATCGGATCGGATTGAGGTTAGTGTGAATGCCGATAATGAACAAGTTAAGGTGTGTATTCGTGACTATGGTTTGGGTATTCCTAAATCCAAACGCAAACAGGTATTTGATAGATTTTTTAGGCTTAATCGACCAAAAAGTGAAACATACGCCGGTTTTGGACTTGGTTTATACATTTGTGCGCAAATCATTGATCGACATGAAGGTAAAATTTGGGTGCAAAATACGGTTGGAACTGGATCCACCTTTTGCTTTTCTTTGCCAATTGTGGCTAAAAAGCGAAAATCGAGAAAAAAGCAAAATCGCTCAACTAAAATAAGGCAAAAAGATAAAAAACCAAATAAATTATTAAAATAGAAAAACATGCCAACCAAAATTTTAGTCGCTGATGACGATCCAGCCATTCTTGATTGTTTGCAGATGTTTTTAACGGCTGAAGGTTATCAAGTTGACTGTCTGGCAGATGCTGCACAAATTACCACCAATTACTCCCGTTCAAATTTGCCAGATCTTATTTTGTTGGACATTTGGATGTCTGGTTCGTCTGGAAAAGAAGTGTGCTTACGCCTAAAAAAGCACCGCCTCTTCAAAAAAGTACCGATTCTTTTGGTCTCTGCTCACCAGGATACTGCTAAAATCGCCCGAGAAATCGGTGCCGATGGTTATTTGTTAAAACCCTTTGACATCAACGATTTACGTAGTCTGGTCAAAAAATTTGATAAATCATAACTTTTCCTGAGTAAATACGTGCTTGCGGGCTAGAGAATCCTTTAGTAAGCTGGCTTTATGAAAACAGAAAAAATGTGGACAGCAATAACAATTTTAGCCTCTATTGGAATCGGACTGGCTTTGTATTTACTCTACAACTATTTATCACCTAAGCCGCTTGAAATCTGCAACGTCAACGCTACCATCAATTGTGACGCCGTTACNNNNCAAACAAAAAAAGTGGGTTTTAGGACTCACCACTTTTGGACTATTGTTTTGCTTACGACTGACCTATTTAGAAATTTTTGTGGAAAACGTACTGTGCCCGGTCTGCTTGCTTTGCCAGTTGGATATGCTAACTGTTTTTGCCCTGGCGCTTGTACTATGGCGACGACCTGAGCCAGAAGTTGATCCAAGCAACTAAATTATCGTAATTAATAGTAATAATTGGGGTTGCGAACTTTAATAATCTCCACTCGCGCTTTGTTCTGGGCTTTATAAGCATAATATCTGTGATTGCCATCCAGAATAATAAATTGGCGATTATGCAAATAAACTGAAATTGGATTTCTATTACTGCCATGGCGACCGTCATCCCTCTGACTTGGTTTTATATACTCAAGGGGAATAAACATGGTTTCGCCATATGGCAATTCTTTAAATTGCTGAATAAATGGCAATAATTTAATATCCGACATGTCTTCGCTTTGCTTTGCCGGCAAAGTAGCTATTCCTTGACTATCTGGTTTTAAAGACATATTTATAACTTAACAACTCATAACTATTGCTATCAATTATACAATGACTTCTATCTTGAAGGAAACCGTGAGTCGGATAAACAAAACCTGAGCAGCTTATCTTTGGCGACCGAAATACCAATCCTCAGCGATCATAAATCTCAGACATATTTCATTATCGACATTAGTTTTTATTTTCTCTGTAAATTTTTAGTATTTGCTCTGGTAATTCGAAATAATACTTGGGTGAAATGTTGTTAACTAATTTTTCGAGCTCTGGAGCTGGAAGGTCTAGGTGTTTCACAATATTTCTAGCCTGCTTTTTAGTAATTGCTTTACCATAAATATCGATAAAACTGTGGATAATTCCCTCCCTAAGAGCGTTTGCCACCTTCATATCTTCATGGTTGTATAACCAGCGTCGCCAGTAGAGAGGAAAGTTTTTTGTTTGCTCTGGATTGTCAATTCGATGTAGATAAATAATGGCCGATTCGGTGTTGGGCTGGGGATAAAAAGCTGATTTTGGTACTTTTTCAACAATTTCGGCGTTAAAATAAGCTCCCAAAATTGGCTCGGAATTAACCTTTTTGGCAAAACTTAGTGGTGCCAGCCAAACAACGTCTCCCTGATACCACTGCCAGTTTGTGTAGTTGTGTAACATATTCTGAGCTTGACTGTAGGGAATAGAGGAAACAGTCTTGGTTGGCGATTTGTGCGTACGCTGAAATTCTCGGCTGTTTAACAGCTGATAAGCATCACCAAAAATCACCTCCACATTAGGAGACGGCTGATTCAAAAACGGGGAAAATTTGGGATCAATCTCGATAGCTAGAACTGAGTTGGCGCGGGCGGCCAACATCTTGGTAAGAAAACCCAGGCCGGCACCCACTTCCAAAACGCGGTCGGCACTGGTGATGTTGGCCGCCCGCATTAAATTTTCCAGCACGTTTTCGTCGATCAAAAAATACTGATCCTTGACAGAATCAGCACCAAACTCAGTTGTAAATTGTTTGGCAAGAGACAATAGTGACATAAAAAAGCATTATAAAACCATTATTTTGCTTTAACTAAAAAATAATCAAAAAACTTACTTGATTTAAAGAGCCAAAATTAAGATTAATCTTGATGGGCTGTTGTTTGAACAATTTGCAACTTGAGTTAGTCAAGTTACTAGTCAAGAACTTCACAACCTTATCTATATGTGTCGTCGAGTTTTGAAACGGATTCAATCTTAATATACGGATTTACATTGCGCAGCATTGCTTCGATGGCAGTTTTAATTGCCTCAGGAGTAGAAAGTAGAATTTGTGCTAACACGGGCAATCCGTTTACATCCTCAACCAACCCATAAACATTATCAAAATTGCTTAAGTCTGCAGAGTTAAAAAGTCTAGTCTCCCCTGACACATTTCCTATATACTGGCGCTCGTCACTGATTGGACTCATAGTTTAATTTTCCTTTCTTCGAATTAAGTATATCAAAATATCTCAGAAATATTAACTTCAATCTTGGAAACTACTAACTAAAATAATTTCTGGATATATGGTTGGTTTTTACTTTATATGCAAGGTGTAGTTTTGTAATAATACTGCGTACATAAGATACTTTTCAATTTTTTCTTGAGTTAGACCTACCTCGTCTTCCTGATCTAGATCTTCGGCAATTTGAATAATATATCTTTTTTCCTGGCGATGTTTAAGTTGTCCTGCCCAACGCTTCGATTCAGATAAAAATCTTTGCGCAGCTCTAACTGCTCCGCGCTGTTGCAAGCTCACCACTCGAAAAAGATCATTGGAAAGAGCGCCAGTTAAATCTGCTGTGGATTCACTAGTTTGTTTTTGATTCATAACAGCTCCACAAAGAAATACTCTGTTAATTGCTGGTATTGCTGTCGAATTTCTTCGCTCTGAATCTCATTTTTGGAATTGTTATCCTGCGGACGGATATTAATAAGCGAGTTGAAATCAATTTCTTTGGTTTCAATGTCAATACCGTCACCCCAGATATCGCTCTGATTTGAACCTTGTATGAGGAGAATCTCCTCCCCTTCAAAATGACGATCCATACCAGCACTGCAGATTTTTTTGTCAATATCGATGACCGTTTTGATATATACTTCGAATTGTTCTTTAAGCTGCGCAATCTCATCTGGTGTAAAAGACTTTGTCTTGGTGATGATCATGGTTGCATTATAGCAACGAGAAAGATTTATTAGTCATCAAAGTTCTGCAAATTGGCAAAATTTAAAGCTCATTCTTGAATTGTCACATCTGGTCTATCCACATGGAATTCTGGATTTCCATCGAGAAAATTGATTGTTTTAATTCGGACAAAATTATTTGGTAATTCGCAAGTTGCAAGCACTACATAATAGTTGGAGCTATCTTTGTCTTCTAAATCATGAGGACAAGCGTCTTCTGAAAATGTTAAGTTAAACAAGCTCCAATTTTTTGCTCCTTCACTAATTTCTTTATGTCCTAATCTTTTTGATGGTTGAGACTGGTAGATTTTTGGGTGAATTTTATTATGAAACAGATACATCATGTACGGTTCGTTCTCGCGATTAGTAATCGTAATTGTTTCTACATCTTCAATGGTATTTAAAAAGGAATAAAGTTCTCGATAGCCATACTGCCTGTGCCAAGGTTGATGAACCTGTTGATGTACGCGATATTGATGCCAGGCTTTAAAAAAATTTAAGAAGGTCGTAGCAATAACGGCAACAATAATGACATTCGATAGATTTGGAAACTTTGATTTAAGGTACTGATAAACACCTAATATTCCCATTGCAATATATATTGATATAACTGGTAAGAGGAAAATTGTTCTGTAGGTATGTGGAATCTCGGCTGTTGTCAAAGCAGCGGGAATAGGAGCAAATAAAAACCAAAAAACTAGCCATTGATTAAATGGTTTATGAATATCCTTTATACTAAGCGCTAATCCTATAACAAAAAATGGTAGAAATATCAATAAAAATTGACCAGTTTCCGGAATAGTCACGCGCGGTGGTTGAGCTCCGCCAAGAAATAAGTATTCTAAAGAAATATTGGTAAGATAACTTTCTGAAAAACTTTGAATCGCTGATATTAACTTATTGTGAACGATTCTAGTTTCAAGAAGACTAACCTTTATTGCTCCTCCATCTTCCCTAATAGCTTCTTCTCTTAGAAGTTTAGCTCCCCCGTCACTGAAAATACTAATTTGTTTAAATCTACTTTGACTCGAAGTAAAAGACAAAAATACACCGATAATAAATATGACAATCAAAGCTATTTTAAACTTATTGTCGGTTTGAATTGCTTTGAAAAATATTGCAGCCAGCCAAAGAACTGGAGCCACAATTCTAGCGCTATGATATGTTCCCAAAGCTAAAATAAGAAAGAATAAGCTTAATAAATTCCTTTTATTACTATTTCTTTCATACAGAAACAAAGATAAGACTGTAAAAAATACAGACACTCCTGCCTCTATGGCCGTTCGAGAAACTTCAATATGCCAGGGTGTTAAAGCTAAAACCAGGGCAGCTAGCAATCCTAGCTTTTGATTTTTTGTAATTTTATTAACTAACAAAAACAAAAATAATATTAATAAAACACCTGAAACTGCGGCTGGCATTCTACTTGAGGCTTGCGATAGTCCAAAAAGGGAAACAAATGGGATAGTCAAATAACTATAAACCGCAGGTTTATAATCATCGAAGCTTCGCAAGACAAGCGGTAAGAAACTGCCATACTCATCTCTCAGAGTCGTAGCAAGAGACCAGCCGTTGTATCCCAAGGCAGCCTCATCAGTAAAAAAAGCTTGAGGTAAGCTGTTTAGGCTCGTTAACCTTAAAAGAATTGAGGCAATTAAAATTGTAAATAAAGCAATTTTAGAAAAAATTGTCATTGATAAATTGTAGCATTTGAATGGATGTTGCAGGGACTGGTAGAGAATGCTGGAACTTATTTGAAAGGTATATCTAGTTTATCAGCAGTCAAACTTTTAACTTGATTTGAGCTTCTATCTACTGTTGCTTGAATCATTATTTTGGATAAAAAGTCATTCTCAGTTGCAAAATCTTTCTCTTTAAAAACTACCCCTCTTTCATATCCATTCCAAGAATTTTTAAGTTGTGTAGGATACCCAAAAACATCTTTGGTCGGGTCATATTCACCTTTCCAGGCTAAAAGTTGCTCTTTGATTTGCAAAACATCGCTATCAACATCCCAAGTGTAGGCTTTTGCTACCCTAATTAAATACTTTGGGACCCCTCCGTCGGGAAAAGTGGCAATTCCTTTTGGTCTTTTGTAGACTTCATAGAGGATTTCAAATTGGATCTCATTAATTTTTGAAACATCATTAGCATCGCTCATCACACAATCGGAACAATTTACTTTTCTTATCACTAAACTTCTTGTCAATTCATTTTCGAAAAAAATAAAATCTAGTACATTTATATTTTTTAAAGCTACCTGTATCAGTACAATTAAACCTAAAATTCCCAACAGTTTTTTCAAGTTATTCATGGAACTATTATCTCAATAATCAGAATAGCAAGCAATATTCTAGATATTAGTACTACAAAAAAGTTAAATCAGGGAAAAATCATCTGCTGGGACTGGCGGACGATGTTGGAGCTTATTTGTTATAGATAAAGTAACTCATCGCTGATATGCTTCGCCAAATTTTCTCTTTGATCCTCTGTTAGGTTGTAGCGGGCTAATGTTTTCCAGGGAACCAAGCTATTACCACTTGTCAAAACTACAGTCATATTGTCCTTACGAGCCATAACTTGTTCCTGACCAAATCCTTTTCGTTGACCCCAATTGCCTTTTATCCACTTGATGTCAGTAAAACCTTCTCGTTCAAGATCTTCAGGAACAAAGGTAAGCTCCCCATAGTCAATATTCACCGATTCTACCTCGCCGATACCTTCAGCTATCTTCACCGCTAACTCAATAAATCTTTCTCTATACTGCTGAATGGCATCTGGGTCTGAGCCATATCTTGCCTCAAAGTCTCGCTGCACTTTTTTATATTTTTCAATATTTTTTCTATCAGCTTCATCAAATAAATCAATTCTAGAAAAATTATATTTCAAAATATTTCCCATATCGTGTAATAGTAAAGTTTTCACAATGAGATCTTTATCAACTAGCTGCCGATCCAGCTGGTCACAAATCAAGGAGCCCAAAGCCGCCACTCTCAGCATATGATTCTGAAGGTTTATTGGAATCGAGTACTCGGCATAAACTGCAGAAATGTCCATAGATGTATTATGGCATATTTAGGTCAATGTTTACTTACTTTTTGGCTCGAATTTAAGATCAAACCACGACTAACTTAGAAAGGTAAAGAGGTTAAAAAAGTTTGGCGGGATAAGTAAAACAACTATTTTCCTACCTATTCATAATAAATTTGCGTGAATAGGCGTTTAGTGCTTGAAGCACTTCTTTCTCACTTGTTAGAGCCGCTATTGTCTTTGCCTGCTGCTGGATAGCCTCAACTGGTGTCATTTTGCCTTGCTGACGCAATTCCTCAACTTTCTGAATAGTAAGCACATCTAGACGCATTAGCTGCGCCTCATCTCCACTATCAGCTGCTTGTTGTTGCAAATCAGTTATTCTCGACAAAAATAAAGGGTCAATTTGTTGGAGCTCTATCATCGCTAGTTGATTAATGATCGCCATCTCCTTCAAATATGGTTTGAGGCTACTCCAGGAGTCATATCGAAAAGTTTCTGTCATATCCAGATTATACACAACAAAAATTTAAAGCTTCTAACTTCCAATCTACTGTAATATCTTTATTTTCTTAAGCTCATTAGCAATCTTGTTAAAAATTAACCTATGTCCTTTGGTGTTGGGATGTAATCCGTCATGCAATGCCTCGTCAGACTCATATGCAGCTAAAAGTTTATAAAGAGCAATAAAAGGAAGGTTATTTTCGCGGGCGAACTTGGTAAGCGCTGTATTATATTTTTTTACATTTGCATTGTTATACCCATAATTTGGATTCCAGGGCATAGGATAGAGTAATGAGTCATCTACAGGAGTAAGACCAACCACCACAATTTCTTGTGTATATTGTTTGGCAATCTTAACAATCTCTCTGAGATTTTGGTTAAACTTGTTGATCGGAACCTGATTTTCTTGGCTTACAAAATTAAATTTAGAATCATTTATTCCGATCGCCAGCACCACAATGGTATTCCATTCATCACTAAGCCGATTCTCAAGTTCAATAGGAAATCTTTTTAATAGATCAACTGTGTTGTTCCCTGAAATCCCCAGTGGGTAAACAGCATCATAATTCTCCAGTCCTTCCATAGCTTGCTGGTCAGTATATTTTTTTAAACGAGTGGCCCAACCTCCCTCCTTGTCCCAAGCTCCCCAAGTGATGCTATCTCCGAAAATAAGAATTCTGTTATTCATTACCAGAAATTTTAACAAAATAATGAAAGGTTGATTGGGTGGGTGGGTGGATTTGGATGTTGCAGGAACTGGTGGATGATGTTGGAACTTATCTTCTTCGATATTGATTTAGTAATTCAACAAATGCCAAAAGTGACTGCTCATCATTCCAGTTTGCTTTTCTACATTCTGCAATGAGTATTTCTAAAACACTGTTATCAACAACTCCATAATCAGGCTTGCTTCTTGCTTCAATGAGATCTCGCAAACACTTCTGTTTCGATGCATCGTTGTCATGGTTATGACTGCCCTCATTAAAGGAGCGCAAAGTTAAAAAAACATAGTTACCATATACATGGTCTAATTGTGCCTGTTTATTATTAAGTCCATAATCAGGCTTTTCCTTATCCTTCTTAGGCTCATACTCAGACAAAAACAATGCAACTGCAACATGAGGAATGAAAGCAATGGCTCTTCTATCCTCCTGAGTTGGTTGAACAAGCCAAAATTCTCCTCGTTTTCTCTTTGCCGTCATCATTTCAATTTCAGTTGCTGAAAACCCTAAAGATAAGAGTTTATCTCTATTTCTATCTGGACAAGTTACTAATTCCAATGCTCTATCCTGATAATTGTGTCGAAACTCTTGTAAGCCATATTCCTCAAGGATTGGTACTAAGTCAGGAAAAAGATTTGGCACATAATCTGCTGGGAAAAAGCTTTCATTACCTGAAGTAAATTTTCTCATGGTAATTTCTGATTATATCAGAGTAAATCAATCATCCGTTAGCTAAATATAACAAACTTGTCTCTAAAAAAACTGATTGGAAAAATTTTTACTGCAGGCCTACTAGGACTCGAACCTAGACGAAGGGTTTTGGAGACCCTCATGCTACCAATTACATCATAGGCCTTTGGTTATCCAGCTAGCCTGGAATTATACTCACAATTGTTTATTAGCTCGATACAAAAGCTGGCGGCTTTTGAGTTGTTTGGTTGCCTATTGGCCACCTATTTGTATGGCTAAATAATTTTGCGATTATGGTGCCGGCTGAAGGATTCGAACCTCCGTAGGCGTAAGCCAGCAGATTTACAGTCTGCCCCCGTTGACCGCTTGGGTAAGCCGGCACATAGGAATTGTATCATTGTTTTTTGATTCTCTGGTCTGGTATCAACAAAAAACTAAGAAATGAAATCGTTACTTAATAAAAATTACAAAAACCTTGCAGGTTTGGAATTGTAAGCGTTGCTTACACGGTTTTCGCCTCAAGAAGGTGACACCCGGGTGTCACCTTCTCGGCTAAAACCTTGTGTAAGCAACGCCTTCTCTCCCTCTCAACTCCCCCCCTCCTTCCCACTTTCGCTCCCGCCTAATCCCTCAGCTTCGCTATAATGAAACGATGATCAAATACTTTAACCCCTTACCAATTCGTTCGCTCAAGAAAAAAACCACCAAACATCTATTACAAAAAGATTCGCAATTATTAGCAGAGACTAAATTCCCAATCGTCACCTTATCAGGTAGTTGGCGGGATATCGTGGAAACGATTCACGGTCGAGAGGATTTATACAATCACCCTGATATCGTGCTTAGTCGGGCACATTACTCAATGGCGATTGGGGTAGCAATGAATGCCTGGGGAAAAGAAGTCTGGCAGGATCGTCAACCGGCTAATCCTCAAAAAGCTTGGCTGGTGGACCCAACCAATTACATCAAGCGCCGGCAGTGGCCAACAGCCTTTATATCTGAGCTAGTTGGCAGAGTTTTGGCCAGACACCCTAAATTAGTGGAGATAAAAAAGAACGTTCTGGACAAAAAGGCTCGCAGTAAACTGCCACTGGCCGATTCCATCACTCAACCGCTGCTAAAACTCGTCGGTCAAACCAAACAACCGATCATTTCCTTTCACATCGAGGTGGGTAACATTTTGGCCAAAGAAACCAAGAAAACAATTGTCCAGGCTGTTACCGATCCGCATGTTCGGGAGCAATATACCGATTTTGCCGACCGAAAAAATATGTTCTTTGCGGTTTTTGATGATCAAACCAGAGAAAGATTTCTAGAAATTACGGCTCTGCGTGGTAAAAATATCGACCCAAGTCACGTGGTGGTGACTGGTCCGTTTGTCGATCCGCGAGTTAATGAGGCGGCCAAGAACAAAACCTCCACCGAGTGGCGAAATCGACCGTTGCGAATTATGTTAACGACCGGCGGGCTAGGAACTAATAAGTCGGAATTAAACCAGGCGCTAGATGTTTTACTGGACAGATTGGCTAATCAAATACCAAGCAATAATGGCAAAAACAAACAAAATAAACAAAACAACCAGAAAGACGATTCGGTCAGACCAATTCAAATTCTTTACTACGCTGGCACCAATCCTGATCACGCCTCTCTAGTTACCAAGCAGGCAAAAAAACATCAAGTGATTATCAGTCCGGTTGCGGAGGAGTCAGCACAGTTGCGATTAATTTATGCCGACGATATCGTGCTGGCCAACGAACTGTTAATTAAACACGGTTTCCCCTGGGCGGACTTGGTTTTAGCTAAGCCGTCGGGCGATATGGCTTATGATGCAGCGGCGGCCGGGTGCGCTTTGTTGTTGCTTGATTCCTGGGGTGAGTGGGAAGACAACATCGCTGGTATTTTTAGTGGTCTTGGTATCGCCAGACAGGCGGAAATCGATCAGCTGGACAAGCAACTGGACTTTATTACCGGTGATAATTTAGAAGCTACCGACAAAAAACAGATTCCCTGGCTGGAAACCGCTATCGAAAAGGCGCTTAATTTGCCACCTGAATACAGAGATGGTGCTGCCAATATTCTTAAGCTGGCCGATCAGGCTAGGAGTTAACTAAATAACAATTAAGAATTAGCAGTAATTAGATAGTAGTAATTAGCTAATCACGCTTGAACTAGAGCAACTAGATCAACCATTCGATTGCAATAGCCCCATTCGTTGTCATACCAGGCAACAATTTTGACTAGATTACCATCTAAAACTTGAGTTAGTTCTAGATCAACCAGGCTGGACTCTGGTCGAGCGATGATATCGGAAGATACTAACGGTTCAGTCAAGGTGGTTAGAATTCCCTGCCAGCGAGGTTGTTTAGCGGCATCCTGTAAAACTTGGTTCACTTCCTCAACCGTGGTTTCTCTGGAAGTAACAAAGGTTAGATCAGAAATCGAGCCAGTGGCCACCGGTACCCGTAAGGCTAATCCATCAAACTTGCCCTGCAGTTGGGGAATTACCAAGGCAGCCGCCTTGGCGGCTCCGGTAGAAGTTGGAATGATGTTTTGCGCCGCGCCGCGGGCGCGGCGCAAATCCCGATGCGAATTATCCTGCAGGTTCTGATCGTCGGTGTAAGCATGAACGGTGGTAAGCAGGGCTTTCTCGACGCCAAACTCATCGACCATGATTTTAGCCACCGGCGCGATGCAGTTGGTGGTACAGGAAGCGTTGGAAATAACACTGCCCTGAGGATGATTGTTTAACTTAGCTTTAATTTCCTCAGTTTCATTGACACCAATAACTACTGTATTAATCCCCTCACTTTTGGCGGGCGCCGATAAAATTATCGTCTTAGCTCCGCCAGCAAAGTGTAAGGCCGCACCGGCAAGTTTTGTGAATGCACCGGTCGATTCCACCACCGTTTCCGCATCATAGCGATACCAGGGAATCTTGGCTGGATCACGCTGGGCGGTAACCGTAATAATGTGTGGCTCGCCATTTGAATTTTCTGGGTTAACTAGTTCAAGAGTACCGATTTCCGGATACTCATCACTAACTTCCTTAACACTGCGGTAACGATTAACTCTAACCTCGGTCTGCCAAGGACCATAATTTGAATCAAATTTCAGTAAATGGGCCCAGTCCTCAACCTCCATTGAGCCGGAAGTATTAATCGCGTTTAATCTGGGAAAGGGTTGATGAGAGATATTACTATTAAATGAGGAGCCGTAATTATTAAATGAGTTATTTTTGTTAACAGACTCCGCCCATTTTTGGTACCAAACTCTTAAAGTAGTTCGACCAATTCGACCAAAACCATTAATCGCAAATCCGGGCAGACCGCTTGACATATATTTTTAGTTTAACTTAACAGTTGCCGATGCTCAATGGTAGCTCAATGGTGGTTTAATGGTAACTCAATGACAGCTCTGAAACTATGTTGTTGATAAAGTTGTATCAGCCAGGTTAAAAAGTAATTAGCTACTGATTAGTAGTCTATTTGCAGCTATTTGTTATCTGAATCCACCTTCTTTTATAGCTAAGATGCGAATCGCAACTTTCAGTCTATCTTCAAGTTGATTCAATTCGGTCTCTACGCCAGAGATCTTTCGGTTAAGTCCTTGTATTAACGCCAATAAATCTGCAATAGATAAATTTTCTACATTAGAATTAGGACCCTCGATTTCATAATTATCGATTTCCGAACCATTATGTCCATCAGTTGGAAGTAAAAAAAGCTCATCCATCCTAGTACGACCATTACCATTAGAACGGTGTCTCATACTACAACCAGCTTTCTATTACTTTGTTAACAATAGATACACTTTAGGCTGGAAGGATAAAATTAGTCAAGCTAGATATAATTTCAAATGTTGATCTCGCAGAAAAAAATTCAATCAGACACAAATAAAACCAGATCTTAACACGTCAAAGATCAAATAGATTAAATTACAAACTCCAGTAACTTATCCCAGTCGAAACTTTGCTGACTGGCTTCGATCGCTTGCAGGCCTGGCAAGGTGCCGTCCACCAAATAACTCATTACTGCACCACCGCCAGTGGAAATATGATTAAACATTTTGTGTTCCAGACCAAAATGGGTAATAGCCGCCTCAGTATCACCACCACAAACATAGCTAAATACTTTGCTTCGAGCCACGGAGTTGGCAATCGCCTCGGTGCCGGCTTGGTGGGCGGGGTCTTCATACTTGCCGACCGGTCCATTCCAAATCACAGTCTCGGAAGCCTTGATAAATCGGTCAAACTGCTCAATAGTATCCTGGTTAAGATCCAAGCCGTCCTCGGTCAAATCGCCAACAATTAATTTGCGATTGGTTTCTTCCATATCTTTTCGACCTTGCGCCAACTTACCGCCAACCAAGAAAACGTTAAAATGCTCAAACAACTTGTCTAGATATTCAAGTTTTTCTTCTTTGGCCCCGCCTAAAATTAAAGTTAACGGGCGCTTGGGAGCGTACAAAATTTGGCGTAGTACCTTCATCTCTTTTTCGAACTGTCTGCCCATAACTGTTGGGAGTAGAGTCGGTAGCGTCACGATTGAGGCGTGTTCGCGATGTGCCGTTGCAAAGGCCTCATTAACATAAATGTCATAACCCTTAGCTAATTTTTTGGCAAAGGTTTTGAGATTTTTCTCTTCACCCGGGGCAAACCTGAGATTTTCCTCAAAAACCAACTTGCTGTGATACTTTTCGTCGATGCGCTCCTTAATTAGGTCTATTATCGGCGCTAGTTTCAATTTTCTGACGGTTTTACCACCTGGTCTGCCGCGATGACCGATAACTTTAACCTCGGCCACGCCTCGTTTGAGTAGATACTGCAGGGTAGGCAAGCCATACTCTAACCTGGTGGTGTCGAAACCATCCTGGTTTTCCGGCAAATCTAGGTCCATGCGTAAGAGCACTTTTTTGTCGCGTAAATCGAGAGCTTTAAGGTAATACATAGTGGGTATTATACAGGGGTTGGGAAGAGGGTGAAGAAGTTGTAGGAAAATTCCAGACTGGGGTGTTGCTTACACGGTTTTCGCCTCGAGAAGGTGACACCCGGGTGTCACCTTCTCGGCAAAAACTCCGTGTAAGCAACACCTTCCTCTGGCATCACCCACTCCCAATCCCGCTTGCCAGAAGTACAACAATCTGTCTAAAATACCATCAACCTCCGAGGGGTTCCGGAGGTGGTCAAATAATAAACTACCAAGTGAAAAAATTGATCTCCAGATAAAATCAAAAGCAGAAGGGTTTTTATGCCAAAAACTACACCAAATAAGTCTGACAAAACTTATAAGCGAGTTTTACTCAAAATCAGTGGCGAATCGATGATGGGTGACCGCGAAAGCGGCATCTCCAATGATGCCTCCTTAGAAGTGGCTAAAAAAATCAAGGCCGTCAAGGATATGGGCATCGAGGTGGCGGTTGTGATCGGTGGGGGCAATATTTTTAGAGGGTTATCGGCCTCTAAATCTGGCTTTGACCGCGCAACGGCAGATTATATGGGTATGTTGGCCACGGTAATGAATGGTTTGGCCTTGCAAGACGCACTCAATAAAGTTGGGGTGGATAATCGAGTTCAATCTGCCCTGACTATGCCTGATGTGGCCGAACCGTTTATCCGCAACAAGGCAATTCGACACTTAGAGAAAGACCGAGTGGTGATCTTGACGGCTGGCATCGGCAGTCCTTATGTTACTACCGATACCGGTGCAACTCTTCGCGCCCTGGAGTTACACTGCGATGTTGTAATTAAAGCTACTAAGGTGGACGGCGTATACAATAAGGATCCATTCAAACATTCCGATGCTAAACGCTATCGCACCATCACTTATCAGGATGCTATCTTGATGCCAGAGGTGCAGGTAATGGACACCTCAGGATTATCGATGGCCATGGAAAACGGTATGCGAATCTTGGTCCTGGAAATGTTCAAGGACGACAACCTGTTACAAGCCTGTCGTGGTGAGGATGTAGGTACTCTCGTCTCAAGCGAGGTTGAGACTCAGCTAGCAGATTAGCTACAATGGATAGGTGGGAGTTGTACCAGTAAAAACCGTTAATGCCAGAAGAAAAAAGGGTGACGGTTTTTGGAGTGGTTTGTGGGACAGATTTCGAAGTAGTTTTTGGGCAGGATTATGGATTAAATTCCAAGACGGTTGCCAAAGTATTTTTAGAGGGAATTTTTGGCAAAAGTTTTCAAAGTTTTCTGCCTTTAAATTACCTAAAAAATCCACTAAAGCAAACCTCTCAAGATCATCCGCAAAGGTGGTAGCTTTGCCTGTTATTGGTAGTGGTCGTTTATCTAGGTTATCCAGGTTGGGAATTGGAGTTGGAATTGGTAGCAGCGGCCAGCGCCAGCGCTGGCCGCTGCTAATCGGCATTTTGGTTATTTTGGCATTGCTGCCAGCTTTCTTGTTTTACAACTGGCTGGCACCAGAGGCAGAAGCCGGCTGGTTTGACACTTCATATAGTTTTCGCCAGCGAGTACCGGTTGGTAATTCATCAGGCGAAAATAAAACAGATTTTCAGGTCAAGATTACTCTCGACACCGCTAGTTTAATCGCCAGTGGTAAACTGCAGAGCGATTGTCAGGATATCAGAGTAACCGATATAAATGGCAAAGTGCTACCCTACTGGATTGAGCCAAATACCTGTGACACTACCGAAACTTTGGTTTGGACAAAAGCTCCTAAAATATCGACCAGTGGTACAGACCTTTATGTGTATTACGGCAATCCCAGTGCTAGCTCAACCGCCGATACCCAAAAAGTTTTCATCCGCGATATGGAAAGTGCAGTGGTGGCCTGGCCAATGCAGGAGGAGGCATCGACTACTTTGAGTTATGCGGAAGCTAAACATCCGAGTGATAGTGAAGGAAGGGATATTGTTATTAATGGGGGGTTTGATACGGATAGTAGTTGGAACAAAGGAGATGGTTGGTCCATTAGCGACGGCGTTGCTAGCTCCGATGGAAGCCAATCTACAGACTCGGACATTTATCAAACTGTTTTAAATCCTGGAGATAACTATGAGTTAACCTTTACCATATCGAATTATAGCTCTGGAAGTATTCGACCTGTAATTGGCGGTAGGGGAGGTGCATTTTATTCGAGCAACGGGACACACACTGAAAACTTTACTGATTTGCCAAGTACGGTATTAAGACTAAGAGCAGATGCTGATTTTGTGGGTTCCATTGACAACGTCTCTGTCAAACAAATCGATATCCCTTCTTCTGCGGATTTTGACGGCAGTGAGCTTTTGACAGATGGCGATATGGAGGCAGAGGATACCAGTGCGTGGACTCCTCGTGTCAGTGCATCCCTATCTAAAGAAACAACAAGTCCTCATGGTGGTACTAATCTGCTTAGAGTTGCCCATGGTGGCGCAGATGGTAATGTCGGAGTTGGACAAACAATTCTTACTGCGGGTAAACGATATAGGGCCACTGGATATGTCAAAAGCGATGGAGTCTCAACTCCTAGAGTATGGGAAACTTCTATAAAATGGACCGGTACAACCTCAACTGATTGGCAATACTTCGATGTAGAATTCGTCGCTCAATCGACAGTATTTGTAGTGTACGATGGCATGGTTGCTGGAGAATATCTTGAAGTAGATGATGTATCAGTCACTGAAATCTCTCCTCTTTCCGGCTCGATTCCCACTGCTGCCTCTGGCAATCGCCCTACTCTGGGGGCGGATTCAACCAGCGGGCATTTATCAAATGCCTATACATTTGACGGAAGTAATGATTATGTAGATATTTATTCCTCAGATTTAAATAGTGTATTTAATCCGGATGAAGGGACATTGGTGGCTTGGGCAAAAGTTTCTGACTCAAGTGTTTGGAGCGATGGTGCTGCTGACTGGATAGTTAATATGAGGGTTGATTCAAATAATATTGTTCAGTTTTTTGAAAATAATGGGAATTTATATACATCTTACTACGCCGGCGGAACTCAAAAGAGCATTTCCCACGCAACAACAACTACTGAATGGTTTCAGGTAGTGTTAACTTGGAATGCTTCAAGTGATGAAGCAAAATTTTACTTTAATGGTTCTCAACAAGGATCGACTCAAACTGGACTAGGTACCTGGATCGGGAACCTTAGTTCGACACAGTCAGTAATTGGCGCTCTTAATAATAGCGGTAACTCTTCTTGGTCCGGTGATATCAA